>CAYYVQ010000137.1:0-1800 GCA_964475205.1 uncultured Victivallales bacterium | reverse complement strand
GCTTCAAGTCACGGGTGACGAAACCGGCCCATCCCCACTGGTTCTTGATCTCGTCGAATACGTCTCGCACCCATTGGGTGCGGGCCCCGGCATCAGATTCGTCAATAGCGGCAAGGCTTATCGCATTTTCCGGCAGTTCAACTGCCGACTATAGGTTGAAAAGAAGCAGGGAAAATAGCCTGATCTATTTATGAAAAAAGTCAAGCGAGTGGAAAGTTGTTTGGAAGGCGCGCTATGTATTTGCAGTGTCGAGCAAAGTTTTTAACCCGCATATTGCATCGGGAATTGCCGGTCGTAGAGTTTAATTAGCATGTCGAAGACACAGGCACGCTTCAGTGGTGCAGATCGCGCTTGTTCCGACAAAGTGTAACGCTGGCGCTGTCAGTTCTGTTTTCTCTCCATGACCAGATCGATACTTGTGTTGCCAACATCAACGATCTTGAGAACCAACTGCCCATCAATACTCTCAGTGCGAACCGGATGATTGCATTTCACTGGGAGGTAGCCTTTCGGAGGAATGATGTGAATCCGGCTGAGACTTGTAAGACGATTAAAATGCAGTTTGCCTTCATTATCCATGTAGTATGACTCCGGATGGTAGTAAGAGCTTTCAAGAACATATCTGTCCATGTCTTTTTCTTGAACGCCTGTGCTTTTAACAGATACTGCGGGACGTCCGCCTGTCTTCATGTACGCGGCAGACAATTCAGCCTTGCCGGCCAGGTCGAAAGCGTCATAACCTTCTATTACGGTGTCTTTTGCTGATGCGCCGACCATGAAATCCGGCCAGGGGAAAAGCATTACCAGATTGAAACGCGAAACCTCGTTTTCCGGCAGGTAATAAATCACCAGGGGATGGTCCATGGCAAGAACCTCGGCAGTGTCATTCATCAGCGTTCTGTACGTGTCAACCGAAGCGCCCGGGAATTTGAACTCGGTTTCAACGTCAATATCGCGTTCTTCGTCGGAATCACTTAGTTTATGCCCTTCAATTGCCGTTCCTGATCCATCAAAAACATTTCCTTCGCTTATAAGCTCAGCTTCCCTGGCGACCTTGATTCCGATCTTGTTGTCGACAAAGAGGTTGGTTGTCACAGTGGGTACATGCTTAGGATAAACCATTACCCCAATAGAATTATTCCTCAGAAGATTATCTCGTATCATTGGATTGGCGTTGAGTGAAACAATACCGCAAATACCGCTTGTGTCTTCAATAATGTTGTTGGCGATCAAGGCAGAACCGCCGAGTATGGCAATGCCGTGGATGCTGCTGCCTGTAATCCTGCACTCGAAAACTCCGGCAAACTTGCCCTTAGACCAGATTCCGTTCTTACCGTTCCTGATGGCACATCCGATTATCGCGCTGTCCTTTGCGGCAGTTACGACCCTGTCCTTTCCTGTTCCGTCAATGATAGTCCGGTCGGGTCCCTCTCCGACAAGTGTTACGCCTTCTTTCAGCGCAATAGTTCCCTGGAAAACGCCTGCCGGAACCGAAACAACATCGCCGGTGGCGGCAGAGTCAATCATCTCCTGTATAACTGCAGCATCCTGTTGTTGCGCGTTCGCCCATGCACCCAGACAAAGCAAAGAAATTGTAACCACACACGCTCGACACGTCAGTTTCATAAGAACCTCCCAGGTTAAAGCTTTGTTTGTTGCCGAATTCTAATAATAAAAACTTGAGAATGTCAATGTTCAATTATGCTGGATGCTGGGTACGGACTATAGAGTGGTGTTGCCTTAATCCGCATTGATCACACTTTTTCGAGCAGAAACGGTTCAGAGTATTGGCAGTGTGGG
>CAYYVQ010000136.1:0-1987 GCA_964475205.1 uncultured Victivallales bacterium | reverse complement strand
AACCCGTTGGGTAGCCGTCGGCACGATTACCGTGGCATAGCAGTGTGTCTGTAGTCTGCGCCGGAGCGTTCGCCATGTGCATTTGTATCCGGCTAGATTGAGCGAATATTCGGTCCATCGCAGTAAATGATAGGCAAGGATAGTGATCCAGATATGCGCGCCACAACGCCGGGCGCCCTGATGGTGAAACGGCCGCAGCCCTAAATCGCTTTTCATGTGCCGGAAGGCATCTTCAACACGCGTTAGAGTGATGTAGAGCTTCCAAAGTTCCTGATCGGACATGTCGATCGAACTGCGCAGATGATAACAACCATGAAGCTTTCTGTTCTGATCCCATTCTGTTTCACGCCGATTCCAGGTGAGTTCGCGTCGTTCATGGTCATAAGCGATGTCATAAAGCTTCGATGCTCTGGTCGTGCGCGAGGTCAGCCTGCCAATGGCGCGGTTGACCAGGGCCGCACCCTCAACAAGTTTGAGCTTGGGATCATCACGAAGGATACGCGCCTGTAATTTTTCGAGGCCATCGATGAGCTTGCGCTGAGCACCATCCTGAATGGCGTCTTCTTTATCACGCCGGCCATCGCTTCGGCACAACACCACGGTTTCGGCCCCGCTCTTGAGCCTACGCACAAAGACGGGACGTGTTGATTTGTTTTCCGGGCGTCCTTCAACGCGGATAAACTCGTTTCTGTCTAGAAAATCGGCCGCAAACTCGACGCGCTTCTGACGCTTCCCGTTGACGACATAGTCGTAGCCTTTCGCCAGGAGAGATTCTAAATTCTTCTTGCTGGCCATTCCCCCATCGACCACAACAACCGGGCGCGAATTACCGCCAGCAAGTTTTTCCAGATCTGCCACCGCGCCCAGCAAGGTTCGGCAGTCGCTCGTGTTCCCCGAAAACACCTTATGCGTAATAACGAAGCCTTCGGCATCAAGCACGACTCCAACGGATATCAGAGGACAGTCGCTTCGTTTTTCCTTGGATTTGACGCTGCGCTTCGCCAGCTCGTTTCCATGCGAAACTCCCTCGAAGTAGCTGTTGGTCAGGTCGTAGAGCAAGATAGTCCTGTCCAGGTTGAATAAATTGCATTCCTTCTGGCGCAGGTGCTTCTCCAACCCTTTTCTGGCAGAGAGAAGCTTATCACTGACCCGATAGAAGCGATCCTTGCCCCAGGCTCCCGTATGCACGTTTAGCAGATCGCCAAGTGCCGTTGTCTCCACCCAGTTTACCAGCTCGTTCTCGCTGCACGGATCAATGAGACGGTTTATCACGCTGACTTTTGCCGTGGCAATCTGATCGGGCGAAAATCCTCTTGCGCTCAAGAAGTCATCCAGATCCAATGCGTCCCACGCTTGCAGAAGAACCAGGCACGGCCCAAGCTCAACGCCATCCTCATGCTCCACCGAATCAATGCAGACATTTTCAACCGGTTCCGGTCCTTTCGGTTTCACCTCACCGAACTCCACTTCAGGTAGTTTTCCCGCCTCCTTGATCCGTTCCAGAACCAGCTTTGTCCAGTCGGCCACAATCGGATCCTCAATGGGTAGAATTCGTCGATACCCGGCCATGCGATGGGTCACCTCAATGGCTACGGCTTTGCGGTATTCGTCAGGAACACAACAGCCGCCCAACGAGACCACGATTCGCTGAGACACCTTGCCATTGGCGTTGCGCTGGTTCTCCACCAGTTGCAAAACAGGATGTTTGCTGGTTTTCTTTTCCCGAAAAAACATGCTTTTGCCTCCGTTGCTCTATCATAAATTCACGCAGGCAAGATGAACCAACGGGAGAATCCTGTCAATAGATTATTATTATTCATACTGGCACTACACGCAGACACGTAAACATCAGGTAGTTCGTAATTAATGACTTACAACTTCAGGGCGACGAGACGCGTAATCGGTGTTTTGGCTGTTTGTAATTACGCAGCAGTGATTTACGAGACAATGGCGTCAAGCCACGTTTTTTTTAACCGCGAAAGTTAGG
>CAYYVQ010000135.1:0-1990 GCA_964475205.1 uncultured Victivallales bacterium | reverse complement strand
CTCGAACAAGGAAAAACCGCGCGGACTTTTTCAGCGGAATCGACAATCGACATTTCCAAACAAAGCCCTATTTCGGGCCGGAGTATCAGGCTTATGTTTCCAAGGGACATATCTTTTGTACGCCGGCTGCGGTTGGTTTCGCGGTTTCTTCTATCTCTTCAATTCGCGTTATTAGCGGTTCCCTCACTCTTGCGTCAGCCTTCAATCCCGTGTAATCTCAACCGGAGAGAATCGGAAAGGACTTATTTATGGCAAGATCAATAAAACCACATTGTGTGCCTTGCGGGTTAGCCACGGCAAGGCTTTGCTTGTAAATCTGTTAGTGCAGATTAATGGCCTCAGACTTAGCTTAGCGGCTGATTTCCGGGCCAAAAACGGAGTTTAAGAAGTTCGTCTCCCGACTCCCCGGGGTCGACGCAATCCCAACTGCCCGAAAACAGCTTTACACCACCACCAAACATTTCTACACTTGAAGTGTTGTATTAACGAAGTAAAGCCGTCTAATACTGTAGTTGGCCTGCAAACAGGAGGAGCAATGAACTGGACGCAGTTGCTTTCGACACGGCGTCTTGGTGCGCCACAGCGCCGGTCGTCGGAGACCGATGCGCGGACACCTTACGAATCCGACGTAGATCGCATCATATTCTCCGGGGGGTTCAGGCGACTCAGCCGGAAGACCCAGGTACATCCATTCTGCAGGAATGACCACGTCCACACGCGCCTGACTCACAGTCTGGAGGTTGCGCAAGTTGGCCGTTCTCTCGTGGGGCATCGGGGTCAGACTGTGAATAACAATCTTAGTCTTGAAGTTCCGCGGAGCGAATAGACTTCATCAGGCTCTCCAGAACCTCTGCGGGTGTCTCCGTCTTTACACGCCGCCGGGCGTGGCTTACCGCCTGTTTCCAAGGGACATACCTTTTCTCAAACAAATGCATTCATTCTCCAGGAACTCAGTCCGGATTCCACTTCCCTGAAATTCGCTAATTTCGCGGTTACCCAAAAGATTCTCTTGAAAACTCCAGCAATTAGACTGTGCCCGAAAACAGCTTTACACTACCACCAGACGTTCCTACACTTCTAAACACGACTCAACCGCAAATGTTGTATTAACGAAATAAAACTGGCTGATATTGTGGTTCGGCGGAGGTGATACAGGTTTCTGCACGTGACATCTGATCCGCACTGTGGTAGATTCTTAACAATGGGAGTGGGAATATGCCAACGATATTGATGATTCTTGGGTGGCGGTTCTATTTCTACGCCAATGAGCGGAATGAACCAATTCACGTGCACTGCAAGAAGGGCGAGGCCGAAGCAAAGTACTGGCTGGACGTCGATGCCTTCGAGGCAATCGAGGCGCATGCTTACAGCATGAGTCCCGCCGATAAGCGCGCCGCGCGCAGGATTATCTTTGAGCATTTTGACTACATCGTCAGTCAGTGGAACGAGTTTCAGGAGAGGAAGAATGGATAAGGCACACGACATAGGTAACGTAACGGTATCGGGATCTGTCTTGCATCTTGTGGTCGACGGCAGATCCTACGAGATCGACCTGGCCCAGCAGTCCCAGCGATTGGCCCGGGCGACACAAGGCCAGAGAGAAAGAGTTGAGGTTTCCCCGTCCGGCTATGGGCTCCACTGGCCTGAGGTCGACGAGGATCTGTCCGTCGATGGACTCATCGGGATAAAACACGCCAGTCCGCTGGTTGCGGCCCAGGCCTGACTACCGCCGAACCAAGCCCTACCTTTCGGTAATTGGCGTCAACCCTGATTTGTATTTTTTTGATTTTTTATTTCATATAAATGGAGCCTACTGAAGCGTCACGCGAGGGGCATCGGGGTCAGGCATCGGGGTCAGACTGTGAATAACAATCTTAGCCTTGGGGTTCTGCGGAGCGAATAGACTTCATCAGCTCTCCAGAACCTTAAAGGCTGGGGGTCATCCATTAGCGCCGCCCCCGGGGTGACCCGGATTTTTCGTGAATGAGAC
>CAYYVQ010000134.1:0-2090 GCA_964475205.1 uncultured Victivallales bacterium | reverse complement strand
TTATTCGTTTGTTTTCGCAAGGAGAGATTGCTTCCGGTCTTCAATCTCAGCTTTCAGTGGTCGTGCCTGGTTGCTTTCAACGAAGATGCTGGAGAAGGCAGATCATTCGTCTTTGGATTTCAGTTTTTGCCACGATGTGGATTCTGGAATGCTGACATGCACTGATTCTCTTCCACCATCCATCTCATCAATCTTCTTAAACAGAACACGTCACGCCTGACCAGACGCTTGCAGCCGCGTCTGCGCGGCTGCAAGCGGTATGGTCCAGGCGATTGTTCGCCTCTCCGTCTTTCTCATTCCTCTTGCTGAAAGATCTGGCTCTGGATGTCCTGCACCGAGTAGGCCCGCTTTGCCGGGAACCGGAAAAGCGGGACTCCCGCTGCTGTGAGGGCCTGGTTCACGAAATCGTCCCGTGTCTGTCGATTTGCTTTCGTATGGCTCTTGTCGTCCAGTTCGACGGCAAACTGTATGGTCAGGTCATTCGGGTCGCATGCGACAAAGTCGAGGTGCTTGCTCTGAATCTGATTGAAGGCCGACTGCCACGCCGCACGGCTCATGCCACGCTTAACTCGAATCACGTCGGCAAGCCTGACCTTGCCGAAGATGCGGAAGTTCTGTCCGGCGGCTTGTTCAAGCACGCCCAGGAAGGAACGCTCGGCAGGCGAGAAGAGGGAGTCCTCCCTTTCGTACGGATAGCTCTTTGGTGCACGTCGGCCTGCGGTGAGGATGTTGATTACACCTACCACGATGGCCAGCAGGATTAGAATGCCGATGAGGGGAAGCAGTGGGCCGATCAGGTTGGGCATGTTTCAGTCATCCTTTCTCTTAGGCGAACGTTAACATGAGTGTTTGAAAATTCCCGGAATTTTCAATACACTCCATGTTTTGGTTGGTGTCCTGCTATTCTTCATCTTTGTAAATCGTGATCGCGGGGATCCTCTTTACTATTTCACCATGCTTGAGGATGACGTGTCCATGTTCATATTCAGAATCGTACCAGTAAAGATGACCGTTATCACCAATTATCTCGTCTAGTTCGTCAAGCTCTTCTCGGACTTCTTCCCAGATGGATTTAGTGCTTTTCTCCAACCAATCGAGGTATGCGGCAAGGTTGGAGTCAACCTCGTGTTTTTTACGAATATTGTCAACGACTCCAAGAACGTTGCTATACCGTTGATACATCTCACGCCGAAGCTCGTGGACAGAAGTGCTGTGCAATTCCCATGAGTTGCGTAAGTCCGGATGCTTACTGAAGAAGAGAGCCGCTTGATCTGGCGGCAGGCTTCGCCTACACCCGGAAAGGACAAGCAACAAAGTAATAAGCGTTATGATTCGTTTCATCTTCTTATCGAGACCAACGTCGTGCCTGACCATCCTTGGAAAGTTGCGCGAAGCGCGGCTTTTCAAGGTATGTGTCCAGGCATCTTGTTGGCGGTCTCCTTCTGCATTTCGAGCGAGTTCGTGGAGGTAATCGGAATCAGCCGTTTTACTTCCTTAGCCTTTCTGGTCGCGGGAGAGTCTACGCCACGTCCCGCTAGCGCGGCAGCGCTGGCGAAGGATCGCCACGACTCCGTCAGGGCGGCTCTTGCCGTGTCATGATCTCCCGTTTGGAGAGCAGTGCGTCCCTTTTCCTCATGTATCCGGCCACGCAGAACCGCTGCTTGGTAATCCGTACGTTCTGAATAGGGCGTCCCTTTCTTGGCTGTGCTAAGGCCGGACATCCGCAGGATCTTGTCGTACTCATCCAACACCTGTAGTGCTCTTTCCGGTTGGCCCTTCAGCCAAGTGGCTTCGGCGAAGATGACGAGGGCCTCGGCGAACACATCATCCGGCCGGACCCAAAGGAGTTGCTCGCACCGTTTCAGGCACAAAGCCAGTGTTTCCGTTCGGTTGGTCTCTGTCGCCCCCGCTTGACGGAGGAGTTGACGCGCTTCCGACAGAATAGGAAGGCGCTTCTGCGGATTCTTAACCTCTGCTACATAGTCGAGGTGTGCGCGTCGCCCGGCAAGTGCCGTAGAAGCTGCCGCGAGCAGTAGGATTGTCAGGTATCGTCTCATTTTCGGTCTTCTCAGGGTCAGACCTTTACTTTA
>CAYYVQ010000133.1:0-2091 GCA_964475205.1 uncultured Victivallales bacterium | reverse complement strand
CCTCGAAAGAGGAACTTACTGCTTAAAGGCACTCTGACACGACCCCATATTCTAGCGTGAGTTTATTTTGCGGACGATGCCTAAGCGCTCTAAGTGGTTACTGCAAAGCCGGTTGCATTGCAAGTTAGCTGTATACACTGACACCCTTGATTTTGAGCGGTTTCTTATGCACATCCGCAAGATTCAGAGCGTCCACGAGAAGCATCTGATCCTCGGTCATTTCTTCAAGCTGTCGGGTTGCCCGGGGTTTGCCTCGTTTGCCGCTCATTTCCAGCAATGTCGACAACCTGATGTTGTTCAATGTGCCGAGCAGTGTGTCGAGCGTACCGGTAAAGTTGGCCTTGATGCGGGCCTCTCTCCATATTAGAGATGCCAGGAGGTAGCCGAGGATACAGGAGAAGTAATGCACCTTGATTTTCTGGTCGGTCCAGTGGAATCCAGGAGTGACGGCCAAGTGATAGGGATTCTTGATGTTTTTGAATGCCTGTTCGACGGTTGACTGTCCGTGGAGCGCAGTCACGATTTCCTCGCTTTCCCACTCATGACGGTCCGTCATAAGGATACGGAAGCCGAGTCGGTCCTCCAGCTCATCGATCTTTTTCTTGTTGGTCCTGTATGTCATGGAGAAATGGCCCTCATTCAATTCGGTGAGTTCATAGCTGATCAAGTCTTCCATGAACTGGCCTGTAAGCAGGTTGTCTATTTTCTCGACTAATTGTTCGCGCGTTCGCTTTTTTGCTCTGGGGCTGGCCAAGCTCCGCTGTAGCTCGCTCAAGGCCGACTTTTTCTTCTTCAATGCCTGATAGATCCCTCGCAATTGGCCGGCTTTGAGTTTTTCGCTGATAAAGACCACCACGGTTCTTTCTTCTCCCCATATGGTTCGTTTATCGCGATAGAGCGACAGCGTCTTATCGCCAACAGTGGCCGGTTTGAACCCCGCCTCGGCGTCTTGAATCAGCTCTATGTGTTGAGATGGAGTAAGGGCGCCGACATAGTGGAGCTTCAAGCGGGCAACACGCGCCAGGTTCTTCTTTGAGTTGCATCCCCGGTCAAAAACCAGTGTGTGTTTCTCCAGATCCATGTTCAGGTCCTTCATGCGACGCTTGATGCGGCCGAGGACCTGTTGAAAAACCTTGGAGTCACTTATGTTGCCTTTGTAGGTATGATGGAAAAGAGGTATGTAATCTTGGCGCGTCACCACCAGGGCCAGCCCAACCTGTCTCAGGTCATTGCGTTTCTGTTTGTTTCTGTGGCGTTGGGCAATGTCGCAGCGAGTGTTCGTTGTATCAACGAATGTGTAGAAGTTCGTCGTATCGTAAAACAACGTGTCGTCCCCAAGGCCGTAATGCTGTTGAACGTTTCGCAAGATATCAAGTTCGACCTTTTCAATGGCGTCTTCCGGGAGACAGTCCATCAGATCCCAGAAGTGCTGACTGTCTACTTTGGACAAGCTGACGCGAAGCAGGTATTCCAACGAGGCCGTCTGGGCCCAGGTCCACCACCCGCGCTTGCTGGTTGGCATGCAGACCCGGCCGATCCCTGCCAACAGCAACGTGGTCCCGGCGGTGAGATTGTTGCGCAAGGGCTTGTCGGGCCAGTAGGATCGCCGAGAATGAATGTAGTGGTTGATGACGGCAACAATATCAAGCTTGCGGGCAACGACAAGAAGAGCCGCCACGGCTCCGTGCGAGTGCGACTTGACCTTCAGCCGTTCTCCGATCCCCTGCTGCAATCTCTTCAGAAGAGTCTCGGCCTTTCCCAGGTACTCCAAAACAATGGGCCGGGGCTTTCCGTTCACACGCCGGGACTCAACGATGTACCAATACTTGTGTCCCCGGGAATTCTTCGACTGAATAGTAGCCATGATGCATCTCCTGTTATCAGTGTATACGCCAGCAGCGTAGACCCCTCTAAATGACGATATATTGCACTATTACAGGATATATACAAGCACGAATTTCAACTATTTCATTCTTTTTCAGTGTATACGCATTGTTAGGCCAAAAAAAATACCGCAACATGTTGACTCTCAACCCGTTGCGGTTTAGCCTCTCAGCGCATTCAAGTCAGTGTAAAATAAACTCACGCTAG
>CAYYVQ010000132.1:0-2112 GCA_964475205.1 uncultured Victivallales bacterium | reverse complement strand
GTATGATTGGTGGTGTGGGAGGGGCGCTCAGAAATGGGCGTCCCTATCCCGATCTCCGATTCCCGTCTTTTCAGAAATCTACCTGTTGTCAGGTGGCTGCTCAAGACCAAAAAGGCCGAGGTTCGGAAAGGCTTTTCTGGAGGGCCGTGCTCCGTCACGGCCGCGGACGTCACGGAGGCCGTCCCTCCATTCGGAAACCATAGGTTCCCATTCCTTCTTTAATTCATCATCTCGTTTGGAGAACGTCGGCCATGACGGGCGAGGAATGGCGCAGAGCGAAGCGGCGCGCTATTCCTCGTCACTGTCGATGGCTTTGTTGGGCTCGTATTTCTCCCGTTCTTCAAGGAGCATCATCTGTCGCGATGGTTCGGAATTCGGGAGTCCGTACATGGATTCTACTTCGTCCTCAAACTTCTCCACTGCATTCTCATGATGCGAAAGAAACCACTTCCTGTGGTTCTCCAAGTACTCTTGACGGACTTCTGTGCGACGCAAGTCTCTTGGGACACGAGACATCCTCGGGTCTACACTGTCAAACCCTGTGAACGTCGCGCCAAGTCGATCCTTGGTCATCGTTACGTAGTTGGGATTGATCTCGATTCCAATCGCTTTGCGGTCGAGCTGCTGGCAGACGCGGAGCGTTGTTCCACTCCCCGAGAATGGATCGACAACAAGATCGCCTTCATCCGATGAAGCAAGCACCATCCGTTCAACAAGTCCTTCCGGTTTCTGAGTAGGATGATTCTGTCGGTTCCCGTTGCAGTAGTGAACGTGCGAGAACTCCCACACATCACCAGGATTAGCACCCCGCATGTTGTTCCGGTCTCGGTAGTACTTCTGAGGGACACGGACGTTATCGAGGTTGAACTTGGGTTTCTTCGTTTTGGTGAACATCAAAATGTCATCGTGACGTGGCGAGAATCCCTTGGTCTTGCCCATGCCTTGCGTGTAGTGCCACACGATCCAACTGTTGAAGAACATCTGAAGTTCTCTATCAAGAATGTCGTACAGGTATGAGATGAAGCGGAAGCCCATGAACACATAAAGTGTTCCTGTTGGTTTTAGAAGGCGGTGCGCCTCGGTGAGCCATGCCCGCGAGAAGTCCAAATACTCATCAAACCCCTTAATGTCGTGATTGTTTCCATAATCCTTTCCCAAATTGTAGGGCGGGTCGGCAACAACCACATCGACAGAAGAACTCTTGATTGTGGGGAGTTCATGCAGGGCATCCCCTGTTCTGATATCAATATTACTCATCCGTCTTAATCCAACCGTTGTTGGTCGCGAGCTTTAGCCACTGCTCAAACCCATTGCGGGAGTTGATGTACTTCTTGTCGAGTAGTTGGCAGAACTCCCATGTTGTACGCTGCGTCAACGTCACATAGTGAATATCCCTGACCTGTATCTGGCCTGTGCCCAACGCAGGATTATAGCTGATGTCCGAGGTGGAAAGGAGCTTCAAGTCGTAGGCGTTGTGCGCCACGACCTCCATTATCCCATCCACCAGCCCCGTATTGCCATTCTTTGTTGAGTATACCCTGTGTTTTAGAGAAAGAATCACGAACAGATAGTCAGGATCTTCAACGTAGGCCGACCTTATGCGCTTGAAAGACGTGATGTTTGGGGATTTCCCGCTGGATTCGAAATCCTCTGAGGTGGCCTTGACGTCCACCTCTGCAGTAACGCCAGATTCCACCTTGCGCTTTCGTTTGAACTGAAGGATGACGTCGGCCATGTGGAGGCGCTGCTGGGCCTCCACATTGATGAGTTGGTACTTGTTATTCTTATCCTCCATTACATCGTGGAAGACCTCAAAGGCCCAAGCCTCGACCATTGGCCCTGCGATCTTGTTGATATTTTCCATGGGGAGGCCGAGTTTCAGGTTGGTATTGATAATGATCTGATTCCTTCCGGAATCGATCGCAGCTTGCATGATTTCTTCAATAGATGTCGTGACGAAGGCGGAACATTCCGCATAGTCTGCGGATTGCTTCGGCACTTTGAATTCAAGGTCGTCGTATCCCATGTGTATTGTCTCTTTCGGTTATTCTTTGAAGCAACGTTTAGTGTTGAGCTGTTTGGCCGGAGTGAAAAAGGCTGTTAGAGCGAAGC
>CAYYVQ010000131.1:0-2114 GCA_964475205.1 uncultured Victivallales bacterium | reverse complement strand
CGTGTGCCTAGAAGGCTTGAAGAATAACTTGTGTGATGAAAGGAGCACACCCTACGAATTGTCCATTTCACGTAGGTAGCCCAGCGGCCAGCCCAGTTTGGTAACAAGATGGTGTCTGATGCGCCGTGGAAAAGCCGCGAGAAGGGAAATCTGCAACCTCTTGGTCTTAGGAGGGGAGTTCACGGCAGAAGACTCGTAGTCAGTCGGAACGGCGAGGCAAACATGCAGGCGGTAAACTATAAAGTTGAACAGCTGTAGGCATCGTTAAGGTGGCTTGACAAGTATTGCTGACAGAGTCAGGTTTGTTGATCGGCGAGCCCTCGTTCGACGGGTGAAGTCCGAAGCGGTCGGGGAAGCAAATGGACAGATGCACCCGATCGGTCAACCGGTGTAAAAGGCGGCCGCATGCAGGGAAAGAACTTCAGGAAGCTAGGGAGAACCCGTCTGGTTCCGAAAAGAGATTGCCGGTTTTACGTTTAATGGGGTCCGGCTGACCAAAACCAAGGCCGGCAGGCCGACGAGTCGCCTTGCCGGTGGGAAATCAAGACCGTCTGTGGATAAGCGCAGATATAAGGCGTAATGCTGAAAGTCTGCGCGAAGCCATGCGGGGAGTCGGTGATGGCCGTAGTAGTGTTGATGGCAAGGACAACATAACCTTGCCGGAACAAAGGGCCATTAGCCTGGAAACGTTTTGTCTGAATGGAAGGCCTGGATGAATGCTTAATGCTCAATCCGATCCGGAACAATGGGTCAGTACATTTCAGAGAAAACTCTACTGTGCGGCCAAGCAGAGTTCGTCGCGCAGGTTTGGGATATTGTATGACAAGGTACATCGTAACGACGTGCTTCTCATGGCGTGGTCGCGGGTCAGGGCCAACCGGGGGAGTGCAGGCATCGACGGCAATACAATCAAGTGGTATGAGGAAGAGTATGGCGTTGAGCGCCTCCTCGGAGAAATTTCCGAGGAATTGAAGTCTGGGACGTACCGGGCTCCCGAAGTCAGGCGTGCGTATATTGCGAAGCCTGGCCGGAAAGAAAAGCGGCCGCTCGGGGTGCCGACGGTAAAGGATCGGATCGTACAGGCGGCGATGAAATTGGTTATTGAGCCGCTGTACGAAGCGGACTTTCTGGACTGTTCTTATGGATTCCGCCCGAAGCGTTCGGGTACACAAGCTGCTGCTCAAGTGCATAAAGTCAGTAATACGCACAAGTGGTTTGTGGATGTGGACCTCAAGAGCTATTTCGACACCATTCCTCATGACCGTCTGATGGAGTACGTACGGAATCGGGTCAGTGACAAGCGTGTCCTGTACCTGATTCGAAGCTGGCTGAAAGCTGGTGTATTGGAAGATGGCCAGGTGAGCCATAAGGAAACAGGAAGTCCGCAAGGTGGTGTTCTGTCTCCTTTGCTTTCCAATATCTACCTGCATGAACTGGACAGCCGGTGGGATTCGAGGATGGGGCATCTTTACAGGTATGCGGATGACATGGTGATTCTCTGCCGTAGTCAGAAGCATGCCGAAGCCTCAATGCGCTGGATTGAGGAGGTGGTTCAGGATTTGGGGTTGGAACTTAACGCAGACAAGACCCACATGGGCCACATCCGTGAAGGCTTTGACTTTGTCGGTTTCACCTTCCGAGAAGGTGTTTCACCCAAGAGCGGCAAGTTGGTTCGGGTGAGGATTCCGCGCAAACAAAGCTGTAAAGCCATTCGGCGTAATCTTAAGGAGAAGCTCAAAGGTGAATGCCTTGGCAAAACTCTGGAAGAACTCATCCCCATGCTCAACCGTTCCATCCGTGGCTGGGCGCAGTATTTCAGGAGTGGCCAGTGCTATCTGTCACTCCTGGAACTGCACTGTTATGTGTGCGAACAACTACGCATCTTCATGCGTCGCCGTCACAGCACCAAAAGGACCCGCGGATACAACCGTTGGTCTAACACTTTCTTCTGCCGGAAAGGACTTGTCTATGCGCCCAATCTACGCTGAACAATTGCGAATGCCGCACCGTGAATTTCAGGGGGAGAGCCGTGTATGGGAAAACCGTACGCACGGTTCGGTCCGCGAGGTGAAGCAGAGCCTTTTAAAGAAGACGGGCTTTACTTTAGTGGAACT
>CAYYVQ010000130.1:0-2128 GCA_964475205.1 uncultured Victivallales bacterium | reverse complement strand
CGCGAATTCACACGACGGTGGTAGTGAGAGGAAGATGAGAGCATGAGAGAAGGCGCGGACCTCTTCTCCGTGTCTCAGTGCCTCCGTGGTAAGCTTTATGCGCTAAAGGGCGCGAAAGGGCAGCAGGGGCTTGGGGAGAACAATTTTTGAACAGGAGGGAATTATGGCTGGGGATATTGGACAGCTTGAGGAGATTGCGCGGTATATACGATATCTGATTCTGCGCTCGTCAACGGAGGCGGGGTCGGGCCATCCGACTTCGGCTTTATCGGCAACGGAATTAATGGTTGGTCTGATTTTTGGCGGATTCTTTAGATATGATACCGGGGATCCTGACTATGAGAACAACGATCGGCTGATCTTTTCAAAAGGCCATGCGACACCTTTGTATTACGGATTGTGGACGGCGGCAGGAGTGGTCTCGGAGGAGGAGATGATGACATACCGGCAGTTCACCAGCCGTCTTGAGGGGCATCCCACCAGTTCGTTTCCTTATGTTGACGCGGCAACCGGGTCACTGGGGCAGGGGCTTTCTGTTGGCGCGGGTATGGCCTTGAACGCGAAGTACCTCGATAAACTTCCTTACCGGACTTATGTTCTGCTTGGCGACAGTGAGATGGCCGAAGGGTCGCAATGGGAAACCATTCAACTGGGTGCGCATTACGGGCTGGATAATCTTGTTGGTGTTATTGACGTTAACCGGCTTGGTCAGCGAGGGGAGACCATGTACGGCCGGGATACGGAGGCGTACAGAAAAAGGATATCAGCTTTCGGCTGGCATACCCGGGTTATCGACGGGCATTCCATTGAGCAGGTTCTCGAAGCCTTTAGCTGGGCGATGGAGCAGAAAGAAAAGCCCTGCATGATAATCGCCGAGACGGTTAAGGGGAAAGGTGTGTCTTTCCTTGAGGACAAGAACGGCTGGCATGGCAAGGCTGTCGGCGAAGACAAGCTGAACGAAGCTCTGCAGGGGCTTGGAGACGTAGACACGGAGGTTCGAGGCGCGATCAGCCGGCCGGATGAAACGGCAGTTCAAAGGCCTGAATCAGAAGGCATCGTAGCGCCTTTGTACGAGCAGGGCGAGGAAGTGGCTACGCGCAACGCCTATGGCAACGCGCTCAAGCGTATATATCCCAAGTACCCTCACATTGTGAGCCTTGACGGCGAGGTTTGCAATTCGACCGGGTCAAAATTTTTCAGGGATGAATACCCGGACCGGTTTTTTGAGATGTATGTTGCCGAGCAGAACATGGTTGGCGCCGCCATAGGGCTTTCCGGCAGGGGCAAGCTGCCTTTTGTTTCCACATTCGCCGCGTTCATGACCAGGGCCTTTGACCAGATAAGGATGGCGCCGCATTCGGGGGCGAATATCAAGTTTGTCGGATCGCACGCCGGAGTTTCGATAGGCAAAGACGGCCCATCCCAGATGGGGCTGGAGGATCTTGCCATGTTCCGTTCTCTGCAGGACAGTGTTGTTCTTTATCCCTGCGATGCGGTGTCGACAGAAAAACTCGTTGACCAGATGGCGGCACACAGCGGCATAAGTTATCTTCGAACCACACGCGGCAAGACTCCGGTTATATATTCCCCGGACGAAGACTTCCCGATAGGCGGTTGCAAGGTTCTCCGGCAGAGCCGCGAGGACAAAGCGACCGTTGCCGCTGCGGGGGTGACACTGCACGAAGCTCTCAGCGCCGCTGAACAGTTGCAGCAAAAGAAAATACCGATCAGGGTCATAGATCTTTACAGTGTCAAGCCGCTTGATGCCCGAACGCTCAAGCAGGCAGCGGCGGAAACCGGAGGGGTTATCACTGTAGAGGATCATTATCCTTCGGGCGGAATAGGCGAGGCGGTTTCAGCCGCGCTCGGTCCGTATTCGCTGCCGGTGCGTTCGCTTGCTGTTGCCAGGCGTCCCCGGAGTGGCGAACCACAGGAGCTTCTGAATTATGAAGAAATATCCGCAGAAGCAATTGTCGGGGCCGTCGAGGATATAATTGCCTGCCGGGAAGAAACGGTGGATTGAAGGCAGGGCGCGGTTCTTTCGGGTGGGCGAACGGGGGCATGGCTGAATGCCACTAACTTAAGCAATTCGAGCGTATCTCCAAGTGCATTCTCAATATCCAACAGC
>CAYYVQ010000129.1:0-2299 GCA_964475205.1 uncultured Victivallales bacterium | reverse complement strand
TCATTCGTCTGTCCCCGGTAAACTTCCACATCCTCATCATCTGGCCCCGTAAATGCAAACGGAGCGGGGTCACGTCTCGACAATCGACATTTCAATGCGAGACACGTGATGTCAACAAGACGACGTCGCGACGTGCCCCTTGGAATCTACTCTGGTCATTCAAAAAATCACGGATTTTGCAATTTCACCTGCGGTCTGAGATTGAGACACTGCAAGCAATCTCTACTTGCGAAAACAAACGAATAACAGGAAGATACACGGAGAAACAGAACCAAAACATGGAGTGTATTGAAAATTCAGCCGAATTTTCAAACACTCATGTTAACGTTCTGCCTGAAACAGATTGACACTAAAACCAACTCTTGTACAATTGTCCCATGATATGAAAAAGGAGATGGAATGGATATCGTAATTGATGCTTCGGCGATTCTCGCCGTGATTGTGGATGAACCGGAGCGGGATCGTGTTGTCGAGATCACCACCGGACACAGCCTGGTGGGACCGGGGTCGATCCCATGGGAGATCGGAAATGCATTCACGTCGATGCTGAAACAGCATCGACTCGATATCGAGGAGGCGAAACGGGGCCTGACCATCTTTCAATCCATTCCCATTCGGTATCTCGGGGTGGACATGGACAACGCCGTATCGATTGCCCACGAACACAATTTGTACGCATACGACGCATACTTTCTTGACTGCGCGACTCGTCATTCTGCGGCTTTGTTGACCCTTGATGGGCCACTCAAACGCGCAGCCTACAAAATTGATATTGAAGTATTGGAGGTTTAAATTATGCAAGTTTACTCATATTCTGAAGCTCGACAGAAACTCTCCAGCGTATTGGATAAGGCTGAGACTTCAGGCAAAGTCCTGATCCGGCGAAAGGACGGAAGAACTTTCGCTTTGGCGCCCGAACAAAGTAACTCCTCACCCATGGATGTACCATCGATCAAAGCACGAGTGACAACAGATGAACTGATTTCCATTGTCAGGAAAGAGAGAGGCAGAACAACTGCGTCCACGCGATTTCTGAAAGGCCGCCGACGGCCCTCCAGAAACGCGTGACGCACAACGTTGGACAGGAGATGAATATGACAAGACTTATAATCGCACTCGCTATCATGGGGCTGGTGACAACCGCACACGCAGAAGAACCGGTGCTCACAGTAGACACGGATCGAATCATAGCACTCGCCCGCGAAGCGATCGCGGAGCAGAAGAAGGATCTCGATGTGGACGATCTCGATTTTGCTGACATTACGTATCACTGCAACGCGGAGCGGAAGGAGCATTTTCGTGTCGGATTCCGGCATTCGCCGAAATCCGAAACTGAAACTACCGAAGAAGATGCTCGCACTTCGACAAGAACCGTAACCAAATTCAAAGCCGTAATCGTCAACATGGACAAGACTGGCAATGTCTTGTCCGTCGATGGCGGAGGAACGTCCAGCCGGATCGAAGTCAAATCAACAAGAAAAAAGACTGTCCAACCCGAGAATTGACCCGTATTTCAGAAAGGCCGCGGACGGCCTTCCTGAAAACGGTCATTCTGAACGTTGGGCTTGAGTAGATGAAAGCGATACACGAAACTGAACTGAAGGAACAGGTCGGTCAAGCTGGCCTCGTCCTGGAATCTCTACCCGAAGGGACCATCCGACTCGACCCTGCGCCAAGCTCTGCTCCGCGCGACATCCCTGTCGATGCGGTTCCCGACGTGGGTCCGGCTTCTTTCCTCATTGCTTATCGGGAGGTGCGCCCCGTGAGTCGCTATGCCGTCCTGGATTCGAGACCGGAGGTGCTTTCCTTCATTACGACGGCCATCGCAAACGCGACCTGCGTCGATGATGATGTCTACATCTTCCCATCATCGGGAGAATTCATGCTCTACGTGAGCCATCACAACACATTGACAATCTGGGAGAGGAAGCCCAACCAGATGCCTCGACACGTACCTTGAAAAGCCGCGCTTCGCACCATAGGTGTTAACTTAGGCTGGCGTCATTTTAAGCACCTCGACTTTGAATTGTCCAGTTTGATTGAGTAGTTCGAGAGTTGTTGGTCGGGACGGCTGTGTCGATTTGAGGCAGTGCCGGACGATGTGTTGTAGTTCCTTATCGAGATAGGCGATTGCTTTACGAATAGAGGAGAGCATAAGAGTCAGCAGTGAGAATGCACGCTCCTGTAGCCGCTTGTAAAGTTTCTCCATGCTGATTTCCTTGCGCTGACGATTCCACATGGGAGGAAGCCACGGGGTCAAACCTCAAATCTCAAATATGAATGATTTGCCTTCTCCAGC
>CAYYVQ010000128.1:0-2328 GCA_964475205.1 uncultured Victivallales bacterium | reverse complement strand
ATTTCGAGTTTTTATCCGCCTGTTCTGAAAAAAAATCACGCTTGTATGAGGGCTAATAGTCAAAAAGGAGACAGAATGACCGGATATGACATAAACGAAAATATCAAAAAAACGGTGCTGGTAATTGACGGTAATGCGCAGGCTGTGGAAGCTTTGCATCGAGCATGGCAGCAATTGCAGCTTGCGGAAAATCTGCATATTGTCATGGATCATGATAAAGCGGTTGACTATCTGCGTGACTATGAGCAAAAGAAGAAAGAGTATAGTGACGACGAGGAGGAAATTGCCGCGATTATCCTTGATCCTGAGATGACCGGCGAACAGACCGGCGAGTTTATGCGCGAAATACGTCGAAACAAAGAGTGCAGAGATACTCCGATCCTGTTCTGGACGACCGAAGAAAGAAAGTACCAGGTTCTGGAAGGCAGGGGAGTTGATGCCGTTGAATCGAAGTCAAGAATACTTCGGCTGATCCAGAAGCTTAACGATGAATGCGAATTGCGGGTCCGACCCTTTCCGCCTTTCTCGGGCAGGATTTCTCAGGCCGGGAGCGAGGTAACATTGTGAGAAAGCTTAAACGCGGCGATAAGGTAGTATATAAAGCTTCAAAAATGTCAATTCATCCCCCGAGGGCAAAGTGTTAAGCATCAGATTCTTGATTGTTGGATGAGTTGTTGTTTTTTTGTCCAGAGTTTTTCTGAGAGGGAGACGTGGTAGATGTGGGGGTTGACGATTCGTTTAACGCCGGTGTCGAGGCAGGCAAGGTCGCGGTCGCGTCTTTTTCGAATTCTTTCAATGTCGGGCAGGTCGACAGTGATTTTCCCTTGGTCGTAAACAGTTTCGAGAAGCTGTTCGGACATTGAAATTTCTTTACGATTAAGCGACCGTTTTGCGGCTTCTTTTACCGGGTGGCGGAGGATAATTGGATCCATATTGTCCGGGGCCTCTTCTTTGTGGCAAAGCAGATCCGCTGTCGCCATTTTTCTTTCATCATAAAGACGCCATAATGATTTCTGGCCGGGGTTCGGTATCTTGGAAACGTTTTCAGAAAGTTTGATTGCCGGGATCCACTGGTTGTCTTTTTTTATGCCTACAAGTTTATAGACTCCGTCCAAAGCCGGGGCTCCGGAAGATGTGACAAGATGCGTGCCCACTCCATAGGTGAGACGCTTTATTATCTCAGTGGCATCCATGCCTGAGCGCGGGGCTTCCTGTTCTATCTGGCTTATCACCTGCTGGATAACAAGTTCGTCAAGCTGGTTGGACAGCACGATTTTACATTCTTCGAATCCGGCTTCATTGAGCATCTTTGCGGATCGGACTGCAAGATAGGCCAGGTCGCCGGAATCGAGCCGGACGCCCACAGGTTTGTGTCCTTTTTGTTTTAGTTTCTCAAAGACTTTGATAGCGTTTGGTATTCCGCTTTCCAGCGTGTTGATGGTATCGACCAGGAGAATGCAATTATCCGGGTACACTTCGGCGTATTTGCGAAAGGCTTCAAGTTCGCTGCCGCCCAGGGCTATGAAAGCCTGGACCATACTGTGAGCGTGTGTGCCTTTCGGAGGGTAGCCAAGTTCGAAAGAGATGCCGGTGTTGGATGTAAAGTCTGCGCCTCCTATCAGCGCAGCGCGCGCGGCTGCGTTAGCGCCGAAACCCTGTGCGCGGCGCATACCGAAATCCACAAAGAGCCCGCCGCGTCCGCTTGCACGGATTCGCGCTGCCTTTGTGGCGACCAGGGTCTGGTAGTTGAGCATGTTCAGCAGCGCAGATTCCAGAAGCTGGGCCATAGCCAGAGGCCCGTGGACCACTGTCATGGGCTCATTGGGATGCGCGACTCTGCCTTCCGGAATAGCTTCGACGGACAGTTTGCTGAAATGGCCGTTCTTCTCGAGCCAGTTGAGAAAATCGTCGGCAAAGACCCTGTCGCCGTTCGGACTCTTATGGCCTTTAAGATGTTCTATATCCCGACTGGTTACACGCGTTGTTTCCATCCATTTCAGGAGCCATTCCATCCCGGCATTTATGCAGAATCCCGCCTGGTGGGCGCCGTAGTCGGGGTAATTGCGGAAAAAGTGATCGAACTGCGCGGGGGTTTCGTGTAGCCCGTCGCGGAAGTATAGCTGGGCCATGGTCAGTTCGTATTGGTCGGTGTAAAGAAAGCCTTGTGAAATATTGTTCATTGGCATTTGCTCGCTTCATTGGTTTAGCCTGATCTATTCATCAACTTCGTAATAGATTTTTATGAATAGATCAGGCTTGCTTTCTTCTGCCATTTCAACCTATATACGGCACTTGAAATTCGGGAAGCGATGTATATTATTACAAATA
>CAYYVQ010000127.1:0-2381 GCA_964475205.1 uncultured Victivallales bacterium | reverse complement strand
AGGTCAGCGGAGTCGTAGGCATACTCAAGTCCCAGGGCAGGGTTTCGTTTTGCCCTGAAAGGTACATAAGTATATTAGTTGTGGGGAAGGGGAACGTCATGCCTGTGTCAGGCAATTGCCGGGTCTTTGCTCTGAGATGAATCATTTTTCAGTATCCGGTTACAATGAAATCTTCAGACAAAACTCTACCGGAGTTGTTGAAGATTTTGAAGTTTTAATTTGGCGGCATTCAATATTGCCGTAGTTGTTGGCGGTAGGTCAGGATGAACGTATTAAAGCAAAAGCTATTTTCTCGTTTCTCGGTCTGATCCTGCCGCCGATGGTGCCTGACCCCGATGCCTTCTGAATAGATGAAGCTCGCCGCATCTTATGCTCTTACTCCATGTAACGATTGGTTCTTCATTATTAGTGAAAGCAAACGCAATTTCATCAATATGCCCTGGCATTTCACATTCATGACGCCTCAGGCGTAGCCAGCTGTCATCAACCAACCTGAAGATGTCTACTACGTCATTGCCCAAGAAAGACGAGTCATATTGGAGACCGTATATTGCTCCCTTTGGTGCAATCGAATAGACGGCTGATCCCTCTGCAAAAGAAGGAACTCCATCAATCTTCTTTCGTTCGACCCTTCTGATTCCCTCATCCTCAAAAACAAAACTATCCAGGTTCAACTGACCATTCAAAGGGCCGGTAAGCAGTATAATTTCGCTCGGACGAGCCAATCTGACATTGAAATGTGATGGCTGATACGGCACTTTACACAACTCAACAGGGTTTGAGTACTTCTTTGAAAAAGGACCTCTCAAGCACCACGCATATAATCGTGATTCAGATTCGGTGCCGGAGGCACAGACAACCCATTCTTCATTTTCATGTGCGCATGTCTTGGCGTTCACGTACATACCACCCGGAGGCTGCTGCCATTCATCGACGCTTCGCCATTGCTCCCCATCAAGAACAAGCATTCGTATGCTTCTGTCCAACTTTGGACCGTTCGATATGACATCTTTAAGAAGTAAGACAGGGTTACCGTCTTCTGTGAAAGCCATTCCGTAGCACCCAAACCATTCTTTAAATTCGTAACCGTTCTGAGGCCCAACAACACTCCAACGCTCATTTGTAAAACAGTACAGAAAACCAGTATCAGGCATCGTGTAGTGTGCAAGAACCCAGGGTCGCCCGGCCGAATCAGTTCTTGCATCAACAAGAAAGGTAGAATCTCGCCCCGTGATACCATTACCATTCTCACCGAGGATTTTCCACTTGTAACCGTCACCAGCAAGAACCTGAATGTCTCGGTGTCCCGAAAGTGTCACCAATCTTACGACAACAATCTCGCTGTCGGAATATGGCAGAACTAACGGAATTGACTCACCTGCTGATGGCAGCGAAAGGTTTATGTACTTGGCAGCCGGTCCAGTATCGCCGTTCTCGGGGTTGGTAGAGATACACGAACATAAGCCTACTATAAATAGAAACAAAGGATATTCATACAATCGCATTTTCATGTTCACCGAACTAGGGTTTAGTCTCTAGTGGAAAGAAAAGACAAATAGGCGGCCTGAACCTACTCTGAATCTTCAGTCTCATAGAACTGGCACAACCCCCCAACCTTATCTTCGTTCTTCTTCTTGTCTTCAAACCATATGATCACTTTTGCGTAAGCGGTTCTTACACCGAAGCCATCACAGTATCCACGACCACAACTACTGCTTAGCGCGGCTTCTAAACACTCATCTGCAGAACCACACTCATCGGAACAGTAGCGTCCTTCCATTTCCTTTTTTAGGCTGCCTTCACAGCCACCCGGATACTTCTTGCAATACTGGAGAGCATGAGTTAATTCCTCTGCCAACATTGATTTGAGTTCATCTGCTGGACTAGTCCGCCACGCCAGATTGTTCCAACAGATGTCAATTCTGTACTGATAACCCCAGAATTGACCAAGTGGGCCGTAAACTAGCAACTTATCTTCAGTTCGTGTTTCAAACCAAATACAGCACTTGCAATTAATCCGTGGCTTTGGACACCCTTTGTCTGGATCGAATTGATCCCACAGTCTCTTGACCATATCTGATTTCTTGGCGGTCTCGATAGCTTCTTTGCACGCTCGATCTTCTCCAGGTGTTATGGCCCGATCTGGTCGTCGTAAAACGGTGTCCGAATCATCCCGGGTGTAGTCTATAATGCTCTTACAATCTCGAGATGCTTCACCTGCACTGTAGAACCCAAGAAAATCATATGTATCAACGCTTGCATTTCGAGTGAAAATGTAGAGGTTTATTCCTCCCTTTTCCTCAATCGGATCCCTGCTCACCCACCTCCCCATTTCTGGAGAGTAATATCTGTAGCCGTAATAGTGCAGATTGGAATCAACG
>CAYYVQ010000126.1:0-2472 GCA_964475205.1 uncultured Victivallales bacterium | reverse complement strand
GAGATTAAGTGACATGCACACTCGTAATAGATTTTTATGAATAGATCAGGTTAGTGGTTTTCTACTGCCGGATTCAGGTTATTATTAAAAAAGCATTTTTCACAGCCTTGGGATGAGCATGTGAGTAAAAAAGAAAGAGGGTCAAATACAAAGGAAGCATGGAATGACCAAATAGCTTAGCGCCACTCTTGAGGATTACCTGGCGGTCGTGCTGAGGTCTCAAAAGGAGAAACGTTTCGCGCGCGTTAGCGACATCTCCTCAACGCTGGGAGTTGCCAAGTCGGCCGTAACGGCTGCCTTGCAGAGCCTGGCTTCCAAGGAGCTTATAAACTATCAGCCATATGAGCCCGTAACCCTGACAAAAAAGGGTGAAAAACAGGCCAGGGAAATCCTGTTGCGGCATCTGATCATTCTGGATTTTCTCCAGAATGTCCTCGCAATTGACCACGATGAGGCAGACTCGATTGCGTGCGAGATGGAGCATACAATTAATTCAGTTGCGCTGGAAAAATTTATCTGTTTCCTGGCTTTCATAGGCACACGCCCTGACAAAGGAAAGACTTGGCTCACTGAATTTCAGCGTTTCACAAGGAGCGGAGCACAAGGACAAACGTGCAAAGAATGCATGAAAAAATACCTGCAAAAAGCTCGCAATGAAACCTGAAACGCCCGGTATGGCGTCGTTTTATGTGTGCGTCAGTTTGTGAGGATGATCCGCCTCCCCCTTCTTACTCTCTTCTTTTATTCTATTCGCGCACATTCTCAAAATAAGCGGTTCAAAAACCTTCTTTTCCTCGACGAAAATCAGGACAATGATGGCGCCTGATGCTCTTGGTTGCGGCAACCTTGGAAGAAGGGGTTAAGCCCGGAAGCCATTAAGACATTTGGAGCGTTTATCTCAGGCTTGCGCTGATATGATTCGACCTCAATTGTCAGTAAAATGTTTCAATATGCTCACTTCGGATAAATAAACAAAGGATCTGCAGTAGTGCCACTTAGAAATAATAACGATACAATAAACGGTCTGGCCATCTCTCCGGGGGTCGGCATGGGCAGAGCCTACATTTACCACGACATTCTGCAAAGAACAAACGAGTACTATAGAGTTCAGCCCGATGAAATCGAAAAAGAATGGCAGCGGATCGAGAATGCCATCGGGACTGTACAGGGCGATCTTAGAGCGGAAGCAAAGCGAGTAGAAGAGCAGATTGAAAATGGTGCAGCGGAGATACTGCTTGTGCAGGAAGCGATGCTTGACGATGAAGAATTGGTTAAGGATTTCCGGAACACTCTGAAGGAAGAACGGACCAACGCCGAATATATTGTTAAAGAAGTTCTTATTCGCTGGGGAAACAGGATCAAACAATCTGAAACAGATCAAGGCAAACAGAATCATGAAGATGTAGCAGACCTGGCAAAACGCCTTCTGAGAGAGATCGAAGGAATATCCGCCCATACCCTTGAAGAAATGCCCGCAGGAAGCGTTCTTGTGGCTCGCAGGCTCCTGCCGTCGGACACTGTCTTTCTCTCACGCCTTTCTACTGCTGCAGTGGTTGTGGAATACGGGGGCAAAGTTTCACATGCCGCAATACTGACTCGGGAACTGGGCATTCCGGGCGTAGCCCAGGTTGAGAATATCACCGACAGGGTTTCACCCGGTGATACCGTTTATGTGGACGGAGACGCCGGCAAAGTCGTATTGCGGCCCGACCCGAAAACAAAAGGTACGATGTTCAAGAACATTGAAAGCCGGTGGGATGGACAACGCGCAGCTCGTGCGCATAGACAGGAACCAGCTTTTTTCCGAAAGAAGGTCATTAAAGTTATGGCAAATGTTGGAACAAAAGAAGACGTCCTCCATGCCCTCGCAAACGGAGCGGACGGAATCGGACTGTATAGAATGGAACATCTTTTTCTTTCTAGAAACTCTCCGCCGTCAGAAGACCAAATAGCCGACAGCCTCAGGCAAGCGCTTGAACCGATGAAGGGCAAACCGGTGACATTGAGGCTTCTTGACGCCGGAGGCGATAAAAATCTTCCTTTCCTGACCACCGGAATGGAACAGAACCCCTTTCTGGGCGAGCAGGGTGTGCGGATACTCAGGAATCATTCCGAGCTGTTGAATACTCAGCTCAGAGCCATCATCAGGATCTCACATGAACATGACATCCGTATCCTTGTGCCTATGGTGACTCTTTCCGAAGATATCAAGGAAGTTCGCGAGGCGCTTATGGCCGTAGCCGCGGAAATGAAACCGGAAAAAAGACCTCTCATAGGAGCCATGATAGAAACCCCTGCTGCCGCTCTATGCACCGGAAAGATCGCCCGCCATTCAGATTTCCTCAGCATCGGCACAAACGACCTTACTCAATACACGATGGCTGCGGATCGGGAGAATCCCAAAGTCAGCAGATATTTCATAGAAGACCACCCGGCTGTCATGCGGCTGCTCAAAATGGTAATTGCCGAGTC
>CAYYVQ010000125.1:0-2485 GCA_964475205.1 uncultured Victivallales bacterium | reverse complement strand
ATCGTCTCGCGCAGCGGTGCGGGTAAAAGCTTTCTGCAGGATATGGTTGCCTCCTCTACACCGAAGGAATCGCTTCTGAGCATGACCCGGCTTACCGGGCAGAGCGTGTTTTATCAGGGAAAGGATGCTCTCAAGCACAAACTGCTGACCATCGATGAAGACGAAGGCATGCAGGAGGCCATGTACTCAATCCGCACCCTTCTTTCGTCGCAGAAGCTTTGCCTGCACGGGCTCAAGACCGACGCCAAGACCGGCGAGTTCAAGGCGTATGAAAACACGGTCGAGGGTCCGGCCATTGTGATGATATCCACCACTGACCTTTCGGCGTTCGACCACCAGAGCGCAAACCGCTTCTTTGTGCTGTATCTGGATGAGAGCCGGAAACAGCTCAGGGCCGCAGGCGCTGTTCGTCTCGTGGATAGGTGGCGGCCAGCGGATGAATGCCCGCTCGATAAACAAGGCGTTCGGGCGGCTGCGCAGCAAATACGGCTTTGGCCGTGGCTTTGCCCCCCACAACCTGCGTCATGCCTTCGCCACCGACCTTATCCGCTGCGGCGCCCCGGTGCAGGATGTCTCCCGGATGCTGGGGCACAAGAAGCTTGAGACCACGCAGATTTATACCCGGCTGGTGCCGATGGACTTGAAGCGGTGCCATACCCGATATCACCCGAGGGGTAAATAAATCGTACTCCCAACCGAAATTTACTTGAAAACTTATAACAAAATTGTTATATTACGGATATGAAAAAACCTTTTGTAGTCGAAATCCTTGAACAGGCGGAAGAATTTATACTCAGCCGGCCCAAAAAGATGAGAGCGAAAATATACTGGACGATAGAGCTACTTGAGAATCACGGCTACGCGCTGTATGAACCGTTTTCAAAGACGCTTGCATCGGCAGAGAAACTCAAGGAACTACGGGTACAGTTTGCGTCTGATATTTGCAGGCTGTTCTATTTTCATCACGGGGAAAAACTGTATGTCGTAACGTCCGGATATGTCAAAAAAAGTCAAAAGACCAGTCCGCGCGAAATAGAAAAAGCGTTACGGATAATGAAAGATTACATCAAGGAGTATGGTCATGGTTAAAAGCAGAAAGTTCCAAGACCTTCTGAAAGAAGAGCTCAAGGACCCTGAAATCAAGAAGGAATACGAAAGCCTCCGGGAAGAGTTCGAGCTTGCCAACAGAATTATCGAACTACGGAAAAAGGCAGGACTGACACAGGAAGAACTGGCAAAAAAAATCCATACATCACAGCCTTCAATCGCCCGCCTCGAATCCGGCAGTTATCGCAACGTGAGCTTGTCTTTTCTGCGGAAAGTCGGCAATGCTCTCGGAGTCGAGCCGCATATCAGTTTCCGCCGGGTAAGAGGAGCGCATTAACCGTGCTCACAGCAGCGAAAGAGACTTCGCCTGTGTCAATACCGGCGCCGTGGCAAGTTTATTCCTGGAAAGCGAATTTTCTTTCCAGTGGTTCGCCAGATAAGATATGTGCGGATTTTAGCCATGTGTCAGGTGCATCAAACCCCAACTGGCAGCTTATGAATACTACGGATATGATGGGGCAACAAGGAAACATTCTTCAAATCTCAAAACCTTCACAAGCTACCGGCCCTGGTTGTTGATGCGAATAATAATCCCGCGCAGAAAATTAAATATGATTCGTTTGGACGGCCTATCGAATGACGCAAGATAGATAAACAAAATCCAGCTTCGTCACAGTTGGTACAGAGCAGAGAGTATCACTTGATGGGGGAAAATTAAAATTCCCATCTCCGGCCCGGCAGCTGCCGGGCACTGCGCCGGTCAGGGCATGGACACCATGCCTGATATTGTAGTCCCCGGCCGTCAAAAAGCGAAACATTAAGGAATCCCCTTTCCCCGCTCGGGCACCCCCTTTCCTCTTTCGCCGCTTGATAATAAGGTAGTTCCGTGCGCCCACAATTACGGTCCGCTGTCGCGGGGTTGCCACTGCGCCCGGTTTCACACCTCGCATCCAGCTCGGTGCCCGTGGGGTGGCCTGACGGCTATGCTCTCCGGCCATCCATGGGGGGCAAGGGGAGCGGTTATGATCGGCAGCCTGCCGCTATCCGGCCGCTTCACCGGGCATCCTGCCCGTCTCGCGTCCTGCGTCAGTCTGCCGTAAGCTTTTTTCCGGCCGGGGCAATTGTATAGCTCGCTCACCGCTCAGGTTTGTGTGGTAGTAGTGCTGATGCCGAGCACGCAATTGCATAACATCACCGCCCGCCCCGCAGACACAGTGTTCAAATCGTCACTTTATTTCTTCTTCTCCGGCGGACCGAATCCCATCCGCTGTTTTTTCTGCTTTACCAAGTGGAGTGTTTAACCCCACGCCTCCCCCTTGTCCCGCATGCGGGAGAAGGTGTCCAGCCGGAGTGTTTGCGGGTGGACGGAAGGGGTGGCTTAGAAATGTTTTCAGCCCGTGAGGGCTTACGTAGTTTAACCCAGGATCGGGTTTTAACC
>CAYYVQ010000124.1:0-2533 GCA_964475205.1 uncultured Victivallales bacterium | reverse complement strand
GCGGAACCCTGGCCCACGCCAGAAGTGACAAAATGGCCATAATTAGAATTGCTGGATATAGACACATCTCCGCGCCCACTGCTTGAACGTATCGCCGCAATTTGCAGCATGGACGTGATTCTTCCGACCAAGACCGGTATCGATCTGCGCTTGCGAGTAGTCGATCAGCAAACGGAAGGCCAGGCTCAGCGTCAAGAACCCCCTCCGACAACCACAGGAGTATTCGTACAGGAAAGAGCTTTTTCATATCTTTGAACAATCGCATCAGCAATCGCCTTCTGGTAACTGGCAGCAATAGACGCAATTTTTCATGGAATGACTTCGTTAGAACGCTCTTTCACCTGATCTATTCATAAAAACCTATTACAAGTGTGCATGTCACTTCATCTCAACGACTTTACTGGGCAGCCGATCTTGCCGTATGTCTAACCTGCATTGATCACACTTCTCCGGCATAAAAGCTCCAATCACTGACTCGTACATCTATTTCTTACACTCTAATCTCCCCCTCTCCAGAAAATTGGGAGAGTAGCGATATTTTATGTCACTTTTCCTTGCCTCGCTTGAATAGATAAGTAAGGAGGATGGCAAATGAAAACAAAACGACCTGTATCAATAAACAACAGTCTCGCACATGGTATCTGTAATTACTCCTGCCAGCTTTGTTCTGTTAACAAGAAAAACTATTGCGGTCCTAAGGCTTTTCAGCCCCAGGCAATTACCCATGCCATCATCAGTAAGATACAGGATGCGGCTGCCTCAGGCATATATGTTCGATACGTCGCCAATGCAGGAGACGGCGAACCAACTCTTCACCCTGAATTTACTGAACGGATGAATATGTTCGGCGAAATGCTTCGCGAATGGGAAGCTCCCGTTCCTGCCCCTGAAGTCTCGGTTGTGAGTAATGGCGCAAGACTAAGCAAACCGGGGATAATCGATGACATCGCCCGCAATGGTCTATCCCTGATAGTTTCCTTCCCCACCCCTGACGCTGAATCATACGGACAGGTTATGGTTGGCGACGCGTCAAGAGGTCGGGAACTCCTCGAAAAAGTCGTTCCCGGCATTCAAAAGGCAATGAAACTTGCGGCGACCGGAGATCTGTCTAAACTTCTGTTCCACATCTCACCGCCTGAACGCAATATCGTGCGCAGAGATTTCGACAGTACGATCGATTTTCTGAGCACACATGCTTCAAATGCCGGACTTAACGAAATAGAATTAGTCATGTTCCCGTCGACCAGCAACAGGTCAGGTTCTGTTCGAAACTGGATTGGCGGCACCGACATGTACAAAGACCTTTTCCGAAAGTACAATGGCCAGACAAGAAACGGCGTCACGGTTAAAATGAAACTTGTGCTTGAGCGTTTCCTGTCAGGAATCGGCGAAATAGCTGACCTGATTCGCGCTTTCCGTTTCCCGTGTCTCTGGAACGCAAACCTGTTCATCGCCGCAGATGGATCATCAATCTGCTGCAACGATCAGGCTGTCACAAACGCCATGGGTAACATCCTGGATCAAAGTATCGACGAGCTTATGGCCGCCAAAGAAACATACCGTCCACGTCGTAACTGCAAGGGATGTGACCAGCGACCCGAACAAATGTCCGGATCGCCCACAGCCTGTATCTTCAGCCTGGCAGCCAGAATTCGACTGGCGCTGGCATCAAAGCGAGCCGTGAAAAACAACAACAGTATCCCGGCCATAGATGAGGACGGCGTATATCATTTCGGATCAAACAACCGTTATACTATCCGCGTGGCATCATCGATAGAGGATCGCATACAGGCATGGAAACTGGTCTACGATGTTTACGCTGAGAAGGGATACGCAAAAACACAACCCGATGAACTGTGGTATGGCCTGAGCGACGCCCTTCCTGACACAACTACACTGCTTGCACAAGACAATGGTAATCCTGTTGCAACTCTCACCCTGGTTCCAGACTCGCCGCTTGGCCTGCCGGCAGAGGATCTTTACTCTACAGAGATCAACAGCCTGCGCAAGAGAGACAGGAAACCCTGCGAAATCAAGAGTCTGGCCTGCAAAGAAAAGAACTTGAGGCATGGCGCAGAAATTATGAAGCATATGTTCAAGTTGGCTTATCTAACCGCTTCGCGGCTACTTGGAGGCACGGACTTCCTGATTACCGTCAACCCCCGGCATGTCCCATTCTACAAGAGAACATTGCGCATGGTCGTTGAGGGAGCCGAAAAGAGCTACACCAAGGTCGGCGGAGCGCCGGCAGTCCTTTTGTCGCTTGATCTGACAACGGCCGAGAAACAATACGAGGAACACTATGGGGATAAACCAGGCAGCCTGTCCCGTTTCTTTGTGAACCCGGCCAGTGAACCCGGGATTCTGAAATGGATTGCCGCGCACCATTATCCACTGGACAGCTTTTCCCTGCACAAGTACTTCATGACAAAGAAACCTCTGCTTCAATCCCAGCCGCGTCCGTTGCAGCATTTTATTGAAGAATGCTATCCGGGATATCATCTGGGTCTGATAAAAAAGAGAAAGCCAAAAT
>CAYYVQ010000123.1:0-2612 GCA_964475205.1 uncultured Victivallales bacterium | reverse complement strand
ATTGCGCAAAAAGCTCATGCCTGCGGTTTTTTAGAGGCTTGCCACCACGCGGCAAGCCCCGCATCCGCAGTTGCTCTCTTTCATCTTTGACATAAGCTTCCATTTCAGCGTCGTTCATAGCTCACACCATCTTGTTACAGATGTTACAGGTCTTATAATAGCTCCATAAGAAACCAAAAATTTAGGTTTTCAAGATACCGACTTAGCAACCTGTAACATCTGTAACATTTGCTTCTTTTATACCTTCAAATCCCCTGATCTGCTTTCCATCAATCCGGAACACCTTGTAGTTAGCGCCCGGGAAAACCTGTTCAACACGGTCATAAAACTTCCCGACTACGCATGGTCGATGACCGTTATCTTGCATCCATCCACGATATCGGTCGTAAAGAGGCTTGGCTTTGATTCGATTGTGTTTGTCTTTGACGTACAACGTAGTAAGAAATTGACGTTCTTGATCGCATGAAAAACGGTGTTTACGTTTGATTCGCTCCCCCTCTGGGCAATCTGCAACCCGGTTAGCATTGATAACTTCTGCCAGTCCATCCAGAGCCCAAGCCATCACGCCTGGAAGCTCGCTTGAAATGATCTTTTGCGCAAGCTCCGGATCCCGCTCGTGCTCGGGAATTTCCACAGGGAACGGAATAATGCGAAGCCTTCGCCATATCGCATCGGACTTATCAAAGAAAGTTGGTAGTGAGTTGGTTGCCATGACAAAACGGGCTCGGCATTTTGCATTGTACTTATCCGCGCCTTTTTTTTCAACTTCAATTTCCCCGCCCGAAACTAAATCTTTAAAACGGCCCTCTATCCTATGAAAGTGGGCGCGCCCCATGTCCGTGGGAAGCTCCCCACAGATATTGACTTTCGCGGTGGCAAGTGGCCATTCTTGGAACCGCTCAAAAAGGTCCGACAAGGCTACATAAGAAATATTCCGTCTTCCAACCAGTTCTTTAATAATGTCGAGTAAAACTGTCTTGCCATTTGCCCCGTTGCCGTACAGTTGCCAGAAGACCTCAAATCGAGTCATGTCAATCATCAGGACTCCCAGCATTCTCTGGAGACAACTGCGTTGTTGCGGATCTGGCTGTACACGTTCAAGATACCGATGGAATAGACGTGCGGATGCATCAGGTTCCCAAGGGTATGATACAGAATCAGTTGAGAAGAAATCGGGAGTGGTTCGCTGCGTGCAATTGCTTGGAGTTTTCTTCTCCGCAAGTTGCCGGGCGTAACTCAATAGGTCTACAATCAGGCCATTAGAGAAGGCAACGTGACTTCTTGCCATCTTTCCATTGTCAAGAAAACATGGCATTTCGACCGTTTCTTCAACACCGCACAAGTCAAGAGCGTGCAGATTCGCCATAATATGTTGTCTATAATGTCTTTTAGCATGGTCCTTCAACTCGTGTTTATTTCGTAGAAACGTCATTACTCGCGACTTAACATCATCTTCTGAACTCCCACACCAGCCACGACCTTCTTTATACCGATACCATTGCCCACGCCAGTATCGGAGCGTCAGCTTGCCCTCTTTGTCTCTGAGACGTTCATCGGCAAAGAGATTGGCCACGTCTGCAGGGCTGGGCGCCGGCGGTCTTCCTCCGTTCTTGCCGTTTTGCGGACTAGTAATTTTTCGTTTGTCGCATTCGTTTTGGCCTTGCGAGCCTCCATAAGCCTTGTGCAACTCATAGTCTGCTTCTTCAGGAGGGACTTCAGGACGAAACTGTAATATTCGCTCACGGGCTTCATTAATATGCAGACCCCGAGACGCTCCTGCAGCCGCTAGAGTTTCCACATTTATGCTTTTTTCCCCCGATCTCCTTTTGGATGAATCCCATTCTGCTCTAGAGATAGTCTTCATTTGCCCACCCCCACGAACCTGAGGAGTTCGTTCTCTGGTATAGCCCTTCGTCCATTGCGTATCTCTACAGTCCGCAATCGCCCCTCGTGGCAAAGACGCCAGATCGTCTGTCGAGATACATTAAGTCGACGAGCCGCCTCGGACATCTTGAGCAGGCGCAAGGAATGTTCCTCTGGATACGCTTTTCCAGAAAGCATCTCGTCAATGGCTCGTACGGTTTCCGGTGGTGCGTTAAGTAACTTAGCTAAACGTTCTTCTGTTTTCATTTCGATCCTTTCTGGCCTGGCCAATCCATGCCGTCTCTTTGGCCATAGACAGAAAGGGCACATATTGCGACAGGTGTCACTTGAATTAATTGGAGCTAAAGCACTTACAAGGAATGGAAAAGGGTAAGACAAAGGGCAACTTCGGGCAAGTCAATCGCCGAAAGCACTGTCTCTACGTGTAGCATCCAATACAGAGGGATCCTCCGAAATGATTTGACCCTTCTTGTCTCTGAGGGCACTCCTGAATCGCCGCAAGTTTATCTTTACATTGAACTTTATTAGAATGCGCGTTTCTATCGTTTGTTTACGGTTTTTCAGCGTACTTTCGCTCCAACCGGGCCTGCGTGAGAAATTGTCGGCTATCTTTGGGATTGTCTGCTTTTTGATCACATATTCGGTCCAGAACTGCGACACGGTGGGCCTTTCTAGCCCGAGTTTCGCACTTCAGAGGTGATTTCAACTTTTTTCGATAAAAAGTGTTT
>CAYYVQ010000122.1:0-2632 GCA_964475205.1 uncultured Victivallales bacterium | reverse complement strand
CTTACGGGTCCAATGGGGAAGAAACTTACCGGCACCGGAGCAGGATGCTCCGGCCTGGGGTTTGGACATATTCCGCGGAAAAAATCGAGCCGTTTTACGCTGCCCGAAGAAGAATATGAATCAGATCAATATTAAAATCAACCCGATCCCGGATCTGATGGTTTTTGTGGACTTCTTCTCTGAGCTTCGCTATCAGGTCGATGCACGAGGGGCGCCTGCGTCGTTTGCTCTGCCACTTTGGCGGTTGTAGATAATCCTGCGTTCGATACGGACCGAATGCTCTGAGCGCAGCCAGCATCAGGAATGAATAGCAGCAGACCATAAAGGCCGGAAGACGATCTACAGAGTTGTCGTTCCAGACCTGGGCGTCGGTTATCCCGATGTGCTGTTTTTCATCTCTGTGGTTGACTTCGATTTGCCATCTGTCCAGGTAGCACTGGATCAGGTCCCGGGACGCGCATTCGTGGTTGGTGACCAGCAGGTAGGAAGGTTGCCGATAGTATCTGGGCATGCCGGGAGAAAGTTTGTACGGCGTCGGTGCAATGACCAGCAGGCGGAGATGTCTGCGCTTGGCGCCGCGCTGCCATAGTACATGTCTGACCTCTTTATACTTTATATCTCTGTATTTCCCGCCGAAATAGACTCTGGTTTTGCGCCAGGGTATACTCGTGTCGGTGCGGACCTGTTCCGGAGTGAACTTTTCGTCGCTGTAGACCTTTTTGGGATGATCGGGATCATGATTCTCGAAGCACAGTTTCGCATCCTTTCGGCAACGGACGATCAGGGTGGTGCGGTCGAGCTTGGCCCGGAACATCACGCGGTTGCAGAAGCTGCCGTCCAGAGCGACAAGCATGTGCTTGTCAGCGGCACCGGCCAAGTCATATCTGGTACGGAGATCGCAAAGCTGTTCAATAGTTTTCAGACACATATTGTTTTGCTTTTTCGCCCGTTCATATTCCGCTTTCTGCTCGGCGGCTGCCTTGCGTCCGGGTTTCGCCGGCAGGTCAACCGGTTCGAAGGACAATGGTATGCTGCACGCGGAAACGTCATGGGTGCGATGCAGAGGCAGAAGAGCCGAAAGCTGGGTCCACCTTATGCCCTTGATAAAGTTGACATGAAACGGCGGCGACATGGGATCGCGGGTCCAGCGGCTCCGTTTGACTTTACGCCCGCCGCGGCGGGTTCTAGTCTCATCACCAGCGATCCTGATGGGGCCGTCCCCGAAGTAGCGAAGCGACTCGCGGATGGCTGGATCGAATAGATCCTGCGTTTGCCATTCCGCTCTGGAAAACAGCTTGTAGTCCGCACTCCAGTCGGACTGCTCTGCGCCTTGTACACAACGCAGGCGGGTAAGCCATTTTCGTCCGAGGCAGAGCATCCCGGCAAGAGCCAGAGAGGTCGCCCGCCCGACCGTTCTCTTCTGACTGAATACAGACTCCCATTCGTTACAAAAATCAAGAAAAGAATCAACGAGGAACATGGCGGTTTACTCCTTATTCATTCTGTTGAGAATGCGCCTGAAATCACGGCGCAGCGGATAGACGTAGACCGATTTAACTGGAGCCTCTATTTCATGCCGTACGTCACTGCGCGTACGGCCCGCAGTTTCGCCGACATGAATCCAATTCGCGGCCCGGTAGCAGGTGCCGCAAAAACGGTCTTTTTCCACAAATGTTTCGAGCAGCACTACTGGATGGCCGTACTTATACTGCCAATCGCCAGCCAGGCGTTTGGCGGCCAGAGCGAGAAGATGGCTGGCAAGGTGAGGGACACGGACCCAGGGAGGTATGAGGAAACGCATGTTGTTGACAACAAGATCGAGATTACGGCTCCGCTGCTGAGCGTCCCATCCGATAAAGCGATCCCGTCCGGCAACCTTCCAGGCGGCAGCTCCAAACAGCATCGCGCCGACCGGACGTTCACTGGTATCGGTTGCCAGATAGCAGATGTTTTTACCTACTCGCGTAGAAAATCCGAGATAATGATAGCAATGCAGGAGAGTGCGCCAGAGCTGTTGTTTCTCGCCGGCATCCACAGTCGACAAGCTGACTCCGCCGAGATCAGAAAGAGAACATTGGATTGGAGAATTGTCGTGAAGAACCGGTTGAAAGGACTTGCCGCGACAATGGTTGACGCTCGGGCCCTGTCGCGGCGGCAGTTCAATCATGCCCCTGCGGTGCAGCTTCAACAGCATCGTCCGGCAGGCCATATCCTTGATCTGGCCGGTTGGTGTCCGCCAGCTCCAGAGCCGGCAAAGTTCGCGGGACAGTCGTGTGCGATGCCAATCAGGATGCGCCCGGATCAGGTCCCGAATCTGCGCAAGATTAGCCGGGGTCAGGGTTCTGCCTTGAATGTGTATTGGAGCATGCATGGCCGTATTATACAACGGCCATTTTCGTGAGTCCAGCTCTAATTCATTTTTTTTTCAGGAATACAAAAACTCAGCGAGAAATGTCCAAACCCCAGTTGCCTGCAGGATGCAGGCACGACTTTCTGCCGTTTCTTTGCTGTCGACGGTATGTTGTTCCCGCATCCTGCGGGAAAAGTTTCCCTTCCGCGTGTACTCCTTGCCTCCAGGATGCAGGCACAACTTCTGCCGTTTCTTTGCTGTCGACGGTATGTTGTTCCCGCA
>CAYYVQ010000121.1:0-2739 GCA_964475205.1 uncultured Victivallales bacterium | reverse complement strand
CTATTGCCGCAAAATCCGGTTGGATTTGAAGTCATGCTGCCGTTTTTTCGACCATATTGACAAGCTTTTCTGGGAAGTCACTCATCTTGGCCAGCGACTTGAGTTTGGCGGGGATTTTCGCGGGAGAGTTTCGAGCTTCCTGGAATGTGGCACGAAACGTGTTGATGTCTATCTCCGCGAAGACAGCTTCGAGGGATGCCCTTCCATTGAGCAGAAGCTTCATGTAGTCCGGATTCTCCAGGTTCCTGACCAGTGGCGTTTCTGCCAGGATTGTGCGCAGCATGCGGCGTGAGGATGCGTTTCCGGTTCGACGGCGATGAGCACGCTTGAGGCTGCGAAAGAACTGTTCGAGGATGTTGTTGGTGCGCTGGGGCTGAATCAGCACGGGACCGGTGGGCGTCTGGACAAGAATGGGATCGGCAAAGAGTTTCTCCCAGTATTGATCAATTTGCTCGATCATTTTCTGGGCAACGGGATCTTGCGGATAGTTCTTGCGGCCGGTCAACCAGGTCCGGAACTTCGTCACACTTTTTTCGATGGTGCGGATATGGCCCTTCTGACCCTCGTCATTGAGCCCGGCCCGGCCCGAGGTCGGCGCGATGCGCATCGCTTTCCTCAGCTTCTCAAAGACGATGATTTTCTTTTCAATCTGCTCGACCGCGTTCCAAAGCCTCTTATCCTTCATGATTCTCTTCAAGTCGTGATAGAGCTTAAAATACGGCGCGTTGTCCTGCCATTGGCCGCGCAGGTGTCGAGGCTGGAGTTTTTCGAGATCGGCGTGGAGGTGTCGGATTCTTTTTGCAAAGCTCAGAAGCGGATAATCAAAAGGGAAGCCGTATCCGTGCCCCTCGGATTTCCCCTGTAATACCCATTGGATCAGCGTGTAGGCGCTGACGACGGGAATGAACTGACGGGAATCGCTCGGCAGAGCTTCATCCTCAATAGCGGTTTCGAGCGCCTGGATCAACTCGGGGTTCTGGCCGATAATGGCTTTGAGCTGTTTTGCCCTGTTCAGCAACTTTCCGCTGATGCCATGTTTTTTGAGTTGCTTGCGGATAATGTCGTAGTCAGGGTCAAGGAGGTCCTTGCCTATGTCGCGCAGGAAATGGAAATGGCAGATGAAGTCCGGCGCTTTTGGGAAAACGGTAGCGACAGCCTTGAGGATGCCCTTGCCCATGTCATGAACCAGCGCCAGAGGTGTGCCGTAGGTCTTTTTAATACGCTTCAGGAAAGGCGCGATATGTTCAGCATCCTCGGCGGGCAGCTTCGCATTGCCAAGCACGATGCTCGAAAGTGAATCGATCGAACTCATCAACAGCGGATTGCCTCCTTCGCAGGTGGCGTCCAGGTGGCAGATATATCCACCGCGACTCTGCATGTCCGCCGTGATCTCGGGATCACGCTGCTGATGAGCCATACTCAGGTATGTGATGAATTTCATCCCCAGCAACGAGACTTCCCGTGGACTGATTCGAACATTCCTTGCCGCCAGCTCGGCCACCACGTCTTCCTCGTTGCGGTAGCGAAGGAAGAGAGCGTTTCCGGCATAGACCATCACGTCGTAACCGAAGTTCGCGCCTGGCGGCACCAGGGCGCACAGTTCCTCGGACCGATAGGTGCGAGAGCATGGATTGCAGATCAAAAGCGTTTCCTTCGCATGGAACCGGCCAACGTGTAGTGTGCTGACCGTCCGCTGCCGTGTTTTGTGAACTTTCAGTTTGCTCCCGCAGTCGGGGCAATGCGTGAGCGATGATCGAAAATCCACGGACGGTGGACGTGAAAAGAGGCGAGGCATGGAGACCCCGTTGAGGAGCAGATCCAGATAGCCCGACAGACAGCGGATCAGGTCGAATGTGGAGTTTTTTTTAGCGTCAGATCATGACGGATAAACAGGTTCTGAATGATTTCCGTGGTCACGGACAGGTTCTGCTTTCGCAGTCGCCGCGAGAGCGCCTCAGCGCTCAGGGACGGATGCTTGATCTTTTCCACCAGGATCACAACCGCTTCGGATGGCGTTGGCTGCCGCCCCTTTGTATTCATCGCCAAGCGGCGTTGCCGTTGCTTGTCGTAAAGGGCTGGGTCTGAGCCGTAGTAAACGAATCGTCCCCGCGTCTTTTCGCGCTTCATCTGAGGGTGTTTGGCAAACGCGGAGAGAAACGAACGGGGGTTGAGCCCAAGCAGGGAACGCAGAGCTCCGGTATCAAGCCCTGCGGGCGAGCGACGAACCAGTTCAACGACCGTCTGTTTCAGGTTGCCGTATCGCGAGAAGTACACACCGCTGCGTTGCCACAACCCGTTTGCATCGAACGTGGGCACATCCGGCAGGGCATAGTAGCGACCGTTCTTGTTATAGCTGGTCAGTGCCTGCCATTCCTTCAAGCGTCTTCGGGCCGTATAGATGCTGCTGTGTATTAGATCCGCCACCTCCGCCAGTGTCAGGATCATCTCTCTTCGAAATGCCTGCCGGGCCTTCTCGATCTGTGCTCTTGACTCTCGGCTCATCGTGCCCCCCTTTGCGTTGCTCAAGTATATGCTCTCTACATCATTTATGACATATACTTAATCATTTAGCGGCGCAACACAAACAGAAAATACCGCAAAACTACGGAAAAACACCAGGATCAGCCGCCAAAACCCAGAAACCACCAGATCATATACTTGAGCACAACGAAAACGACTGCTATAACTGCCTCATCGAGTATGTGTTAGAAACAATCCAACCGGATTTTGCGGCAATAG
>CAYYVQ010000120.1:0-2782 GCA_964475205.1 uncultured Victivallales bacterium | reverse complement strand
GGTCTAGAGCCGGACGAGTTTTAAAAATACGAGATTCTGGCCGCATCAGCTTTATGTGCGGGAAGGTCGCCGCATGGTCTCCTCCTATGTGATGACCCAGGCGAATTGTGAATCGAAAAAACAGCGATGGACTCCGTTGGACTCGCTTCATACCCCATGGACTCGCACTTCTGCCAGCGTGTGGTCGTGAAAGAAGACGGTGAACAAACCATGTGGAACGAGGGAGGGTTTGGACACAGCTGTCCGAAGCCCTACCCTGTTTCCTACCGTTCGATCGTTCCCAATAAAGAAGAATGCACCAATCTGCTTGTTCCAGTCTGCCTTTCGGCCTCGCATGTTGCATATGGATCGATCCGGATGGAACCGGTATTCATGATTCTGGGACAGTCGGCGGGCACTGCGGCAGTGCTGGCGCTCGATGATAGGACTGCTGTTCAGCAAGTCGATTACGCTAAACTGCGGCAGATCCTGCTGGAGGAGGGGCAGATCCTTGACTGGAAAGGTCGCTGAAACTTTACATTCATATGCCCGCAAATATGGGTCAGTGATGATTTTTGATTGAGGGGAAGACTATTCAAGCATTGGATGAATGAAGAAGGTTAATATGCCAACAAATGAGTTCACCTTATGGTTGACCGCAGGGCGGACAACCAAAGGTAACTCTCTTGTTCGGCATGGAGATAAAGATGATACCGCCCCTCACAACTATGCATGTTTTACCGCTGCTTCCCGGTCGTGAGCGAGGCCTGGCAGCCGATGCGGAAGCGTTGCTAAACAATGCTTCTGCACCGACAACGCCTGCATAATGACGCTGTTGCCCGAGGGGAACCCTCCCGAAGACAAGGCCCAAATACTGGGAGACCGGTTCGCCGCCTTCCGCAAGATGTACAAGGTCGATGCCGCGCGTCTTGGCATTCTCGCTCAGGCTACCATCAGCCAGGGGGTGGACGCCTGATGAGCCGTCGAAGTACCGGAAAATCATCCGTCCCGATGGTACCCCTGCCTACCAGATGTGCCCGCTCGATCCGGCATTCCAGGATCACATCCGTGACACGTTCCAACATCCGGCAATGCTCAGATCCGCCTTTATAATGATTGATGACGACTTCCGGCTGCTGACGGAAAGCAACGTCTGCTTTTGCCCGTTGAGCCTGAATAACATCGACCGTCGGCGGAACCGGACGTTTCCCAGGGAAGAGCTGTATTAATCTTGCTGAGATCATGGAGTCAGAGTTGATTTATACACTGTAGATTGCTAACCTTCAAAGAGGCAAACTGGAAAAGGACAGGTATTATTATGAAGAAAGAGTCCAAGGTGTTGTTTGCTTCGGCAAAGCCGGAGAAGATGGATCGAGATCTTACATTACCCGCGAAGTTTCAGAGGTTGCTGGATAGCATGCCAATCGGGGAGCGGGTCAGAGGCAAGACGGTGGCGATCAAGATGCATTTGGGTGGAGCCATGGGGTATTCCACGATTCACCCCTTGTTCGTGCATTTGCTTGTCGAACATGTAAAGCGAGGCAAGCCCAGGAAAATCTTCGTGACAGACGACAATGTTAAAAATATTGCGAAACGCGGGTATACGAAGGAGACATTCGGCGCACCGATCGTGTCATGTTTCGGCAAAAGCGGCAAAGAGGTTGTCCGAAAAATGACAGGCTGGAAGGAAATCAAAAGCGTTTTGTTGGGCAGGCCGATTGTAGATGCGGATGTGTTGATAAACTTCTCGCATGTTAAGGGCCATGGCGACTGCGCTTTCGGCGGAGCGTGCAAGAATCTCGGAATGGGCTGCGTTCCGGAAAAAACCCGAGGCAGACTGCATTCACTCGAAGGCGAACTAGCCTGGGATGCGGGCAAATGCATTCATTGTGGCAAATGTATTGAAGAGTGTCCCACCAATGCAAACAAGTTCAATGAGAACGGCGAATATGAGATTTTCTGGCATCACTGCAAGATGTGTCAGCACTGCATGCTTGCCTGTCCTACCGGAGCGATAAAGATGCCTGATAGCAATTTTGACAAGTTCCAGGAAGGTCTTGCGCGCGTGGCCAGGCTGGTAGTGGACACTTTTAAACCCGGAAATGTGTTTCATATTAATGTACTCACCAATATTACGATCTTCTGTGACTGCTGGGGGCTTACCACGCCCTGTCTTGTTCCTGATATCGGGATAATGGGCAGCGAAGATATTGTGGCGGTTGAACACGCTTCGTTGAACGCCATAAAGACAAAGGATCTGATCCCGGGCTCGATCACTCCGCCGTTTGAACTTGGCAAAGGCAAACATCTTTTCGAGAAGCTGCATGGACGGGATCCGTTCGAGCAGGTAAGATCGCTGGAGAAGCTGGGGGCGGGGAGTTCTGAGTACAAGGTGGTGAAGGTAAAATAGACCTTGTAGAAGCAGGTTTACGAATAAGGAAACATTCTGGTCAATTAGCAATTTCATGCAGGCAAGACAGGAAAGAATGTCTTCTTGTATAATTTCTGGAAAATCAGTCAGTGTTTCTTCAAGGGAACCGGAGGAAATCAGTCAGAATGCAGGGTTAGCTGAGCGGTTATTTCCCGCAGACAGTGTATGCTCATATTCGCGGACTTACCCCCGCCCGATAGACATAGCACACACGCGTGACAGCCTATCGACTCAGAGCTCAACTCCCCATTGTGTCATAAAAGAATAGATTTATAACTTATAGAAATAAGTGTATATCAAAATCATGAAATCAATCCGATATATCCACTGGCAGGATGAGGACATGTGGTTGGGATATCTTGAGAACTAGCC
>CAYYVQ010000119.1:0-2927 GCA_964475205.1 uncultured Victivallales bacterium | reverse complement strand
AGTGTAATCCGTGGTTGAATCTCCTCGGCGACGGCGCTCCAATACGCCTCGAACTCGACCTTCATGAATAGATCAGGCCAGAAATTTCAATTGCATTGCGGCCGAGAATATGGGTAGATTCAAATTATGAATTTCACAAGAAAACAATACTTGCTTGCCGTAGCCTCTGTTTTACTGGGCGTGTCTTCAATGGTGTGCCGAGCTTCCCGGGAAAGCCGGCCTTACGAACGGATAACTTTGAACATAACCAGTGATCCTGCAACATCAGTGGCGGTAACATGGAGATCCGCATCCACTCATACAAGTACGGTCGTACAGGTAGCCTCAGCGCTTGAGAGCGGAAAACCGTCGGAAAAAGTGAAGTCTCATAAAGGTCAATGTACAGCATTCGAGTCAGACTCTACTGAAGTTTTTTACCATTCAGCCGTGATACGGGGACTCCGTCCCGATACATCCTACGCGTATCGAGTCGGCGCCAAACCCGAATGGAGCAAGTGGCATTTCTTCCGGACTGCCGCCAGAAATTCCGGTTCTTTTTCATTTATTTATCTCGGCGACCTGCAGAACAGGCTCGTCGAAAGGTGCAGGGAAGTCATTGATAAAGCATACGATACTTGTCCGGACGCGGCCTTTATCCTGAAGGTCGGCGACCTGGTCAACCTCGGTTCATGGGATGAGCAGTGGGCGGAATGGTACGCTGCCTCAGATTCAGTGGTTCGCAGAATTCCTATCGCTCCTCTGCCCGGAAACCACGAATACGGGCGCTCATTAACTCCTTTCTGGAGGGCAGGTTTCACTTTGCCTGAAAACGGGCCGACGAACCTCCATGAAACCGCATATTATTTTGACTGCAACGGAGCCAGGATCGTAGCGATGAACTCGATGGAAAAAATTGAACAGCAGGCGAAATGGCTGGACAATGTCCTCAAAGACAATACGAACAACTGGACAATAGTAGCTATGCATTATCCGCTCTATTCCTCAACAGGAGCACGCGACAACCCGCGGCTGCGCAAACACTGGCAGCCTGTGTTTGACAAGAGAAAAGTCGACATTGTTTTTGCCGGACACGACCATACTTATTCACGGACCGGGTTTATGAAACATGAGCCGGATATCTCACACGGCAAGGAAGCATCGGAATCTGAATCCGGAACAATTTATATAACTTCGGTGAGCGGACCAAAATTCTATCCGCTAAACCGCCGGCCCTACATGCGCTGCAGCGGCGAACATATGCAGTTATTCCAGGTTGTGAATATCAAGCCCGAAAGACTTGAATATATCGCCTATAAGAAGAATCGAAAGAAACATGACTATTTTGTGCTTTTAAAAGGCAGCAACGGAGCCACGCGATTACAGGAGGAAAGCTGCTCCGGCAGACAAAAATAATTGCCGTCATCACATCCGTCGGTACTATCAGTGTTATGCGCGACTCTTTTCTCTCCGGCCCGGCTGCCGAATATAGGTTCAATCAAAAGTATGCACAAACAATCCCGAACGAAGCTTCGGTTCAAACCATGTGCTTTTCGGCGGCATGATTCCCCCGGCATCTGACACATCCATAACTTGTTCAACCCTTACGGGATGAAGAGAAAAAGCCACTGCCGCCTTCCCGCTATCAACCATCTGGGCCATCTTGCGGGGGCTCTCCGAGCCGCCTTCAAAGACCAGCCTCTCATCTGTGCGCGGATCGCTGATATTGAGAACAGGTTCCAGTATCTCCCTTTGAAGCACACTGGCGTCGAGCGAAGATAGCGGATCGCCGGAAGCCGGGGCGGCGCCTTCCTTCGGAATAAGCTCATGCCACCCTTTGCCGGCATACATTTTCATGCCCGAATCCGGGTCAGTCTGCGAGCCGGAATTTTCGCGCAGATCGAATTCCTCCTTCACCTTTTCTATGAACTGCTCCCTGCTTAACGCGCCAAGACTCTTGATGCAGCGGTTGTACGGCAGAACTTTGAGCTGGCCGGCCGGAAATAAAACGGCCATAAACCAGTTATACTCTTCATCACCACGACCCTGCCGCAGCCCGGCATTGCGTGCGGCGGCGGCCGCTCGGTGATGTCCATCCGCTATGTACGCCGCCGGTATGTCACGGAAAACGGATACTATATCCCCGGGAGACTTGACTTTCCAGAGTTTGTGCTCCACGCCATCAGGTGCGGTAAAGCGGCAAAGCGGGAGATTGTCTTTTGCTTCTTCAACAGACACAATCAACTCCGGGTTGTCCCGGTAAGTAAGAAACACAGGCCCCGAATTCGCATTAAGCGCCTGAATATGCCTTGCCCTGTCGTCTTCCTTCTCCCGACGGGTACGCTCGTGTTTTTTAATTATATTGCTTCTATAATCATTCACGTGGCAACAGGCTACTATTCCAGTCTGAGTATGTGCGCCCATGACCTGTGCGTAGACATACATGCAAGGTTCATTCTCACGCACCAGATGTCCCTGCTCAATCATGTCTTTCAAATTCGCAGCCGATGCGCAGTATGCCTCATCAGAATGGGGATCGCTTACAGCCCTCGGGCCCGCCTCGGGGCGGACAACCTTCATAAAACTTCGAGGACAGTCCTCCACAATGCGCCTGGCTTCCTCGAGGCTGACAACATCATACGGCGGACAGCTCACTTCGGAGGCAAACTTTTCCGGCGGTCTTAGCGCTCGAAACGGTTTGATCTGCAAAATATCTTCTCCTTTCAGAACATTCAATCGGCCACACACTATAATACCCGCTGGTTGGAAAATGCAACCCGGATTCCGAATGGTTCAGCGATTCTAATTATCGGTGAATTGACAAAGTAAATGAGCCCCCGGAAGTGATGATGGCGCGCAGTTAGTCTGTCAAAAGCGGGGAGTCGCGTTTAGTCTGCCAATTTGGAGGCGCAAAGGGTTTCATTCCTTATCTTTCGCAATAATGCGGGACA
>CAYYVQ010000118.1:0-2975 GCA_964475205.1 uncultured Victivallales bacterium | reverse complement strand
CCCATCGCGGAGGAGCAGAGAGAGGCGGTTGCGTAGTAAAAGAGTCTCAGACAAGCGCCGCCCCCGGGGTGACCCGGATTTTTCGAGACTATGACTCACTTGCGTAAGCGGTTGTATATCCGCGCGATGCATAAAGAGTCATAGTCAAGATGTGACGTGGTTAATTTTCAGGGCCGCTTCATTTTATACAACCCAAGGATTCATGACCGGCGCCCCTGTGCCCTGCAAGTCTGAGACATTCCGGGTGACAACGGTCATACCGTGTATAAGTGCCGTGGCCGCTATCAGTCCGTCAATCACAGGCAAGGCCAAGCCCCGGTTGGCGGCATTGGCCATAATCAATCCCCAGCGCTCGGCAACTTCCTCATCCACTGACAGCCAACGTCCGGAAAAACGCAGCCGTAAATCGCAGTCCAGCCAGTTTTCAAGGCGTGTCCGTCTGGCCCCCTCGGAAAGTCTGTCAATTCCCTTTCGTAATTCACCGAGCGTAAGCACACTCATGAAGAGTCGCTCCTCCTGCTGCCTATTCATCCAGTCGACCAAGTTCTGGATCGGTACCGGACGAACCAGTTCAGACACAACACATGTATCCAGAAGATACCTCACAGATCCACCGTCCGCCCCGTATCATGATCACGCACCAGAACGTCCGAATCCAATTCAGCCAACGGTGAATGATGGAAAAAATCGACCAGATTTTCTTCACCTTGTTTTCGAACAAATTGACGGAATTGCTCAATTGCAACAATAACAACAGCCTCCTTGCCGCGGCGCGTGACCAGTTGCGGTCCTTTTGTCATCGCACAATCCACAACTTCACTAAACTTGCCCTTCGCGTCCTGTAATGCCCACCCAACCATAACGCCATCTCCTTTCTGCGAACCCGAAAATAAGCGAACTTAGACGTTCGCACACTCTCGCTACAAAAACCTCGCTTATTCCATGACTAGTCTGACTAGACGTTAAACGGCTCTACCCTCTTAGTCAAGCGAAAAATGGCTGAAAGGTCATAGCACATTTGTCCCCAATAACTTTTGAAAATGGCCTCCCGCTCAGGAAATAGTTCTTGCTAAAACAAAAGATAAGAACCCTGAACAATTGCCCTCATTCCCTCCCGACTCACCGAGGTCGGGACATTATTCTCCTGTCTGCGCCCGCCTGCGCGCAACACGCGGGCAGGTGCGACGCACAGGCAGGCCAGATTCGCGGTTTGTTTTGCATAAGGTTTCAGAATCACATCCAGACACCTGACACTCTATCAACTCCCTCGCCTGAACTTCCACGGAGCAATGACTTTATTTCCCTGCCCCTTGTATGCAATCCGGTAGATTTACCCGACAATTCATACTGATAATTTGACTTTTGCACATTCAAGAACAATACTGAACCTGTAAACAGCTTTTTCGACAGGCTCGTTCGCTTTCGAGAACTATTACTTGCACATCGCACCATATCGGTTATATTATTACCACAATGAAATATGAGGTCAGGGTCAGAAAGAAGGTGGAGCGTGGTTTAAGAAAGTTGCCTTCTGATGTTCAGAAGCTTCTCTTCCTTCTCGTGGCGGACCTCCAGGCAGATGGTCCGATCCAGAAGTCGTGGCGCAATTTCTCGCCCTTGGGACAGGATCGATATCATTGCCACTTGAACTACCGATATGTGGCATGTTGGACATGCCGGAAAAATGAAATATTGATAGAGGTGTATTATGTTGGCAGTCGTGAAAAAGCCCCATATTGAGCTTTCCATCCACGGCGAGCACGTTTGTGAGCTCGTTGACTGGATCAGGAAGAAGTACGATATTGCCGTGCTCGCCGAGGAGCCGGAGGACGAGCTTGTGCCCATTGAGAGCACTGCATACTGGAAAGAGATGGAGAAGAACCGCGTGGGCAACATCCTTGCCGGCGCGCGCCTCAAGGCTGGCCTGACCCAAGCGCAGCTCGCCAAGAAGGTCGGCGTTCGTCAGAACATGATCAGTGACTACGAGCGAGGCCGTCGGATATATTCCGGCGCTATGGCCAAGCGTCTCAGCAAAACGCTCAAGGTTAAAGAAGAACGTCTGAAATACGGAAGCGAGCAAGCGCATTGACCGTTACGTTTCAAACCGCGCGATTTGATGCAGCCGCAGGGTCACATATCGACATTTGACATTTCCGTCTCAACCGTTGTTTCGTAGCAACTTAAAGGTCTCGAAACGTCAGGCCAAAACAGCAGAGACCACCGTATTGCAAGCTTCCTGTTGATTCATTCAAAACTCTTTATCGCTCTCCCATGTACCGACCGGAAAAAACGGCAAATAGCTTCATACTGCTCCCTCATTCCCCTCCCGACTCCACGAGGTCGAAACATAATTCGCGGTTTGTTTTGCCGCAACCAGAAATTCTGCTTCCAAAGCAATCCACGGTTTTGCAAACCGAAACCGAAATATACGTTCGAGCGCTCACCTGAAGTGATTCTCACACCACCGCTGCTTGAGAACACATCAGGTATATATTCGTCAAAAGGAGAAAAAAACGTGAAAAAACTACAGCAGGCAGGCCTCTGGGCTGCGGGTGGCCCGCCGCCCTGCCTGTGCAATAAGGCTGGTTACCCTATAAGACGAATCAACGACGCCCTTGAAAACCTCGCCTTCAACCCGGCTTCCAAGACGACTCCTTCGCCTCGTTTTGCTTTTAGACAAACAGCCTTGACATGACTATTCTAAATGACTGTCGTATGACTGGGCTGATTCGCGATTGCCCAAACGCCACAACACCGGCGCAGACAGGTACCGTGTGCCGGGAGGCACTCTGGTACCTGGTACTCCCGGCAGGATTCGAACCTGCGACCGTCGGATTAGAAATCCGATGCTCTATCCAGCTGAGCTACGGGAGTATGAAGAATGAGAAAGTTAAGCTTGTTAAAAGCCTTCAGTCAATACCTAACCCGCATATCTAACAGAATTCCTGCTTTTCTCTTTAAGCTGATCTATTCAT
>CAYYVQ010000117.1:0-3013 GCA_964475205.1 uncultured Victivallales bacterium | reverse complement strand
TTGGTACGCTCGCGGAGCGTGCCAGCAAGCAATCGGGCGCAGCCCGGCACACAACCAATACATGGAGTGTATTGAAAATTCCGGGAATTTTCAAACACTCATGTTAACGTTCTGCGAGAGGATATAATGGAATCAGTAGCCACATACTCGGAGACACGCTTCAGCGGCCAGCGGGACTTCACGCTCTACGCGGACCGCATCCGCGTGACCGGAAAAGTGTTTCTGAAGAGCGATTTCGATACAACGATCCAACTTGCCCGCCTGAATCCAGATTACAGCCGACTTCGCATTCGCGAAGCCGGCTTCATGGCGGGTGTCTGGCTCATCCTCATTTCGCTACTCCTCTCCGGGATACTCATCGCAGGTTTCAAGTTTCCCGTTGAGCATCCATTGGTTTTGCTCGTCCTCATCCAGCCTGTCGCTGGCCTCGTCCTTTGTCTTGCCACCCTTCGCAAGGTTGACTTTGCCAGGTTCCAGAACGACGACGGCATCGTCGTGCTCGACGTCGCAAGAGCAGGCAAGACCAGGTCGGCCTTTGATCCATTCATCAAGGCACTCGTGGATACCATCAGAAAGACCAAGGAGATCGCAGAACAACACGGTGGACAGGTATCGTCCGAAGGCGCGCCGGGCGCGCCTCCGAACGAACCGTCACCGTGAGCGTTGTGCTTGAGAAGATGAAAAGAACCATACAGTCAATAGTCGTGTTGCTGGCCCTTTCTGTTGCTGGGTGCCGTACGCCTAGCAACTCACACTGGCACCCCACACCAGAGGGAATCGATCCGAGCGTATTCATGGTCATGCTTCCGCAGATCGAGATGCGATCCAATACTGTGGAAGAAGCCGTCACAATTCTGCTGCAGCACTGGCGTGCCGCAGCAGGAACGGACAACCTGCCTCTCACTGTTGTTGTTGACTATGTGGACCGTGATCAGGACGGAAAACAGCATGAGATTTACGAAGGCTACCCTGGCTACCGCCAAAAGATTACCTTCGCCGCCAAGAACATCACTGTGGCTGAGTGTCTTGACATTATTGAGACACTTTCGCCTCACCATCTCACTATCCGTCCCGCGTTTCTTGAGTTCGAGGCTCGCCACTGGATCGAAGAGGACTGGGTCACAACTGTGATTCCGGTTTCGGGCAAGAGCCGTTTGGCTCTGGGCATTACTGACAAGACGACTTCAGCAGAACTTAGGGCAACCCTGGAGTCATATGGAGTCAATTTTGAGGATTGGATGGAACTCAATTGGGTTCCCGAGGTCGAGAAGCTTGTCTTAACCAATCTTCCAAGAGAGATCGAAAAGATCAGAGGGCTGATTCACCTGCTTGATGAGGGCTTCACCGTAGAGAGGAAAGAGCACAACGAAACAAGAATTAGTAGCGCGCGATAGCCGCGCTGCAATTCTCTGTTGAACTAGCCCGGGGATTGTTAAGACACCTGGATTTTCTAGTTTGTGCGAGATGTTCGGGAGTGTACCGAAGACGAAATCGAAGCGCTACAGAGCAGGCTATGTGGTACGAAATTAAGTCTCCAAGAGTATTCCGCAACTTGATCTGCAGATTGTTTTCGGGGAAAAACATAGTAGAGGGCTGGTATTAAGCATACCGGTGCGGGTCCGCAACAGGGTTGTTTGCGGATTTGACACTCTACAGTTTTGCAGGAACATTTTATTTCCATGGCGGGGCTCTGGATTTTTTTGGCTTGATGGTTTCTGTAAGGGTCATCTCAGCTCCACATATTGGGCATGGACGATATCCGGTTTCGGGTGGTCGAGCTGCTCTGGCCGGCCTGCTATAAGGCGCCTGCCCAAGAGATTGTCTTGCGGCGTTGAGTTTATCGCGGCTGGCATGATGGAAGATGCCGTAGTATCTGACTTTCTGAAATCCTTTTGGCAGCACATGCTGAAGGAAACGTGCCAGAAACGTGTCTACAGGCAGAGTCATACGTTTCCAGCAGGTTGATCTGGAGACCTTGTAACGAAAGGTTACCTCGCCTTGATGAAGTTTTTCGATACGCCGGTTGGTGATGGCAATGCGGTGAACATAAGGGGCAATATATTTTATGGCCGAGTGCGCTGAACCGACGTATTCACAGTCAGCAATCCAGTTTTTGGTCCAGACCTTTGGATTGATCTTAGAAAAGAGTCCTTCCTTGCGCATGGCATCCTTGAATTTGCCGCGCACGAGTTTGGCCAGGGCTTTTTCCGGGATAAGATATTGCTTGTTTCTGACCGGCCGCCATCTTTGTAAATCTTTGGAAAAAGCCCCTGCCGGGACAATAAAGTGAACATGGAGATGATATCCCATAGTTCTGTCCCAAGTCTGGAGCACACCGATGCAGCCGCCAAGTCCGCCACAGTATTTCTTATCGGCGATAAGTTTCACGATGGCCTGGGCAGACGATGAAATCAGTTTGCCATAGACGGTTTTCTGGTTAGACCTGGCAACCGGATGGAGTTGATGAGGGACGGTGGTAGTAACCAGGAAATAGTCTGTATTCAGCAAAAGAGCTTCTTGCTGTCTGATCCATTCGGTGGCATCGTTATTCTGACACTTGGGACAGGCGCGGTTCTTGCAGGAATGATAGCTGTAATCGTGATGATCAGAGTTGTTCCTGCAAGTATATACGCGACCGCCCATGGGCGGAGTCCGGCAAAGCCCGATATCGCGCATTGCTTTCCTGTGGGAAGGCAACATACGTTCATCGTGCTTTGCCAGATACTCAGCTCCGTGCAGACGGATTATCTCGGCCAATTCAGTCACGAGTTATACCGGAAGGTGGGGGCCTTAAGGTAAATCGTTCATGAGTTGGTCGAGTTTTTTACGTGCCGCTTCGCAACCCTTGCGAGTCAGTCGTGCGTAGTGGGACGTTGTTTCGAGGTTTCTATGGCCAAGATCTCTCTGGAGCTGGCGCAGATCGCCGCCGTTTTCCAGAATGCCGGAGCGGGGTCATGCCGGAGCGGGGTCACGTCTCGACAATCGACATTTCAATGCGAGACACGTGATGTCA
>CAYYVQ010000116.1:0-3228 GCA_964475205.1 uncultured Victivallales bacterium | reverse complement strand
CATTCCCGGGACTGGATGTCGGCGACTGTAAGCCCCTTCGGCTGGACAGCACGCGGGCGCAGGTGGAGTGGACGTCCGGCCGAGACCTGGGATTGGTCAGGGGGCAGCCTGTCCGGTTCCGATTCCATCTCCGGACAGGCGAACTCTTTGCCTTCTGGGTCACGGACGATCCGGCCGGCGCAAGCTACGGCTACATGGCTGCAGGCGGCCCGGGGTTCACAGGGGGACGAGACCTGCCGCCGAAGCGGCACTCACATGCACGGTAACCATCGAACGGGATAGGACTTCCCCTCGCGGAGAGGCCCTCCCACCCCACCGAGCGTACGGATCGCGTACTCGGCGAGTAGGCAGGTGAAGTCGGCAGCTTGACAAGGATGTCTGGTTCCTGCATAGTAGCGCTATACATAAGGAGGATTCTCGATGCAAGCAACAATAGTCGATCTCAGGTACCGCATGAACGATGTCCTTAAAGCCCTGGACCGTAACGAGAATGTAGATATTCTCTACCGGGGCAAAACTAAAGGCGTTTTGACGGCAAGCGCGAAGCGTTCGAAAACAAAGGTGTCTGAACACCCCTTCTTCAACATGCGATCGTCTCGGCGATCCGTTGAGGTGGAAATGGATTCACTTCGCGGAGGCCGTTACCGTGATCTTTGATACAGACATATTTATCTGGATTCAGAGAGGTAACCGCAAAGCAGCGAGTTTGGTCGAGCGAGAGGAAGATCGCTTCGTCTCAGTGCAGACCTATCTTGAATTGCTCCAGGGGGTTGAGAACAAGCAACAGCATGAGTATACCAGGCAATTTTTGAAGGACTTCGGCTTCAGGACTCTCCCGTTTTCCGGCAATATTGGCCATCGTGCCACAGTCTACATTGAAGAGTATTCATTGTCACACGGACTCAGGGCGGGGGACGCGCTCATCGCGGCGACCGCGGCAGAAAACAATATGGTGTTGTGTTCGAGCAACGCAAAGCACTTCAAACCCATAAAAGATCTTAAATTAAAGGTGTTTCACCTCTAGCCCTGCCCTTTACCCATAAGTCTTGCATTGGCACACCAGCAGACAAGCTCCGGCGGAAGATTTATAAGTCTATCTTGATTCCCAAACGAGTTTTCGCCATTGATCCTATATCCGGCATTCAAAATGCAGCAAGCGGCGTAAGTTCTTATGAACAAGGAGTTAGTTGATTGTATAGCTTTCACCTGTTGGGTGAAAGAAAGCTTGCTGCGTTTTGAACCACAAGGGGTTGCCGATTTCACTGCATCTGCTTCGTTCTGAGGTCTTCGGCATAGTTACTATAGCCGAAAACCTCACGCCTCCTGTCTGCGTGCGCCATGCCTGCGCCGCGTGCCTTGGCGCGGCAGGCAGGGCACGCACAGGCAGGTGCAGATACTTGCCTGAGCGAGCGCGCAAGCAGGCATCAAACCTGGCAACTGCCGAATTTAGGTTGATTTCTGATTCCACTACAATCTGAGCCTGATGAACCGACTAAGCAGTTCGTTTAGGTGTAAATAAGTAAGTGTGAGCTTACGTGTGCGATGAAGTGCAGGTTTAAGTGTGAGAGCGAAGCGCACACCTGTTCGTACGCTTAGTCGCTTTCTTAACCGCCACCCTTACCTGGATACGCTTAACCGACCTGCCACCCGGCTATCTGCGCAAAGTCATTGATCTAAAACAACCTGCCCACTCTCATTACGAAGTTGATGAATAGATCAGACTAGTGAGGCTGCCAACAAGATGAATGCAGGCTATTGTCTCTAACGCGCCAAAGCCTGATTCACGACCTTCTGCTGGGAGAAGATGAACCCATTCATATTGAGCTTTGCTGACGGCACGACGTTTTTCGTTGGGCTTGCCCTTGTCCTCATGGCTGAGGCCTTGCTCTTCCGATTTCGGAATCGCGTCAGCAGGCCGATCTTCACCGTAGTAGCCATCGTCGGAATCATCCTCGTGATCATTTCTGCGACCCCAATCCCGATATGGGCATACGCAGTCTGGGCGATCCCGGCTGTCGCCGGGGTCGCCCTGGTGAATCGGTCCGCGCCTCCACGCCGCCTCTGGTTGATCTGTGGTGCGGTTCTCGTGGCATCAACATTGGCACTCTGCCTTGCAGAGATGCCATTTCGCCGCCGTCCTGCACTCAGCGTGCTTTCACAGACCACCGTCTACGTCCTCGGCGACTCCATCAGTGCCGGAATGGGAACGAAGCACCGCTGTTGGCCAGCGGTGCTGGATGGCATGACTCCCCTGCGGGTCGTCAACTTGGCCCAACCCGGGGCAACCGTGGAAAGTGCGGTTGTGCAGGCCAAAGGCATGTCTTCAATCATCCTGCGTCTTAGCGCTGTCATAGCGCCACCTCCCTTGATTCGGGGCCGTACCGCACCATGCGGAACTCGCCGGCAAACCGATGCCGACAAGCTTGATTTGGCTCCGACAAAAGAGTATGCTCTCATATGAAAAAGCAAACAACGGATGAATCAACCTGCCGCAAAGCGGCTCAGTTCAACAAGATTTTGGACAGGTATCGTCCGAACCCGCGCCCGAAGGCGCGGCTCCGAACGAACCGTCAAAATGAACGTTCTGGCAAGTGCAGAAATAGATGCTTGTCGGGTCGAAGGCGTATGGTATGATAGTGGCATGACAGTCAAAGAAATAGCCATAGATTCAATCAGAGGTCTGCCTGACGACACGACATGGGACACCATTCAGGAGCGGGTCAATTTTATGGCAGGTGTGCGCAAAGGCCTTCGCGAACTCGACGAGGAAAAGGGTATTCCTCATGACCGGGTCAAAGAGGATTTCGCGAAATGGCTTACACGCTGATTTGGTCGCCCACAGCCCGATTTGATCTGTGGGACGTTCTGTCCTACATTTCGGAATTCGATCCTGAAGCTGCTTCCCGATTTGGGCAATATATTTTCGATTCCATTGATCGTCTCGCCGATTTTCCAGGGTCAGGAAGGATCGTTCCAGAATTTGAAGACCCAGCCATCCGAGAGATCATTTGCAAGCCTTGTCGCATTGTGTACCGACTCAAGCAGGACGAGAATCTTGCCGAGATTGCACGAGTCTGGCATGCGGCAAGAGGCATACCGGAAATGTAATATGCCAACCACGGGAACAGAAGGTACCACTTTATTGCACGTTCCGCGCAAAAAGTGAACCCAAGCGTTGGTGCGCCACGTGGGCGCACGTATCTTGCGGGGTGAAAGTCCCCGTCGTGG
>CAYYVQ010000115.1:0-3435 GCA_964475205.1 uncultured Victivallales bacterium | reverse complement strand
AATACTCTGAACCGTTTCTGCTCGAAAAAGTGTGATCAATGCGGGCTAAAGCAACCTGCGCACTCTCATGACGAAGTTGATGAATAGATCAGGCTAAGATTCTGTCGCTTGTTTCGGGTCCAGTTTCCCGGGACCCAGCATCCATCAACCAGCCCCCGTCTCAAAAAAAACGGAAATATCCAGTTTTTATCGTGTTGATCTTGTTTATACTGTGTAATAATGTTATCTATTATAAAAGCTCATAACATCAACCTTTTAACGGTACCGGCAAGTCTAAGATCATGAATCGAAGCTGGCGGATAACAGGCGGAACAGTTGTCGACCCCATAAGCGGGCGGACTGAAATAAAGGACATTTATGTCAAGGAAGGTGTTATTACAGACGCTGAATCCCCGGCATCGCCGCAAGCGACCCCAATAGACGCTACCGGTCTGACCGTCGTTCCAGGTCTTATAGATCTGCACGTGCATTTCCGTGAACCCGGGCAGACAGAAGCCGAAGACATTGAATCAGGCTCGCGCGCCGCGGCAAAAGGGGGTTTTACCACTGTAGTCACAATGCCTAATACCATCCCGCCCGTCGACTCAGCCCGACTGATTACAAAATCCATTTCAAAAGCAGATGCGGCAGGATTTGTTCGGCTAAAACCCGCAGGCTGCATCACCAGGCACAGAAAAGGGAAACATATTGCCGGTCTGTCGGAAATGGCTGCGGCAGGCGCTGCGGCGTTCACCGACGATGGCGCAACGGTTCGCGATACATCGATAATGAAGGCCGCCATGGAAGAATGCCACCGGCTCTGCATTCCGATTCTTGACCACGCTCTGGACCCGGAGATTGCAGGCCAAGGCGTGATGCACGAAGGGTTCATGTCAGAAAATCTCTCCATGCCCGGCATTCCATCCGAGGCCGAAACATCCATAGTCCAACGCGATATAAGCCTTGCAGCTCAAACAGGGTGCAGAATACATCTGCAGCATCTTTCCGCTCTGGGATCTGTCGATCTCCTCAAAAAAGCGCGCAGCCAGGGAATTCCTGTAACAGGAGAAGCGACTCCCCACCACTTGTGCCTGACTGACCGGGACATAGATGCAGGCAATCCGAATTATAAAATGAACCCCCCGCTTCGCGAAGAAAAAGACCGCCTGCGCCTGGTGCAAGGTCTTGCTGAAAACGTGATTACCATTCTTGCAACCGATCACGCGCCTCACTCGGCCGTACCCGGACATGACAGTTTTCTGGATGCTCCTTTCGGAGTTACAGGCCTGGAGACGGCAGTGGGCATAACCTATTCGGTCCTTGTTAAGAACGGTCCACTTTCGCTCGCCGATTGGGTTCGCAAATGGACCACTGGGCCTGCGGCAGTTCTTGGAATCAAGTGTCCCGGACTCCTGCGCGGAGACCCGGCAGACCTCACAATCCTGGATCTGAATACTGAGTACACAATCGACCATTCCACATTTTTCTCAAAATCTGCAAATACACCGTTTGCAGGCAGAAAAGTCACGGGACAATCCCTGCTTACCATGATGAACGGCAATGTAACATGGAAAGATAAATCACTCTGCTGAATGCAAGGGAATTGATTTCCACTCCGATTATTCGCCGGACTGAGGGGAGACAGACGAACCATATTGACACATTGCAGATGTTGGCGCACAATCCCAACGTAATCTTTGGGAGGTTTTATGGCAAAACTTATTGTTATTGAGGGGAACCTGGAAGGACAGGTTTTCGAGTTGAAGGAAGGATCGACCACGGTAGGACGTCAAACAGATTGCGACGTTCGCATTGAAGATCCTTCCGTTTCGGGGCATCACTGCACAATAGACGTTGCCGAGGACAGTTGCACGGTTAAGGATTCCGGATCAACCAACGGAACAGCAATCAACGGGAAAGAAATACAGGAACAGCCCCTCGAGACCGGCGACATACTTAACGTTGGTTCCGTAAGAATGAGACTGGAGTCTGATAATGAGCAACCCGTCAGCGTCCAGCCGCCTGAAAACCTGCAACCGCCAGAGCCGCCCCAAACAGGGCAAAGTTTGTCCGGTGGAGCATCCGGCTTTTGTAAACGCAGAAACCGTAAAACCGTCTGGATTAGCATTACTGTCCTGCTTACGCTCGTCGCGCTCGCCGCCCTGACTTTCTTCCTGCTGAAACTTTTTGCATGAAAACAACGTTTCATTCAGATGCGCAGTTTCTCAATGTCTTCCTGCCTGGCCGGAATGATTTCAATGTGCCTTCTTTCCCGCGCTGACCGAAGCCGAAGCCTTACAGGAAGATCCGGGGGACAGTCGCTGTAACGAGCGCATATGGCAGCGGCCTTGAGCACGTGCTCTTCGCCGCTGTTCACCGGCAGAACCGCGGTTGGACCGGGCGCTTCCTCGACTTTCAGTATCAGCTCGTAAAGCTCCGCATTCCCTTCTATAACCGCGTTGTCATTTTCGTTTCTTCCCACGATTGCCTTGACATTGTCCGCGAGCCGGAAATGCCGGCCATACTTCAACATCTCGATGTTTTTGCGACCGTGCAGCCCTTCATGGTTTTTCAAGTCTTCAAGCCGCCGGCAGAAATTCGGCTCTGTCAACCTGCATCCTCCAGCCGGCGAAGGATAATCCTTGAGTCCATACTTCTCGGCGAGAGCAAACTGAGCCTTTCTTCCCCTCCCTTCAAGGGCAAGCAACCTGCTCCTGTCAACCAATCCGGCTGTCTCAGGCTGAGTTATATCAAGCCGATGCGCGCTCAACGGACGTAAAACAAAACTGCCGTAACCCGAACCGGAAGCCACGATTTTCATTGCATCGCGATTCTGGGACTTAGGGCGTTCGTTAAGCACTTCGCCTGTGGCAAGAAAATTAAAGCCCTGTTCCTCCATTTTTTCCCCGGCCCGCTTAAGCATAAGCGCATGGCAATCGACGCATGGATTCATACAACTTCCGAAACCGTGAGGCGGATTCTCCAGGAGCGAGACAATGTCGGCAGTGAAATCGCATACTTCAAGAGGCAGATCAAGCGCGATTGCCGCCTTCCTGGCTATATCCGGATCAAAGAAAGGACTGTCAAAGACAATGCCATGAGCCTTGATGCCCTGCTCTCTGAGAACACACACGGCAAGCTGACTGTCAAGCCCGCCGGAAAAGAGAACGAGGCTGCTTATCCTGTCACTGTGGAAATTTTCACTTTGCATTCGTGAAATGTTAACCAACAACACAGCCATAAAGAAAGCATAAAAGGACAGGCAATTCCAAGGTTTTTGCCCCTGGCTCTCTGATCTGACAAGATCATTGCCTCATCCTCTCCTTCATTGAACATTCCGTGCCCTGCCCGCCGTTGCTGCCCGTGACGATTACTATTAACCCGCATTTCTCACACTCCTCCGGCATAAACGTTCCATAGCAGGCCAAAACCGGTTTGCCCGATCTTGATCCTCTT
>CAYYVQ010000114.1:0-3447 GCA_964475205.1 uncultured Victivallales bacterium | reverse complement strand
GATCCGTTCAATCTGGTCTTCTGGTATGCGTGGCATGTTCAACCCTCCTCCTTGTTGAAGAGTCCTGTGGGTTAGCCGCCGCAAGGCTTTGCTTGTAAATCTGTTACGGTAGATTAAGGGCCTCATACTTAGCTTAGCGGCTGATTTCCGGGCCAAAAACAGAGTTTAAGAAGTTCCAAGATCCACACCTTTTCTCAAACAAATGCATTAGTTGTACAAAAATTCAGTCCGGGAAGACAGCTACTGTGGATTCTGCCTTTCCTGAAATTCGCTAAATCCCAACTGCCCGAAAACACCTTTACACCACCGCCAGGCATTCCTATACTTCTAAAGACAACTCAACCGTAAGTGTTGTATTAACGAAATAAAGCCGTCTAATACTGTAGTTCGCGCCGCGCTCCTTCGGACCGCGGCGCGAATGATCCTGCCAGGGTCAGACCGCGAAACGAGAAAATAGCTTCTTACTGCTCCCTACCCTCCCGACTCCCCGAGGTCGGGATTGAATTCGCCTAATTCGCCCAACCTGCCCGCCCTCCCGCTGGTCGGGGGCAGGCGGGTTCGCGGTTTGTTTTACATAAGGTTTCAGAATCCCCTCCCGACATCTGACATTCCACCCCCCCTTGCCTGAACTCCCACGGAGCAATAACTTTTCCCTGCCACTTGTATCCTCTCCGGCAAACCCGACCGCAAATTATTCATACTGATAAGTTGACTTTTACACATTCAAGAACAATACTGAGCCTGTAAACAGCTTTTTCGACAGGCTTGTTGGGCATAAGGAGATTAAGAAAATGCAATGGCTATCTGATTCTGAGGCAATGCACGAGATGCTGCGGCTCATGTGTGGTTCGATCTACTCCTCCTTGCATAGCCTATATCTGGCTACGGTTCTACTTGGCACATCAGCACTTGCAGCGGACGCGTTTGAGGTCACCAGTACCGTTCCGAATAACGGCACCATCGGCGTGTCGCCCACATCCACCATCTACGTCGCATTCACAGACGCCGTTGAGACAAACACTGTCCAGCTGTCGTCGTTCACGGTGCGTGGGCAGAAAAACGGTACGTACGACGGTACTTTCTCATGGCTCACATCATCGACTCTCGTCTTTCGTACAAAGTCGGATTTCATGGCGGGCGAGTGCATTACCCTCTGTCTTAGCACAAACATATCCTCTTTGGTCGGAACACCGCTGAAAGGCGCATGGAGGGAATTCCGCATTCGAACGATAGGCATTGGCATATGTGCTCTTGTGGATACGGGACAGGTCCTCGGACAGTCTTCTTGGCCTGGCCAGTCAACGGAGGCAATTGCACTCGGCGACTTGGATAGCGACGGAGACTTGGATGCTTTCGTAGCAAACAACGGCGGCGGCAAACCCAACGAGATATGGCTCAATAACGGGAGTGGACTCTTCACTGACAGCGGCCAACGACTCGGAAACTCCTACTGCGAAGACGTTGCCCTCGGCGATCTGGATGGGGATGGTGATCTCGATGCATTCATCGCTAACGTCTCCGACGGTGATTGTGAGGTCTGGACCAATGCCGGCTCTGCGGTCTTCGTTGATACCGGGCAACGCCTGGCCAGTAGCGGAGGAATGGCAGCGGCCGTTGCGTTGGCAGACTTTGATTCCGACGGCGATCTGGATGCTTTCGTGACATACTACTTCGATGCACCCAATCAGCTTTGGATTAATCTCGGGGGTGGGGTTTTCACAAACAGCGGTCAGGCGCTTGGTTCGGCAACTAGTCAAGGCGTGGCAGCCGGGGATGTTGATAAAGACGGAGATGTTGACGTAGTGGTGGCAAACGAGGGAGGGAATCGTGTCTGGATCAACGATGGAACCGGGGCTTTCACGGATTCTGGGCAGAGCTTGGGCTCTGCCCGGGCTGAAGATATCGCTCTTGGGGACGTCGACGGAGATGGGGCACTAGATATCTTCGTGGGCAACTTCTCGCCATTAGGGGCTAGTGGCAATCGGGTTTGGATGAACGACGGCCATGGATCATTCAGCGATAGCGGGCAGACCCTCGGAGGAGCCCAAACTCTGGCCGTTGCGTTTGGTGATATGGATGGTGACGGGGATCTAGACGTGGTTGCCGGAAACCGTGACGCTAACAGCGGGAGATACAGCGAGCTTTGGCTGAACGATGGTTCGGGGTTGTTCTTCCGCTGCACACCGCGAATCGGTGATGCCCTTAGTTCAGATGTAGCTCTCGGTGACTTAGATGGTGACGGGGATCTGGACATGTACGAAGCTAGAACGGGATACACGACCTCATCACCCAACCGGGCATACGAAAACACTATTCTCACTGATATCGGTGTTGGGATGGTGGCGGCACCATCTTTGCTGCAAAGCACGAATGTCACGTGTTACTCCTTGCTCATCACCAACCACGGACCTTGCGGCGTAATCAGCATGGCCCTGACGAATGAGCTTCCCCCTAATGCCACCTTTGATCCAACCGGATCGACCAGCTCGCTCTCGCTATCGAACTCCTTGGTCGTGGGTTCGTTGCAAGGGATCATCTGGCCGGGTTCCGTTACGTCGCTCGTAATCAAGGCGATTTTTTCTCCTGAGACTTCGGGTATTTTCATCAATGACGTGACCGTTTCTGCATCAAACCCGGACACGAACAACCTGAATGACTGTGCCAATGCCTACGTCCAAGTTCCTGACACCGACGGTGACGGGATTGTCAATTTCGTTGATGTGGATGACGACAATGACGGCATGCCAGATTGCTGGGAAATCAGCCATGGACTGAATCCAACGAATTCACTGGACGCCGGAATTGACGCAGATGGCGATGGGATGACCCACTACGATGAGTATGTAGCCGGCACGGATCCGTTCAACCCAACGTCGCGCCTCCATATCACAACACTGACCATATCGAACAGCGGGTATATTGCCTTCGCTAGCTCAACAAACCGGCGCTACTCGCTGCTCTATAAATACAATCTGACTGATGCTGCATGGTCCTGTCTGTGCAGCAACATTCAAGGGGCTACACCTATCACCACGCTCTCGCACACGAATTTACTGGACAGAGGATTCTACCGAATTCAAGTGACTCTTCCATAGCCACTGGAGATTCGCCAACACCCATTAAATCCACGTTTGCAAACACTGCAGACCCAGAAGCCAAGGGGTCAGAGAGCAGAATAGAGAAGGCTGGGGGTCACGTCTCGACAATCGATTCCGCTGAAAAAGTCCGTGCGTAAGGAGAGGTAATAGGGTCAGCCATGCGCGAGAAGGAAAATTCTCGTTGCGTCAGCCGATGTTTCCTTGACGTGCATGCGAGGCGCTGGTGCGTGAAATAGGCTTTCCCGGATTTCAAGTCCTTTATTTCGAGGATATTTTCATCCTGTTCGCCTTTTTATCGGTTTTTTTCAGGCCTCTGTACCGGGATCGCCGGGCATCATAGCCTCGCTTG
>CAYYVQ010000113.1:0-3557 GCA_964475205.1 uncultured Victivallales bacterium | reverse complement strand
CTGCATGATCAACTCCTTTCCAAACCGGCTTTACGGCACCAGGCCACATCGGCCTGCACCAACTCCTTGCATAGCGCTTTAAACTGTGCATAGCGCTTAAGACGGCGGCGTGCTTCGGCCAAATCCTCCTTTCTTATGAACATCGTGGAACTGCGTCCACCCAGTGTGTAACTGAGTTGATAGTATGGGCCATGCTTGACTGGTTTGTTCGGGTCCTTGCATCGACAGCCCGGAGTCCCACACACATTCCACTGTTCCGAAATGCTTCCCGGCAACATCGGCCCAATTTCGCCCAACTTCTTCCTGATCACCTGCACTCGGTGTTCTTCTCTGGTCATTTGCCCCCTTTCGTACCGCTAGCTTTTCCCCGGCTATCGGCAATATGCGAAAAAAAATAGATGACAGCAAGCCTTTATTTAGCCAAACTTGACATGCTTAAGTTAACACCTATGGCGTCCGCGCGGCTGCCAGCGGTACGGTGCGACGGCGTGTTGGCCAATCTATCTCCTTCGGTAAACGTCTTTGCGGTTCTGGATTCTGAGAATCAGGACGCCGTCGTCAATGATGACAAAGATCACCCGGTAGTCACCAACGCGGTACTTGCGCATGCCCGCAAACGGTCCGCTAAGAGCGGGGTAGCGTTCTGGATCATGGATAAGATCTTTGTCGATCTTGTCCATGATCCTTTTCGCATGGATATTGCCGATGCGTTTGAAGTCCTTGGCGACCGACTTCTTGTAGTCGATTCTATATACCAAGGCAGGACCTCATCTCTTTGCTGGACACCACAGTATCCGAATGATCGCGAAGGCGGTCGAGTGCGACTTGTAGGTCCGCAAAGTCGTCCAGGTAGGTTTCAACGGCCTTGGTCACAACGAATGACCGCGACCGCTCGGTTTCAGTGGCGATACGCCCAAGTTTCTTTGCGACTGCATCAGGCAGCCGTACGGAAATAGCTGTGCTCATATTTCTCCTCCATTGATCAATATGTAATACACTGTATGCAATAGAGCGCATGTAGTCAAGCCTGATCTTTTGCCAACGCTAATTTGAGCCGCGCGGCTTGTCCGCGTAGGCTCAAAATTCTGGTTGAACTGAGCCGCTTCGCGGCAGGTTGATTCATCCGTTGTTTGCTTTTTCACATGAGAGCATACTCTTTTGTCGGAGCCAAATCAAGCTTGTCGGCATCGGTTTGCCGACGAGTTCCGCATGGTGCGGTACGGCCCCGAATCAAAGGAGGTGGTGCTATGACAGCACTAAGACGCAGGATGATTGAAGACATGCAATTGGCCGGGTTCAGCAAATCGACACAGAAGGAGTACCTCAGAGCCGTAAGACAACTTTCGGAGCATTACGATAAGAGTCCGAAAATGATGACAGAGGAAGAACTTCGCAAGTACTTCCTGTATGTGAAAAACGTTAAGAAGTGGCAGCGGCCTACCTGCACGAGTGCAATCTGCGGTATCAAGTTCTTCTGGGAACATACCCTGAAACAGGACTGGACAACGGTCGGTCTTGTTCGTCCGGCAAGACAGAACAAACTGCCGGTTGTGCTTGCGCATAAAGAAGTAATGGTTATTTTACAACATGTTAAACTTTTCCGGTACAGGTCATGCCTGGAGACCATATATTCATACGGCCTTCGCCTGAGTGAAGGCATCAATCTTCAAGTGAAGGATATTGATAGCGCAAGAATGTTCATTCATGTCCGTAACGGTAAAGGCGGCAAAGATCGTTATGTGCCGCTTCCAGAACGCACACTGTTTATTTTGCGCGAGCAGTACAAAACGCACAGGAATCCCACCTGGCTGTTTCCGCAGCCGGGCAGAGGTCAGGGTGATGGCGCAGCATTGCGTATTCGCATGCGCAATGCAAAAGCGCCGGTCACCCGTAGCGCGGTGCAGTCAGCATTCCGTAAAGCCCTTGAGGCTTCCGGCATTAACAAAGCCGCACATGTTTATACCCTGAGGCATTCTTATGCCACCAACCTTCTGGAAAACGGCGGCGATTTGCGCCAGCTCCAGAGAGATCTTGGCCATAGAAACCTCGAAACAACGTCCCACTACGCACGACTGACTCGCAAGGGTTGCGAAGCGGCACGTAAAAAACTCGACCAACTCATGAACGATTTACCTTAAGGCCCCCACCTTCCGGTATAACTCGTGACTGAATTGGCCGAGATAATCCGTCTGCACGGAGCTGAGTATCTGGCAAAGCACGATGAACGTATGTTGCCTTCCCACAGGAAAGCAATGCGCGATATCGGGCTTTGCCGGACTCCGCCCATGGGCGGTCGCGTATATACTTGCAGGAACAACTCTGATCATCACGATTACAGCTATCATTCCTGCAAGAACCGCGCCTGTCCCAAATGTCAGAATAATGATGCCACCGAATGGATCAGACAACAAGAAGCTCTTTTGCTGAATACAGACTATTTCCTCGTTACCACCACTGTTCCTCATCACCTCCATCCCGTTGCAAGGGCCAACCAGAAAACAGTCTATGGTAAACTGATTTCATCTTCTGCCCATGCCATCCTGAAGCTTATCGCCGATAAGAAATACTGTGGCGGACTTGGCGGCTGCATCGGCGTGCTCCAGACTTGGGACAAAACTATGGGATATCATCTCCATGTTCACTTTATTGTCCCGGCAGGGGCTTTTTCCAAAGATTTACAAAGATGGCGGCCGGTCAGAAACAAGCAATATCTTATCCCGGAAAAAGCCCTGGCCAAACTCGTGCGCGGCAAATTCAAGGATGCCATGCGCAAGGAAGGACTCTTTTCTAAGATCAATCCAAAGGTCTGGACCAAAAACTGGATTGCTGACTGTGAATACGTCGGTTCAGCGCACTCGGCCATAAAATATATTGCCCCTTATGTTCACCGCATTGCCATCACCAACCGGCGTATCGAAAAACTTCATCAAGGCGAGGTAACCTTTCGTTACAAGGTCTCCAGATCAACCTGCTGGAAACGTATGACTCTGCCTGTAGACACGTTTCTGGCACGTTTCCTTCAGCATGTGCTGCCAAAAGGATTTCAGAAAGTCAGATACTACGGCATCTTCCATCATGCCAGCCGCGATAAACTCAACGCCGCAAGACAATCTCTTGGGCAGGCGCCTTATAGCAGGCCGGCCAGAGCAGCTCGACCACCCGAAACCGGATATCGTCCATGCCCAATATGTGGAGCTGAGATGACCCTTACAGAAACCATCAAGCCAAAAAAATCCAGAGCCCCGCCATGGGAATAAAATGTTCCTGCAAAACTGTAGAGTGTCAAATCCGCAAACATCCCTGTTGCGGACCCGCACCGGTATGCTTAATTTCCGATATTTACCATGATTTCACCGGTATACAATCTCCATGGCAACTTGCCGATTACCCGCGGTGGCTCAACTTCCGACCTGAACGCACAGCCTATAACACTCCACACCCTCTGGGTCGCTCACTTTGCCTCATCGCATAAACTAGAAAATCCAAACGTCTCACCACAAATCCCGGGCTAGTTCAACAGAGAATTGCAGCGCGGCTATCGCGCGCTACTAATTCTT
>CAYYVQ010000112.1:0-3586 GCA_964475205.1 uncultured Victivallales bacterium | reverse complement strand
GGATTAGAAAAATATCGCTCCCTACGGTCGGATATTATCTAATCCTGCTTTTGTTAGCCCCAATTCTCTTCTCCAGTATCTTCTGACCGAAATGCGTCACGGCGTAGCCGGTGACGCAACCAAGAATGTTGTAGGGGATGGACAAACCAATGATGACCCAACTGAAGGTCAGCCCGGTGGTTGCTGCCCACATCAGGTTGCGACGCAAGACTGGCGACGGAGGCACAAATCCGGCTTGAACGTCGTGAATGCCCCAGAGAAGGCCACCGGGCACCGATGCAAGGATGAGGGCACCAAGCATGACGGCAACAATGCTGACCATTCGCTTCACGCCGGTGAGATGGCCCAGGAAGCGTGCCCAGGCGGCAGCCGTCAGGCCGTAGGCTACTGCGACGATGGCAATGTACTGATACGGATGTTGGTAATGATACTCAAACATTCGGAACCAACTGCCAAACACAGCACCGTCCGGCATGACGTGAACCAGGCACAAGTATCCTATTGATCCGAGAAACCAGCAGGCTGCCGCAAAGGCACAGAAGCTTGTCGCAAATCTCTTCATATCATTCTTGGGCTAACGCTCCCCGTCACCATTTTCTGGAAGGCCGTCTGCGGCCTTTCAGAAATATGTGTGGACGGTGTTGTTCGATTCTTTATCTGTACACATCTCGGCGATGCCGGACCTTGACAACACAGATGATGAGTTTGTCGTCTTCAATTTCGTACAGTATCCGGTAGTTCCCTTGCCTGACGCGATAGCGTTCTTGTCCGGAAAGCTTCTTGCTGCCCGGAGGTCGAGGCTCGTCTGCCAAGGATTCTATGGACGCCAGAATGCGTCGGACATCAGAGCGGGGAATACCCTTCATGTCCTTGGAGACGGATTTGCGAACGATGACTCTATATCGTGCCATCGCGCTTCAACCCCTTCACAAAGTCCTCGAACTCAATCGTGGGCTCGCCCGCCCGTTCATCAAACAGGGCCAGATCGCTTGCGTCTTCCGCGAGTTCATCTCGAACGGCGTCGTTGATGAGATCAGAAACCGATCGTGACGTCTCAATGGATTGAAGACGAAGCGCCTTATGTAGGGCCGGGTCGAGATAGACTGTCGCCCTCTTTGTCAGCGTGTTCATAATGCACCTCCATTTACGAAACAAAATAGCGGCACAACGTCACAACGTCAAGACGTTTTTTATTGGGATCGAACGTCCAGCGTGAGGATTCGGCGCGCCAGCGCCGATATCCTCGACGCTGTTGTTCTGCGATTCCTCTCACAGGAGAAGATACTCCAACTTCCCTGATCCGAGAATCTCGCCCGTTGCCTCATCCACAAGCACGTGGAAGACATACGGCTCACCTGTGTGTCCCATCTCCATTAGGAACTCGTATTGCCGCTTCGGCGTGTCGCCGTCGGGAATGATCAACTCCGAGGAATGCCCTCGAAACATACGCTTGTGATCCAGGATGAGGCTTCCGGGTCGGAAGATAGCATTCCCGATGATTTCCATCGCAACGTAGTCTTTCGCCTGCGCGGCCCGCAGAAAGGCTTGTGTCTCCTCTTCAAATACGATGACAGGGTCTACGCGTCGCGATATGAGACACCCCTGCGCCGCGAGAAGCATCAGAATCAGAATGGTTTGTTTCATCATGTCGCAGAACGATAGGATCACAGTTTTCAAATTGGCCGCGGCCAATTTGAAATACTGTGCATCCGTTGGTTCTGCAATACTCTTTCTATTCTTGTTTGGTTTCTTCTGTCTTCCCTGCTTTGCCAGCAACAACGGCAAGGGAGATAAGTCCTGTCCCCATCAGAATTGACCCACAGATAAACCCCATGCCCGCTCCGACAACATCAATCATGCTGGAAGACCAGATAAACAGGAAGCAGAGCCCCATTCCGATCACTCCGACCAGCATGAAGATGCAGGCAAGCACTACGACAATTCCGACACCAATTCTCTTCTCATCAATTTCCATTCTTCATCCTCCTCGTGCAGAACGTCAACATGAGTGTTTGAAAATTCCGGGAATTTTCAGTACACTCCATGTTTTGGTTCTGTTATCTCCGTGTATCTTCCTGCTATTCGTTTGTTTTCGCAAGCAGAGATTGCTTGCAGTGTTCAATCTCAGCTTTCAGTTGCAATCCCAAAACCCATGATTTTTTGAATGACCAGAGTAGGTTCCAAGGGGCACGTCGCGACAATCGTCTTGTTGAGGTCACGTGTCCCGCATTGAAATGTCGATTGTCGAGACGTGACCCCGCTTCCTCGGACTGAGGTCCGCATTGAGTTCCGGAATGTCATGGAACATCTGCTTCAACACAAACACGGAACCTTCAATCCCAGCGAACAGGGCGCTGACGGCAGCACGGGGCAGCGTGTAATGGTGGCGCTCCTGTGTGCCACACTCGACCAAGAGGTGCTCCGCATCACCCATCAACATTATGATGGGATAGTCAGCGTACTTCAGGTGTTCCAGAGTGTGTTTCATTGTGCCTCGAACGTGAATTTAACCTTTTGAAAATTCGCGGAATTTTCAATAAGGTTCAAATTTTTGTTAGCACCTTCTCGAATCTTCGTAGAGTGTGTCAGGGCAAATGTCTTGCTCATGCGGCCATCTTACAGTTCCGTACTCCACTCGAGCTTTCTTGAAATAGCTTTTGTCCTTAAGTTCGTTAAAAACGCCAAAGTCCAGCAAAGGGGAACAATCAAAATCGCCCGTTTCGCCGTTTGTGAACACCAGCGAAAGGTGGTAGCCTTGTGTGGTTGTTACTTCTTTTACTCGTGGGTTCATAATGATTACCTTAACGGTTCAATTTTGTATGGCGATTGTCCACTAACGGCAAGTTCCCAATCGGCCATTAATTCATCTCGATGAATTTCAAGCCATGCTTGCAGTAATTTCATTTTGTTTGAAGGTAAAGCACCTTCGAGTAGTTCACCCTCCGGCAAAGAAACCACAGCTTCCTTGTCCTGATAGGTGGCATGGATGTGTGGCCTTTTGTGTCGTCGATTGTCGGCAAAATATAGGTGGACTATAATTCCGTAAAACATTGATATGACTGGCATAATACTTCTCCTTCAGCATTTTTCCATATCATAAGAAAAAGTGCTGTGATTTGCAATTTCTCATTTGGTGCTAACGCCTGGCCTCTCCCTTTTCAAACTGCGTCCGCGCGGTTTGAAATAGGTGAGCAGGCCGTTGTTGGCGGCTCCTCAGTCATTGAACAGTTCATCGTCACTTATCGAAGGCTTATGCGGCTTCGGGCAGATCGTCTCTTCTCCCCCCGGGAACTGATACTCCCATTCGATCCCCCGGGCCTCGTAGTAGGCGATCGCCGCGCGATTGCCTTGGCCGAGTTCCAGGAGTTCAAGATAGGCATCATCGAACCGAACGCCATATCTCTTGGAATACGCGGCGACCATGTTCGCCGCGTCGCTGCGGCGAATCCAGCCTTTCGCGTCACGCTTGCGCTCCTCAGCGGTGAGCTTGCGACGAGATGCCTGACCTTTATTTCCCATTCTCTTTCTGTCGCATCGCGGTAGGAACGCCCCTTTCGGGGCGCCCCCCGCACAGATCCCGGCGTGC
>CAYYVQ010000111.1:0-3670 GCA_964475205.1 uncultured Victivallales bacterium | reverse complement strand
CCAATACATTGAGTGTATTGAAAATTCCGGGAATTTTCAAACACTCATGTTAACGTTCGGCACAAGGAGAATCTGAATGAATGAGACTATTTTCCTGACGATCTTCGCCGGTGTCATCACTTTTGTCATCGGGCAGGTGATTGTGAAGCTGGTGATCGATCCCGTGCAGGACATGAAGTCCACGATTGGTCAGATCTCGCACACGCTTGTACTGTATGCAAACGTCATATCTAATCCGGGAGTAACAAAGCAGGAATTGATGGACGAGGCGTCTCATGCCCTACGGAATCTCTCATCACGGCTGCGCGCCCACCTCTCTCTGATCCCCAAGTACAAGATCACGTCAAAGGTCTTTGGCTTGCCATCGTTCAGTCGAGTACGCACAGCTTCGACCGCGCTGATCGGTCTGTCGAACAGCGTCTATCGCGAAACGGAACGCGTATTTGAGCAGAATGCCAAACGGGTGGAACTCGTCCATGACAGCCTTGGGATACCATTGGACGAGGATGACCGGTGGCCAAAGGATCTTGCGTGAGGGGGAGCCGAACATCACCTTCGACACGTACGCAGTAAGGCCGCGCGGACGCGTCCTCACTGCGCCGGTCAAGGTGGGCGTTCTCCGGATGAAGATGAAGACATTCAGTCCAGACGAGATTCTGTCATACGCACGGCGTCAGGTCGCCCATGCGGAGCAGCAGCGTTTTGTCAAACCCGTCATGGGTCTGCTCATCCTCGCAATCCCGGTCTGGCTGGCGTACACCCTCAAAGAGAAATCGGAGGCCCTCGGCACCTTCCTTCCCCTCGACGAGCATTTCCTGCTCGGCGTCGCATTCGGAGTCATGTTCATCATACTGACCCTCATCGGGGGGATGTGTGTCGTCGGCATACTCAACAGACTGAAGGGCATCGAGTACCAAGCACTGAAACGCCTGATTGAACTTGAAGAAAACCAGACGGAGAACAACACGTCGGAGCTTACCTCCGGGGGCCGCGCGGACGCGTCCCCCGGAGGAAGCTCAACGTGAGCGTTCAACATGATGAGAAAACTATCAGCATTGTTGATTGTTGTCCTTCTCGCTGGCTGTGCCACGCCGATTCGTGTGAGCCAGCCCGAGAGGCTGCGTGTGGTTGTCCTCCTTGGCTCACGTAGACTTGATCTATACGAAGGGACTTGCATTCTCCGGAGTTTCCCTATTGCGCCGGGCTCTCGCGGCAAGACACCAACAGGCTCCTTCGTTGTGAAAGAGAAGATTGCTGAACCCGTTTGGTGGAGTCCGGAAGGTGAGACGGTGCCATATGGAAACAGAAACAACCCTCTCGGCTCCCGTTGGATCAGCCTCCGTGCCACCAGCAAGACCCCTGATGTCAGAGGATACGCAATTCATGGAGGATTAAAGAACCAATCCCATTCCAAAGGATGTATTGTCATGAAGAACCGGCACATTGAGCAACTGTACGATGTGTTATCCAAGGGTACACTTGTTGAGATAAAGGAAGATGTTGAACAATGAAGTGGAGCATATTCGCACGTGCCGCGCGAAATGCTCACTTCTGACGTTCTGCAAGAGATATGAAAAACGATACCACAGACCCAGCCATCGGAATCGCGAAGATTTTACTTGCCGCTCAACGCAAGACAACCCAAGTGCTATTTCATGCATTTGGCGTAATTATCGGACTTGCATTGTTTATTGTTAACTGGAAACTCAATCCACATGAAGGATTCTGGATGCCCTTGATCGGTGTGCTGGCGGGAACCCAAATAATCGGATATTTTATTGCGTGGAAACCATTTCTGAACAAGCGGTTGATTCCGTTTGAAAATGAAGTGATAAAAAAGATGCAGAACACAATTCTGAACCCTATTTCAGGCTCGTCGCCTGAAAAGGGTTAGAACCACGTTCGCAGAGAAGATGACATGAGAAACTGGCTGACAATCGTGAGCCTTGCATTCATCGTGGGTTGTGCTGGCACCCCTCGCGAGGGACAGCGTCCACCGACGCCTGCGGAGATTCATTCCCTGCTCCCACAATCCGACACACCCTATGAGATCGACGAGATTCGCAAAGTCACTGACGGGAACTTCGTCGTTCTTTTCGGTAGTTCAGACATGAAACCAGAGACATTCGAAGATGGCCGGATGATCCGGCCGCCCGTGAAGGTCCTGTGGACAAACGACCATTGGGAACTGCGGAGCATCATTGACCACAGAAACGCAGGAAACAGAAAGAGATCTGCGAACCAGACGATGGAGGGTACAAAATGAACCGCGCGGAAGCGGTTCATTTTGCCCCTCATCGTCGGACGTTCTGTTTATAAAGATTGACGAGATGGATGGTGGAAGAGGAACAGTGCATGTCAGGATTTCGGAATGCGCGTCGTGGCAAGCGCTGAAAACCGGAGAGGAATGATTTGCCTTCTCCAGCATCTTCCCGAGAAGCAAACAGGCAAGCCCCTGGGTTTTGGGATCAGAACTCAAATTGCGGATTGAACACTCAAATTGCGGATTGAACACTGCAAGCAATCTCTCCTTGCGAAAACAAACGAATAACAGGAAGATACACGGAGAAACAGAACCAATACATGGAGTGTATTGAAAATTCCGGGAATTTTCAAACACTCATGTTAACGTTCGATTTGAGGAATGATGGGAATTGAGGCAACAGTTATTCTGCTGGGCACAGCATGCGCAATGGCTTACTCGCTATATTGCTTGGCCAAACTCCGCAGCCTGCTGGTCCAGCACGGCAAGCGGCCTGCGCCCATCTTGTGGAACACCGCATTCTTGCAGTACGCGAAGCTCTCAAGACAGCTCATTCGAGATCTGGAAGATGAAGACGACATCAGGGCAGTCAAATCCGCCCTGTCCAGAGCGGACATCTCGATCGTGCTGGTCTTCGTGGTGTTCTTTGTGCTGGTCGGGCTGTTTGTCCCAAGATAGAAAGAGAATCGAACATCCGAATCGACCCGTATTTTCAAAGGCCGCGGACGGCCTTTGAAAAACGGTCATTCAAGCGTTCTGTTTATAAAGATTGATGAGATGGATGAAGGAAGGAAGACAGTGCATGTCAGCATTCCAGAATGCGCGTCGTGGAAAACGCTCAAATCCGAAGTGAAATGATTTGCCTTTTCCTGCAATTTCCATGGAAGCAGCCAGACACGACCACGGAGAGAGAACACTGCAAGCAATCTCTGCTTGCGAAAACAAACGAATAACAGGAAGATAGACGAAGAAAACAGAACCAAAACATGGAGTGTATTGAAAATTCCGGGAATTTTCAAACACTCATGTTAACGTTCGAAAATCGGGAAAGATCAATTCGACGACCCTGAAAGGGTCCAAGTCATCAGCCAGGGGTGGCAACCCCTGGAAAAACGGCCCAAAAAAAACACATCCCTTTTTATCCCGCCGAACTCGGCGGGATAAAAAGGAGGAGATGGTTGGTGGTTCGACATTATACCCAGGGCCTTGCCCCGGGCTTTGGAATTGAACCCTTTCAGGGTTCGTGAGATACTCGGCCAGATTAAACAGGGAAGAAGAAAAAGATTTAATTTCGAACCAGCACCTGCACGTGATTCTCAAACCGCGGCGGTTTGAGAACACGTGAGGTTCATGTTGGATTGAGAAATGAGAAGGCCCGATATATTTAAATCTAAGGCAATTCGTATC
>CAYYVQ010000110.1:0-3766 GCA_964475205.1 uncultured Victivallales bacterium | reverse complement strand
GGGAATTAAACTGGCGAATGCAAATCACGATTTCCGGGCAAATTACTGAGATCTGATGACCTGGCTGGCTGTGGAGGTCTCCGGCCATACTGGCTTGCGGCTCGGGTTGCTCTTGAACTTCAAACACGCCAAATTGCAATGGAAGCGCATCGTAAATTGACCCGCAATATGCGTGAAATCCGTGCCGTCCGTGGTTGTCTCAATAAAGCGTTGCTGCATTATGAGTTACGCGTCCTCAACCGGTTGTTGGTGAATAATCCAGGCTAGTGTTGAATGGCGCATGGATCGCTTTTTTAATACAAACTGTGCTTATCTAAGCGCCATTCCAGGCTAGCGTTTCGTTTTCATGCCAAAGAGTATGAAAAAACGCAGGACAATGTTCAGCGTTTTCTTACATCTTTTTGACAACGCGTAACTTGCTCACTCAGCGGCATCAGTCATAGCGCAAAACAGAAATAATCCGGGGTAGATCTCAGAACACTTTGTCCCGGATGTCATTCGGCAGGGGGGGAACATCAACGGGTTGCCAGTCGTTGCGTAGCGACCAGGTTGCGGCACAGCCTGCGGCTACGCTCATTCGGCCGGCCAAAGGTGTTGCGAGGGGACGCTTGCCGGCCACCAGCATATCGACGAAATCGCTGCAAATCTGGGGGTCGGCGCCGCCGTGACCGCCCTTAGCCGGTTTTACAGCAAGATCACGGTCTGCCAGGTTGTGCCAGCGGTTTGAGCGGTCGCGCATTCGGAGGATAACCCTGGAATGGTCGTCCAGATTCTCGATGCGTCCCTCGGTGCCGATAATGGTGTAGTTACGCCAATAGTCGGGCGTGAAGTGGCACTGCATGTAGCTAGCCCGGATGCCCCCGTTCAGCTCCATCATCATCATGCTATGGTCTTCGATATCGACCTCATTCCGGAAGGCACACATGTCCATCGTGTTGTCGCCGCGCGTGTTGCCTGGACAGTGCTGGTATTCCACGCATGTGTCTTTCTGAGAACAATCAGGGCAACGCAGATCATCCGGTTTGTTACCGCCATAGTACTGCAGGCCACCGGAGGCAACCACTCGCTTTGTATACTGACCGGTCAGCCAATGGATCATGTCGATGTCGTGTGAAGCTTTCTGGAGAAGCAGTCCGGTGGAGTTTTGCGCCGTCGCGTGCCAGTCATGGTAATACCATCCGCCTCCGGGCCCCACGAAATGGCGCACCCACACTGCCTTCGGTTCCCCGATGCCGCCCGAGTCAATGGTCTCTTTCATGACCCGGAAGATATTCATATAGCGCATGTTGAAGCCGACCATAAATTGCTTTCCCGAGCCAACCCAGGCTCTCAGCATCCGATCACACCCCTCTGTCGTGATCGCCATGGGTTTTTCAGTAAACACATGCTTGCCGGCTTCGAATGCTTCGCAGACGTACTGCTCGTGTGTGAAGTCCGGGCTCATTACAGCGACAGCGTCGATGTCCTGCCGGTCAAGTAGTTCGCGGTGGTCCTGAGTCACAAACGCCTTGTTGTTGACATTCGCAAGGAACCAGTCCAGTGCTCCCGCAGATACATCAGCGGCGCCGACCACCGCGGAACATCCACTTGGATCATGCCAGTGTTTCGCAATTGCACCGCGTCCAGCGGCACCAATGATGCCGATTCTGATTAAACTCATTTTCAGTTTCCTCAGGTCCTCTGTTGCTTTAGCCTTGTCGCCCAGACCTTATGGCTCTGATTGGTTGGTTATGCGATTTAAGTTATTCCTGCAAAACTGTGCGCATGCCTCCAGTCATATTACTCGTGGGCTATCCCGCACTGAGGCGGGACCTATCCATCATATGCTAAAAGAAGCACAAGACAAAGAGGCATGCTGTGAAGAAAGTATACATTGGACTAAACGCATATAAAGAATCAATTCTGATTGGTGCAATAAGAATTTTAAGGCTTCTCAAGAAATATGAGCTTAGCAAAGAGGACTGCGTGATCCTGGCCGGGTCAAAAGGCCGCGGTGAACTAAAAAAAATGCTGGTAAATCCCCGGCGTTTCAACGCTATATGAGTATAAACTGTCTGCGGGTAATAACCGCTCACCCTGCTTGCTGCCTAATGTCCTCCGGTTCCTGCTTTACTTACCTTTTTCTAAATCCAAAAAAACACAACAGGTGAAATATCCCCTTTTGACACATCAACAGCCATATGAACGTCGAAAATCATGATTTTTTGCCGCTACGCGAAAATATCATGTATTTTCCTGTTCGGTCTCTTATTTCTCTGGTTGATCGACTTGTTCTTTAAGGTCGTCAGAGAGCATGTCCCACAGTTGAGGGTGTGCTTCTACCAGGCGGACGATGTCAGCAAGATCTTTAATACGTTTGCTTTGTCGTCGTTGAGGTTCTGACCAAGCTTTGATTTTGCCTCTCAGGGTGTCCTCCAGCGAAGCAACTCGCATCAGGATTCCATGAATATCGCCCGGCACAGCTCTGGTCGTAAAATCTTTGTAGAAATCCTCTGTGCTGAGCTGGATGCTGACAGCTGAATGACCTTTAAAATTGATAGACCAATCAAATGTTTCCGGACAGAACCCTTCCGCTTCGAGCAAAGCAACAGTCTTCTCAATAGAACCTGATGCAACGACGAAGTCAACGTCTTGTGTAACCATTGGCTGTTCAGCCCAGTGGTTCACGGCTACACCCCCGATAGCGCACCATTCAATGTCTGCTTTTTCAAGGCAGTTGACGAGTCGCATGACATCGTCGGTACCGCCATCGGTCTGCCAGTCAAAAAATTGTTTTCCAGTCATAATTATAGAATATCAGTCGAGCAGTTGCTTTGCTATCTCTTTCTTTAGACCGAACGTCCGAGCTGAGAGTTCGGCGCGTAAGAGCCGATACTCTCAAGCTCTTGGTCAGGAGTTTTCTATGTCCTTCATGATCTTTTCGTAACACTCAGGGCAATATCCATGTGTGAAACTGGCCTCGGGATGATTGGTTAAATACTTTTCGAAAAACTCAGGTAACCTGCGGTTTCCGACGGGCTCAACACCCAGGCTGTGGGTTTCGGGCGGAGCGAGAATATCCACCAGCCTGTTGTCCGGCTCAGTCTTGGGGCGATCTGTCAGACAAGTTTCTGAGATGCCCGTTCAACTGATCCCAAACCGATTTATCTTCCGCGCCGTGAATCTCCGGGCGGAATCCGAACTGCGTGTACAGCTTGATCGCGCTGATCCGTGCAGACGATGTCACGAGGTACGCTTTCTCGTGCCCCAGTTCATGAAGCCTGCTACAAACGCTGCTCATAAGCGGCTTCGACAGGCCTTTGCCCTGATGGTCGGGATGGATAGCGACCCAGTGTATTCTGCCGTAGGACTGCCCACGGTGGGCATCGTCGAACCAAGCCGTAGCCGTCCCGATAGCGGTGCCCTGTCCATCCAGCAGGTAGAGTTGCCGCTCAAACAAGGGTGCTGGATCGTTCCCGAACTCCTTCCTGAACAATTCGATAGATATGACATTGAACTGATCGGCAGCCGACTCAATTCTCACCCACTCATGCTCGTCCCCCGGCAAGTATGAGCGTATCTGGTAGCTATGGGGCAATGAATAGACCGGAATCCCCGTTAGAGAATCCCGGCACATCGTTACTTTGACGTTTCTGACGCTGATGTTAATCTTCTCCACTGCAGAACGTTAACATGAGGGGTTAAAAATTCTGAATTTTCAATACACTCTATCCTGATCTATTCATCAAGAGTTACTTGCGAGTAATATTAGCTTCGAAGGCATGGG
>CAYYVQ010000109.1:0-3792 GCA_964475205.1 uncultured Victivallales bacterium | reverse complement strand
ACGCCCTAACCCATCAATGTCAATGCCTAAAGTATATAGTAAAGGTCTGACCCTAACCCTCGCCAAACGCGGCGAAATCCCGGAGAATTCCATTTGGCGGAGGGAGTGGGATTCGAACCCACGGACAGTTTCCCGTCGCCGGTTTTCAAGACCGGTGCTTTCGTCCACTCAGCCATCCCTCCGGATCTTTACATTATTTACGGTTTTTTCGTATGGCGGCCTACGGCCGAACGCGGCCACGTCTGGCAGCCAACGCCGACCTGCATGTGGCAAGACCGGCGCTATTCATTCAAAACAGACATCTTTATACCAACATCACTGCGTTCATGCAACCATCAGAACATTACAGCCGGACTTTTTCGGAAAGTTTCTCACAGTATGAGACCCGTTGAAACAATCGGAAAAAATGCACAGGAATCGTCCGCCGAACTTCAGGCAATCGGAGGGATCAGTTCAATACATGGTTGTATTCATTCGCCCCGAAAGCTAATCTAACGCTTAAATCTACTGTTCATGAATAGATCAGGGTAGTGTCAAAAGTTTAATGAAGAGTAATGAAAGCTGTGTGTGAGTGTGTGGGTCTGTGAGTTTTTTGTGTGAACAGGAGTTGGCATGGTTAAGTATTTCAGGGAACTGAGGGTATACCGAGAGGCGTTTGACGCGGCCATGCGGATCTTCGAATGCTCAAAGGAGTGGCCGAAAGAACCTCACATACTCACGCACTCACATACCCACACACCCACAAACGTGGGGGAGAATAACCAATCCGCTACAAGTATTTTATGAAAAGCAGGTTAACCCAACAAATGGAGTAGAAAACTTCACAGAACCTAGATCAGGTTAGAGAGAAATTATGAGAACTGCGATAGTCGGCGCGGGAAACGCGGGCAAAGACCTTGCCGCGAAACTGTGCGAAATGCATCAGGATGTAGTCGTTATAGATAACAATGCCGCCGCTCTGAAGGACATCTCCTCATGTCATGATGTAATGACATTCGAAGGCAGCGGATCAGATCCGTCAGTATTCCATCATGGCGAAATAGCCAGAACCGATTTGCTCGCTGCAGTAACCCCTCATGACGAAACCAATATACTAGCTTGTTCATGGGCCAAGGCCGCAGGTATACGCCACACTGTCTCCCGGCTTTCGGACAGCAAATACATGCGATCTCCCCTGGTTGACCTTAATGCCATGGGAATAGACCGGCCGGTCATTCATAAAGAAGAATGCGCAAAAGAAATATTTGACGTGCTTTACCACCCCGGCACAATGGAGGTTACATCTCTGCTGAACGGTAAAATCGCTGCAATCGGACTTAAACTACCCGAAACCGCACCGCTGGCAGGATCGCCTTTAAAAGCGTTCAAGGCAAACGAATGGCTCAATAAGGTCAGGCTGATCGGACTGGTCAAAGACGGTAAACTTACTATTCCCAGTGGTGACAGTGTGCCTGTCCCCGGAGACGATGTCTATGCAACGCTTTCCGTAGGTGATCTGGATCATTTCCTTGACTGGGTCAGGGGAGAAAAACGTAAGGGATTCAAAAAGATAGTGATCGCAGGCGGCGGAGAACTTGGTCTTACCCTGGCCTCGCTTCTGGATGCGGGATCGATGGAGAGCGTCCTTATTGACAATGATCTTAAAAGGGCCGAATACGCGTCAGCAAATCTTTCCAGGTGCCTGGTTCTGAATTCAGACGCCGCGCAGGCTTCGACCTTGAAAGAGGCCGGGGTCGATAAAGGAACCGCTTTCGCCTCTATCACGGGAGACGAGGAAATGAACATTGTGTGCTGTATTCAGTCAAAACAACTTGGCGCTGATTTTACAATAGCCAGAATCGATAAGGCCGAATATGTTCCCATTATCAGCCGGCTGAACCTGGTGGACAGGGTTGTGAGCCCCAATATTTCCCTTATCAAGACCATCCTGGAATACGTTCGAGGCGAAATCGTGGAGAATATCAGACTTTTCCATCGCATTGCAGGCGAAGTACAGGAAGTTGTCATCAAGCCGCGGAGCAAACACAGGAACAAGTCTCTCAGCAGTCTGAAACTCCCCCGGGGTTCGATCGTAGCGGCAGTTCAGCGAGATGACAATGCCATAGTGCCTACCGGCGAATACAAACTACAGGAAGCCGACCGGCTGGCCATCTATTGCCTTCCGGAATCAGCAGGTAAAATAAAATCCGCTTTCTGAAGGACATGTAAAAATGAACGTTCGAGCTGTCATTCATCTTATAAGCTACCTTGTTGCCGTAACGGCTTTATCAATGCTTGCTGCGGCCGGTATATCGCTGTACTACGGAGAAACGGCTGCGGCAAATGCCCTGTTTGTTTCTGCCGGTATTTCGCTTTTTGCATCGCTAATAGGCGGCTTTGCGACAAAAAGTTGTCCTGATCTCTCAGTCCGGGACGGTTTTGGGATTGCAACTTTTGGATGGCTGTTTGTTTCGCTGTTCGGCGCCCTTCCCTATATTTTTTCCGGTGTTATTTCCAATCCTGTGTCCGCCGTATTTGAAACGATGTCAGGATACACCACGACAGGCGCATCGGTGTTGACCGGTCTGGAGGCGCTGCCCCGGGGAATTCTGTTCTGGCGCGCAATGACGCACTTCTTTGGCGGCATGGGCGTGCTGGTTCTCTGTGTGGCGATATTGCCTTTTCTTAAGGTCGGGGGCATGCAGATCTATCGGGCAGAAACGCCGGGTCCGACCAAGGAAAGGCTCACTCCGCGCATTTCAGCGACAGCCAAACTCCTCTGGGGCACATACCTTTTGTTCTGTCTCCTGGAAACTCTATTGCTTGCCGTTGGGGGCATGTCATTTTTCGACGCCTGGTGCCATACCTGCGCGACTATGGCTACCGGCGGATTTTCACCGAGAACAGCAAGCGTAGGCGCTTACAATAACGTCTATTTTGATATTGTGATCATTGTATTCATGTTTATTGCAGGAACTAATTTTGCGCTGCACCTTCGCATGCTGAAAGGCAGACCTTTGGACTACTTCCGCAATGGCGAGTTCCGATTCTATTTCTTTTTCTGGCTTGCGGCATGCCTGGCGCTGACCTTGAACCTGTGGTCGACATCCTATCACTCCATAAGCCAAAGCATGAGGTACGCTTTTTTCCAAGGCACATCCATAATGACCACCACGGGGTTCGTTACCGCTGACTATGACCTGTGGCCCGGAACTTCACGCTTGCTCCTGATTATTCTCATGTTTGTGGGCGGCTGCGCGGGTTCAACAGGGGGAGGCATTAAAAATGTCCGCGTGCTTGTGGGCATCAAGGCTCTGTCTCGGGAACTTTTCCTCTATATGCGGCCCGATGCCGTAAAAAAAATAAGGCTCGACCGCAACAACTTAAAAGACAGCACAGTATGGAACATAAGCGCGTTTCTACTGATATTCGTAATTATCTTTGCAGGCGGATCGCTTATTATGACCCTGTTTACACCGGACCTTGCAACTGCGGTTTCCAGCACAATCGCATGCCTAGCAAACATCGGGCCGGGTCTTAATGCGGTCGGGCCCATGCAGAACTACGCCGATATTCCACTGGCGGGGAAAACAGTCCTGATAGTTCTAATGCTGCTCGGCCGCCTGGAACTCTATACGGTGCTGGTAATCTTTATTCCAGGCTTCTGGAAAAAGTAACTTCAATCTCAATTAGCCTGAGCTATTCATCAACTTCGTGATGAGAGTGGGCATGTTGCTTTAGCCCGCATTGATCACACTTTTTCGAGCAGAAACGGTTCAGAGTATTGGCAGTGTGGGTCGAAACCGTTCGACT
>CAYYVQ010000108.1:0-3985 GCA_964475205.1 uncultured Victivallales bacterium | reverse complement strand
TGGCTGTGCTATGGAACGTTTATGCCGGAGAAGTGTGAGAAATGCGGGTTAGCGCCCAATGAACGGCTACAACCATAATTCATTGGTTCAATTTTCTATTTGAAGAGTCCAGTCTCATATGATCGAATAGATCTATTTCAGGGAGACAAGATATGCAAAAAAGAATACCAATGAAATCTCTTATTGAATTCGGCGGCCGGCTCCTGCAGACTCGCGGTGTTCCTGAACAGAGCGCTCAAAAGATATCAACACACATAGTCACAACCGAGGCGTTTCGACAATCCACACACGGGCTGGTCCAGTTCGGGTCGATACTGAGCGGAATTGACCGCGGATCAATCGACCCGGAATCGGAACCTCAAGTAGTGACCGATTCAGGCGCAATGAGCCTTATAGACGCGAGTAGATCTATACCGATCCTGGCGATGGACAAGGCCAGGGATATTGCTGTGGGCAAAGCCCGTGAGTATGGTATAGCCACAGTTATGGTTCGCAAAAGCGGATGGATCGCAGCCTTGTGTACTCATTTGATTCCAATAGCCAGAAACGGTCTCCTGGCATCCGCCTGGGCCCAGTCAAGCTCCTGTCTGGACTGCGCTCCTTTCGGAGGTATCGACCCGTGTTTCAGCACAAACCCGATTGCAATGGCTTTTCCGGCGCCTGATGAGAATCCAGTTGTGGCTGATTTTTCCACATCAACACTTTCGATGGGAGCGACCAGCGTCATGGCAAAAAACGGAAAAAAATCCACCGTGCCACGTTTTCTTGACGAGAACGGAAAACCGGTATGCGATCCTGCAGTGGTTAAGAACGGGGGCTCCATGATGTTTGCGGGCGGCGAAACAGAAGGTTACAAGGGCTACGCCCTGTCTTTATTCAACGAAGCGCTTGCCGTAACCGCAGGCGGCAGCGCGAATAATCCCGATGTCCCGGGACATCAGAATTTCGGACTGACTGTAATCAACCCTGATTCTTTTGCCGGAAAAAATTATTACATGAAAGAAATGAAACGATTTATGGCCAGGGTGCGATCTTCCCGCCCAAGAGAGGGCTGTCAAGTGCGTTTTCCCGGAGAAAGAGGCTTCCATGCGCTTGAAGATTCGCGTAACAAAGGCGTTCCTTTAGACGATGAAAAGATGCAGATGCTGGAAAAGCTTGCGGCGGATTACGAGGTAGATTTCCCTGCTCAATTATTTGAGTAATCAAGCGCCCGAAACCGCCACACTCCCCCACCCTTCTTTTTTGGATGATATTTCCATTATCAGTTCCCAACTTCATCACCAAAAATACTACTCAAAACCGTATATCTATTTCTCGGACCCCACGCGCTTGACCTCACCGAACCGAGAAATTGAATAAACCTATATACGGCACTTGAAATTCGGGAAGCGATGTATATTATTACAAATAAGGAGTTTACAATTTATTGCGCCCCCACCCAAAGGGTGCGGGCGAGCTTCCCGAATTTCAAGCCACAAGGGGTTGCCGATTCTAGGATAAATGCGTTGACAGACAGCGCAAGTGCGCGGTATAAGTGCGCACAGAGACATGAATACGTTGGCAGAAATTCTTTCTTCGAGAGTGCGTGCGGAAGTCTTCCGGCTTCTTTTCTGCGCTACAACGCCCGAATTGCATCATCGTGAAATTGTCAGGAGATCAGGACTTAGTGAAAGTGCTGTGCGACAAGAATTGAGCAAGCTGACCCGACTTGACCTGATTATCAGACGTGAAGACGGCAATCGTGTCTACTATTCTGCAAACAGACGCCATCCACTGTTTCAAAGTATTAGAGAGATCGTTCTCAAAACAATTGGCCTTGTGGATCTTCTCAGGCCTGCCCTTTTGAAGCGGGACGTGCAAACTGCGTTTGTGTTTGGCTCCTTGGCCAGAGGAGAGGAAACAGCTGGCAGTGACCTTGATCTGATGGTTGTGGGCAACATTGGCTTGCGAAAACTCTCTTATCTTCTGTCGGGGCTCTCCGAACAAGTGGGCAGAGAGATCAACCCGCATGTCATGACGCAAACTGAGTATCGAAAACGAGTTAAAGCCGGGGATCACTTTGCCGCGCATGTTCTTGATGGTCCAAAACTGTTTATAGTGGGGACAGAAGATGACTTTGAAGCAATAGGAAGATAGCGGCTGGCTCAAGGCAGAAAAGACAAGTCGAAGTGAAATAACCAATCTTGTACAGATCGCTGAACGCGATTTGAAGGACGCTGCCAGTTCTATATCCCCCGACTGGCGGTTTGGCATTGCTTACAACGCGGCGCTAAAGCTCTGCACCATCCTGCTGCGAGCCAAAGAATACCGTCCTTCTCACGGACTACAGCACTACAGAACAGTTATGGCGATGCCGTTGATTCTTGGCAAGTCGCGAAAACACGATGCTGAGTATCTCAACTCCTGTAGAAGCAAGCGTAACACAGTTGAATATGACTATGTAGGCGGGGCATCCGAAGATGACGCCAAAGAACTCATCGAGTTTACGAGAGATTTCAAGAAGCAAGTACTGAAATGGTTGAAAGAGAAACACCCTGATCTGCTTTAGCTTGCATTAGCGGCGTAGTGGTATCGGATACCCCTAATGCCCCGTGTTCACATCCTGACATTTGATTACGTTGAAAAACCTGTATAGTGGGGCGTCAGCTTAGTTATATTTTATTGATGACAGGGTTTTTCAGCTTCAAGGGCGCTGTCCAGTTTCCGCCCGTTCCCACGCGAGGTCACGTGGTACTTCGCTCCCGCATATCGGATTCTCCATGGACGTGTCAGAATCCCCAGCGTCTCCCATAACCAGCCGAAAAAGCAATGCCTAATGATTAATTCTTAGGTCTGCCCCTCTTAAAATTAGTCATTGTTCCTGGGTTCTCGCAATAATTCAGTTCTGATGCCTGGAAATGCTCTTCTAAGGCTAAAAAAAAGCGCCGACGTTGAACGTCGGCGCCTGGATGTCCCGTAGGACAGTGCCTGCAAATCTTTCTTTTTATTACGGAAAGTTCACAAGCTAAGGTCTGCTACAACCTAACTTCAAATATATTTATTACTATTGATGAATGCAAGGCTTTTTTTGCTCTATTTTTGACCTGGACTTGTCACAGGTTCTTGTTGAAGTTACGCAGCAAACCTGCCATAGTGCTTTATTTATCCTAGTCAAGGAGGCTCTGCTCGATGGAAAAAACGGTCTTGGGTTTAGACATAGGGACAAATTCTATTGGATGGGCGCTTATTGATAAGAGTTCAGAAAAAATTTTGGATTCTGGTGTGAGAGTATTCCCCGCAGGTGTCGATAACTTCGATACAGGAAAAGAGCAATCGCGAAATGCACAAAGGCGCGATGCCAGAATGGCGCGTAGGGTAACTGCAAGACGTCGCAGTCGACGTAAAATTCTCAAGGATTCACTAATTGAATTGGGCATATTTCCTGCGGATCAATCTGAGCAGAACACCTTGTACGGAATGTGTCCCTATAGATTACGCAAAAAGGCTCTCGACGAAAAACTGACTCTTTATGAATTAGGGCGTGTTTTTCTTAATTTGAGTCAGCATCGTGGGTTTTTATCCACCAGGAAAGGAGAGCGCAAAAATAAAGAAGTTCAGGGGATGTTGGCTGATATCAGTGAACTCAGCAGAAAAATTGAGACGGCAGGAGCCAGAACCCTCGGCGAGTATTACGCAGATATTCTTGCCGGGGATGATCATGCTCAAGTTCGGCAAGTTCATACGCACCGAGAAATGTATGAAGATGAGTTTGAAAAGATATGGAAAGCCCAAAAACGATTTCATACAGACGTGCTGAAGGATGAGCTGAAATATGGTCGTGTAGGGCCTCAGGTGTTTCCGATAAAACCAATGCCCTTATTGCCGGGTGAAAGCAGAATTCAAGCATTTGGAATTCATGGGCTTATTTTTTTTCAGCGAAAAATGTATTGGCCTAGCCTGATCTATTCATCAACCCATAATTTTGGCAAAAATTCAATTAAAATAC
>CAYYVQ010000107.1:0-3998 GCA_964475205.1 uncultured Victivallales bacterium | reverse complement strand
TAGTCACGTGGTAGAGCGCTCCGGCATATTCTTTTCGCGGCGGCCTTGGCATAAAATGTTATAGGCCGGATTCTGGTCGCACAAAGTGCCGTTTTTGTGCCGTATTGGGATGGTGTAATAGGGAGGAAATACGATGAGAGTTTGGCATGGATAGAGGTGACTGAAGCGCCGTGAATGAGACGCAACGTCCCGAGCCTATATTGGCGAGCACCGTCAGGTGTTGAGACGTTCCTGGCCGATCAGTTCATCAAATCGAGCAATATCGGTCTTGAGTTCTGCCGGGAAACCGGGATCAAAGCCTTCGCGCGATTCCACCATATTGAGGGTCGCCTGTGCGTGGATTCTTGCCTGGCGCAGATCGCCCCTGGCTTTGCAGCACTCGTAAAGACGCCAATGACCATCTATTTCCTCGGGAAACCGGTCAAGAAGCTCGCGGCAGCAGGCTTGAGCTTCAGCCCATCGTTCAGCACGCGTCAGGTCGTTGGCCCGATTGCTGAGTTCTTCGAACTCGCAGATATCTTTTACAAAAGCCACCTCCTCCGTAGCTTCAGCCAATAACCGTTCTTTTTCTGCTTCTTCCTTACTATGCTTTTCGGCCGCAGCTTTCTCGTCTTGCCTTAGACAGCATTTTTTGTATTTTTTACCACTCCCACACCGACAGGGAGCATTACGAGATGTACCCATGAGGTCTACTCCATATGAAACGAACCATAAAATTTGTCCGAAATGACCAGGGGATGGAACAAGCGCTGCGCAGCGCAAAAACCATATCCTGCGTTCATTGCGGGCGTACCGGCACATTGAACCGACACGACAAACTTAATGGTAACGATCTGAGGGCTGCGGACAAGCAAACAATGCGTGGGCGCAGGCTTTGGTGCTCTAATAGGGGCAAGCGCGGCGGTTGTGGACGGACAATGTCGATTGTCTACGCTCATATCCTGCCTCGATGCAGCTTTACCTCGCCGATTCTGAGCAAATTACTCAGTGCGCTTTGCAAAGGCTCTTCAGTGCAGGCAGCATGGGAAAATGAAAACATCCCTCTGCATCTGCAGAGCCTGTATCATCTCCTCCAGCGGTTTCGACACCGTATGGGGGCAATCCGCAGTTCGCTTCTCAACATCTGCGATCCGCCCGAATGCCAAAGTACCGATACCCTGATTCAGACTGCCGCGCATCTGCATTGTGCCTTTTCATCGGAAAATTGCGTCGTAGAAGCATTCCAAATGCAAATTCAAGTTCCGATAATGGGCTGAAGCCCCGGCAGAGGGCCCAGAGACGCCGAGGGTAGCTATCCGGATTTGCCGAATTCATTCTCCATGCTGATTTTGAGGTCTTTTCCTCTGGCTGCAACAACACAATAAGGCAATTCCACTGTCACCATGCTTCTGTCATAGCCTTTATGCATCCTGAGCGAAGGTTCTGCCAAAGTGGCGGACGGCCAGGCAAACGAAAGGAGATAGGATGAGGAATCCATCGGAGTATCTTAAAATGCGTGTGCTCGGAGCCATTGACATGGCTGAGGGCAAAACGCAACGAGAGCGTGTCAAATCTGTAAGCAATATGACGTTCAATGATGAGGACGGCAATCCAAGGCAGTTCACATGGCGCACCATCGAAACATGGCTGATGCGCTATACTAAATATGGCGTTACGGCCCTGACTCCCAATGGCAGAAGCGATAAAGGCAAACCGCGCAAGATAAACCCGGAGGAAGTCAAAGAGGTCGTCGAATCCCTCCTGCCCCGTTTCCATGGCAAACGAGTCAACAAACAGGCTATTTACCGCCTTGCAATCGAGGATGGGCTTTTTACCCGAGAGCGCATAGCGCCGAACACATTCTCGCGTATGATCAATGAGTATGAGCTGCTCAAGCCCGAAGATGAGGCAGGCAATAAGCGAAGACTGGCTTTCGCAAAGGCGCATGCCAATGAAATGTGGCAGGCAGACACTATGTACGGGCCGTATATAAAACATGAGGGTGGACACATTCAGCCCCGCCTGATTGCTTTTGTTGACGGTGCTTCACGGTTGTGCGTACACGCCGAGTTCTTTGCTTCGGAAAATGTCGACAGCCTTATCGAAGCGCTCAGTTCGGCATTCTATAAGCGGGGCGTGCCTGAATCTATGTATGTGGATAATGGCTCGATCTACACATCAAAGGAAATCGTGCAGATATGCGCGCGTATCGGATGCATCCTGGCGCATGCTCCGGTGCGGGACGGAGCGGCAAAAGGCAAAGTGGAACGGTTTTTCAGATCCGTCAGGGACAGGTTCCTGGTAAAAAAACTTGATCTTAGCTCTCTTGAGGCGCTTAACCGTCAGTTCCAGCAGTGGGTCGAGGAACAGTATAACGCAATGACTCATTCGGTATTGAAGATGACCCCTCTGGATCGTTTCGCGCTCGATCGAAGACGCATCCGTTATCTGCCGCCCAATGAGGTAAACGAGGAACTCTTCTTTGTCGAAGAAAACAGAACCGTGCTCGCCGATAACACCTTCTCTTTCATGAACAGTCGTTATGAAGCTCCGCGGCATCTGCCGAATCGAAAAGTGCAGGTGCGTTTCCAGCGCAGACGCCCTACCCGCAAGGTTGTGGTCTATTACAAGGGCGAGCGCATGGGGCAGGCCAGAGCAGTTGACTTTATTGCCAATGACAGACCGGCGAAAAAAACAAAATAGACAAGGAGCATGAAAATGATACGTTCTCATTTCGGTTTAAGCAAAATACCTTTCGATACCGGCGAAACCTGCCTGCTGGATCATCAGCAGGATGTTCTGGACATGCTTATGGTTCATGCGCAGCAGGGCGGTCTATGTCTGGTTCTGGGAGAACCGGGCACAGGCAAGAGTGAAATCAAACGCGGCCTCATCGAGCGGGACACCAGGAAAATGGTAACGGCTGTTGTAAACCGCACGTTACACACCTATTCAAACACTCTTCGCATTCTTTGCGATGCCTTTCAGGTCGAATATGACGGGGCCAGGGACCGTAAAGCTGAAAGAAAGCTCGTAGAACAAGCTTTTAAACTTTACCAGAACGGCAAGATGATCGTTCCCATCATTGACGATGTGCATCTTATGCCTTCGGAAGCTTTAAGACGCTTGCGTCTGTTGATGGAAGACTTCCCGAGAACTCATAATCTGGTTCTCATTGGCCAGCCGCATCTGATGCATACTCTGTCGCTGACCGTCAACGAGGAAATTCGTTCCAGGGTCACATACTCGGTTCTTCTGCACAAACTCGCCGCAGAAGACATCGAGAAATTTCTGATCGAACAGTTCGACAAGGCCGGACTCGGACACAATGTCTTCAGCGAGGATGCGCTCGCATTGATTGTGCGTTCATCTGACGGCGTTCTCAGAAAAGCCCGCAACCTGGCTCTGGGCTCTCTGCTGGCAGCGGTCAGAGATCAGACCCGTACCGTGGAACTCAAGCAGATCAATTATGTGCTCGCTCAACCACATTGGAGGAACAACCATGACCTCAACGTTAAATAAATGGTCCAGACAGGACATTCGCAACGCCAGACGTGCAAGCCTGACTTCCCTGCTACACAGGGAAGCGGTCCAAATGCGTGAACTCGACGGCGGCAATTTCGAGCTGATCGACCATCCCGGACTGATCGTTAAAAACTCATACTGGCGCTGGCCTGACCAGAATCGTCAGGGTAATACGATAGACTTCTTTGTCCATATCCGCGGCATGTCCTTCTCTCAGGCCATGGACATCATATGCCGTTGAACGTGAACACACAGCAAAATGCCGGAACCGTCGTATCAGAGTTCTACTCTACGATGGTTCCGGCAATCTCTCTTTATCGCAAAATACGACCAGTGCACGGCAATTTGGAACAAAATCCCGATCAGAGCCCGGCAAAACACGTCAAATCGCTACACCACCAATTCGGCAAAAAATACGATCAGAACTTGGCTTTTAACACCTCCCCGACCAGGCCGCAGACCTCAAAGGTTTCGGTGATGCGCTTTGTCAGGTC
>CAYYVQ010000106.1:0-4218 GCA_964475205.1 uncultured Victivallales bacterium | reverse complement strand
GCCGGAACTCTGGCCACGCCAAACGTGGCAAAATGGCCATAATGAGAATTGCCGGGTTTATTATTGTTATTCCGGGCAAAGCAGATAAGATGGTTACTATGAAGAAAGTATGCATAGAAAGAACCGGCTTTCTGAGAAATGGGGCTTTTCGGGTAAAAAAGCTTCTGGGGGAGGGATTGACTTCAAGGCGGCTTGCGATGGGGCTTGCATTGTCTCTGACAATAGCTGTCTTTCCGGTGTTTCTGCTGCCTGCGGCAGTATGTGGACTTCTGGCTGTAATTCTGCGGTTGAACCAGCCGGTGATGCAGGCTGTCAACTATGTTGCCGGTCCGGTGCAGATCCTGCTTTTTATACCTTTTATGAGACTGGGTGAGCATGTTTTCGACCTGCAGGCATTTCCCCTGAGTCTGCGGGCGCTGCGGGGGTTTCTTGACGAAGGCATACTGCACACATTTTATAAGCTCAGTTCAGCCATTGGACGTGCCGCAGCAGGATGGGCGATTTTCGCGCCGTTTGGGCTTGTTTTATTTTATCTGATTTTTTTCCCTTTGCTCCGCAGAGTTTCGGGATTCCGGAAACACGCCGCTTCAGAGCGGCTTTTATAAACGGGTTTTCCGGGGCAGGTCTGTGCAATCAATAAATTTGTCAGCCCGGCTGATATCTTTTATCAGGGTCTCTGACAACGGAAGTTCCATATCCGCAGGATGTATGGCTATGCGTGCGGGTCTATTGCGAACAGCGCTCCAGGCTCTTGCGAAGGCGTTGCAGACCCTCAGCACGGGGGCGGCAGCAAAACGTTTTGCCTCGTAGCCCATAAGGGGCAGTCTGTGGAGAGACTGTTTATGGCTATCATAGATTCCGCTTAGAGTTTCGTAATATCGAAACGGTCCCGCGGCCATTTCTTCTTTCCTGATTGGTCCCATGGCCCAGGCAGGGGGAACATAAAGTTCGGGTACGGGAAAACCATTGTCACCGAACCACCTGGCGGAATTGCTCATCAATTCGAATATTCCGGATTCATCCAACGCAAGATGTTCGGCTGCGCGCGCGGAAAAGAATGAGCCATGAATCATGTGGCAAATGCTGCCCCACTGGTTGATCCGGTGTTGCCAGCCATGAGCAGCCAACAGGTAGCCTGCGGCAACCAGTTTTTTTAATGAATTGATGGACTGCTTATGCCAGCCTGCGCCTGGCACTATCAGTAATCGTGTTTTTTGCGGGTCCAGAGGAAGCGTCCGGCACAGGCGGCGGGTGGTTTCGAAGGTTTCCGGCTGTACGTCGTGGATGGATACCAGCGCCTGTTTCATTGGGTTTCTGCCATTTGTCTGTTGCGGGGCAGCTTGGCGGACGCCATGCTGAATATGCTCAGCCATTTATCAATTGTGGCATTATTCCACAGAGCCACTGCAGAATAGCCCTCCTCGGCTTTCTGTCGCCTTACAGAATAATTGGTTTTGCTTACGCGTAGAAGTGCTTCTGTAAGGTTTTCACCGGTGCGCATCACAAACAAAGCTTTGGCAAGGCTTGGCCAACTGGTTATGCCGCAATTCCGGGAAACCAGCACATTCCTGCGGCATGCCAGGGTTTCAAGGGCAACGGTTCCGAATGATTCGAGTTGTGAAGGCAGGACAACAAGGTCGGCCTGTTCGATTGTGGATTTGAGCCTGTAACGCGGGACCCAGCCGAGAAAGTTCAGATTTTCTGTTTTCTTTGAGGCGCAGCGCACGGATTTTCGAAGAGGACCGTCGCCGGCAAGCAAGAACTCCATTTCCGGGATATCTTTCGCTGCCTGGAGTATGGCTCCGATATTTTTTTCAGGAGCCAGCCTGCCGACGTAAAGAATACGCTTTATTTTCTTTTCCGGGAGAACGGGGGAATGCTTCAGCAGCAACGGGTTGACAGGGGTTCCCACGATCTGCACGTTTTTTCCGCCCATATCGGAAGCTATCCGCATCATGTCCCGGCTGTTAGTTACCACTGCTACAGCATTTTCGAAGAAGCGCTGGTTGACGTATTCCAGGAAGCGCTGGTTCACCTTTCTTGCAACGCTGGTCCAGTACATGCAGGAAAGGGTTTCAAGACAAGTATGGAATCCGCAGACGAACGGCACCTGCATGCGATGGGCGTAATACAGACCGAGCAGTCCGAACGGCCCTGGTGTCACTGAAACCACAACATTTGGAGCGCGTATGCGTAAATTTGTTTCTACGCGGCGAGCATTGGGCATCCAGATGCGCTGGGTATAATCTCCCGGCAGCGGAAGCCGCCATCGGCTGGCAAATCCCTTGTTTTCCCCGTTCCCGGCGCAAATGAGTTCGGCCATGTCCACTTTGCCCGACAAGTGTTCAATGAGATCGCTGTAATAGGAACCTACGCCGTTGCGGTCCACCCCTGAATCGGAGAATATAGTGGCTCTCAGCCCTTCGCTTTTACGTTTTACAAAAGATGGATCCGGCCTGGGCGAATACACATTTGACGGGAGTAAAGATTGCATCAATGAGATCATGTTATCAAGCTTCCGGATTATATTTCTTCCTGTCTGGACTTCTCCCAATAAGGCCGCAATTCTTTTCTTATATCTTCGGCTTCTATTTCGAATTCCTCAAGGGAATAATTGTGGGTGCTTTGGTAGGATCTGGACTGTTTATGCGCCAATTTCAGTTCCTGCTCAAAGTCGGTGTCCAGGTCAAGTCCGAGTCTCTGGTAAAGATTGCGCACAGTGTCTTCAAGATTGCCGGAGATCCTGGAGATATCGACCAGGGCGCATTTTTCCGGGGGCAGGGATCCTGCGACGCGTTCTATGTTCTGGTAATATTCTTTCATGGTTTCCACAATGCGCTGCTTGAAAATGCTGTCCTGGTGATCGAGCCCGAACATTTTGATGCCGCTTTGCATGGAGCTTAGCACTGATGGAACGGCTTCGGCCGGGTCGCGTGTGCAACATATGATGCGGGCATCCGGAAAAATCTCAGCCAGCGATGTGATTGCCCCGCTGAAAGACGCGTTTTTTGAAAGGAGTCTTTTTGATTCACCGTGAAAATAGATATGTTTTTTTAAACATGACTTATAGAAAGCAAGTATGGTTTGTTTTTCTTTGAAAGGCATGCTTTTGTCAAAGTATGCCATTTTCCAGAGAAGATCCAGTCGAGGGAAAGGCAGAACGAGTATGAAGCAAGCCATAACGGGGCACAATGACAGGTAGTCTTCTTCGGGTTGGAAAAGCGATGTATGGTGCACCTGATTGAAACAAGCCGTCTGCTTTTTTTCCACTGTTTTAAGCAGGCGTTTCAAAGGCGAACCGGCGAACCTGTCGACTACGGCCAGTCCTTTGATTATTTTTCGAGCAGTTATGGAAAGGCCGAAAAGAAGTTCCCATGTTAAAAAAGTTGTGAACCGTTTATCGTGCGAAAGAGTGCGATGCAGAAGTGTCGTTCCGCTACGAGGCACGCCCGTGATGAACACCGGACCGTCGATCCGGACTTTCCGGTAGTTCCGGAAGAACAGCTCGTCCAGCAGAAATCCTGTCCAGTGTATTGCCTGTATTAAAATGAAAGCGGGAACAAAGAAGAAGAGCGTTGCCATTCTTTTCGGGCCGGGCCGGCCCAATGAGCGGGGTTCAGGCGCAGGAATCCGGACCAGGGCCTTCAATAGAAGACGGCAGCTCAAGGTAAAGGCTTTAAGCAAATTGTTCTCCTGTGCGGCAAAGTGTTTTAAGAATCCGTAACCAGAACAGGCTTAAGTTATGACAATATTAGATTCACGTTAGGGTTTATATGTGCGCGGCGCAAGTTCGGCATTTCTTATCGCGCGACCGAAGCCGCTTGCAGAAAATCCGATAGAAAACTGCATTCATCGATGCCTGGGGTGGGACTTGAACCCACACGGGCTTTCGCCCAACGGATTTTAAGTCCGTTGCGTCTGCCGATTCCGCCACCCAGGCCCATTAAGATTTCAAATTTGAACGGATTTTCCTGCAGCAGCGAAGCTGCGCAGGCCTGCGCGCGACGTTAATCGCGCTTGCAGGAAGTCCGTTGCGTCTGCCGATTCCGCCCCTTTTTCGCTTCTAAGGCAAAACATTTACCATGTAATCTGCTGAGGCACAAGCAACAACCTTTCCTGGTTCTTGTGTGTAAGTTGATGAATAGATCAATGCGGGCTAAAGTTTTGACACAAAATTCGAGAGGCGTTTCATGGCCTCCTTGATCTTTTCCATGTCTG
>CAYYVQ010000105.1:0-4451 GCA_964475205.1 uncultured Victivallales bacterium | reverse complement strand
CTCTCCATCAGGGTCGATCGAACCGTTGGCGCCCGCGGTTGCTGTTATCGTGAAGAGTTGGGCCGCTCCCCCTGGATTTGCAAGCATGGTGACCTGGCTTAACGAAAGAGGCCGGCTGTAAATCCGCACATCGTCCAGCAATCCCCCGTAATAGCGATCGGCATCTCCGTCCTCGCGTCCCCCGAGATAAATAGCGGTAGCCGGGTTAAACGCGTCGCCACCCTGGCTGCTGGATGCCTGCAATTCCCCGTCAATATAAACCTTCGCTTCTTCTGCATCGACCGCCAGCGCGTAGTGATGCCAGGCGCCGTCAGCCAAACCCGCAGGAATATCCATGTAGCTTTGCGAATCGTTCTCGTCCATCAGGTATGTGCGAAGAATGCCGGGCAATGAAGAGCCGGACTCAAAGAAATAGATATTAAGGCTATTCGTTTCGCCCACCGACCCGTGACTGTATATGTACTGGAACGAAGATCCTGAATTGTCAGCACAGTTAAACCAGAACGCGACTGAAAACATGTTGCTTGATGTGTAGTCAAAGTCTGGAACCGTCACCCGATCATCGACCTCGTCAAACGAAAACGCCCCGTCAAGTCGCCCGTCCACCCGCGCCGGGCTGCCTTCCAGCGCCCCGTCGTGACCGTTGCCTGCGGCATCTGCAGCAACAACCCCGTTGGTCTCGTCAAACTTCCAATAAGCGGCCGGCGCCGTATTGTCGCCACCGATGGAGAATGAATCAACTATATCGTATCCTCCCAGCGATAGAGTCACGTCAAATTCAATAACATGGTTCGTCGGACATTCCGGCGCAATAATGATTTCGAACGGATTTCCGGTATTTATATCAGTTTCGCGCCCATCCATTGCGTCCAGTGTCCAAAGACCTTTTTGAATGGTCACATACGGATCAGCAGTTGCCAATGTCGCGGTCACCCCCGCATCCATATCCCCCATTCCCTCGTTAATTAACGCCAAAGCCAACTGCTCCGATTCGCCGGGCGAAAGTTCTTCGTCCATCAGCGCAAGCCCCAACGCATCCGGCTTACTGCCCGCGCACCAGAACATATGCAACTGGGGCAAAAGCTGATCTTCGGCATCCGGCATGATTTTGTCGACCGAAGGCCAGAAGGTACCGTCTTTGCCGATTTCGGGAAGAAAGGCCATGATATCCAATTCGTGCAGCATCCAATCAATGGTGTTTCCCGACGCCTTATACAACACAATGGAATGACGACCGTAAGTATATTGATTCTCTGAACTCATGACTTCCCCGTACTCCGCGAACACGTCCGCGTGTTCAGGCACAACATTGTCATATCCGTAAGGATACAGAAAGTAGCCCCCGTGGGAGTGGAACGATAAAGAAGTCTTAAACTGATGGTTGCTCGAAAAAGCCATTATTGCCTGAACTTCCGGCTCTGATCCGGGACCCGGACCGCGGTAGGTGTCTGACGAAGTATCGCCGCTTGATCCGGCTCCTCCCCATTGATACGGATAGTTCCTGTTCGGATCAACCCCGTAGGTTCCGTCTCCGTTATCGCGCCTATTCTTGCGCCACATCCCGCCGCCGTCAGGATTGGTATACTCGTTGCGCAGCAAGCCGTCAGGATTGACCACCGGCACAAAATACAGTTCCCGGTTGTCGACCAGGTATGTCGCCTCGGGATCCGTCCCGTAGTTTTCCAGCAAGTACCACATGACATACAATGCCGCCGTATAGGAACCAGGTTCCCTGGCATGGTGCAAACAGTCAACGAAGCTTTCGGGTTCGTCCTCGTCCGTATCGGCGTTGTCCGATATTTTAACCATCCAGATGGAATTCGTCTGCCAGGTAGTCCCTATCGAGACTCTCTCCGTAATCAGGTCGGGATATTTGCTGCGCATATCGTCGAGGACATCGAGGATTTCCTCATAGTTGTAAAAACCGCCCATAGACCCGTATCCCATATTGGTCGGGGCATTGCCCGAAACATCGGGCGCGCTGAGAGGCTGAGGCTCCCCGGTGGTCGACATTAAAGGTTCATCTGATGAAAGCGCAGCCAGATTGGCCTCGCACACATCACGGTAGTAGGCCTCAAGATCAAAAATGACAATCTCATAAGAAATTCCAATGTCTGTAAGAAGTTCAATATCTCTGTCGCTCAGAGGAATTTCCAGGTTCGAGTCGACTTGCCGCATATCATCCATAGGCAGACCCAGCTCCGCCATAGCGTTCAGATCGTCTTCAGACGCGTCCGAAATCCTAACCAGATGATATAGAGTATCGTCGCTGCCCTGAACAGGACTCTCTTCCCCACGCAATTCGACCGCTCCAATGCCCAGGGCTATAACCCCCCAAAGCAACAATGCAAACCTGGACAGCATGGCTTTCGACATAAACTTGATTATCAGCACAAACCCCTTTCTGATCTTTATGCAACCCAACCATAGATCAGGCTAATCAAAAGAAATCAATTCCTTCACAACAAAGTTATCGATCAAGACACGACCTTTTGTTAGACGGACGCCGAGCAGAAGCGGTTTATTATCAGTCATGCGAATCTTGTAAAGGAGCTCTTTATCTATTGAAACCATAGTCGATTCCACATGAATGCCATTTTCTTTATTTGCGTCCATATGAACAATGCTGACATCCCCCCAGCGTTTATAAAAATCATCAATTTGCACAGCCCCGGGGTTGATATAATTATGCTCGCCTTCCAGCGGCGAATCAAAAAACCTGGTCAAAAATGACATATTGGCAAAGCTCTTTGTTATGATGGAAAAATCCATCTCAGCAATAAACTGACCACTATAGTCAAGTGATTGCGGGACAACAAATAAATCCCCTTCCGGCAGCTTCTGTGTTCCCAGGATCTTCATACACCCGGTTTCCCTGCCATCTCGCTTTACACTGCCCCAGGAAACAGGATTCTTCATGTCTGAAGGCAATTCAGAAATGTTCCTGTGTTTGTCAACAACCAAGCTCTTCCATTGTTCAACCCCGTCTTCAAAATCATCGGAAAAAATAATTCGTCCCTCTATGTATTTGCCGGGGGAATATGTGTCCTTATAGATATCCTCCTTGTCCTTATGGATCATCGCGCATTCACCGGCACCGACCGTTACGCTGTCTTCACTGCGCAAATCATAAAACCGAATATGGCCTTTCTCTGTGCGTACAGCGCTGTGCAACGGCAATGTCTTAAGAACAAACTCAGTGCCCGTGACATCAACCCTGGATAATGATGTCATGAATTGCAGAGGATCATTACCTTCCCTGGATAAGCAGGCAACCTTTATGCGACCTTCCTCAAGCAAATACCGCCGCTTGCTCAAAATTTTCAGCCGGCCCCGGTTCGTAAGATCAAGCTTCACACCCCCGGTAACGCTTTGCAGGGTGGCGCTTCCTGTTCCCTGAAGACGGATTTGATCCCCTGTATGCAATCTGTCTCCAATGCCGGCGACTACAGTCCGGTTCTCCCGCACAACAAAGGCTTCAGCGTTTCCGTGCAGCGCGGCAACAGTAATTACCGGATCCGGCGCAAATTGCGTGAAATAAAGGAATCCGACTCCTGCAGCAAGGAGTATGGCAGCGGCGGCGGCCAGCACACGGAAAAAAAGTGGACGCAGGGACGCCGACCGTGAAACCCTGGCTTTCTCATGATGAAACAGCTTTTTCAGATCATGGTCGATAAGAGACTGCTCATATACAGCAGAGACCAGATCAGTGTTGTCTTTTAATGCAACAGATAAAGCCTCGTTATCTTCCGGTGAACTTTTTCCGGTCAGGTAACGATCAATCAAGGTTTCTATGTTGGGTTTATCATTCATAACCAAATTGTTGTATCCTTGTCTGTACACATAACGCCAGGGTTCTGCGGCCTCTTGACAGGGTCTTGTTTACCGTATTTTCCCGCATTGAAAAGAGCTTGCCAATGGCCTTCGAATCCAATGCCTCCGCATATTTCAGATGAAACATTTTGCGAAGGCGACTTGACAGTTTCAAAAGACATTCCTTGAGCGCTTTAACTCGCGAATCGTGATAAGCTCCATCCCCGTCCAGACCTTCCTGCAATGATGCGCAGTAGTCGAGTTGCTCCAATACACCATCTTCAAGCAAAACAGGAACCCGCCCCTTCTTCTGCCAGTACTGGCGCGCCACGTTCCTGGCAATACCGCGCAGCCATGCGCCAAGGGGATGTTCCCCGTCAAATTTGTCCTGATTTTTGACAGCCACAAAAAAGACCTGCTGCGTAAGATCACGGGCGTCTTCCGGATGCCCCACCAGGGAATGCATATAGGACAGCAACCAGCGTTGATTCTGCTCAATTACCGCCCTGTCCCAGGCGTTTTTCCCGATTTCACTTGTCAAAACAACCCCTTTCCCGGTTTTCACCGTCACTCTCCTTCATCTCTCTTTGAAGAAAATTACAATAAAGTGACAGGAAAAAGAATTTTTCTTTTAATTA
>CAYYVQ010000104.1:0-4561 GCA_964475205.1 uncultured Victivallales bacterium | reverse complement strand
GCACGCCAAAAGCGATCCGCTTGTGGCGGACTTCGATGGCACGGTAACTGAACTTTCATCAGCCGCCGGCTCAACGGCCGTAAGCTGGGTCGGGAACTGGGTTAAGGAGGGTAATGTAATATATTCGCGCGAAAGAAGCGGTTATGTTGATTATGTCGTTAATATACCCGAATCAGGAGTGTTTGCGCTCTTGTTTAATGTGACTGAGCGCAATGCTATGACAACACAGGATTCATTTGATTTAAGCTTCTATATCAACGGTGTATGGTCCGGTCGCCAGATTGTGGAAGCTTCCTATGGTTCAACTGGTGAGGCGCTCTTTTTCCTGCCTTATCTTGAGCAGGGCGATTATGACATTCGTTTAAAATGGAACAATCTTAAGGCAAATACGTTCCTGCAGATCAATAGTATTGAACTTCTTTCATTCGGGGGACTTGATGAGAATGAAAACGGTGTTTCCGATTGGATTGAGCACAGACAGCAGAACATATCCTCACTCGCGGAGCTTCCGGCAACAAGCATGGTTTCACCGGTTTGCCTTGAAGGGGAAAGCAGGTACCCGGATTTGCTTTCAGTTGTCTGCGACTACATTCCTGAAGGTCAGACTCAACAGGTGGCCGCTGTTCACAATGGTGTTGATTCCGGATGGTATTCAGATATCCATCTTTCGCCTTCCAATGATACGGCTGTTCAGGTGTTCGAGCAGGACGGCGCGATAAGTTATTCGAACTGCATAACATGGACGCAGCTCAATCTGGTTGATAACGCATATACCAACGGGCTTATGCTGAGAAAGAACAGCAGCTTGCTGCTCAACGCATATCCTGAGGGGGCAACTGAAGGGGCGGCAACAATAGAAATACTTGACGGGGAAAGTGTTCTTACAAACGCTGTTGTTGAGGTGAATGAGTCGTTTAAATACACATTCGAATACGACGGCGCGTTTACTGTGCAGGGCTCATATTCCAACGGTTTGTTTACAACAAACGCAATGATGGAGGTTGAAGCTGTGTCAGCTTCATTCCCGCAGGAGGAAATTGCGTGTGTGGCCGGTGTAACCCGCACTTTGGCATGCCCGGCTGTTCCGACAAATGACGTTGTGATTGATGTTGATTCGGCGCTTGATGTGACCACATCACACAGAGATGAAGGAGGAATCACAATGTCCATCCTGCATCAATATGACACGCCGCGCCATATCCTGGCCCGACTCGGCGAGGATGGGCCCGTGCTGGATAGCGCTAAGGTAAGCTCTGTCTACGGGGATAACGGCTCCTACTGGCGCGTAGTGGAAAACTACGCAGATGGCAGCCGACTGGTTATGGTGAAACTTCAGCTTGGCTATGTGCCGCCGGATTTGGAGGTCAAACTGCATATCTTTGTCGGCGGAGTGGTTTTCGAGGACGGCACGTTGGACAAAACGCTTACCGCCGCGGACTTTGACGAGATGGGGGTTGCAACATATTTTATGGTGCAGGGCGCGGATGTAACCAGCTCAGTATGCCATACAACAACTATATATCAGGGATCTTCAAAGATAAGCTTGTAATGAGTGTGGGAATAAACAGTTTTCAATTTTCGTCCGTGAAATTCCTGAACAAAGCCAGGCGCCGGTCGTATGACGGGGAAGGCGCGGTGATGTTTCCTTGCGGGGCTATGGGCATTTTTTTGCTGTTTTCCGGCTTATGCGCATTGTTTCTCAGTGTTCCTGACGCTGCCTGCGCACAAGGCTCAGGCGACGCGCTTTCCGTTGTGACCGAAGGCGGGCAACACTTAATTGCCAGGCAGAAGGCGGTTAAACGCATGGGCAGAAATCTTGATAAAGATTCCATAGCTGAACTCTACGACTTCATGGACCGTAAAACCGATCCGGGGCTTCACCGTGATGAATTGCTTGCGATTAAAGATGCCGTCTGTTCACTTCTGGATAGTCAGGAAAAATATCCGGCCGAGCTTCCTGAACGTCTTATCGCAATGTATAACGATAAGACGCATGATATCCGCTGGCGTGATTATTGTGTTCAGCACCTTAACAAGGGGTACGCCCTGGCCGCTCCTGAAATGCGTGAAGCCATCAGGAACACCTTCTGGAAGGCCACTGGTCAGATTGACAGCACAATAGCCGGAACGGCTCTTATAGCGCTTTATGATAACAGTTCATCTCCCGCCATAGATAAAGCTGCCGTCGCAGCTAAAGCGCTGGAAATTGTGGCAAACCCGGCTTCGGGCAATCCGGCAAAGATTACCGCGCTTCAGATTTGCGCTCAACTTGATGTGACCGACGCGATTGGCCACGCCCGCAAACTTGTCGAAACGGCCGGCGAACGGCCCCTGCGCATGTCGGCGATAGCGGCTATAGGCCGGCTCGGCGATAACAGCGACAGGCCGCTTCTTGCGCGGTACGCTAAAGGCGCTGATCGTGTTGTCAGTATATCGGCAAAGGCGGCATTAAAACGATTGAACAGCAAAGACAGGAAAAGAGTCGGCAATTTTTGAACAACAGCCGGAAGACCTTCTATCGAAACGGCAACAGGCTGAAAAAACAAATTAAGGAGCAGCATGAAGAAAAGAATACTTGTGTCAGGCCTGTTTGCCTGTTTGCTGATGACTGTGCAGGCCTTGGCAGATGTTTATGTCGGTAGTTATACGAAGAAATTGGATGCGGCGCAAAATCAGCCCCTTAAAGACTGTGAAAAGGACGACCATGGCACAGATTGCTGTGATGATCCCGGAACAGATTCGCCAGGAGATACAAAAACCGAACTCGACTGCGCATGGATAACCATAAGCACGGGCAGTATGCGCCCGGGCACATCGCTGGGGCCCGGCTTTTTTGATCTCAAGATTGAGGAACCTTCGCCCGAAACCGCGACGCCATCAGCTTTGCGGTATGTCCTGGGGTATGGCATATATCGCGTTTCCAGTCAGAAGACTTCCGCCGGATTGCCCAAATACATTACGATTTTGAATGAACAGGGGCTTAGTATAGCTTTTGAGTTTAAAGACGGCGAATCGGTCGGTGTGCCGTATTTCGGGCCGCAGAAGAATCTTGAACACCGTCTGATGATGGTGGACGCGGAAGGCTGGGCCACCTCCACGGATCCGGCTTATTATGATCTTTATCCCGGCAATGGTGAAATGTACCGCTTTGTGGCGGCAAAGAACTCTGCTGATTACCTGAAGCTCGCCCTGTACCGAAGCAAGACAGGCAGAGAGGATACCATGGCCACTATTGATACCGACATTATCACTGACGAAAATCAGATCATTCGCCAGGTTATGGCGCCATCTTGCCTGGCTGACGTGGTTACCGAATCCACCCGGAAATACAGCGTCAACATCTACGACCCCGGTGACATCCAGGCAGAAAAGGATGAGAACGGACTTTATGTGCCAGAGCCCGGCGCGCTACCCTTGCGCGTTGTCACTGTCGAAAATCCGAACCCCACTGGCATCAACCAGCTTCGCGTTACAGAGACAACCGGCGACCATTCTTCTGTCGCTGATTACACCTATATCCCTGCTTCGGATACATGGGTTCTGAAAAAGGGTGGGGGAATGTATGAAGAATCAATAGAGAGGTTCTGGAACGATGACAGAACCGTTTCTTTGGATACGAGTATAATCCGCGATTCATCAGGCAATATTGTAAGTAAAGACACATCAAAGTATAACCTGATTAACGGGGCTTATTACGTTGTCGAAAGAGTCAACGATCCAGATGGCGAAGCATATACAAACGTGTACAACCGCTATACTGATCCTGACGACGGCCAGAAGCTCGGCAAGATCAAAAACCGGATCAATTCGGACGGAAGTTGGAAGGCATATGAGTATGATGACAATGGGTACTTAACCGCGGAGATCAGCGGATGGGAGGATTCGCCGCTCAATTCCACAACCAATCAGGCAGTCTACTACAGTTACGAGCCCGTTGACTCAGCGGACTCTCCTGCCTACAACGACCAACGCCCGCGCACTGTTACCAGAAGAGTGTGCGGTAAGATAGTGTCCCAGACTTATTATGCCTATATTACCAATTCGGTGCGTGAACTCACAGAGATTGAAGAACGCTCTCAAACTCCTTTTGCCGGCTATGGAAATGAGAACAACCTGCGCACTGTCAGCGTGTACTACGGCACGAATGTGGCAGGCCAGATGATCGGCAGACTGAAAAGCGTTCAATATCCCGATGGACGTCTTGAAACCTACACCTACGAACGCGGTAACCTCGCCGATATTCAAGTTTCAGGTGTCAGCCTTCAGCCATCCGAACCCTTTACCGCGGATCCCGACGGCATGGCTTGGCGACAGACAGTTACCCATGGCCTTACTAACGCCACAAGTGGCGTCGCAAACAAAACCACTCGCGATGTCACAGTGCAGGATCCCACCGGCAATGAAGTCCTGCGCGAGACATATGTCTATACTGGTAGCGATTATGAGCGTGTGCAATGGACGGTAAAAGATTTCGACCAGTTTGGTCGCGTCACCAAACAGTATCGCAGCGATGGCACAATCTCGGAGTCAGGATGGGGCTGGGGCTGCTGCGGCAAAACCT
>CAYYVQ010000103.1:0-4656 GCA_964475205.1 uncultured Victivallales bacterium | reverse complement strand
AGAAGGTGTCGCATGCTTTTGAGAAGGTGTCGCATGCTTTTGAGAAGGTGTCGCATGCTTTTGAGAAGGTGTCGCAGACACCCGCCAAGTCTGCGCAGGCGGAAAGGGCATGGCCTCCCAGTAGCCACAGGCATTCATCTGTCTGAACTGCGGTGTTCACATTGTCCGACGCGATGAGTTCTGGTCCGCCTCGAACGGCTTGACAATGCACGCTCAAGCGGCAAGATTTGTGGCATTTCAGCCGCTCCGCGCCCGGCAAAAGCAGATTTTCTGCAGAAAAACACGTTGGCAGTGGAAAAGGATAATCATGTTGAGTAACCACATGACGCGAGTGGTTGCAGTGACAATCACTTTATTGGCGTACAGCACTGTCGGCGCTACCGCGGAGAAAAACATGGGAGTATCGAATCAGAAGGTTCTTGACGCTGTCTCCTGGCTGGCAACGGAAGCCGATCGGATAATCCGGGCCTCAAAGCGTGATATGAAGGACGGAACGGCTGCGTTTCCACCGCAGGTTGGGATTGGGTATGACGCGTTCTGGCTGCGCGATTACGCGTATACGTTGGAAGGGTCGATCGCGTCCTACTCAGTCAAGGAACTGACCGACGCCTGCCGCCTCTTTGTGCGGAGTGTGCGTGCGGATGGTGCAGGCGTCGATTGCGTGAAGTTCGATGGCACCCCCATCTACAAGCCGGGTTACGGCAGCATGGGCAAGGAACCGGTGCTGGATGGTCCGCCGTTCACCGTGAGCGTCGCGTGGCAGACGTATCAACGGACAAAGGATAACGCGTTGTTGATGGAGATGCTTGATCCGCTGGTCAAAACGATGACCTACATGCCGCGCAACATGACCAACGGCCTGGCGCATATCGCCTTTCCCGGCGAGCGTTGTCCGTACGGATTCACTGACACCATCAGGAAGTCGGGCGACGTCCTTTTCTGTTCGCTATTGATGATCCAAGCCACGCGGCAATTGGGTGACCTGCTGGAAGCAAGTGGACGCACGAACGAGGCTCGGAAGTGGCAGCAGGAAGATGCTCGGGTCTGCGCAAACGTGCGCAGCGTCTTCTGGGACAAGGAGATCGGCCTGTTTCGGTCGGCCACAGGCAGTTGTAACGTGCCGGATATCTGGGGTTCGGCGTTTGCAGTCAGGCTGGGCGTCGCGGACGAGGCGCAGGCCAAAGCGATCGCACAGTATTTCAGGGTGCACTACGCCGAGAACGTGCAAGATGGCCAGGTGCGGCATATGCCGGGATTCACCGACTGGAATGGGAAGAAAACGCCTGCGAATGGTGGAAGCTATCAGTCGGGCGCGTTCTGGGCAACGCCGGTGGGCTGGTTTGTCTACCCGCTGGATCTCGTTGACTCCGCATTGGCGGATCAGACGGTTGTGAACATGGTGGACCATTTCAAGAAGCACGGAGCCTGCGAATGGATCAACGGCGATAAGCGACAGTTGCCAAACTACTTGGCGAGCGCCGCCTTGCCGTTGGATGGAATCCGTGCAATGCTCGAACGCAGGAAAAAGGATCAATACCGCACCAGTCCCAACAAGGTGGATGCAGACGACTCGCAGTAAGTAGCTCGCACCTGATCCACAACGTTATGGGACAGTAGGGAAAAGGGTTTCGGCATTGACGTGTTGACTTCCTTGGTGGCCAGCGATCACGTTCACCTGTTGGTCTGGGCAGGTCATTTCTGCCACGAGAATTGGTAAGCGTTAAGCTCAGGGCGGGAGCAAGGCTAAACGGCCTGCCGTGCCTGCTGGGAAACCGTGTCTGAGCGGACATCACTTCGCGAAACCCGAAGCCGGCTGAACGTGCGGAGCATTGCTCGCGGGATCCTGTTGGCTTTGCTTCTGAATCTGATTTCCGCATACGCCCGGATATAAAGATCTGCTTGCGGGGATGACGGCAGATCACGGTGCGGTTTAACGAAGGTGTCTGCAGGTCACTGTCTGGAGCAATGTGGAAAGGGCACGGTGGGTTCTCATGCCGTTTTCGGTGGTCCGGCGCCGGTCAGGTCGGGCACATCCAGTCCGCCGGAGACATAGGCCCGGCGGATGAAGTCCACCGGATCGATCTGCTGCAGCCTGCAGGTCTCGACGACGGTGTGAATGACGCAGTACCTGCGCGCGCCGTGTTCGGTACTGCTGCCGAAGGAGACCTTGCGGTTCACCACAAGCGGCCTGAGCTGCCGTTCGGCCCGGTTGTTGTGGAACTGTACTCCGGGATGGGTCACGAAGCGGATGATGTCGTCGCGGTATTTCTCTATGCGCCTGACCAGCGTTTCAGCTCTGCCTTTTGTGACATTCATCTTTGTGAGCCTGTGCAGATCTCTGTCGAGTTCGGCCACGGCTCTGTCTTTGGCATCGCCGTCGGGCATTGCCTGCACTTTCAGGCCCCTGTCAATGAACCGCCTGAGAGCCTTTTCAAAGCGTTTCAGCAGTTTGCTGCCCAGCAGCTCCCTTTCGGTTCTGATGTCTCTGAGCAGGTGCACGAGACATCGCTGAGTCTGATCGATGCAGTTGTAGGCCGCGTAGAAGTCACAGATGACAATGCCGCCGAACTGCTCGCCGAGGATGTCTTCTATCACCTCGGCACTGCGGCTGAAGTCATGATGAAAGAATGCGATCCTGTCATTGCAGAAGCACCAGATGTACCCCCTGCGTCCCATGACTTTCCATCCGGTCTCGTCGCCGTTGAGCCAGTCGCATTCGGGAAGGGAGCCGAGCACGTCACCATACGGAGCTTCGAGCGAATCGGCCACACGGTTGACGATACCCAGCGCGCCGGGGGGTGAAAGCTCCAGTCCGAGAACGCTGCTGCTGAACAGACTGAGCTTGCGGAAGGTCACGCCCATCTGGTTCATGACCGTGAGGTGGGCGGCAATATTCGGTCCGGTAACCACCGGCGGACCGCTGAGCGCGTCGGAATGGCGGACGGTTTTTCCGCAGTTGCTGCACAGCCCCCGCATGAACTTCTGATGTGTCACCTGCACGCTGACGGGCGGAATATCCTCCACGTACCTGCTGTCGAAATCGTCAAGCGGGAGAATCCGGTCGCATCCGCAGCTGCAGAACTGCGGAGGAGCGATGATCTCCTCGCGGTCGATCTTCTGAGGGATTTTCCGGGTTGCACCGCGATGACCCGGAGGAGCGCCGCGCCTGCGGCCAGCCGATTTGACCTCTGCCTTTTCCTGCTGTTCGGACGGGAGGCCTTGCTGCTTTTCGCCACCTGCGGCCCCGCCGCTTTTGTCCGGGCCGGAGATCTTCAGTGCCTTGTTCAGTTCAAGACGCAGTTTCCTGTTCCTGTAGTCCAGCTGCTCATTTTCCTGAAGCAGCCGCCGGTTGCTCTCACGCAGTTCAGCGATGAGCTGCTGAGCGTTCTCAAGCCCCTCGCCGAGAAGTTCGCAGCTGCGCAGCAGGTTCTGCTCGAAGCGTGCACGGGTCTCATTCGCTGCCGCCGCCGCAGCCGGCGAACTGTGCACATCGCCCAGGCTGCTGAGAAGACGGGAGTCCGCCTCCGTGAGACTGCGAAGCAGCTCCAGCTCCGCCTGCGCCTCCGCGGAGAGCACCGCGGTATCCCCCGCGGCACTGCTGCCCGACCCGTCGCCGCTGTTACCGGTTGGTTTTCCCACTGTCCCGTCGCGCTCCTCCCTGCCGGGACGGCCGCTTCAGAAGCAGACTGCCGTCCTCGTTGAGAACCCACTCCACCACTTCCCCCTTCTGCAGGCCCATCATCTGGGCGCAGGCGCTGGGAAAGTTGACGTAGAACTGCTGACTGTTCTTCCGGCTGATCAGCTGAACTTTTGTTTTGAAACCCATAGCAAGCCTCCTTTAGATAGTTATATACATAGAGACTTTGCGTTTGTCAAGCGCAGATGATAAAAAAAACTGAAGAAAAACTGCGGGCAGGGCTTTACGACCGGTCCGGCACACTCTACGGGATTGACCAGGAGATGAGCCGCCTTCAGGGTATCAGCGAAGATCCATACACGCGGAACGGAGTACAGGATGGCACGTACGAAGAACACACGCCCGTGGTTGTCACGGTGCTGCTGGCACGTCGGCAATACGTGCTATGAATCGGCCCGGATCTTCCGTTTCGCCAACATGAGACAGGCCGCCGCGGAGCGGCTGCGAACCCTGAAGGAGCGATATCCGATCCGGGTAATGGACTATCTGCTCTATCCGGAGGGGTACCGTCTGCTGCTGGAAGCACGGCACCCGGGCGAAATCTCCGAGGCCCTCCGCTCATTCCACGTAGGCACGCATCAGGACTACTGCAGCAGAAGGAAATGGGAGGGGACCGGTCTGGCGGACCGGGGGCACAGCGGTGACTGCAGTCGAGAAGGGGCCGCACGCGCTCAGATGTGCACTGGACATGGACTTCCAGATGGTGCGCACCGGCAGGGTCGATCTCTTTCATCCCCTGCTGTGGAAGCATACCGGGCACCAGGAACTCAGCGGTGTGCGAAAGCGCTATCGCATCACGGACCGTGGCGCCGTCCGCCGATGTCTTTTGGACGCTTCCTGGTACACGTTCAGGGAATGGTACATCACTGCAGCCAACGCACGCTTCAATACAGGCGAGTTCGCGGCTGAACCGTGGTGGAACACCGCCCTTGTCGTCGGATCGCGAGAGCTCTGCGAAA
>CAYYVQ010000102.1:0-4670 GCA_964475205.1 uncultured Victivallales bacterium | reverse complement strand
TTCGACCCACACTGCCAATACTCTGAACCGTTTCTGCTCGAAAAAGTGTGATCAACGCGGGCTAAAAAATGAGAATTACTCCGGAAAACAGCCTGGCAATTCAGCGATGTGCAAGGTATGGTTAGGCTTTCCGGAATAACAACTAATCATGGAGATAGAGATGGATAAGACGTGGATGAATACTGAACTTGACATTGAAAAACGCATTGATCTGCTCATGGCCGAGATGACTTTGAGCGAAAAGGTCGGACAGATGACACAGGTTGTTAGTATCCATAAAAAGCCTGAGAGCGAGATCAGGGCAGGGCGCTTTGGTTCATCTCTTTTTGGTTCCGGAGCATGGACAGGGAATATTGACGATGATGGCAGTTATGTCCACAGTATGAACGAGGTTCAGAGAATAGCAGTGGAGGAGTCTCGCCTTGGGATACCGCTGATTTTCGGCAGGGACGTTATTCACGGGTTCAAGACGATAGCGCCGCTTCCGCTTGCCCAGGCAGCAAGCTGGGATGTCAAAAAAGTTGAAACCGCCGCGGCCGACGCAGCTCGTGAAGCCGCGGCGGTTGGCATCCACTGGACCTTTACTCCTATGCTTGATATTGCCCGTGATCCGCGTTGGGGCCGCATTGTGGAAGGTTTTGGCGAAGATCCATATCTCTGTGGAGAGCTGGCGCGCGCGGCTGTGCATGGTTATCAAGGGGATGACCTGGTGAATCCTGAAAAAATAGCGGCATGCGCAAAACATTTCTGTGCCTACGGTGGATCTGAAGGGGGAAGGGACTATAACACGGTGGATATTGGTCCAAGGTCTCTGCGCGACACCTATCTGCCTCCATTCCGCGCCGCGGTGGAAGCCGGTGTGGCGACGGTTATGAGCAGTTTTAACGAAATTGACGGTATTCCCAGCACGGCGAATCGTGAGTTACTCACTGAAATTCTGCGCGATGAGTGGGGTTTTGATGGTTTCGTGGTCAGCGACTGGAATGCCGTGCAGGAGTTGATTAGACATGGAATTGCCGAGGATGAAAGGCAGGCGGTTCGGCTTGCTGTTGAAGCTGGTCTTGATATGTGCATGGTGTGCGGCTGCTATGACCGACACCTGGCGGAGCTTGTTGAGGATGGCTCTGTAGATATAGCTTACGTTGATAGCGCCGTTCGCAATATTCTGCGTGTGAAGTTTCGTATCGGGCTTTTTGAGCGTCCGTATGCTGACCAATCCTTGTCGGCGAAAATATTGCTCTGTTCTGAACATGTTGCCAGATCCAGAGAGCTTGCCAGGGAAAGCATGGTTCTTCTGAAAAATGACGGGGCGCTTCCGCTTGCTCCCGGTTCTGATCGGAAATACCTGTTCTGTGGCCCGATGCTTTATGCCAGACGTGAAATGTGCGGAACGTGGGCTCCGGATGTTGAAGACATCTATGTGACCACTTTTGCCGAGGCTCTTCCGGAGTTTTTTGAAGATAAGAATCAATATCGGATGGCCAGTCTGAATGATGAGGCGTTGATGCAGGCGCGCTATTGTGATGCGGCCGTCGTTTGTCTGGGTGAAAGCAATACAAGGAGCGGGGAGGCAATGTCCACGGTGAGTCTTGAACTGCCTCCCGGCCAGCAGCAATTTCTGGAAGCGCTTAATCGCTGGAAGATTCCGATAATAGCAGTTGTCTTTGCCGGACGTCCTCTGGATGTGAGCTGGCTTGAAGAACATGCCGCGGCCATTCTGTATGCCTGGCATCCCGGCGTAGAAGGACCGAGGGCGGCGCTGGATTTGCTTTGCGGTAAACAAAGCCCTTGCGGCCGCCTGCCTGTGACATTCCCGAGACATACAGGTCAGATACCGATCTATTACAATCACAAGAATACAGGCAGGCCCGTGGAAAATCATCCGGATGGAGAAAAGGGCGCACCGGGACTTCAGCGGTACAATGATGAGTTTGACTCGCCGCTGTTTCCCTTCGGGTTCGGGTTGACATACACGAGCTTCGAGTACAGCGATCTGAGTCTTGATCACACGGAAATCCCCCTTGACGGTTCATTGACTGCAGGGGTTACCGTTGCCAACTCCGGCAATATTGAGGCCAAAGAAGTTGTTCAACTTTACGTCCGCGATCTTGCCGGAAGCGTTACCCGTCCGATCAGGGAATTGAAGGGCTTCAAAAAGATTGAATTAAAGCCTGGTGAAAGCCGGCGGGTTACATTTGACCTGAAAGCCTCGGACCTGGTTTTTACGACTCTTGACATGACGCGCAGAACCGAGCCGGGCGCCTTTAAACTCTGGATTGGACCGGATAGCCAGTCGGGACTGGAAACTCAATTCACTGTTGTCGATGCCGGTTCTTCTCAATGACCGCATGTCCATTCTGTTCCAGTTCTTCAAAGTAGCGGATCATGTTTTCCAGGGTGTATTGCCTCTGGAACTCAAGTACAGAGTTGCTCCATATTTCGTAGACGCTTCGGGAGCCGTCAGCCCAGAACAGGGGCGCGTTATACCTGTAACTCCATTCGCTGCCGATTTTTTCTTTGTCTGTCAGATGAACCCGTGAAACTGTCCCGAGTACGGACTTGTGAGGCCACATGCTGCGAGCTTTCTTCCTGCATTCTGCCGGCGGATTCAGCAGGGCGCGCCATTCGTCTGCAGATTTGGTCTTTTGAGTCATCTGTATTCGAGCCGATGCGAAGGCGTCCAGTGTATTGCCTGCCTTGTCTATATATTTTGAAAGAGCCGCTTTTTTTCCGGACTCGGCCAGGAAATCCAGAAGGGTCTGTAGTCTTGCTTTTCCTCGTTCTGCTCTATAAGCGATCAATTTTTTGCCCGGAATACCGGATTCTATTGCCAGGCTTTTGTCAATAGCCTGTATTTCCCTGGTCATAATCTGATCCGCAAGTTTCACGGCTGTTTCGTATTCCCCTGATGCGATATCGTGAAGAAATGCCGTCATGGCTGAACCTATGGCGAGCATTGTGTGTGGCGAGAGGTTTTCCGGCACATCGCCGCTTGAGTGATAGTAACGGTCGCGAAGACAGACCAGGGCGGGGGATGGTATGCCGATAGACGGATCGGTTACAAAATTATCGTTGATAAAAAAAGGCCGCTCGTTCCAGCGGAGCATGTAGTTATGTGAAAACGTGTGTGCTATATGGTTTGAGATAAGCGCGTCTACGTAAGAACAGGCTGAATCCGGCGTGCCGTGAACGTGCAGGCGCGAACGGCATTTTTCCATGTCCGGCGCGACCATATCCGGGTTTATTCCGGCCATGATTTTTTCCATTTTTTCCGGATATGCCTCAAAGAACGCAAGTGTGCCGAAAATTTCGAAAGTATAACACAGGCGAATTGACCGCTTAGGCGCCTTGATTTTTCCTTTGCGTTGAAGTTCCGCAATTGTTTTCAGCGCTTCAAGGCCCATTGCGCAACCGGACGCATTGTCGTTGGCTCCCGGCTCGAACAGATGCGCGAAGACTGCCACCTCCTGGTCGGGATATTCGCTGCCCGGAATGACGCCTGTCACAAAATCCAGTTTTCCATCGTAAAGTTTTGAGTTAACAAGCGCTTTAGCAGACAGCTTTTCGGTTCCTTTCTTAAACGATTTTCGAATAAGATCACCTTCCCTGGGCGAAAGCTGGAATCCGACAAGATTGTGTTCGTTTGCCGGGGCAAGATAGGCATTCTGCCAGAGTACGGTATCGTACACATCTTCTCTTTTTCTGCAATGTTCCCATTCCGGCATGAAGTCTGTAACGATACCTAGCGCTCCATGTCGCGCAAGCGTGGCTGGTTTAACGTTGCCGGGATTGTCTGTGAATACGAGATTGCCCTTCCATGCTTTACGATTATGTTCACTGACCAGGCAGCATTCCACTTTCCTGCCTTCGGGTGTCGGCGCCGAGTACATCATGGAATTACAGAAGACTTTTGTTCTATCCGCAACCTTTCTGAATTGTTTGCCTGTGTCGATCCAAAGTTTTGCGTCTTTGATATCCCACGCTCGCGGCACAACCCAGTCGCCGTATTTTGTGCGTCCATCGGCGGGGAAGGAATAGATCTGAACATCTTCAAGACCGCACTTGTTCATTAATGCGGCGGCGGTTTTTGATGTCTTGTGAAAAGCTGAGAAAGTAAACTGAGAGTCGGTTCTATTTAAATGCGCGGCGTAATCAATTGCCTCGGCGCTATTGAATGTTTCACGCATGATTTGTAGCTTATCAGAATTCATTGAGCCATCCTTGGTTTTATAATCGAGCTGTCTGAATAACATAACCTGAAGCCCTGTTGATTTCAAGACAACAAGGCTGACTCACAGCAATTCTCATTATGGCCTCTTTCCGCCAAAACCTATTTGTATAACGATGTGCGTAGTAGCGCGGGCTTCACCGAAGCCCAGCGCTCTTGGGGCCTCGGCTTCGGTGAAGCCGGGCCTACTCGCGCGTGGCTGCAATATCGTGCCGGAACTCTGGCCACGCCAAACGTGGCAAAATGGCCATAATGAGAATTGCCGGCTGACTCAGTGGGTCTTGAAATGAAGATTGCCAGCCTGGATTATTCACGGCAAGGAAATTTAACCACGGATAATACTGATTACACGGATAAAGTAATGGAGATAAAACACAAATTCGTGTTCTATTGCCGCAAAATCCGGTTGGATTTGAAGTCATGCTGCCGTTTTTTCGACCAT
>CAYYVQ010000101.1:0-4733 GCA_964475205.1 uncultured Victivallales bacterium | reverse complement strand
CAAGCGAGGCTATGATGCCCGGCGATCCCGGTACAGAGGCCTGAAAAAAACCGATGTTCAGATGCAGTTTGCCGGCGCCGCATGCAACCTGCGCCGTTGGGCCGCCCGATCCGTCTGGCTATTGAAAGAAAACCGATAAAAAGGCGAACAGGATGAAAATATCCTCGAAATAAAGGACTTGAAATCCGGGAAAGCCTATTTCACGCACCAGCGCCTCGCATGCACGTCAAGGAAACATCGGCTGACGCAACGAGAATTTTCCTTCTCGCGCATGGCTGACCCTATTACCTCTCCTTACGCACGGACTTTTTCAGCGGAATCGACAATCGACATTTCCAACCAAAGCCCTATTTTCGGGCCGGAGTATCAGGCTTAAGAATTAACAATTAGCGATCTTCAAAGCCCCCTCTTGACATCGCACCAACTCCCCTGTAGGAGCCGAACCCCTGTTCGGCGAACTCTCACAAAGCAATGACTTTCTTTTTCTGCCAGTGACCGAGTTTCCCGGCTTTTCCTCTGCTCCTCCCGACTCCCCGGGGCGGGACGTAATTCGCGGTTGCCCCAAAGATTCCCTTGCACCTCCAAGTTCCGATTCCCAAGATAGCGAAAAACACTAACCAGCAGCTGTTATACAAGTCTTCGTTGGAAAACGAAGCTTTGGGTAAGGCAGAGTTCCTAAAAGGAGCCAGACGGCTTTCCGGGGGCCTGCCCGCAGAGAAATACAGTAAAGAGTTTCTTAACGTATTGCTGCCATTTAGAAAACTTGTTAATATTGCAAAGACCAAAATGTAGGATTCTTTCGTGAACCGGGATGGCGACTGGGGGAATAAAGTTGGCATTGTACTTGGTGAGAAAGAGGTGCGGGTTGAGGCTTTCAAAGATAGACGAAGTAGCTGATTGTGCTGATCCTCTGACAGTAAAGCGGGCAGTGTCAAGACTTGGGAAACGGATACAGCAGAACAGAAGGATGCCACGGATTGCAAACGCATGCATGGACAGTTTGTCAAATCTCAAGATGTGAGTGTGTTCTCCGTGGTGGCGCTGGAAACAAAAATGAGTAACGATTATTTGCCACAACGACCGAATCCGAAGATTTCCGCAGAAACTCTTTTGCTGCGTAATCGACACCGTAATTATTTGTATTTGGCGAGGTAAACGAATGTGGTGGCTATATTTGGATGAAAGTGGAGATCTGGGGTTCGACTTTGTGAACAAGAAGCCATCTGAGTTTTTCACTATCTGCATTCTGGCAACGAGCAGCTCGGAAACCAATAGGCGCTTCCGCTATGCTGTGAAGAAAACGATGAAACGAAAAGTCAATCACGGGCGAAAAAACCCTTTGAACGAGTTTCACGCGCACAGCACATCTTTCGCGGCAAAGGAATACGCTTGTAGGCTATTGCGAGAGCAGCGCTACGGCATCTACGCACTCACACTCAACAAGCGGCGAGTCTTCGAATACCTTGCGCAAAACAAGCCCCGCGTTTACAACTACGTGGCCCGGCTGGTCATTGACAGAATCCCATTTGAAGCAGCGGATAAAAATGTGTTGCTAACCGTCGACCGTTCGAAAGGATCGGCCCAACGCCGTGAGTTCAACCAATATGTTACAACACAACTTGAAGGTCGCCTGGATCCAAAAGTAAGGCTTGACATTGTACATGAAGATTCAGTGCGATCACATGGCCTACAACTCGTCGACATGTTTGCCTGGGCAGTTCACCGGAAGTATGAGAAAAAGGATCAAACCGTTATAGGCTTATTCCGAGAGAAGCTTCTTTATGAAAACAAGTACTTGTAGAAAACAAAAGAGAGCGTGCCCTTCAGGCGTCTTTTGCTGGGGCTCATTTCCCGCACGAAGCAGGCAGCGCCCCAAACCCCCTGAAGTGGACTTACCGCTCAATTATTAAGATAGCACAAAAAGGGTTGAGCCGTCAACCCCCTCGGCAAGAATTTTCATGCGGTTCAGAGAAATTCCAAGATTTCAAAATCCACACCTCTTCTCAAACAAATGCGTTCGTTTCCCTGACTCAGTTCGGGAAGACAGCTACCACGGATTCTGCCTTTCCTGAAATTCGTTAAATTAGCCTGATTCGCGGTTACTCAAACCAAGCAAGAAGAAAGGAATATATGTGTTGTAGACATAAAGATTGTTTTTTGTAGAATAAGGAAGTATGAAGAAAAAAGTCTATATGGATACGACTATTGCCAGTTATTATTATGATAACAGGAAAGAAACTGAATTTTTGAGAAGGACGACCAGAAGTTGGTTTAGACGCCAAGCGGATGGTTATAGTATTTTGGTTTCCGAAGCAACACTGGTTGAAGCCGAAGCAGGAAATTATCCAAACAAGAAAAAAGTGGTGGATTTCGTCAATAAGTGGCAAATGTTGCGGCATGAAGAAATCTTGGGAGAGATTGTTGAGACTTATATACAGCACCAGCTGATGCCGAAAGAATATGGCGGCGATGCCCTGCATTTGGCTTATGCATCGCATTATAACGTTGATTTTCTTTTGACTTGGAATTGTAACCATCTGGCGAACGCTAATAAGAAAGAACATATCCGTATTATTAATAATCGGCTTGGATTGTTTGTGCCTGAAATCACAACACCATTGGCGCTGATAAAAGAGGAACTTTAATTATGACAAGAGATAAGATACTAAAAGAAAAAGATCGGGTGCAGAAACGCATGTGGAAAGAAGCTGGTGAAACTGTTTCTGGTTATATGGAGCTTGTCCACAAAAGGGCTAAGCGGATAAGGAAATCAGGTACTGGTAAAACTATGGCTTAAGTTTTTCTTTGTAAATAAAGAGCAGCAGAACCACATCTTGACATTCCCGCCTAAACCCCCATTTTTGCTGCAACTTAAAAGCCTCGCAACGTCAGGCCAAAACAGCAGAAATCACAGTATTGAGATTCCAAGGTCCACACCTTTTCTCAAACAAATACATTCGTTCTCCAGGAACTCAGTCCGGGGAGACAGCTACTACAGATTCTGCTTTTCCTGAAATTCACTAAATCCCCACTGCCCGAAAACAGCTTTACACCAATACCAAACATTTCTACACTTGAAGTGTTGCATTAACGAAATAAAGCGGGTTAATGCTTTGGTTAGAGAGGCAAAGAACAATGACAGAAAAACCGAATATCCTGTTCATCTTTTCCGACCAGCAGCACTGGCAGGCCGTGGGATTTGAGGATTCGTCTTTTCAGACCCCGAATCTTGATCGTCTGGCATCCGAGGGAACCGTCTTCAAGAACTCGTTTTGCACCACCCCCCAGTGTTCCCCGAGTCGATCATCCATCATGACAGGACTTTACCCATCCAAAACCAGCGTTTTGGGAAATATTGGCGCAGCCGGGGGAAATCCGCTGCAGATGCGAACGATCGGGGTCATGCTGCAGGATGCCGGTTACCATACTGCCTATTTTGGCAAATGGCACTTGGGCAAAGACCCAATCGGCACAGCGGGATGGGATGAGGACTTCGGGGTGACAGGCCCGGAGACAACGAATGATAAGGAAGTTACGCGACGTGCAATCGACTTCCTTGGACGAGTTGGTGACACGGATATGCCGTTTGCCCTGTTTCTGTCCTACAACAATCCTCATGACATTTACCATTTCGATCGAGAGACGGTTCCCACTCCCCGTGATCCTGTTGACTTGCCATCTACCTGGTATCATAAGGATCTGGCAACGGTACCGTTTGTACAGCGGCAATTCATGACGGATGACCAAGGCAGGGTAATCGTTAATTCAGAAGGACCTTCATGGCAACGCTATCGCGAACTCTACCGCGAGAAGGTGAAGCTATACGACGATGAGCTTGGCCGAGTACTAACGGCCGTCGATGACCATGGTCTATTGGAAACAACCCTTGTCATAGCAACGTCCGACCATGGTGACATGGATGGACAACACCGACTTGTCTACAAGGGACCTTTCATGTACGAGCACATGATACGTGTCCCACTCATCATCCGTCCGCCTGCCAGCAACCGTAAGCCACCAGCAACAGCTGATTTACATACGGTAAATGTTGATCTCGTCCCCACTATGGCCGACTTTGCCGGGGTCGCTATTCCCGAAACTGATGGGATATCACTATCGCCCTTGATCAATGGGAATCATAACGTTGCCGAGCGCCTCTTCGTCGTCGGACAGTATTACTCGAAGCAGAAATGGATAAACCCCATTCGGATGATCAGAACAGAGCACTACAAGTACAATCGCTACCGTGAGCACGGTGAAGAGCTTTACGACATGGTGCACGACCCAGCAGAGCTTGTGAACCTTGCCTCCGATACTGGCTACCGAGACATCAGGAAGGAGTTGGAATCAACGCTGAACCAATGGATGCGCGACAATAATGATCCATTTGAATCTCAAAACCCGACTACACGAGACGGACAGGCTCTAACAAAGCGTTGCTCAGCGACGCGGTAAACCGCGCGCGAGAACGCTGTCGTTGGACTCATAAGAAGATGAAACGAGATTCACAAGTCACGGGCAATATCGGGTTGTACTGGACATGCTATCATCTGTCCCGCATGGGGTGGAATGCGATGCCCACGTCACGCAACGCCCGTGGCATAGACATCATTGCGTACAATCGCGACTGTTCGCGTACGATTGCCGTGCAGGGGGGAGCAAGGGTCAGGGGGAGCAAGGGTCACGTCTCGACAATCGATTCCGTTGAAAAACCCCCTTTTTAACGGTTGTGT
>CAYYVQ010000100.1:0-4949 GCA_964475205.1 uncultured Victivallales bacterium | reverse complement strand
CTCCACTTTCAAAATTCCATCAACTCCCTTTCCTGAACTCCCACGGAGCAATGACTTTCTTTCCCTGCCATAGGCCGGTTTCTCCCGGCTTTTGCAGCGTCTTGCAGTTTACAGAGGGAATTGCTTTTGAGTATCTTTCATACCACCATGGTTGCCGTTCCACGATGAGGAAACGAAAAAGTGTCAGATGGCGCTGCGTGATTCACTGCTTTGATTACTATCTGTTGACGGTTGTGCTTTTTTAACAGGGTCCCAGTTGCCTGTTAGAAAGGCTGTGCGATGGGGCTCCGGCAAAGAGTTAACAAAGGCCATGTACTCACGATGACTCTTGTGTCGCCTCCTGAACAGGGAATCCAAGAACCGACCGATGAAACAGCAGAAACACAGCAGACCTTTGCCTGCGCCCCACAGGATGTAGTGAAGAGCGGCGCCTACGAGGGCACCGACGGGAACCCATATCAGCTGGTGGTAGACTTCTCGGAATTCTGCCCTTGGGCCGAGGGCCTTGTCCATATTCTCGGGTATGTTAAACACAGCGCCAAGGCACATCAGCAGCGTGAGAGACTTGATCCGGGCAGGAAGCCTAAAGCAGAAGCAGGCAGCTGCACCGCCGATACCGATGGCTGCAGCCGCGGAGAAAATCACGGTCACGACAATGGCCTGGTAACGGTTTGGAGCTTCATATTCAAAAATACCATCAATCCGGCCGATGAACGGGTCAGGAGCCCTGCGTGGAGTGATCCTTTCGGCGTATGTGAGAAATGCGGTGACAGCCACGGCAAGGCAGACAATGAGCGTGAATATTGCAAAGCGTTTCATCCTGATTCCTCCTGCATGGCTGTTGTTGTTGCGCATCTTTTTAGCCAAAGAGGTCCTTACGTTTTACGAAATAGACAAGGCTTGGCAGTAGCAGTGTGACTGCCGCTATTCCGAAATAGAACAGAAACGCCTCCCAGTCAGTCGCTGACTGCCAAAGGGGGTAGCTGAGCGTCATCAGAAAAAGCAGGACAATGTTAAAGCGCCATCCCCACGCAGTTCTACGTTTTAATCCTTTGATGGTCAGAAAAAGAAAAGCGAGAAAGATCAGATTCAAGATGTAAAAATCTATAAACAGGTACGCGACTCCCATTATAAGATTGAATGGCAACAGGATGTTCTCCCAGAAAAACAACCACCGGGTTCCTCTTTTCTTATGTGGTGTCGATTTTTGGGGTTCCAACACTGCTGAGTCAGCCTTTTGAGGTTTATCGTTAATCATATCATTCTCCCAGCGAATTGTACGTCCCATGCTCAGTTTCCGGCATCGTACAGGATATCAACAGCAGCCTTGTATGCCCTTGCCTTTAAACGACAACCTTCGCCAAACCAGACTGATTGCAGATGATTCTCCCTGCTTGCAGAGGTGGGGCGGTGATCGACATATTGCGTAACACCGTTATAGGCAGCCCAAAGTGTGCCGTTAACCCCCGGCATGTCATTCCCTGCCCCATTCTCAAAGAGATCCTGCATGATGGCCCGCTGCCTGGCGGCCCGCCTCTTCGCATTCTCAACATTGGCCCCTTCGGGATCGGGAACAACGGAACAGAAGAATTTGTTTAACAACACACCTGTCATAGGTACCCTTGTCATAGCCTTGAAATGCTTTTCAGTCCGTTCAAAGCCGGCATTCACGATTCCAAGCAATCGGTCTGCCTGCATCAGGCGGCTCTTTATCGCCACCCTGTGGGCAACACGGATCGACCGACCATGTTCAAGAGCCATTGTAAGGGTGTTGTGGCACACCACACGAACTGGGGTAAACTTGATCTGAACAGAACTTTGTCCGTCATGGCTGTTGCTTAAAAGCAGGTATTTTTCTGTAATATCGTCCCCCACTACCCGGATCTCGCCGGGCAGCTTTGCTAAAACCCATATCCGCTCTCCTTCCCCAAGTGCGCCGGCGGTGTGATACACCGCAGCGTCCTTGCCCACTATCGGGTCAAAGAAGCCAAACGCCTCTCTGTTCTGCAGCGGCTGATAGTTGTCACTCACTATACCAAAGACCGGTTGCTCATCGCTTTCCCATCCCTTGCCCGGCACAACCACATTCTTTCCTTCAACAGGCTCCAGAGCCTTGCCATTACTGTAGTAGACGGGCCTTTTTTCAACCTCCCAGTCCAGATTCGCGGCCTTAATGGCTTCTTCAGCGGTGGCCGGACTGTCTAGAGCTGTGCCAAGACCGTGCCAAGGCACATCGCCAACGTACATCATGGATGCGCGTCCATTGCTTATCAGCAGTTCATGTCCCATTGTTTCACCACCCTTCAGTTGGCCATTTAAGAAAAGTTTCCTGGGTTACCACCTGAATGCCTTTTCGCCGGCAAACACGAATGGTGTGGCCGGTCCCGCCGGCGTCCGGGTCAGCGGGATCAACGTAAAAGATACCGAGCGTTACAGGCTGCAAGTCGATTCCCGGAAAACCCGCCACCTTGAGAGTGTCCCGCAATAAGAACCTGCCCTTCCCTGCCAGGAAGCGGTTGTTGAGTCTGCCACATGCAGCATCAACAAGGCGGCGCGCCCTGGGAGAAACCTCCGCGCTGATATCACTTAGCCGTTCCAGTTCAACTTGAGGTAAATCTGTCAGGGAGTAGCACCTTGCAACAGGATGACGGCGTTGACGCCCCATTCCATCGGTCGGCAGCACATACTGTAAACGTGAGGGATCCGTTGCAGTCACTCCTCGCGCAAATGCCGTGTCACTGCCGTCGGCATTCCCGCTTCTGAAAAGAACGCCGGGAAACTTCTCTGCAATCCATTCTCCGAACTTTTGCAATTTATCGGCATCTGCTTGCGGAATGTTTCGCCTGCCCTCAAGAAGGATCACGGCCTGTTGTGCCCCTGATGAGACCTCAGACAGAACCGAAATCTCATCAGAGTTGTTTGTGGTTTTGATTATTCTGCCCTCCATTCGCGGATTTGCCCGGGTTTGAGGTGCTTGCGCAGAACTACAACATTATCGTGGGGCATTGACCTGTTCTCCGGAAGAGGTACATCTTTCTTTTCTTCTGCAAGTGCAGCAACGCTCTTTGTTTTCTCAAGGGCCTCAGAGCCGCTCAGCGCCTCGTTACGCTCGTTGTACCAGTCAAACCATGGAACACCCGCGCGTTCGTATTCCCTGGCCGTAACGGGCGTCGCAGGAGGCTCCTGCCCGGTGATTGCCCGCCACGTCATAGAATTGGCTATGTGAACAAAACACCGACTCTTTTCTTCTGTATGCCAGTCTGAAACCTCATAGGGATCTTCGTAGATCTCCTGCTTCATGCGGCCGCCGGGAGCCAGCCCCATTTGGGATTCGCGTACCATCCCGGGCTCACGGTCATAAATAAAATACTGTCTATTCAGACCGGCATACATCCTCTCCCTTTTCGGGAATCGCTTCTCATAGACTTCCCGTTTCATTGGGCGCACAAGGAGCTGAAGACCGCCGAATTCAGCCTTGGCGGTGATCTGTTCCTCAACGCTGTAGCCGGAGCCAAGCGGCATGGCCACGAACTGGCGAATTACTCCGTTATCGACGCAGTAACCGTCAATCCAAGGCTGCCTGGGCACAATAAGATAGTCCTGCGGACAACGGTTAATACCGTCCTTCCATTCCTCACCTGTAACCGCATTGATCTTGCCTGTGGCGATTTTGACGGCAAAGGGGTAGTCAACATCGCGCACGGGGTCATATTCAGGCTCAAAGTCCACCCACAATGCCTCCGATTGGTACATGGGAAGCATAACCCCTCCGTGTTCTATCCACTCATGGGTAAGAGCCGATGCAAAATCATCAACATGGCGCAAAGGGAATTTACCCAGCCCCGCCGGCAGAGGATAGTTCCGTCCATCGTCAGGAATTCTTAACGTGCGCTGAAAATTGATTCTGAGCCTTGCCGCCTCATGCACATCGGGAAACGAAAACACCAGCTCATTGTCGCATAGTTCAATCATGATTTTATTCCTCCTTACCACTTGCCATCCCGGACTTCACGCACTATACGCAACACGGCGTCGTCGGGGACTTTCTTTAGTTCTCGAATCAGCTGAGAGAATAATTTCGGGCGCTTGCGTATTACTTCCTGAAGATCGTTCGAGACTTTCCCGGCTAAGGCCAGGAGAACATCTGAATCTGCATCCAATTCCTTCGCCAGCCGCTGGATTGTTGCTTCAGACGGAGGGCCCACGTCCCCGCGTTCAACTTTGCTTAGATATGAGGGTTGTACGCCTATTTTGCGCGCCACCCCACGCACGGAGTATTGGGCATTACTCTCTCTCAACGTTTCTCTGTGCTTGCGCACATACTTGCCGAATTCGTGTTTCATTGTCCTCACCATTCAAGCATGCCATGGCTGAGCTTGTTGTCTTGCCCCCTGGCTACGCTTACGTGTGTCTACTTTTGATTTGTATGTACTGTATACTATACAGTATATGCTCATAGCGCAAGCCTTTTTTAAATGATTTTTTCCAAGGTCTGTGACTTAAAGCTGCGTAACCAACTGATATGCGGTTGAATACCTAAGTTTTCGGGTAAAGATCATACCAAAACTGTAATAAAATGGTTCTCCACAAACCGTAGCTTTTTGTAGCCTCCTCGCCGATGCTTACAAAAAGAGGCCCAGTCCAACAAAACGCCTGCAAATCAAGGATAAATGACGGTTCAGGCTGCTTTTGTCAAAGGAGCGAAATATACCATAATAGTCGCTTCTATTTCCTTGAATTCAGCATTCCTCAGCACTTTATCTGCTCTTTCAGCCTTATTTCACGTCGATATACGGCTTCCTGGTAGAGTGCCAACCGATCAATCCTGCGCATTATGTCTGCCTTCCATAGAAGCTTGTGCGCATTCCCTTTTACCGATGCAGGATTCTGGGAATACCCGGCTTTTAAATATGCTTCCTTGCAGGTTTTTCCCTGTACGTAGTATTGCG
>CAYYVQ010000099.1:0-5271 GCA_964475205.1 uncultured Victivallales bacterium | reverse complement strand
GACGCTAGCCCACTACAGCTTAACACCAGGGAGGAGCCACTGCCCCTCCAAAAAAGGGCTTAGAGGGGATCCAACCGCATCGACCGCTACAAATGAACCCGCCGCTGGCGGCTCCATTTGAGGGTCATGCTGACGTTGGGAGCATGAAGATATTGATGACAAACCCAACCGCTGGTGATAATGTATATCGCCAGGGAAGACTCTATTCATTTCGCAGACATGCTGAGAGAACGTGAAATACAACGGGAATGGGTGAATGCTGCATTGGAAAGCCCAGGCCGGACGGAGGATCACGATGACGGCACGCGGCACTTTATAAAGCAGATTCCAGAATTCAGGAACCGGTGGCTTCGGGTTGTTGTCAATGTAGCAGTTTTCCCAGAAAGACGGGTAACAGCCTTTTTCGACCGGAGATTAAGGAGAATGAGATGAGAATAAAACTGGATAAAGATAGCGATGCTCTATATTTTCGATTGGATGACAATAGGATTGTTGAATCGGAAGAAATTCGACCAGGGGTCATTCTTGATTATGACGAGAATGATAAGGTTGTTGGGGTTGAATTTCTCGGCGTATCTGCACGAGCCACCAAGGATGAGCTTTCCACGATGCAATTTCAAACTGCATAACAAGTGCTCTCCCAACGGGATAGGGACGCCCATTTCTGAGCGCCCCTCCCACCCCACCGTGCATACGGACCCGCCTGCATGCTTTGCGCAAGCATTGCGGACAGGTCGCGTACACGGCGAGTAGGCTGGTTAAGTCGGAAAGGCGTCCCGGAGCACCCTTCAAACCGGGTTTTCCAGTACATGTCGCTCAGTGCGCATGAGGTCCGGTCGGACTAAGACACTGTAGATCATGACTATACTAACCACTACCACTTGGCGGACCATACGGTACCGCCCACCTTTCGGACCTTCAACGGGTTCATACAATATGAACTCTTTCCAACTGACTTCTCGTCTACTATGTCCTCTGCTGACTGCCTTCCGGCATATAGCCCATCTTGCGACGAGCCTACTGCGAGTTGCCAATGAGTTTGTGTTTCCCGACCTGCGTCGGGACTCGTGTCTGGATTTGGCCATCCAGATACGCCGAGGTATTGTTAAACCGCTTACCTCAATCCGGTTGTCTTCGCCCAGAACCATGGGCTTTCCCGGGGTATTCCTGGTTGCTTTCAATGCGTAACTGTGAGATGTACGTGATGCGCCGATCCTTGATAACAATAGGACTTCCGATTCTGTTGCACCCTCGTCCCCGTGCATCCCGCCTAATATCCCCCTGCGGCGTGTCAGTCCTGCCGCATACTCTGTACGATCAGCCCGCATATTCGTTTCCTGCTTCCTCAAGGCCGCCTTTCGGTCGTTACCTTTGCACTCAACTACACTTGGCGTTATCCGCCCGTGACTGGACTTGCTCTTTGAATCGTACCGCGTTTCTGGTAACCTAATGCCAAAATTGAATTTGACATTGATTTGAAACTTGGTACGCTCGCGCAGCGCACCAGCAAGCAACCGGGCCATGCCCGGCACACAACACCAAAATCCACCTTATCATCTGAAGGCGCGCCTTCAGATGAAAGGTGATTTACACGTTCGCAGAGGAAAAGATGGACAGCGGTGGTTCAGAATGATAACTTATTAACCATGAAGGCCTCATACAGAGACATCATCACGGTGGAACCCGGCAAGCGAGGTGGGAAGCCGTGCATTCGAGGGATGCGCATTACCGTCTACGACGTTCTTGAGTACTTAGCGTCGGGCATGACGACCGAGCAAATTCTTGCGGACTTTCCCTACCTGACTGCGGAAGATATCCGGGCGTGTCTGCAATATGCGGCCGACAGAGAACACCAGCAAATGGTAGTCCATGCGTGAAACTGCTATTCGCCCAGAACTTGTCACCTCGCCTGGTCGCGACTCTTGCAGACTTGTTTCCTGAATCGGCGCATGTGCAGTCACTGGGCTTGGACTGTTCCCCCGATACATCCCTATGGGAATTCGCTCGCGACAACGATTTCGTCATTGTGACCAAGGACGTTGATTTCTGCGACCGAAGCGCGCTTCTCGGATACCCGCCGAAGGTGGTTTGGATTCGCCTAGGAAACCGCACCACAGACGATATCGACGCTGCACTGCGAAGCTACCACGAGCAGATCGAAGCTTTTGGCGAGGAGAAGGAACTCGGAGTCATCACCATCTTCTGACAAAGGAACGGGCCAACAAGATGAATGCAGACTATTGTCGCTGACGCGCCAAAGTCTGATTCACGACGTTCGTCGCGACACGAGGTCGCGTTAATTGATTGTCCGGCAACTCCTCGTGAAGTTGACCGGACCCGGCGTTTCCCCGCCGGTACTCTATGGTGGCGTGCTGGATTCTGGATGCGGACATAGAAGGCTGTTCTGACCGGATAAGCCATGCGTGGCTGCTCCGATTCATCCCGATGAAGAAAAGCATACTACGTCAATGGCTAAAGTCGTGATATATTGAGGGCGGCAAGCCATTTCCCACCAACGAAGGCACCCCACAGGGAGGAATAGCAAGTCCTGTACTTGCAAATATGACGCTGGACGGCCTCGAAGAGGCAATACGGGAGGCGATCCCTAATCCCAAGAGTAATCCACGTCCGAAAGTCCACCTTATACGCTACGCGGACGACCTTGTCGTCACGGCGGCCAGTAAGGAGATGCTGACGGATAGGATACTGCCGGCCATCGAAGACTTCCTGCGGGAACGCGGCCTGAATCTCTCGAAGATGAAGACCCGCATAGTGCATATCCGGGACGGCTTCGACTTCCTTGGTCAGACGATACGCAAGTTCGGCGACAAGTGGCGATTTACCGCTGTCTGGAAGGAAAAGAGCGGCAAGCGATATTCGCTCATGCTTTTTCATCTAGCCGAATTACCCATTCGACGGCACCTCAAAATACGAAGTGCCGCCAACCCGTATGGAACCCAGTGGCAGGATTATTTTGCGCAACGCATTGCCATCAAGCCCCTACGGGTGTAATGTTACTGTGAAAACGGACCGGGTCGCCAAAACTATGGCGGCTTCAGTGAATGATTGAACCGTATGACGCGAAAGTGTCACGTACGGTTCTTAGAGGGGCCGGGAGCCGCAAGGCTCCCTGGCCTACTCGGGGCAAGAAGAAATCTCTTGCTTATCGGCATGCCTTTTTGTATCTTCTATGTAGATACAAAAAGGAGAGGAAGATCATGCAAGCGAAGATTCAGAAGTGGGGAAACAGCTTGGCGGTTCGCATCCCAAAGGCGTTTGTCGAGGAGGCTCACGTTGCCTACGGGACACCTGTCGATCTGTCTGTCAACGATGGGAAGATCGTTATCGAACCCCATCATGCGGAGCCAGGGGCGCGCTTGGAAGACCTGCTCAAAGGCGTGACAGAGTGTAATGTCCACGCGGAGGTCGAGACCGGCGAGGCCGTGGGACGGGAGATCTGGTGATGCCCGTGTACTGTCCGAAGCGGGGTGACATTATGTGGATTTCATTCAATCCGCAGGCTGGACATGAGCAAGCAGGCCATCGGCCCGCCTTCGTACTGTCGCCCCAGTCCTACAACAGCAAGGTGGGCCTGGCAATCTTGTGTCCCCTCACAAATCAGATCAAGGGGTATCCTTTCGAGGTACGGATTCCTGACGGGCTAAAGGCATCGGGAGCAGTGCTCTCCGATCAGGTTAAGAGTATGGACTGGCGTGTACGCGGGGCATCGTTTCTGTGTCACGTCCCGGAAAGAATAGTGCAGGAGGTCCTAAATAAAGTCGGGACATTGCTCGACCTGTGAGAGAACGGAGGCCGAACAAGATTTTCCAGCGTACGTCGCTAACGCGCCGCCGCTGAAAATCGGCGTTCTGCATCAGGAGAGATGAATATGAATAAAACAGAAACTGTAATTTGTCGATCGGCTGCAAAAAGAGGGCTCTTGACTGTAATGGTAATACTAACTGCTGGTTTTATCGAAGCAACTGCAGCCACACCACCGCAAAAGGATGGCAAGCTGCATAACGATCACTATACTTCAGCACCATCCGACAACCCATTGCTGCTTGCAATGGGATATCCGAAACGAAACGGCGGATTTGAACGTGACGGATTCCACTTGTGGGATCCTTCCATTATAAAGGTAGGTGATACTTACCATATGTTCGCTTCATGCTGGCCTGATGAGGATTTTTCCAAATGGAAGCAAAGCTACATCGTGCGTGCAGTATCAAAGAATCTTCTTGGCCCCTATCAATACGTTGAAGACGTCATTCGTCCACAACCGAAAAGTCGGTTCGACAGTCAAGGCTGCCATAACCCGAAGATTACCTTTCACGATGGAAAATTCTACCTTTACTACCTGGGCATTCCCGCGTGGAAGGGAGGGGTCGCCGTAAGCGATGCGGTGGAAGGACCATGGAAGAGACCAACGAAGGCGGTGATTCCCCTCAACAATCCTGCTGTATGGATCCATGAAGACGGCTCCGTTTACGCTGTTGGGAAGGTGAAATTACCCAATCCGAAGTATCCTGGCAGTCGAAAGTTCGACGAACTGTTTCACTACCTTCAAGCTGCGAAGGCTGATTCTATTTTGGGCCCGTACACCAGACTTCATAAAGGTAGAGAAAACGCCCTGCCAGAAAATTTCGAAATCGAGGATCCGTGTGTTTGGTATGACGGTTCAAAATATCATATTTTGGTTACTGACCTGCACGGCTATGCAACGGGGCATAATAAGGCTTTCACATATTACACATCTCAGGACGGCCTGCGCTATGAATTGGTCTCAAAGGACCCACTATTTTCGAGCAAGGAACCCATTCGTTTCGATGATGGTTCCGCGACTAATTTCCAACGTGTTGAGCGCCCTAATGTAGTACTCAACGAAAAGGGTCAGGTGATCGCTGTGTTGGCCGCTTGCCTTCCGTCTCAGACAGGAAGCCCGAAAAAAGGTTCACGAATACTAGTATTTCCGGTTGATAATTACTCGGCTAAAGAAGGTTTAGCAGAGAAAACTAAGAAACCAGCAGAACAATCTCCTGCAGGCGACAGCCTGAAGGCCGCGCCTGAGGAGTGACGTTCGGCTGCAATCAGCGTGAACGAATTGAGGAGACGACAAATGAAAAAAGGTATACCGCAGGGATTCAAGGAATTGATTAAACAACGTCCCGTATTCGGCCCGTTCTGCAAGACATCCGATCCAGGAATGATTGAGGCCCTTGGATACTCAGGTTTCGATTTTGTTATTCTCGACATGGAGCACGGACCTAA
>CAYYVQ010000098.1:0-5407 GCA_964475205.1 uncultured Victivallales bacterium | reverse complement strand
CACAAGCCTGGAGTCTCATTCACGAAAAATCCGGGTCACCCCGGGGGCGGCGCTTACGGCTGACCAAAACCTCTCCTACCAGCAAAATTGAAAGAATCGTAAAATTGCCATCATTGTTTTCCCATCCAATCGGCTTCCTGTCGTGAAACAATGTGAAGACATGTTGCAAGCTGCATTAGATTCGATTGCAATTGGTGATTTTGTGCGGCTGGAACATCCCTCTGTTGCTTGATGCTTCGGGCGGAAGCGATTTGATTGGCCACAAACAGGCACAAAAATCGGCTTTACGGAAACAGGGTCTTCCGCAGAATCTGTGGGTGGCTTCGCGTTTTTCCTGTCCATGTATGACCGACTACAATTGCCACGATAACTCCGCCAAAACACCTGATTGATATGCCCCATGACTTCATATACCCAAAGATTCTGCGGAAACGCGATAATATTCTACTTGCGTGCATGTACCTGATATAGTACATATGTAGCAGATATTATTACTGCTGTAGGAGGATAAATGGCACAGGACATTACTTTGCATGTGAAAGTAGATCAGGCCGCTGATACGCAATTAAAGAGTCTGGCCTATCAGCGTGGGAAGAGCAAAGGGCAATTGGTGCGCGAAGCACTCACGGCCTGCTATCAGACTAGCGCGGATGATCTGTCGATCACGCAGCGAAATGCGCTGGCGGCTTATCAAGGCGGATATATCAGCATTGGTAAATTGGCCCGCGACATGGGGATGCATGTCTTGACATTGCGTCAATGGATGAAGGAACGCGGCTTCCAGCAGCGGTCCGCCGTAAAGGATACGGATGTAGCAAATGCCTGATTACGGCGACAATTACCATTATTTCGATACGGTAACCCTAACCTGATCTATTCACGCGCCGAGTTTGCCGCAGCTGCAAGGCGTCGCGGGTGAAGCTGTATGAACATACCGCGAACCCGTGGCAACGCAGCAGATGCGGTGAAATCGGCGCGCCTTTGGTGAAAAAAGCCAAGCTCTCCCATTTACATGTGGATCGCCCCATACATTAAAAACTTTGATAAACACTGCATACACTTATCGCTCGCTTCCCTAACATCTTACAACTTGCTTGGCGTTTTGCATGAATAGATCAGGCTAAGCAATTTTGCCTTTTCGCAGAGCATGGATCTCTTGGTTGCGCGATACGGCCGCAGTCTTTGGGTTACACATGAGGTCCGTAATGAAATTGCTGATGGAATCGTAAGCGGTTTTGGCGAGTTGTCCATTGTCGATGATCTACTTTATGCCGGAAAGATCTCCCTGGCAGCTCCAATAGAGACGGCGTTGGAGCGAAAGCACTTTCTGGTGTGCTTGCGGACGTTATCCGCGGGCGAAGCATCCTGTATTGTCTGTGCCGTTTCTCGCGGAGGCATTGTCGTTACAGATGATTTTGCCGCGCGCAAGCACTGCCACGAAAGTGGTATACGGGTTACCGGAACGATTGGCGTTCTACGGCGATTATGCCAAGAGGGCGAAATAACCCGGCAGCAAGCCGACGAAAAACTTGCGGCAATGATTGCGGCAGGGTTCTATTCCCCGATAAAGAGCTTCAAGGATTTCATGTAACTGCAAAAATATTATACGCGGGATTTGATTGGCCACAAAAATCACAGAAATCACAAAAGAGTGCGGTGCCCTTGCTTTGTGACATGCAATCGGATTAAATGGCCTTGTTTTATAAAATAACCAACTTATTCATGATGCATTCAACCCTGTTGAGCCTTCCCATCCGCGGGTCGGCTCTGCCATCCATGGTCCACCATTTTCTCCCATCCGCAGAAATAGCCTGATCTATTCCTTTTTTTATTGCTTGTTGACATTAATTGTTAATCGCTGTAGTATATCCATCATGAAAAGAACACAAATACAGTTACCGGATCATTTATACTTGGCGGCCCATCATCTGGCAGAGCGCCAGGAAATATCCATGGCGGAGCTAGTGCGGCGCGGACTGGAGTATATGCTCGCGGTCGTGCCGGGAACAAAAGCGGATGGGGCGTGGCAATTGCCGCCTGGTCATGATCTGCGGGCAGATGATCCTTTTGTACAGGAAGACTGGCGCTCCGCCTTGCATATTCGCGATTTGCAAGTAGTGGCAGAAGCGCAAGCGCCTTACGGGAAGCAGACACCATGATTTCATGTGATACGAACATCCTCTTCCCGGCATGTGATGCAACGGCGGTGCAGCATCAGGACGCCCGTGCGTTTCTGGAACACCATCGCCACGACGATCGGTTTTGCCTGTGCGAGCAGGTGCTGATGGAGCTGTATGTGCTTCTGCGCAATCCGACGGTCTGTCGGAATCCGCTTTCCGCATCTGATGCCACATCCATGATCCAAGCTTTTCGCTCCAACCCGCGCTGGCGTGTCGTGGATGTGGTGCTCGATACATCCATACCGAAAATGATCTGGCGCGAGGCAGGACAGGATGGTTTTGCCTATCAACGGATTTTTGATGTACGCCTTGCTGCAACCTTGCTGCACCATGGGGTCACGGATTTCGCAACACGCAACGGCAAGGACTTCGCCGAACTGGGGTTCACACGGGTGTGGGATCCATTCAAGACATCCCCCGTGGAGCCATAAAGGGGCCACGGATGGCACGGTTGAGCCCTTCCCCCATCCGCGGGTCGGCCCTGCCATCCGTGGCCCATCATTATCCTCTCAGCGCCCCTGCGGGAGAAAGCAATCTCTGAAATCAGATCACCTCGCGCTGTCACGGAGGCGCAGAGGGAAGGGCAGACTACTCTGCCTCTCCATTAATTGCTTGATGCCAACGGAGCTTGCTATATACTTCTTGGTAGATATCAAGCAAAAAAGGGGGGTATTATGATCACGGCTAAAGTTTTTCAATCAGGACGCAGCCAGGCGGTACGCGTGCCAAAACGCTATCGTTTTCATTCCACTGAAGTAAATATGCAGAAAACACCGGACGGGTTACTCCTGACCGAGAAAAACCCATGGGAACTGTTTGATGAAGGCATCAGCGAACTATCTGATGACTTCATGGCTGATCGTGTACAGCCGCCGCTTGAAAACCGGAGTTTCGCATCATGACACATGACGGAGTCTACCTCCTGGATACAAATATTCTCATTTTTTTGCTTCGGGGAATGAAAGCACAAAAAAGTAATCAACATCCTGGTGCGAAACGCATACGTAACCAAATCGAGAACCACCTGAAAGCTGGTGCCTCTGTTTGCGTTTCTATGGTCACCGTTTGTGAGCTGGAATATGGCGCCACCAAATCACAACATCCCGAACGGGAGCGTAAAGCCGTATATAAAGTGCTGTCACCGTTTGAATTACAGGACGGTGATGCCGTTAATCTGCCACGGCATTACGGCGAAATACGCAATCAGCTTGAGGAAGCAGGAAAGCCAATCGGGGCGATGGATCTCATGATAGCTGCGCACGCTAGATCACTTGGCGCAACATTGATAACCAACAACAAAAGCGAATTCAAACGGGTAAAAAACCTTCCCGTACAAGACTGGTCAGCATGATTGACATGTAAACCTAAATTCGGCAGTTGCTAAGTTTGCTGCCTGCTTGCGCGCTCGCGCAGGCAAGTAGCTGCAAGGCTTGAGGGCACGCCTTGCCGCACTGGGTGTGGAGCGTGCCAAGCTGTATGCTTTGTCAGCAGGTATGCCGCGTCCGAAGGATTTGGATGACCTGCAGTCAATCTATGCCGCAAATAGTCAGGAGATAGATACGGTCTACCTCGCTGCGCAGATGCGACGCTTTGCCTTTGTGGTGCCTTCCACCGCCAAGCCGTTTCTTCCGGCGGAGTTGCTCGCTATATCACGCGATGTCGAGCGGCAATTACGGCGCAGTTCATGATGCATTCAGCCCTACTTCGTTGAACCTCCCCCATCCGCGGGTCGGCCCTGCCATCCGTGGTCCACCATTATCCTCTCAGCGTCCCTGCGTCCCTGCGGGAGAAAACAATCTCTGAAATCAGATAGACTCGCGCGGAGCCGCAGAGACGCGGAAGGGAGGGCATTTTCTTTCCACACCGCCATTATTGACTAAACTATCCGCAAATAAAAAGACCTTGTGGAATTGCTGCTTTGCTTCAGACACAGGTTGCTCATTCAATCTGTCCGTGCTAACCTCATCAATTAATCTTATTCGTAATGAAACCAGGGGAAAGTTTAAAATAGCGGTTCATAATGACATCAGGGAAACAATTCAAACCCAGGGCGGAACTAACGCAAGAATCCACAACGGAAAATCCAGCCCCGGGATCCGGGCCTTTGATTTCCATTGTCATCGCATACCCCGCCCCAACCTTTCAACTTGACGAATGCCTTGAAGCAATAGGCAAACAGGAATACAGCAACTACGAAATCATCCTTCTTCCTGATTGCTCCCATGAGGTAAATTCAGGGCATTATTCTCTTCGCAATTCGCAGGTGAGAGTCCTTCCCACAGGTCCTGTTCGTCCCGCGGAAAAGAGGAATAAAGGCGTTCAGAAAGCCAAAGGTGAAATCATCGCTTTTCTGGACGACGACGCCTATCCAACAAAAGGATGGTTGAAAAACGCCGCCTCGAGGTTTGCAGACCGTTCAATAGCTGCGGTCGGAGGTCCGGCCACGACCCCGCCCGACGACCCTTTCATGGCAAAGATGAGCGGACGCGTCTTCGCGAACCGAATGGTTTCGGGCTCTTACATATACCGTTACGTCAGTGAGCGTTTTCGTTATATCGACGACTTTCCAAGCTGCAACCTGTTCGTTCGCACAGATATCTTCAAAAGGATCGGTGGATTCCGAACTGAATACTGGCCCGGCGAGGATACTTTCTTCTGCCTGGAAATCATTACGAAAACCGGCGGGAAGATCGTCTATGATCCCACAGTACACGCCTTCCACCACCGCCGCAGACTTTTTGTTCCGCATCTTCGCCAGGTTGCCCGTTACGCTCTTCATCGCGGCTATTTCGCTCGCCGTTTTCCCGAAAATTCGCGAAAATTATCTTATTTCATTCCTTCCCTCTTTGTAGTTGGCGTGATTGGAGGGGCGCTGCTGTCTGTATTCTCGGAGTTGATCCTGTATCTCTACCTTGGCACACTCGGCATTTATCTCCTTTCGGGTCTTGCGTTTTCCTTCAGTGCCCGCCCTCATGTATGGTTCATTACCCTGTCAGGCATTGTTCTTACCCATTTTGTCTATGGAGCCAGGTTCATATTGGGCCTGCTATCTTCCCGAATGCCATCACAGAAAAAACATTTTGATCATCCCTCGGAAAACAAGGAAACGCCAATATCGCCCTCAAAAGAAAAGCCATGACTTATTTGTTCCTGTTCATAAACATGCAACCTGATATGACGGGAGAGCGAACTTCCGCGTGAACCTCATCGAGAAAATTGTGAAATGT
>CAYYVQ010000097.1:0-5800 GCA_964475205.1 uncultured Victivallales bacterium | reverse complement strand
GACAATGATCGTGATAAGGATGAAGAGGATCAAGATCGGGCAAACCGGTTTTTGGCCTGCAATGGCTGTGCTATGGAACGTTTATGCCGCAGGAGTGTGAAAAATGCGGGTTAGGTTTATTTCTCCAGCATTTCCCTTAGTTTTGCCATCAATGAATCGGCATTGAAAGGTTTTTGAATAAAGCCGGAGTACTCGTTGCCGTCAAGCCCTATAGTGGCTCGATGTTCATTATATCCGCTCATGAGCAGTATGGGAACAGTCTTATCCACCTTGCGCATTTCCGCCAGAGCGCCCCCCGCTTCTTCCGACGTAAGCGTGACGTCCAGCAATACGGCCTTAAGCCCGGCTTTGCCCCTTAACTCCCTTGCCCCGGATTCGCAGTCTATGGCAGTGATGACTGAAAAACCGAATTTCTGCAGAATCTGTTCAGTTACCGTTCTAACAATGTCATCATCATCAACAATCAAAATCGTCCCTTCGGGTTTCCAGGTTTCCATAGGTATCCGGCTCTCGACTTCTTCCTCTATCTTCTTTCCCGAAATTGGAAACAAAATCTTGAATTCTGTTCCCCTGCCGGGTTCTGTGTGCACCCTCAGCGCCCCTTTATGCCCCCTGACTATACCCAGAACAGCAGCCAGTCCCAGGCCTCGACCGGATATTTTAGTCGTAAAAAACGGATCAAATATTTTTGACAACGTTTTTCGCTCCATACCGCAACCCGTATCCGAGACCATTACGTAGGCATATCTGCCCGGGTCTAGTTTATCCGCCATATAACATGACTGAAGATACGACTCTTCGCAGATCTGTTCGCCTGTCTCTACTGTGATTCTGCCTTTCTTTTTTCCTATTGCATCGGAAGCATTAGTAATGAGGTTCATTACAATCTGCCGGATTTGCGACGCGTCGCCCTCGATAGGCTCCAAATTTTCGTCAAAGCAATATGAAAGATCGACCTGGTCGGGAATCGTCACCTTTAGCAAATGAGCCATCTCTCTGACAAGCTTGCTCAAATTGACGGGTTTGATCGTGAATTTCGATTTGCCGGAATATGTAAGCATCTGGTTGGTAAGATCCGCGGCCCTTGTGGCTATTGTCTCAACCTCCTTTACATGGCTCCAGGCAGGCGATTCATCGTTCATCTCCATAAGAGCAAGGCCGGTATTGCCAAGTATTCCCATCAACAGATTGTTGAAGTCATGAGCAATTCCGCCGGAAAGCACACCAAGGCTTTCCAGTTTCTGAGTCTGCTGCATCCGCGCTTCCATTTTGAGCCTTTCCTGCTCCGCCATAACGTGGTCAGTAATATCTCGGGAAACACCGAAAGTGCCCGCCAGTTTACCGGAAGTATCGCGTAGCGGCGCCTTGGTGGTGGAAAACCACACGTTGCCTCTTCCAGGCAGGACAATTTGCTCGTGCTTGTCCATTATCGGACGCCCTGTCTCCATTACCTTCTGTTCGTCTTTTTGCGATTCCCGCGCATATTCATCGGGAAATAAATCAAAGTCGGTCTTGCCTGCCATATCTTCGGGGGTCATGCCGAACTTTGAGGCATGCGCTTTGTTTGTTCTTATGAATTTTCCTTCAGTATCTTTAAAGAAAATGAAATCAGGAACTGTCTCCATAAGGGAACGCATAAGGCGGCGTTCCTTCTCCAAAGCATCGCTTGCTGTCTTGTAATCCAACGCGCTTGCAAGAATCTCCGCAACCATCCTGAGTAATGATATTGTGTCTTCCTGCCACAGCTTTTCCTCATTGCGCCTTACAAACGCCAAAAAGCCTGATCCGATGGAGGCGCAAACAAAGGGAATACAAAGGATCGACCGAATCCCCGCCTCCACCATATGCCTGCGTTCCGGGGCGGCTTCTTCCGGCAACGCCGATAAATCTCCAATTTGCGCCGTCTCGCCGTCCAGCAAAGAGTCCCAAACACATGGCATCTCCGGGTAATGTATTTCAGGTATACGCCCGGACCCATCCCCGAAAATCGATGAGTTCCATTCCTGAACAATTGAAACCCTCTCCTTTCCTGAAATGTTATAAATGCCGCACCCGTCAATCCCAAGAGCTTCGCCAATATCAGACAGGCTCCTCAGAATTTTGTCGTCAACAGTATCGATCGAAACATTGACAAACCTTGCCGATATAGAAGCAACAAGTTCTTCAAGCTGAAGTCTGTATAGCAGTTCTTCCTCGACACGTCTTTTTTCAAGTCCGCTGGCAAGAATTTCAGAAACAAGTTTGAGCAACCTTGTCTCATCTTCGCTCCAGCTATGCGGTTCCCATATATGTTCAAAACCTATAAAGCCGCGCACCACGGCTCCGCAAACAAGAGGAACCATAATTGTGGACTGAATATCTTCGGATTCCAGCTCGTCTTTCTCGTTCTCTGCCTGTTCCGGCAAATCCTCTACCCTTGGAATGCTGACGATACGCTTGCCGAGTATCCGGCTGGCGATCCATTCGAGATATTCAGTGGAGAAAACTTTGTTTCCAGAGGCATCATGTCCGTCGCTGTCCGGACACCAATAGTGAGTCCATCTCATTGCGCTTCCGTCTTCGGTAAAAAGGCACACATAGGCCCGGTCCGCGCCGATAAAACCTGCCACCAACTTAAGCGCATTGGCAATCGCCTTGTCCACCTCGTCAGGCGCTACACTCACGAATCTTGTAGAGACCCGCGCAATAAGCCTTTCTATCTCTATCCGATAGTCTAAATCCTTCTCCGCGTTGATCCTGTCGGTAATATCCTCAGTAGTCCCCTCGTAGTACACCGTCTTGCCTTCAGAATCCCGCACTGCCCTTGCGTATTCACGGCAATAAAAGATTGAACCGTCTTTTCTGCGCACCTTGGACTGGTAAGCTTCGATTTTTCCTTCGGCTTCAATTGCATGCTGAAAGTTCCTGCGAGGCGTGTCACTGTCATAGACATCCCTGTTAATATTAAGTTGGTTTACCTCGTCGAAGGAATCATAGCCCAGCATACGCACAAACGCCGAGTTGGCCATGACAATCCTACCCCCGGGAGTAGAACGGAAAATGCCGATAGGAACATTCTCTATGAAGTCGCGATACGCTTTTTCGCTCTCGATAAGCGCATGAATTACAGCTTTTTCTCCGCTGACATCAAGGCCGGAACTCAGAACACCGGTGATGTTGCCTTCGGCATCATGAATGACGCTGTTCCTCCATTCAATCGTCTTCCTCGAATCATCCTTTGTAAGCACGTCATTCTCACGCTCGTCAAGCTTCTCGCATCTGCCTTCCGCAATTTCCTGAAAAGCCTGTCTTACTTTCGGTCGAAGATCAACCGGTATAAAATTCTCACACCAATCCTTCCCTATGATTTCTTCAACCTCATATCCCAGAATTTCCGCGCCCGCGCGATTAATAAATTTCACTGTGGCATCGACATCAAGCATCAGCATGATTACCGGCGCAATATCCAGATACTTATCGCCGGGGCCCGGGAAACGCTCTGTGCAGGCATCGCTTCCGGCCTTGCCCGGTTCCTCCGACATACCACGGTTTTTCCCTTTCTGAACAGAGGACTTTCGCTTCCTTTGTTTCGATTCTGCCATTCTGTAGCTCTCCTCTAAATTCCAGATCAGAAACCAAAAGCATCCCTGCTGAGCCTGCGCTGCAAGTCAACTGTCAGATATGAATAACCATTTTTCAGTATTTCTCTTACATGCTAAACCAAAACAAACCTACATAAAAATAGATTGGAATTCAAGTATACGCATTGACAATCTGAGTTTCTGCACAAAAACGCAGTTGTGAGATATAAGGGTTAGAATCTCACCTGCCGGTAACATATTCGGAAAGAAACTGCGTAAATCTTTCCTGATAGGCATTGTTGGACTCAAGGCCCCCTTCATTGTGCGAGCCGGACATCTTGACAAAAACCTTCGGTTCACGTGCGGCGGTAAAAAGCCGCTGTCCATGCTCGAATGGCACCATCTCATCGTCCCTGCTGTGCGCAATCAGTACGGGACAGTTCAACTCTTTAATTGCTTCTATGGTCCTGTATCTAAACCTGGATAAAAGCCTTACCGGCAAAAAAGGAAACATCCTGGCGCCCATGTCCGGGGCGGAAGTAAACGTCGATTCTATAATAAGCGCGCCGGGATTCTTTATTGAGGCAAGACGCGCAGCCACCGCTCCGCCCAGTGAACGCCCGAAAAGAGCAATCTTCCCCGGGTCTATGCCGCGGTTTTCTACAAGGTGCCGCCAGCATGCTGACGCATCGCTGTAGGTTCCAGCTTCATCCGGACTGCCCGTGCTGCCGCCGTAACCCCGATAATCAAAGATCAGCACATCAAAACCCATGCGGCACAAAACCTCAAGCGTGTATACCCTGTCGCTGATGTTGCCTCCATTGCCATGGCAGAAAAGAATTGTTGCCCTTGTTCTATCACCGCCTTCGACCGCATCCGGGGAACCTGGACCCTTCCTGCCATCAACAAACCAGGCGTGAATAGTCTCGCCATCTTCTGTCTTTAAACGCAATTCCTCGTAGTCCAGATCGTAATACTCCGGAGTAACCGCTACCTCGCGAGTTGGATAATAGACATAGCTGGATTGCCGGAAATAGACAAGGGCGCAAAGCGCCAGATAACCGGCAGCAAAAGTTATCAAGGCAGTAAAAATATAACTCATCCTGGATTTGTCCTTTCGCATGTCTATTATCCTATATTCGGCGCCGGTTTCCGCGGCCTCCAGACCGCACAAAAAAGCTGTATCCGCATTTCATGCCGTTTCCAGACCCGATCAATGATTCTTTATACCAAATAATCATAATGCCACAATCTTTCCTTTTTGCTTTGAATACGCTCTGCTCGGCTCTATTATGCTGCAAAGCAGATCGGGTAGCCGTTTCTTATGGCGCAAGTGAAATCGCCGGGGCATAGAACAGGAGATGAATTGAGAAACTATGATACGGAAAAACATATTGCCTGCGGATAATCATTTACATACGCGGCTGTGCAAACACGCTTCAGGCGAACCGCTTCAATACCTTGAAACGGCTCTTAAAAAAGGGGTTCCCGCAATATCATTTGCCGACCACATGCCCGCTCCCGACGGGTATGACCCTGATAACCGGATGCGCCCTGATCAGTTTGACCTTTATCGTAATATGGTCCGGGAAATTCAGGATAATGCGGACATCCCGGTAAACTACGGCATTGAAGCCGATTACTATCCCGGGTGTGAACGGTACCTGGAAGAATGGTTGGAAGAGCAGCGCTTTGATGTTGTAATCGGCTCAGTTCACTACATTCAAGACTGGCCGTTTGAGAGCCCCGAGGGGCGAAACAGGTGGGAATCGGAGAATACCGGGTCCACCTGGAAAAAATACTTCGACCTCGTAACCAGTCTGGCACAAACTCACATGTACGATGTGCTGGCGCATCCGGATATTCCTAAGAAATTCGGCCATGACATCGGCCCGGATAATGCGGTTGGGCTCGCGCTGCCTGCTCTCGATGCAATGGCTGATTCTGGCATGGCAATAGAAATCAATACGTCCGGCCTCCGGAAGCCGGTAGGCGAAATATACCCTTCAAAACAGATTCTTGAAGCTGCGAGAAGCAGAAACATTCCGATAGCTTTCGGTTCTGACGCCCACAGCCCGGAAGATGTGGGACGTTCTTTCGATAAGGCCGTAACCCTTGCCCGCGACTCAGGCTACAAACAATATGTCACTTTTTCAAAAAGACATAAATTATACCGCCCCCTCCCCTGAGACGGTCTTCGGCAACAGCCAAAACCGCAGCAGGTTGACACAACCTGCTGT
>CAYYVQ010000096.1:0-5824 GCA_964475205.1 uncultured Victivallales bacterium | reverse complement strand
AAAGTGGTGATAGCCAATCTCCCATTTGCGCGGACCTCTTCTCCGAGTCTCAGTGCCTCCGTGGTAAGCTTGATCCGCTAAAGGCGCGAAAGGGAAGTAGGGGCTTTGGAGGGAAAAAGATTGTAACCATAGAGACACTGAGTCACGCGACGGCGGTAGTGAGAGGAAGAAGAGAGAAGGCGTGGACCTTTTCTCCGAGTCTCAGTGGCTCCGTGGTAAGCTTTCTTCTACAGTAGAAAAATATCAAATGCAGGTTTGACACGACATGATGAACAAGCCAACAGTATCTTTTATAATTCCAACATTGAACGAAGAAAGAAATATCGAGCGTTGTCTGGAAAGCATCGCCGCACAGACTTTCGAGCATTCAGAAATTGAGGTCCTTATCGCGGATGCGCTGTCCACCGACGCAACAGTTAATTTAGTAAAAATCTGGAGCGAGCAGACAAATATCTTCTGCAGGATCATCCCTAACAAGAAAAAGATTGCTGAATTCGGCAAGGCAGAGGCCCTTCGTCAATCACGTGGCAGGTACCTGGTTCTTCTTGATGCCGACAACGAGATTGTGCAGAAAGATTGGCTGAACAAATCATTGAAAACCTTTGACTACTTTCCGGACATCTTCGGGGTTGAATCTAACTACCTGAAAATACCCGGCGGAAACGCGGTAAATAACTTCCTGACAGCAATACTGCACATCAACGATCCGCTTGCATGGGAAATTGCTTCAAAACCCACCCTGGAAGCAGAAGAAAAGCATGAACATCTTATTTATCGCCGTTTCCACCTGCCGCCGGGATATCCATGCGGAGCAAACGGCTTTATCTTTGCAAGGGACAAAATAGACAGCTTCCTTGCAGAAGACACATTCGAAGAAGGACAGGTTACATTGCGGCTGGCGCTGGAAGGAAATGCGCGTTTTGCAATGATTAACGGATATGGAGTCCGGCATTACTACACGGATTCATTGAGCGGCTATTGCCGCAAAAGAACCAAAATCGCATTAAAGCACACTACGCGCAAAGAAGAACGCGAGACATGGGTCGACTATGCCGGAAAAAACATCTATCTTGCGGCGCTGAAGCACCTGACATTGGTTTTTCCGTTGGTGTACTCAATAAAACAAGCCGTTGCCCGGAAAGAACCATTATGGCTGTTACACGCGCCAATGTGCTGGTCCACAAGTGTGCTGTACCTGGTAAGTTTCCTGAAAATCCGCATCAGACATAAACGAGCTTGGTAAAAAGTCAATAGTACGCACTACAGCAAGCAGCTTCTCCATCTGGCGGCCTTTCGCCTCACATGCATACGCTCTCTCGCTTGAACACAACATATAGGGTAAAGCTATTGTAAAACAGCCCTCATGCCTTTGTCGTAATTCCTTTCCCACATGTTGCGTTCAGCGAGCCTCCGGGCTGCAGAGCGGCACGAACTATTGAAATCCGGATCCTTGTACAGTTTTTCCGCCGCAGAGACCAATTCTTCTAAGTTGTAGTCAATCATAATTCCAGCGCCGGCTTCGCGTACCTCTCTCGCGCTGAACGGAACATCGGTCACTATAATTGGCAATCCGCATGCCAGGTAAGTTCTTATCTTGATTACATCCCCGTATTTCTTTGTTGACTCCAGCCCTTCAGTCGGAGAACCAAGCTCAGAGTAAACCGCTAAAGCAAAAGAACATTCCGAAAGCTGTCTAAAAACTTCATCGGGCTGGGCAATATAACCGCCAAACACAACATGCTTTTCAACGCCAAGGTCACTCACTTTTTGCCTGTAATGCTTTTCTCTCGCTCCACGCCCCATTATCTTCAGCACAATTTCCGGACAGTTTTCGACAAGCTTAGGCATTGCGTCGATAATAAGATCCAAGCCCGACCACCAGTCAACGCCACCTGCGTAGACCATAACCGTCTTCCTGCAATCATCGTAGTCAGTAAATTGAAGCTGATCGGAAAACATGCCGTAATTGACAGTAACCTGTTCTCTCATTCTGTCTTCGTCAAGCCCCCTCTTGATTCTCGACAATTCTATGACTTTGGAAATGTTCCATGTCGCATCACTCTTATATGCTGCCATCTTGTCCAGCCAGAGATAAAGATTGTTAACCCATCTATTCGGATAGCGCTTTTCACAGTAATCAAACAAGTAATAAACGACTTTCGATTTCATGCCCCAAATTCTCCGGCAAAACCAGAGAGATAACGCGTTTATACACTCAACTCCCAGCATCACTTCAGGATGTCCCACGTGCTTCCTGAATAGCACAACTGCCCAGATTACGGATAGTATATCCCTTAGCTTCAGTCTAAGATATGTTCGATTGGAATCCTGTTTAGCCGTCGGAATCGCGAAAAGCCATCTGAGCCACCGTGGAAACAGAAAAGTGCCTTCGAGTTTTCCGTTCTTATACCATTCGATCCTAGGATCCAGAAAGTCGCACTCGGGAAGATTTTGCTCCAGCAAAAAAACGTTGCCCGCATTATTCGAGAAATATCGAAGCATGGGCACAACTGGACCGGCAGAAGACGTTCTGACTCCCTCTCGAATTGCAGAATAACTCGCAACAAGAATGTCATACGATTGCTTGTCTTCCTGTGTTCTCATACCATCTTAGTTTCTGAATGTATTACTCACTTAACATTCTTTCGTGAAAACAAAATCTGCAGCAAAAAACCTTATGTCGACTTGTGTCTTCGGTGGCTGTCACAAAACCTTTTACGTGCCTGGTCAAGCTGAGATGCTGGCTTTGTAAATCTCTTCAAGAATTGCGCGAACATCATATGTCAACTTCCATCCGGGGTAATGGGCTTTAAACTTCTCAATATTGCTGATCCACCAGATATGATCGCCGATTCGGTTCCTATCAACATAGGTGGTGTTCATCTTCTTTCCAACAATATCCTCGCAAATGCGAATGGCTTCCTGCATTGAACAATTACTGAAACGGCTTCCTCCCATGTTATACACTTCCCCTGAGCGTGGCGCATTGTAGAATGCGTGAAATGCGGATACAAGATCGGCGCTGTGAATATTGTCTCTCACCTGCTTACCCTTGTATCCAAAAACCTTGTATTCCCTGCCGGATACCGCGCACTTCATCAGGTATGACAGAAAGCCATGCAGCTCCGCGCCAGAGTGACCAGGACCTGTCAAACAGCCTCCCCGGAAACAAGCGGTCTTCATGCCGAAGTATTTCCCGTATTCTTGAACCAACACATCAGCCGCTACTTTGGAAGCTCCAAATAAACTGTGAGTGCAGGCATCTATGGACATTGTCTCGTCAATACCGTGTTCAGCGTACTCGTGTGCAGGGTCAACCTCCCAACGGGTCTCCTGCTCGATAAGCGGAAGAGTGTTAGGCCTGTCACCATAGACTTTGTTTGTCGAAGTAAAGATGAATACCGCCTCTGACGCAAACTTGCGCGTAGCCTCAAGCAAGGCAGAAGTCCCGTTTGCATTCACAGTAAAATCAATTACCGGGTCAGATGCCGCCCAATCGTGCGATGGCTGAGCTGCCGTATGTATCACCAATGATATATCATTGGTGAAACTTCTGAACAACTCGTCTATTGATTCAGCATCTCGAATATCTATATCATAGTGCTTATATTCATCGTAATCTCTGAGCAGGCGTTCTCTTTGCCATTTAGTTGATGCAGCCTTTCCAAAAAAACTGGCTCGCATGTCATTGTCAATCCCAAGAACTCTATATCCTTTTTCAAGATAGAATTTCGCGGATTCTCCACCTACCAGCCCGGCCGCGCCGGTAACTATAACTGCGTTCATAATTCCCCTTAAAGTCCCTTATCTGCAATAGATTGGCTCCAACACATCACGGTTGTTTTCTATCCATCTTTTTATATCCGAAGCTATGTCTCGAACATTACGAGTTGGCAACCAGTCACAATCATGGCAAACCCGACTACAATCGGATATATAAAGTGGAATATCACCTTCTCTTTCTGTTGGCTCATCCGATATCGGAATTGCCTTACCGGTTACGTCTTGAGCTATCTCAGTCAACTCAATCAATGAAACACTGCATTCACGGCCGCCTCCAACGTTGTAGATTCGGCCGTCCCACAAGCTATCATTTGCCATCTGCATTGTGACCAGGGATGCTAGATCAGCAATATGCAGCGTGTCACGCACCTGTCTACCACCATAACCTATATACTTCAGTGGAAATTCATAACAATGTGCGGCTATCCACAATGCAAAAACACCTTGGTCTACTTTACCCATTTGCCATGGTCCAGAAAGTACGCCACACCGATTTATAAGCGCCTTGACATCGAACTGCAAGGCGTATTCGGCGACCATGATCTCAGAGGCGAACTTCGTGGCGCCATACAATGTGCGACCGCCACGCAAAGGAAACTCCTCCGATATACCTTTCTGTGAAATGCCCTTCACGCATTGATCCCGCATGATTTCAAATCTCTTCTCTCGCTCTTCCAATGCAATCTCTTTGAGTTGCTTTACAGGATATACACGGCTCGTTGACAGAAAAAGCAATTTGGCCGACCATTTACGTGCAGCTTCCAAAACATTGAGAGTGCCACCCAGATTAGTATCAACCACATACTCTACATCTCCGTCCTGACCCGCAAGAACCGAAGGTTCAGCGGCAGCGTCAACAATTAAATCATAGCGTGGCAGATTGAAGGACTCTCGTTTGCGAACATCACCGTGTAAGAATTCTATGCCTGCAGTTACGATACGCTCTCGGTTGAATTCAGAACCCTTTCGATACAGATTATCAAGACAAGTTACTTGAACGCCAGGCATCTCTCGTTGAAAATGCAACGCAAGTGTAGACCCGACAAAACCCGCGCCTCCAGTTATCAGAATTCTATTCATAGAAAAATAAACAACATCACGAATCGAGATCATCAAGACTCAGGAACGTGTCTTTAATAATTGTCATTCGTGTCGTCATCCGCGATTTTACATTCACTTGATTTCCAGGTTATTTCAAACCTGCTCACTTCTCCCGGGTATTTTCTTTGACCGACTGATACCCGGCAGCGCCAACCCTCATCTCTTCGGGTAAGGGCTCGTCTTCGCCGATATCCAGGCAGACCAGATTCCCATCTGAGGATACGCGATAACGCAAGCCGCTTTCAGGGCATTTCATTATGCCTTCCGCATCAGGGGCCCCCAGACGATGGCCGTGACGACTGACCCATGCGGTACGCCTGGCGGGATTGCCCATCACCAGCCCATAATCCGGGACATCGCGGGTTACCACCGCGCCTGCGGCCACAAAGGCATAACGCCCGATCTCAACGCTGCATACTATCGTGGCATTGGCGCCAACAGTTGAACCCCGGCGTATAATGGTGGGTTCGTAAAGGGTTTTTCTTGTTATCTCGGATCGCGGGTTCGAAATGTTGGTTAGAACACACGACGGACCCAGGAAAACAAAGTCCTCAACAATGGTCCCCTCGTAGACGGAAACATTGTTCTGAATCTTAACGCAATCGCCAATCCGGACATTGCCGGCAATGTTGACATTCTGCCCTATGTTGCAGTTTTTACCAATTCTCGCCCCTGGCATTACATGGGAGAAATGCCATATCCTGGTGCCTTCCCCAACAACAGCCCCCTCCTCCACATAAGAAGATTCATGCGCAAAGTAGCTGTCACAATTTTCTTTTCGATCACACATAAGTCAAACCAGCCTCCCCCCTCTCAACCCGCCGCAAGCTTCGCAAGCTGGCGGGCAGGCCAATGACTTTCACCTTCTTCCCCCCAACCCCTGCTGCCCTTTAGCGCATAAAGCTTACCACGGAGGCACTGAGACTCGGAGAAGAAGTCC
>CAYYVQ010000095.1:0-5840 GCA_964475205.1 uncultured Victivallales bacterium | reverse complement strand
CTCCACTTTCAAAATTCCATCAACTCCCTTTCCTGAACTCCCACGGAGCAATGACCCTATATACGGCACTTGAAATTCGGGAAGCGATGTATATTATTACAAATAAGGAGTTTACATTTTATTGCGCCCCCACCCAAAGGGTGCGGGCGAGCTTCCCGAATTTCAAGCCGCAAGGGGTTGCCGATTTCACTGCATCTGCTTCGTTCTGAGGTCTTCGGCATAGTTACTATAGCCGAAAACCTCACGCCTTGCAGCTACAGCAAACTCGGCAACTGCCGTTTCTAGGATGACTTTCTTTCCCTAAAATACCTGAAAGATCGAATCGAGGTATTCCGCAACGACCGCAACGCTCTTCCGCCTGACCGACTTGCAATCCGGCGACACGTCTGTATCAAGGGCAACGCCAACCCCTACAGTTCTTCGTGGCAAAATTACTTCGCACAACGTATTGACGCAAAGGCTGCCGGGGCGTAGGTTGCTATAACAACGGCTGGGTCGTCAGGACTATGACGGCCTTGGAGAATGCTTGAGTCGTATTAAGGGAATCAGCCATGGCGGACTCAAGTTCGGTTCTGAGGGGGACCGGGGCCCGAAAGGGTCCTTGGTCTACCCGAGTTTAAGAAGATTGATGAGATGGATGAAAGAATAAGAGCAAGGTACCAGTGTATTGAAAATTCCGGGAATTTTCAAACACTCATGTTAAAGTTAAACTTAATAGATGATACTGCCTGAGATACTGAAAGCTAAGTCCGTTCGCATTCATCTAGGTGCGTGGGCTGTCTGTGTTGTTTTCTTTGGTTTAGTTACGCTCGGAATGGAAGAAATGTTGATTGGGTGTGCAATTGCTGGAATGATTGCGTTCTTGTCCGCAATCGTTGCATTGCCGGTCTCGCTGATAGATTTGTTCCAGTCTAAAGGGAAACCTCTCAACATCCGCTTGCAATTTGCAGCCGTGGCGATCATGGCCGCTTTTGTTCTTGCATGTGGCGTTGTCTTTAAGGTTATTACAGCAGGAAGGCATTGACAAGAAAGTCCAACAAGGTTGCTGCACTGTATTTTTCAAACCGCGACGGTTTGAAAAAACAGTGAGCACCACGTTGGCCGAAAGCAAGGAGACACGATGATATTTCAACCGCACGAGTGGACAGACGAGCAAGACTCAAACCCTTTTCCGATAACAGAGGAGCACTACGATTCCTCAGGTATCAAGCACAGTTTCACGATCACGGCCCGAGAGGCCCCAACCGGCTGCGTCGTTACCGCGACGGAGACCAATGTCGAGTCGCAGGGTTATGAATTCAACGCATTTTCACCTGCCGGTGCCTACATGGCACTGGCAGCCGTTCGGAACAAGATGCGACGCACCCTCGCGGTGAAGTATCTCGACAACGAACACGGCCACCTTGTGTTGACGCACGACGAGATGAAGGGGACAATCGGCTACGACTCAGAAACAGGGTCCCGCGGTGTGATAGTGGACGGCCGTTTCATATCAATGGAGAAGCTGGAGTCCGTCCTTGCGCAATACGAAGGGTGGGAATTTAGCCTGAGCATCCACGATTTCTAACGGACGACCAACAAGCCAGATGAAGGCTATTTCCATTCCGCTGCGCTCCATGGAAAAGTCTCACCTGCAGCGTTATGCAAAGGAGATGTAACGATGTTTGCACAAATTCGATCAGGTATCATTTTTGTCACGATGTCAACATGTACTGTAGTGGTGAACTCCCAGCTTCTGGCAGAGGAAACAAGTCCAACCCACTTTAGTTTCACAAAACATGGGACGTTGATTTCACGGCCGCCGGAAATGAGGAAGCCGGGACCTTTCTGGCCCAGTATTGTAAAAATGAATAATGTAGAATCTTTCCCGTTCGATTATGCCTTGTACTATTCCACAGATCACGGGAAGAAAGGTGGAATTTGGTTGTCTGTATGCAGTGGCGATCTCACCAAACCGGATAACTGGAAGACATACGACCAAGCGCTTGTAGACGGTGACTTTGATTATCTCGAGCAAAAGCCGAAGTCCAACCCAATATTTATAGATACAACCCAGGGCCGGCAAACTGAAACTCCCCACGCCAACGTGATAGACGGAACCGTGTATATGACCTATCACAATTGTGGTGCCGGACATAGACAATCGACCCTGCTTTCCATCTCGAAAGACGGTGTAAACTTAAGAAGGATAAATGGCAGAAAGGATTCAGTAATCCTGGACTACAACCCCAGGAAAGAGTCGGGAAACGGACATACCGGCTATTTTCGATGGGGGCCGAACAGATTTTCTGGGCTGAACTGGAAATACGTTGGCTATTCGCTGCATGGCGGAGGGGCTAAGCCCCATTACGCCATGTGGGGGTCGAATGATATCATCCACTGGAAGAAGCTGGAGATATTGGATGCTTCCGCAGGCAACTGTTCTATCAAAGGCCACCGGTTGTCATGGCCTCATATTGACCCCAATTCAATCACGCCACTGGGCAACGGGGAATATGTTGCCATTTCCGCTATAAGAGAACCTAGCCACGGAGGGAGCGGCAGCAGAAGTGATATTTATGAGATAGTTTTGTCGAGTAAAGGTAATCGCCTGACACGGGTTCCCCGCAAAGTATTGCCGGACGGACTTCCGGGCACAGATGACGAGAGGATGCCCAGCTCGATTGTCGTAGATGACACATGGTATATGGTCTATCTTGCAAAGAAAGGAAGAGGAAAAAGCGGGCCTAACGAGTTACATATGGCATCAGGGAAGCTTGACATAAAGGCGCCCAAAAGCCCGAAACGTGAATCTATAGATTGAAACGAGGCGTATGTCGAAAGAATATCATACAGAATTGCAAAAAGCGGTTTGATGTACGGGTATGCATAACAAGCCAGTGCAGAATATCAGATCTCGTAATATTCCACCGTGAAAACAGTATACATCGAAACATCCATCCCGAGTTTCTATCACGAAACACGGGAAGAGCCGGAAGTGGTGGGATCAGTGTGCCTCCCAATATAACCTCGTCACGAGCGAGGGCATAGTCGCAGAGTTGCATTAAGGAGAGTACGAGACTCAGGCCGCAAACCATTATGTCGAGGCGTTTCTATCATGCTGCGTGGCGGAGAACGGCATGTTTCTGTGGGGCAACCACGCGTACTACGACGTCTTTGAGCACAAGACCGTTCCGTTCAACAACGGCTATCACGAATTGCGTCCAATTACCCCGGCGTGGGACATCTTCTGGGAACGAGATGCTCAGGAGACGGAAACCTACATCCGCACGATGGCGAAGCGTCACGTCTACGATCCGAGCAAGGGCGGTTTCAATCGCCACGACGACGGCAGGAAGGGGCATGCGTTCCTCGAGGCCGGTGGGATTATGAGCGAATCGCTGGCTTGGCTTTACTTCAAAAACTGGCGACAGGGGATTGTTTGACACTGCCCTGCGTATCGCCCGTTATAGCTATATCCACCGTGATCCATCCACGGGGCTCGTGCCGAATGAACCGGATATGGGTCGTTGGGACTCGAAGGTTTGCACCAGCGAAATTGGACTCTGGGCACAGTGTCTTTTGCGTGCGGCTGACTACACGGGCTGTGACGAGTTCGCCTCGATGGCCTCAAACGCGGTGCATGCCTATCTCGACTGCGCCTTTGATCCCAAATCGGCCAGGTTCTTTGGTCAAGTTGGTATTCACGATGGGAGGCCGGTCTTTCCCGAAAAGACCGGCTACTGGCCACGCAAGTACGCCAATCCGTGGAACACGGACCAGTGGCCGACGCACGACTATCCGATTTCTGTAGCCGAAGCTTGTCTGACGCTTCACGAACGCACAGGCGAGAGAGCTTTTCTTGAAGGCGCGCGGCGCTGGCGAATGAAGCCACAGACTCCCTCTTCGAAAATGGGATGTTTCAAGGATATCCAGGCGACTGCGTGTACGAATCTGTCGATGGCGTGGGATTTCTGCTGCTGGCGCTCATGTTGCTGGAGAATCGCCATGAGATCAAGATGCACGAATTTGCATTCTGAAAGTGAAAGACGGAGCGAACACTCTGTTGCCCGCGACGGCTGATAGCGCGCGAGAACAGTGACTTTCTGCTTAAAACGATGATTTACATTTTACCCCAAATTGATACCATTTGGACATGATACAGAAAGTAATAACGAAACGTACAATACACGATCCATTGTCTGCCGATGATCTCGTCTATTGGCAGAATCGTCCTCACGAAGATCGTATTTCAGCCGTTGAAGCATTAAGGTGTCAGCGCCATGGAAGTTCAGAAAGACTTCAGAGATCTGCTCGAGTTGTTGATCGATCATGAAGTAGACTTCATGATCGTTGGAGGATACGCCTTGGCATTTCATGGGCGCCTCGTTTCACAGGCGACATAGACATCTTTGTGAAACCCGATCAGGAAAACGCGAAACGCATTCTTGATGCATTAGCTCATTTTTGGATAATCAAATCAGAAATCGAATATCTCCCAGATGAACACGTGGACAAGTTGCTGGATCGTGAGATCCGTGACCTGCTTACGACCTGTTTCACCAAGCCGCAAGACGTTGTATTCAAGACGCAACGGTACTTTCGAGAGCCGTATCCCCGTCGGTGGATCATCCGCGGCAAGAACGGCGCCCTTGTCGCACACATCGGCGTTCACGAGAAGCAAATTGAAGGCAACGGCAGCACATTTCGTATCGGTGGCATTTGCGAGGTATGTGTGCATCCGGATTACAGGGGCAGAGGTTACGTGAAGTTGATGCTCAAGTGCATCCATGCCTGGCTTTCCGGACATGGTTTTGCCTTCGCCGTTCTTTTCGGGGATCATCGGGTTTACGGTTCAAGCGGCTATGTGCGGATCGACAATCTGGTTCACGGTGGCGACGGGGACGGCTGGAAGCCTGTCAAAGCCATGGTCCGTGAAATGTCTGACACGCCATGGCCCGGTGGTGAGGTGCGATTGCCATCACGGCACTCGCTGACCCCGGCATACCCCCACCGCAGGGGAACAGCGATCTTTATTACTACCGCCCAACGGAGTCCAGAAAGACGAAATTGATCGAGTGCGATGTCGCAGTATATGGTGGCACGCTGGCCGGGGTCGCGGCTGCGATTCAAGTCGCGCGCATGGGTAAAGAGGCCGTGCTACTGACGTTCAATCGGCACGTGGGAGGGATGACCTCTGGAGGCTTAACGTCGACAGATCTCGGAAACAAGGATTCCATTGGAGGTTTGGCACAGGAATTTTACACACGAATCGGCCGTGCCAGAGGTTTTAGTCCCTCGAAAGCCGAATCGGGCTTCTTGAAGATGCTCGAGGAGGCAGGCGTGAAAGTTCTTTTCGAACGCCATCTGGAATCTGCCGAGATCAAGAACAACCGATTGATTTCGGCAACCATGGAGACCGGTGAAACCATCAAAGCAGCCGTTTTTATCGATGCGACTTATGAAGGGGATCTGTTGGCGGCGGCGCATGTCTCCTACCGTGTGGGGCGGGAAGCCGCCAATACCTATGGAGAATCGCTGGCTGGCCAGTGGCAGAAGATCTCAATGACCGACGGTCCGGTGCAGATGCGGAGGGGCGACAGCAATAACGCTGGAAGTTTCTCTTCGGACTATGTCGGCGGCAATTATCGCTGGCCCGACGGCACATATAAATCCGGATCCTTTTCTGAACTCCCTCCACCACGGAGGGGGCTTCAAATGCCCTTCCGTAAGCTGTACGAATTGCGGGAGCGCATCTTCCAGGATCATGTCAACTACCAGCAAGGGCTCATGTACTTCCTCGCCAACGACAAGCAGGTGCCGGAAAAGCTGCAGAAGAGGGTGAACAGGTTTGGTCTAGA
>CAYYVQ010000094.1:0-6079 GCA_964475205.1 uncultured Victivallales bacterium | reverse complement strand
AACATATATTAGTTGTATTTACGTTTAACGGTTTATTCGTATTTACACATAAACTATTATGTTTATATAATTATTGGAGCATATATTTTTGGCGTATGTCAATGAAAATTGGAGTGGTTATGAATAATCAAGCAGATTCAGAGCGCAAAATTGAGGAATTCTGGAAAAGCTATGAGCATGCTGTCACCGCCGTTCTGAAAGTGTCATAAAACAGCCGGTTTGAAAATGTATGGTTTTCTTCCTGTATCTTCTTCTTAAAGCTTAAACTGAAGCATCTTCTTCCTTCTTCTTGCGTGTCATCAATGTGATGCATAGGCCTGTTGCCATTGCTTGAAACATCGTCAAGGTTCCTCATGTACTCATTCGATTCGTAGCAATAATTGTGCCTGATATTTTCAACAATTTCAAAACGGGCGAATACATACATTTTTACGCCGGCCGTGACAAATCTCAGCTTTCAGATAAAAAATTGCAAGACCCATGAGCTTGCCTGATTGCTTCCCGGTAGATGTTGGACAAGGCAAATCATTCCACTTCGGATTTAGGCGCTTACCACGACGCGCATCCCGTCATGCTGACATGCAGTGTTTCTCTTCCACCATCCATCTCATCAATCTTCATGAAGAGAACGTTGCAAATCAACGGCGCACTCCAGCGCGTACGCTGGATTTGTCTTGTTCGAATCCTCTGGTTTCATGGAGCACAATCGGAAGGTGCTTCGTGAACAGGGAGAAGTCTTTGTCCGTGGTGTAAATGGCGAGTTGTCGCCGGACGGCAATAGCACAGATCAAGAAGTCTGTGTTGGAGCCTTGAACTCCCTTTGCCCGGCATGTGTTGAAGAACTTCGCCGCCATGACGTGATCGGCGGTTTCAAGGGAGATGTCAGTAAACGGCGCGAGGTGCTTCTCCAGTTTCCCAAACTGTACATCCTGGCGAAGTCCGGAGAGCAACTCCTGCCTGATGGGGCCGATGATATCAACGCGATGCTCCAGAATGAGACACCGGAACTCCCGTACAACGTCAGACTCCGTCTTCTTGCGTCGGCGAAGAGCTTCGGACCACACACTGGTGTCCACGAGTACCCTCATGCCCGGGCTCTCTGCTCTTTGTAGTTGTAGTCCGGCGAGTAGTTAATCGAGCCGAACATGGACAGGATCTTCTCCTGCTCCAGATGGTGAACGTAGTCCGTCAGCGCTTGCGTTACCGCCGCCTTCTTGGTGCGATGATGCCCCAATTTGACGGCTTGCGTAATGAGTTTGTCATCAATTTGTAGGTTAGTTGCCATAATTGATTACCTCCACACATAAAGTGACACACTGGCATGTGTTGAGTCAATCTCGTTTTTTGAATTCGAACGGCGAGTTGAGCTCTGAGTCGATAGGCCGGCACGCGTGCGTGCTATGTCAATCGGCGAATGCGCTCGAACGATATTGTAAAGTAAGGGAGCTGCATGCACAGGATCTTGAAGCAGGCTGTGCAGAGGTGTTTCTGCCTGATGCGCTGGAGGGTCAGGAGGCATCACGTTAGCGCATCGTACGTTCAACGGATAGTGAGAGGCGCCATCAAAAACGCCGGCATTGAGAAACCGGCATCCGTGCATACCCTGCGCCACTCTTTTGCAACACATCTTCTGCTTAACCCGCATATCTCACACTCCTCTGACATAAACGTTCCATAGCACAGCCATTGCAGGTTAAAACCGTTTTGCCCGATCTTGCGGTGTGTCTACAAAGCGAGAGCCCGGACAAAACGGTTTCGACCCACACTGCCAATACTCTGAACCGTTTCTGCATGCGTAAAGGCGGTTTGGAGGGGAGAAAGAGGCGGGCGAGGGTGAAGAACGGTTCTATGAGCAGACAGAAAGCCAGGGAGCGTTTAGTGTCCAGGGTTCTGGCTTGCGGGCTTGAGTCGGGGCACCGGTTCTGCGAGGTCAAGACCGGGGCAGGCAAAGACGAGACAGTGAAACTAAAAATCAATCTTGAGTAGAATAAGGAACATGGATTTGGCACAAAGTAGAATTCCTGCTTGAACTAGTACCCCTTTTTGACGTAACCTTCCTGCCCTTGATTCAGAAACGAGAGGAAAACTGAAAATGAAAAAGAATTACAATATTGCTGTTATTCCCGGCGACGGGACTGGGCCTGAAGTGGCTGCAGAAGGAGTGAAATGTCTAAAGGCCGCTGCAGATAAGTTCGGTTTCTCAGTAAACCTGGAAGAATATGACTTCGGCGGAGAAAGATATCTTAGAACCGGCGAGGTTCTTCCGGAAAACGCTGCGGACGAAATGCGCAAGTTTGACGCTATCTTTCTTGGGGCTATAGGCCATCCTGACGTGAAGCCTGGTATATTGGAGAAGGGTATTCTGCTCAAGCTCAGGTTTGAACTTGATCAGTACATAAATCTGCGTCCGGTGAAACTGTTCCCCGGAGTCGAAACACCTCTCAGGGATAAAGGTCCGGAGGATATTGACTATGTTGTGGTCAGGGAAAATACCGGGGGGTTGTACACTGGTGTTGGTGGTTTCTCTATGAAAGGAACAAAGAACGAGGTTGCGGTGCAGAGCATGGTGTACAATTACGCACAGGTGGAAAGATGTTTAAGATATGCGTTTGAGTACACAAAAAAAAGAAACAAGAAAAACACTCTTGCTCTTTGTGGTAAAACCAATGTGCTTACATATGCGTATGACCTTTGGGAGCGCGTATTTAATGAAATGGGAGAAAAGGACTTTTCTGAAATAAGACGGGATTATTACCATGTCGATGCTACCTGCATGTGGATGGTGAAGAACCCTGAGTGGTTTGATGTGATCGTGACCGGGAATATGTTTGGCGATATAATTACCGACCTTGGCGCCATGACCCAGGGCGGGATGGGCATTGCGGCAGGCGGTAATATTAATCCTGAAGGGGTAAGCATGTTTGAGCCGATCGGCGGTTCGGCCCCGAAATATACCGGCCAGAACATCATCAACCCTCTCGCTGCCATCTGTGCTGCAGGTATGATGCTGGAAACCCTGGGTGAAGACAAAGCGGCGGAGTCGATAGAAAGTGCGGTTGCAGGGGTGACAAAGGACAAACTCAAGAGTCTTTCCGCAAAGAAGATGGGTTATTCAACAACTGAGGTCGGAGACATGGTTGCTGAGGCTATAGGATAAGACAATTTTCAGGGGGAGTGAATTATCATGAGCAAGCATAGAATAGGAATTGTAGGGATAGGCGCGGTTGGTTCAGAGATGATAAAAGTCCTGCGCCAGCGTGATTTCCCCTGCAGTGAGATCAGGGTGCTTGCACGCACGGAGCGTGATGAAATTATAGAAGGCGAAAAATTTCACGTGATTCCTGCGACCTCTCCCGACGCATTCAGCGGGCTGGATTTTGCCTTTTTTGCCGGTACCGAAGGCGCCAAAGGGGCATCCATGCAGCATGGGTGGGCGGCAGTTGAGAAAGGTGTTACGGTTATTGACAATGGCGATGATTATCGTATGGATGACCGGGTGCCCCTGGTGATTCCTGAGATCAACGCGCAGGCGCTTGACCGGAGCCAGGGATTTATAGCCAATCCGAACTGCAGTACCATAGTTGCGCTGATGGCTCTTGCTCCTCTTCACAGGGCGGCGCGCATAACTCGGTTCTTTGTTTCAACTTATCAATCTGTTTCAGGAACCGGGCGAGGCGCGATCCGCGAGCTGGACGCGCAGACGAAGGCATATGGCGAAGGCGCGGCCAGCGCGCCCCAGGCGTATCCGCATCAGATAGCGCTGAATGTTCTGCCTAAAATCGGAAGCATCAAGCCCCAGTTGCCGGGTTACACCAGCGAAGAGGCCAAAATGCTGTTTGAGACCAGGAAGATCCTGGAAGATGAGAGCATACTTGCTTCCGCCACTTGTGTGCGGGTGCCGGTTTTTTACGGCCATGCTGAAGCAATAAATGTTGAGTTTGAAAAGCCGCTTGCTCCCGAAGAGGCCCAGGAGTTGCTTTCGCAGGCGCCCGGCGTAAGGGTAGTGGACGATCCGGACGAGGATAGGTATCCCATGCCGTTGTCGGTAGCGGATAAAGATGAAATTCAGGTTGGCCGGATACGCAAAGACTCGGTCTATGAAAACGGCCTTGCATTGTTTGTAGCCGGCGACAATATCCGCAAAGGCGCGGCTCTTAACGCAGTACAGATTGCCGAGACCGTGGTGGCAAAGCGGAATGCCGGGAAATAGGGCTTTCTTGATGCAGCGCTGATAATCAGGAATTCGCGCGTCGGCGCAGCAATTCTTTTCCCGCTCTATCGCCGAATAGCGGACAGGCAGTTCGAAATCCGGTTTATGCGTAATGGATCAGGCTGGCGGATTATCTATTAATGCCCGGAACCGCGGGACTTCCTTCCCATGATTGAGGTTGGTTCCATGGTATATCCGAGTCTTCCCTGCCGGTGGCGCAACCGGAAAAGAACGCTATAACCCCTGCTAAAAGAATCCCCGCAACCATAACTCCAGTTTCAAGGCGGAATATTGATTTCATATCAATAGTATACAACATCGCCTTGCTTCACGGGCAATTGCTGCCAGTTGGTGAGTATGTTGGCAACCGCGACCTTTTCCTTTTTACGGATTTGCACAAGCTTTACCTTTGTGACATACTTGTCGTCTTCGCCCGGACGTTTGACGACCAGTTCCACCTCGGGCACACCGGCCTCGTCCTCTTCGCGGTCTTTGAAGATTTCTGCAATGAACTTATCGCTGACGTCGATTGCGACGAAATGGTATTTTGCATCCACTGCAGCAATGGTGCCTTTTCTGCCGCGGGTTATGGTTCGCGCGCCCAGGACAGGCGGCGTGGAGCCCTCTACGCCCTCGCGAGTCTGCAGGCCGTCTACGATGTTTTTCAATTCGACGTATTTCTCTTCCAGGTCCTCGTACTTGAGTTTCTCTTCTTCAAGGGCCTCTTCAAGTTCGCTGATCTCTCGTTCTTTTTCATCTATTTCGTCTTTGAGGCTCTGGATCTGGGCTTCAAGTTGCCGTATCTGGGCCTCAAGGTCTGCTATCTTGCTGTTGAGTCTTTGTATTTCAGCTTCAAGTTCATCAATTTTCTTATTTGCTTTTCTCAATTCGTCTTTACGCTCGTTGAGATCTGTAATGGTAGTGACCAGTTCTTCCCTGGTTTTGACCAGTTCTTCGCGTGTCGCGTTCAATCGGGCGAGCTGTGATTCGGCTTTTTCCAGCACATCTTCGAGCACTGCGTCCATTGTGCCGGGTCCTTCGGTGACTTTCATGCCGGTAACTTCATTGACTTTGGGTTTGCCGGTTTCAGGATCTCTGAGGTAATAGCTCATGAGTTCCTCTTTCTTGTTTTCCAGGTTCAATTTCGGCAGGTCGGAGACTTCGAGTTGCTGGTTATAGTCTTCCCAGAAGCCGGCGGTTTCCGGGTTGTCTATAACTTCGCTGGTTACAGGCGAGACGTCGCGTCCCGGGAAAATGCTTCCGGGAGATTCAGGTTCCTCTTCTTCGATGGTGAATCCAAGGGCTATAAGCGTGTTTTCCAGTTTCTGAGTCCGGATTTTAAGTATCTCGCGCCTGTTGAAAAGCATGATGCCTAAAGTCAACGCGCCTATACTCAATAGAAGAAGAATTATTACGAGAACTCTAAGAAGTTTTGCCATTTAGTACCCCCAAAAATTAAAAAGTTACCCTGTAATTGTTTCAGTGGCAAGAAGATTTTTAAGAAATGTTGTCCTGACTTTTTCCACCGCGTTGAGCGGGGTTCCATTTTTTGACCTTCTATTCAGAGCCTCTTCAGCATGTTCAGAAGCTTTTATTTGCTGCCTACAATATCCGGCAAACATCTCATTGCTTTCTGGACAATTTTCACCTTTCCTGTATTCTGGAGTTCATCAGACTGTTTCAGTCGTCCAGGAAGTTTCTCTGTCCCTTTCTATCATGTTAAGTTAACTGCTTTTCGTACTTTTGTCAACATCTGCGTATTGGAGATTTTGCAGTTGTTCGGGTTTTCTGCGCCGCGGGCAGTTTCGCTTTTTAATGGTGGGCGATACAGGACTTGAACCTGTGACTTCTACCGTGTGAAGGTAGCGC
>CAYYVQ010000093.1:0-6095 GCA_964475205.1 uncultured Victivallales bacterium | reverse complement strand
CACATCGTTATACAAATAGGTTTTGGCGGAAAGAGGCCATAATGAGAATTGCTGAAAAGAATCGGCCCCAGCTTGAATAAGGATGGCGCGGTGTATATATTTTTATTTTCAGCAACGCTTACGTAATGCATCCAAATCAGCAAACCGCAAAAGGAGAAATGATGACACAGAAACCTGTCACAATGGGAATAATCGGCTACGGCCATTTTATAAGAACAAACTTGATTAAACACCTGCGAAAATGCCCTTCCATCGAAATCGCAGGGGTGTACAACCGAGGCGAAAAAAGACGCAACCAGGCAAAGGAAGACGGATACTGGACAACCGGAGACCTCGACGAACTGCTTTCCCGCAAAGATATCGAGTCGGTACTCGTCGGCACATCAAACAATGTCCATGCCGAACAGGCGGTAAAATCAGCCGAAGCGGGCAAGCACATATTCTGTGAAAAACCATTGGCACTGACCATTGAGGAAGTCGACCAGATGGTCGAAGCTGTAAAAAAGGCCGGCGTGGTGACTCATGTCAATCACGGAAGCGTATACAGCGAATCTTTCAGGCACTTCAAAGAACTGACAGAAAAACACGCCGGAGATATAATGCATTTCTGGAAACGTAATTCCAGGGCTTTCGGCCTGTGGAGCCAGGGAGCACGGCACTGGGCGGTTGAACGACCGGAAGAAAGCGGCGGATGGACTTTCCATCACCTTTGCCACCAGCTTAACGAGGCGTCCATAATAATAAACAGCAAACCTGTGAGCGTGTATCACACCTGGCACAAGAGCAGCTCCGATGCACCTTCCGAGGAGATTGTCAACGCGATCATACACTTTGAAAACGGCGCAACAGCACACCTGGCCGACGGCACATCAGTCGGCCCCTTCGCTGATATGGGTTTGCAGGGAACTAAGGCTGACCTGCGTCTTCAGAGTGATGTCATAGAGGTCGTTGTCCCCGGGCCGGAAGATGTAACCGGCAGACCCGGCAACCGAAAAGGAAAAGTCACCACTTATGAGGTCGCATCCGGCGGGAAAAACCTGGAAACAGTCGGAGAAGAATTCGCCAAGGCTGTCAGAGGCCTGGATGGTTACGTGCTGTCATTTGAATTTATCCGGGATCAGTACCTGACCCTTGCTGCAATGCGCAAAAGCGCAGAAACAAAACAGGTGGTAACGGTTTAGCCGCCAGCCTAATGTCCCCCGTATTTAACGCCGGCCTCTATCATCCTGATCCAGTTCTCCTGGGTACGTTGACTGATTTCAGCGCTCCAGGGACTCGCTGCCTGGCTTAACACATAGTCGCCATCGGTCCCGCCGGTTTCTACAGCCTTGCGCACGGCTTCTTCTATCTCGTCTCCGCTTTTGCGAGCAAGATCTTCAAACTGGATATAACCCCACAAAAACAACTTGCCCCCGGCTTTTTCAAGCATTCCTGCCAGATCAATATCGTTCTGAGGCGGGCATTCGGCGCAATCGACTCCGTCGACGCCGATCTTAACCATTCGTTCGATTTGTGCTTGCAGATGGCCGTGGCAGTGCATCACCACGTAACGGCCGCGATCATGGATCAATTTAACGATTTCACGGTCATAGGGAACGATAAACTCATCGACAAACGATGGCGGCATCATGGGTTCCACAAAATCCTCAATGGAATAATAGCGGAAAACAGGACCCGCCCCTGCGTCTAACAACCGTGTGATATGCGCCATCACCCGTTCATGCGAACGGTCAACCATTTTTCGAAGCCGCTCCTGCTCCGTAAAACAGAATATTGTCCTGTATTCCTCGCTCATGCCCCATGTCGCAATCAGAAGCGGTGTTCTTATGCCGGTGCAGTAAGGAAGCCCGGCGTCGCCGATTCTTGCGTCAAATTCATCAAGACCGTCAAGGTTCACATCTACCGGTTCGAAAGGCAGGCTCTCTCGCTGATCAAGTTCTTCTTCGTTATTAACAAGAGCTTTGGCTGAAGCCCAGCTTCCTATAGAACGGTCACGAATCCTGACAGATGTCAGTTCTCCTTCGGGTGTTTTGATTGTTGTTTTCCTGGTTTCTCTTTCGCCCTCTTCTTTTTTTTCAGTTGTCATATCAAGCGCTTCAGGTTTACAGAGGTTAACTCCCTCCGAAATGCCGAATTTGCACATGAATTCGCAATGCTTCTCAGCAACCTTGAGAACCGGATGGTATACCGGAAAATCAGTCTGCCAGGTGTACGGGCTTAAGCCGATCGGCGAAATTGGAAGACGGTCGACCTTCTCATGCCGCAACAACCTCAAAAGACGCTCCCTGGGAGCATACGCTCCCGGGTTCGGCCTTTCGTTAACGTCTAAGGGATTATAAGTAGCTTTGTCCATTCACTCACCTCATTCGTCTGATCATTACCCAGATTAATAAGCCTTGTCAGGGTCAAAACCAAGTTTTGCGCCTGCCTGTTTTTTGCCTGTAAGAACATCCGCGGCGACATCCATCGTCCTGGATGTCGGAGTGAATATCACCAGCACGTTCTGCATGTCAGGCGTGACAGTCTGAGATGAATACGGGGAATTGGTCACGAACACCGTTGGTTTATCCAGCGATTTAAACCTGGCGAAAAACTCCGTTTGTGGAGTCGTTCCGCGATTGTAGTACCCGGTATGAACAATCACATCATACTGCGGCGCGCGCCGACAGATCATGTCCCATGCCTTCTCATGACTATCACTATCAAACTCTATATAGCCGGGCGAAAATCCTCTGCGGGCCATCGCTTCATAAAGAGCCCCTGCATGATTGAATTCATCATTAAACATCTTATGCAGGATTCCCTTTTCTTCAATAATCAGAACGTTCTGGTCCGGAGTTACAGGCATTGTCCTGCCGTCAGAACGCAATTCCAGAATTGTCTTCTCAGCGGCCTTTTGCAGAACATCCGCCGTTTGTTTGTTGCAAATAATTCCGGGAACTTTTTTCGCGTCTTTTATAACCTTTTTCGTGTCAAGAATTCCAAACTTTTCTTTCATCTTCAACACGCGTTCCACAGATTCTTCGACCCGTTCTTCAGTCAGGCGTCCGGATTCAACCGCATCTATCAAGCCATGGTATACTTCGCTTCTCAGCGCGTTATCGTCTTTAAGCAAAATCAGATCAACACCGGCTTCAATAGTCCGAACCGCGGCTTCCAGAACCTCATACCTGGACACAAGACCGCCCATTGTAAATGAGTCAGTAGTAACAACCCCTTCAAATCCAAGCTTCTCTCGAAGTGTACCGGTTATGATGGGCTTTGAAAGCGTGGCAATCTCGCCCGATGGATCCAGCGCCGGATACACGGTATGAGCAAGCATAACAGCCGGCAAACCGGCCTTGATAAGCTCCTTGTACGGATAAAGGTGGACTTTTTCCATCCGCTCTAACGACTCGTCAATAACCGGAACATCAAAATGAGCGTCCTGCGCGGAATGGCCCCTTCCCGGAAAATGTTTACCAACCGGAATAATCCCGCCGTCCATCAGCCCGCGAATATAGTGAGTTGCATACTCTGCAACCACTTCGGGATCCGGCGAAAAACTGCGGGCCCCGATCTCGGGGTTCCGCGGATCTGTATTCACGTCTAGAACGGGCGAATGAATCACATCAAATCCTATTGCCGATAGGGTGAGGGCAAGACGGTTGGCCACGTCATAGACAAGTTTTGCGTCCCCCGACGCAACCAGTCCCATCGGGTGCGGTATGCCCTCAATTCCTTCAAATACCGCGTTACAGCTCTGGTTTCCCTCAAAATCAAGAGAGAAATAGACCGGTATGCCAGACCCCGCGTCAATTGACCGCTGTCTTATCTCGTTTAAAACCTCCGCGTATTTTTCCGCGCTGACCCGCGGCGCGCGATCCCCGTCATCAACATAATCCCGCTCATGCAGCTCCGGCTCTCTTACCACACGTTTTGCCCCGGGATGATCGGCGTCAAAATATCTTTTAAACTTGCGGGATGTCGGAGTTACCCTGAAAGCCGCCGCATTGTGTTGCTCAATTCCTTCCATTATATCAGGATGCGGAAAAATCCCGGCAAATCCAAAAGTAAAAAGCTGTCCAACCTTCTGCTCAATTGTCATGCCGTCAATAATCTCTTTCACGCTTTTGTTCATCTATGAACTCCTTCTTAACTTGGAAAATACTCTCAGGCAAATTAACCATATTCAAACCTGTCTTTGAAGAAAAATCAGCAACTGATCAGGCTGGCGGCGGAGCAAAACGCCTGTACACGTCAAACGCTTTTTTCTTTGTTTTTCTGTCGGCATCAACAAGACCTTTTACATTATAACCCCGCTGATACCTGTTGTAGCGAGGCGCCCTGAAATCAATGAGTATCCACGGTGTCATCCCTTTTATACAATCTGGTTGTGCAAGGCATTTGATCTGCTGTTTGTAAACTCGAGCCTGGTATTCTTCGCTGAATCTCATGGAACCATGAACCCCAGCCCTGGCGCCTGCTCCGAACTCCGAAATTATCACAGGTTTCCCGGGATTCTGCAGATTTGTCATTACTTCAGCTTTCTTTGGTTTTTTGGGGCCATACCATCCAAGGTATTCATTAACCCCAATAACATCCACCTCTAAAGCCAACGGATCTTTAATAACGCGTTTCTCGTCCTCCCTGCTCATAAACATGGCGGCGGTTACCAGCCTTGACGGATCCATCCGCCGCGCCAGCCTGCTAAGACTCGAAAGAAATTCATTTCTTCCCGGTTCCGTCTGAGGCGTCTCGTTGGCTATTGACCACATGGCCACTGAAGCGCGGTTTCTATCGCGCCCAATGAGTTCCTTCAACTGGTTGGCTGCATCTCTATAGGTTTTCCGGTTTGTCCATTGAATCTTCCAGTAAACCGGAATCTCCTCCCATAACAGTATGCCTTTTTCATCGGCCATCTCCGCCATGCGCCGGCTGTGAGGGTAATGGGCCAGACGAAGGAAGTTGCAATTCAGATCTTTTGCCAGGCGAAACACATCCTCCCTGTCTTTGTCTGTAAGAGCGCGACCCCTTTTCCAGTGGTCCTCGTGAACCGAGACTCCCTTGAGATAAACGGGCTCGCCGTTAAGAAGAATGTCGCCGTCTTTAACCGCCATGGTTCTGAAACCGATCCTGTCTTTAACAGAATCTTCCGCAAAAGACACAGTGACATTGTAAAGCTTTGGATTCTCAAAAGACCAACGCTTGAGTTTTGCCGGAACAGGCACAGCAAAAGCGCCGCTATGACTTTTGGCGGATATCTTAACCTTTTGGCTTATCCCGAGCTCCGGTATCTTAAACTCCGCGACCCCGGCATGGCTTGCCCAGATCCTGCCGCGGATGTTTTTTCCGGCGCGGTCCATGTACACAAAATGATCAGTCACATGTCGCGCGGGTCTCAATTCCAGGTATACATCACGGTAAATGCCGCCGTACGTAAACCAGTCGGTTATAGTTGTGGGCGCGCGATCCGCATCTCGCGAACTGTTTACCATGACGGCAAGCAGGTTGTTTTTTTCAAGCAAGTCAGTTACATCAAACTCAAACGGCGTAAAACCTCCAAGATGCTCTCCTGCCTCTTTTCCGTTGAGCCAGACTTTTGTCCTGTAATAACTGCCTTCAAAATGAAGAATAACCCGGCTTCCCGCCTTGTTTCCAGGATGCTTGAACCGCCTATAATACCACAGGTTCTGCTCATAGTATTTAAGTTCCCTGACCGCGGTATTCCACGAAGATGGAACATCAATCAAATCCACTTCTTCTGCATCATGATCAACCGGCAACTTCCCCGGAGCTTCAGAATCTTTCACAGGTAACATGAATTTTCTCTGTTCGCCCCTGTTATATTGATCAAGAACATAACTCCATTTACCATTGAGTGAAACTTTTCTTCTGTTCATATTTCTCCCTTTCTATTCCGGTCTATTCCATGAACTATAGCCTTAACCAGAATACCCGTCAAACAACCAGTTAGCGTGATCTATTCATCAACTTTTCGTAATAATATACAAGTCGTTTGCTGATACTTTTTTACCACTGATTGCACTGATAACACGAACTATTGCCGCAAAATCCGGTTGGATTGTTTCTAACACATACTCGATGAGGCAGTT
>CAYYVQ010000092.1:0-6133 GCA_964475205.1 uncultured Victivallales bacterium | reverse complement strand
GTTTTCTTGAAAAACCCCGCCAATGTTGCCTTTCTTGACTCATGCGTCAGAGCTGCACCTGCGGTTGAATCGTGTTGCCTATGTTTCTTTTCATTCATTACCGGTTGCAAAACAGGCTTTAATGCCCGAATGTTTCTTCTGAAGGAAGGGTAGATGTGTCTGAAGGTGGTGTAAAGCTGTTTTCGAGCACAGCTTGATGGCGGGTGTTTCAACCGCGAATCATGCCTGCCCCCGACAAGCGGGAGGGCGGGTAGGTTGGCGAATAATGTCCCGACCTTGGGGAGTCGGGATGGGAATGAGGGCAATTGTTCAGGGCGCTTTTGAAATGTCGATTGTCGAGACGTGACCCCGCTGCCGGTTGGAAAGCCGAGCAAAACGCGGTTTTTCAAGTTACGTGTCGAGGCATCTTATTGTGCCGTCTTATATTCTGAGAATGTCGTCTGTCGCAACAATGTAGAACCCAACGGCAGAAGGATCACCGAATGTTTCAGGCCTTTACGGGATAGCAAGTATCCGGCCAGGGATATGGGCGATTTGTGCCAGGGTTGCAATCTGTTTCCCTCAGGGTTGTGCTGCAAACGGAAATCGGCGCATTGATGGCTGATAAGGAGTGGCTGTGTTGGTTCTGCCGGGATGGCGGCGTAGTCGGTAACCCCGGCAACATCATATGTCCTCAAGACAGACCGGACTTCTGGTATTGGCAATGCGTAGAGAAGAGGACCTCTCCTGACGGCGAATTCTCCATTACATACCCTCACCGTTTCTATCGTACAGTGAAAAAAGACGCTGATCCTCTCATCTTTTTTCCATTCCTTTCGTATCCGACAGAACTCGCCGTCGTCGTGAACATCTGCCCCATGTGCCTCCAGATCATAGCTGGACGCCCAGCCTGGAATACGAAGGCGAAGCTCAAAAAAAAGTGGTACTTCGGGTGAGATATGAAAAGTGATCTGCTCTGAAAACGGATAGTCTGTCTCCTCCCAAATGGCAACGTCTGTCCCATTGATCGTTGTGTGAAGCTCTGAAGGCCCATAGCAGAAAGCACAGACACCCTTGTTATCTGCAAGGTGCAGCCACATCCGGCTAGTGTAGTAAGGTAGAAGCTTCACCGCATTGGGGTTGCAGCAAACAGCAACGTCCTCATGGGTGGGTGATAGTTTCAGTCGTCCGCCGTGCATCTCAGATGAAGCCACATCGCGATTGTCCTTTGTCAGGTAAGAGATAGCCGTCCCATCAGGCGCTCGGGCTCCCTGGGCTGCATTGAAAGTCAGCCATTCTGCCATATCTCCCCAAAGGGCTTCTCCCATCTTCTGACAGGCGCTCTGAAGACTCGTTAGTAATTCCGTTATTGCGCAGTATTCATAGGACATGTCTGCGGTGGGCTGTCGGTCACCTATGTTCTCGTCACCAATACATGCTCCGCTTGGCACCAGGTACCGCTGGATTTTGGAGTAGGCGTTTCTTGCGGCAACCCGATAATACTGTTCATTGCTGACAGATGACACCCAAAGAGGCACCCGAAGATGCTCTGTCACATGGGGCGCATGCCAGTGGAACCCTTCTTCCTGGCTCAGGAGGCGGGCCAGGTGGTTATCCTTGTCGCGGATATCGCTTGCGCTGCAGTAATCATCGTAACACCAGATGCCATAGTTTCGGTACTGCTCCTTGCCGGTGAGCCTGAAGAGCCATTCCAGCACGTCGACAAGCATAAGGCCGTGTCCTGTTCCCCCCGCCGGCTCTTCGTTGTTGAAATAGGAGCGGTGTGGGCCATAGTGCGCCATCGTAAGCGCAAGTGCCCGTTCCACCGCGTCCAGATATTCTTTCGAACCTGTAATCTCGTAGTACGCCAACATGACGATGAAGGCCCTGCTCTGTGTCCAGAATTCCCCGTTCTCCTTTCTGTGCTGGTAGCGACAATCTTCTGTATAGATACCAATATAGCCTGACTCATCCTGAGAAGATAGCAGCGCGCGCAGCCACTGATCCGCCTTCCGCATGGCATTCTGCTCGCCTGCCAGGTAAGCCATACGAACAAAACCATCCAGCCAAACCGCTTCGGATTCCCCATTCCACCATGTTCTTGGGGTATCGTGCACCATGCCGGACGGAGTCTTCTCGAAGCTCCTGACGCGACCTTCCGAGAATGCCTTTGAGGAAACACGCGGACTCAACACATCCAGGTGGCCTGCGAAACCGCCCCGCAGGTCATCACGCATCTGCTGCAACATCCATCCCGACGGTCGAACCTCGCCCAGCCGGAGATGGTTGTATGGGCTTTGTCTGGGATAATCATTCATGAAGTGGACATTCCTCTTGGTTCAACGCCTCGGCTCACAGTCGATCTGAAAGCGCGCATTCAGATCGTACTTGTGCAGCCGGTTGTCAGCATATTTTAATGTTGATATTGTGCGACATAAATATCCAATAAGCGACGAATCATCTTCTGATATTGGATGTGATGAGCTTTGGCTTCCTGGTTGAAAGATATCATCGCTGGCCGCAGAAAGCAATACAAAAGTATGTATAATTATATTCCTGTGCCAACGGGGCAGGTCAGGCGCGCTGTCAAGCGTTGCCTGAACCTGCTGGTTCGGATCCGGTGATAGCATCAAGCTTCGTTTTAATGTCTTCCCATTTCAGATCGAAAGGCGCCGTGTGCAGGTTTGCGCACAGCGCTGCCGCCACGCCCGCTGCCTGACCAGTGGCGGCAGCGGTTCCGGTCACGCGATAGCTCGAATGTGCAATGAAATCTCCGCTGATGCAGCGTCCTCCCAAAAGTAAATTGGAGACATCCCGAGCAACCAGTGCGCGCATGGGGATATCGTAAGGTTGCATGGTAACACCTTTGCGCGAGACATCCTGCCCCTTGCTGTTCGCGCCATTGGTGCTGTGTATGTCGATCCCGAAATGCACCTTGCAGACCGCATCCTTATGGACTCGCCCGACGGCCAGGTCTTCGTGCGAGACTGTATAGAGCCCGTGAATACGGCGCCCCTCTCGGACTCCAATCTGCTCGCAGGTCGCCACCAGTTGCAGGCCGGACCACACACCACCAAGTTTCTGTAGTCCCTTGACCACACGATGTACTTCGGCCCGTCCGTGTACGGTGGCCCGGGTCAGATCAGCCGCTTCAATGGCGGAAACGCCATACTCGTGGTTTACCATCAAAGCCAATAGATTGCCCCGAACCTGTAACATCTTTGTCTGGCTGTAGGATGGCTCAATCCCCGCACGCCGTATCTCAGACCGGAATGCGCGTACAGCCTCGTAGTTGACTGTCTTGTGCCGGTGCTGTTCGCCTCCTTCCCAAAAACTTATGAACGGCCCTGCTGCTTCCAAGTCACGAACGGCGACCAAGGCCTTATATGTCATAGGTTGACAAACCCCGTCTGCATTCTTTCCAAGGTCATAACCGCACCCGGCCAGGGCTGCCAGGTCGCCGTCGCCGCTAGCATCCACAAACGCTTTCGCCCGCCATGCTTGCGCCCCGGATTTTGACTCAGTGATTACCGCATCGATCTTGCCGTCCTGCATGACACAGGCCCGAGCGCGTGTATGAAGCTGGAACCTGACGTTTGTCTCTTCGCAGATATCTTCGAGGAGCAGCTTCATTTCTTCAATGTCATATGTGTACATATTGGGGTCGTGACCGGCAATGCGGGCATTACGTTGACCCAGACGTTTGGTAATCTCCCTCGGGAGGCCTGGCTGATCCATCTCGAACATCCACGTCAGTAATCCGGCGGTCCACATGCCCCCCAGGCAACCGTGTGCTTCTACCACGCAGACATTTGCACCAGTTCGGGCTGCCGCCAAAGCCGCTGCGATTCCCGCAGGGCCGCCACCGACCACTACCACATCGGCTTCAGCTACTACCGGTACTTGTTTTTCATCTTCAGTGACATATTTATCTGGTAAAATGATTTTCATGTGTTCTCCTTATCCCGAACGCCGTGCTCACCGGACCAGTGAGGGCGCGCATCGCGCGGCCTTACCGGGTACGGTGGAGCAACTGGTTCAAGTAAGCCGCTACGCGGCAGTTTTATTTTAAGCGTGCTCATCGCATAATGCCAACATACAGGTTGGCATCTTCCCCGACAAGGATTGCGCGATAAACGCGAAAATAAAGGAAGATGCCATGAGTACAAAATTATATGACGGATTCATATCAAACCTTGAACTGAAAGGCTATGCAAAAAGAAGCATTGATTCAAAGGTGAAATCAGTGATGCAGCTTCAGCGGTTTTGTAACAAGTCACTGAGCAGGATTACGCAGGCTGATCTGCGGGAGTACTGGCTTGCATGCAAGGGCGATTACGGCTGAACCTAAATTCGGCAGTTGCCGAGTTTGATGCCTGCTTGCGCGCTCGCGCAGGCAAGTATCTGCACCTGCCTGTGTGTGCCCTGCCTGCCGCGCCAAGGCACGCGACGCAGGCAGGCGCACGCAGACAGGAGGCGTGAGGTTTTCAGCATTTCAAATGCCGTTTCTAGGATAAACCTGGATTCGGCAGTTGACGTGGATGCTGAAGTGCAAGATTCGCGTTCACAGGGCGTTCCAAAGGGCCGAAGGCGCACCTGGAGGGTGCTTCGAGCGCCGTTCGGAACGCCCTGTGGGCATGAAGATTGTGCTTCAGCGCCGCGCTCAACTGCCGAATCCAGGATAAATCTTCCGCCGGAGCTTGTCTGCTGGTGTGCCAATGCAAGACTTATGGGTAAAGGGCAGGCCTAACCGCCTCATTGTAAATATTCCGGCTGGTCTTGGGCTCCTTTCGCTCCGGTTTGCCATTCCCCGACAAGACCCGAATCGCATGTTTGCGGTGGAATCCTGTCAGCGCCACAAACTTGTCTAGAATTAGCGCCTTTTCTGGCTTACATGTCGCGCTATACCGCTGCTTGAGAGCGTCTATTAGTTCGTCCCTTGTGTTCCTGCTGATCTTCGCCATTTTCTGCCTCCTGATTGTTGGTAACAATCTAATGAGGCCATAGCTACGCGTTGGCAACAAAAATACTGAGTCAACGCGGTGGGGAAGTGTAATTGTCGTTGACTAGCACGGCTATCGCGCGCTACTAATTCTTATTTCGTTGGCCTTTATTTCGGTGGAAAATACTTTACGTTCTTCAGTCCCTTGAAGTCTGAGTCTTGTGTCCAAATTGTTGCTTCGTTTGCATGTGCGGAAGCAAGAATTATGCTGTCTGCCATTGGAAGGGAATGCTCCAGACTCAGTGAAGCTGCCGACATGGCAAGTTGTGGAGTAAGATCAACAACTCTGCCTCGCTGCATCACAGAGGCTGCCTGCAAGGCCGCCTCGTTTCCTGATTCACGAAGAAGAACTTTGAATACTTCGTATATTGACACAGCAGGAACAATCAGTGTTTCTATATCTTTGAGAGGCGCAACAAAACGCGAAGCATTTTTTCCTTCGGCAAAGTATTCCAGCCAGCCGGACGAATCTACTATATTCATACTCTGTCCTTTTCCCTTTTGAAATTCGTGTTAATCCCCTTGACGAAACCTCTTAGTTCCGATATGTCGCGTTCAGGGATCAGCTCAATTCGTCCAGTATATTCAAGAACCTGCATCTTCTGCCCTGGCTGAAGATGCAGGTGATCCCGGATAGGGCGAGGAATAACGACTTGAAACTTTGGGGAAACAGTTACTGCTTGCATGACAAATCCTCCATCGATTATGTTTGGTATTACGATAGCAGGATCGATGCCGAGGTGTCAATGTTTTTGAATGTCACGGCCGGCGTAAAAATGTATGTATTCGGCCGTTTTGAAATTGTTGAAAATATCAGGCACAATTATTGCTACGAATCGAATGAGTACATGAGGAACCTTGACGATGTTTCAAGCAATGGCAACAGGCCTATGCATCACATTGATGACACGCAAGAAGAAGGAAGAAGATGCTTCAGTTTAAGCTTTAAGAAGAAGATACAGGAAGAAAACCATACATTTTCAAACCGGCTGTTTTATGGCAGTTTCAGAACGGCGGTGACATGTAAGGCCAACGACGAGAATGACCGTTTTCAAATAGCCGTCCGCGGCTATTTGAAATACAGGTCAATTCCCGTCGTTGTGTGCCGGGCTGCGCCCGATTGCTTGCTGGCACGCTCCGCGAGCGTACCAA
>CAYYVQ010000091.1:0-6294 GCA_964475205.1 uncultured Victivallales bacterium | reverse complement strand
AGTCATTGGCCTGCCCGCCAGCTTGCGAAGCTTGCGGCGGGTTGAGAGGGGGGAGAATGTTCAATATCCAACACGGAATGTCCAATGATGAAGGGAAAGAGAATAAGAAGAGAAGAGAGAAACTACGAAATGCGCCGAGGAGGAAGATTGAAGGGGTTTCCATTTCAGAATGATTCTGCCCGATTGAGGGTTGTTAAACGGGCTGCAGCGGGGCTTATTATGGTTGCGGGGTTGTTCTGTATTGTAATGAGCGCCCTCACGATTGCAAACTACGCGCGGATGCGTTCTGCTGATCCTGTAAACGATCCTTCTCTTGTGGAAATGCGCGCTGAGTATGCCCGAACGGGCGAAGATTCCCTGAAGCAGAGAATACGGGCTCTCGACCTTGTGTTAAGGAAAGAATACTTTGCGCGGCTGGCCCAGGTGCGCATCGGCGGTTTTATGCTTCTGGCTGGTTTCGTTGTGCTGTTTGCCTCTCTTCAGGTTGAGCGGCTGGCGGCGAAAAAGCTTCCTGAGCCCCGGCCCGATGATGACAGCGAAGAAGAACGCATCTCAATGGCGTCTGCAAGGAAAGCCATCGGATCCGCCGGCCTGGTATTTGCCGTATTGACGGTGATTCTCATCGCGGTCCTCCGCGGACGCATGGACTATGTCGGGCTTAGGCCGGAGCAAAAGGACGAGGAAGAAGACGAAGTTCCGGAGGAGTATGTTTTTCCGGCTCGCGCAGAATTGGAGCGCAACTGGCCGGGATTCAGGGGAGTCTACGGGCATTCAAGGTCAGTCGAAGCGGATCCGCCGGTTACATGGTCGGAAAATCCCGACACCAATATTCTATGGAAAGCGGAAGCGCCGCGCAGCGGCTTCAGTTCGCCGGTGGTATGGGATAACCGGGTGTTTATTACAGGAGGAGACGATGAAGCCAGGGAGCTTTATTGTTACAACGCGGCGACCGGAGAAATGGAATGGTCTCAAGAGGTGGGCGGTTATCCCGGTTCGCCGAAAGAGATGCCCGAGGTCACCGAGGACACGGGGCTTGCTGCGCCAACGCCTGCGACCGACGGCAACAGCGTTGTGGCTTTGTTCGGCACTGGAGATATAGCCTGTTTTTCAATGGACGGAATCCTCAGGTGGGCAAAGAATACTGGAGTCCCGCAGATAAACTACGGTTATGCTTCATCGCCGGTGATATACAAGAACCATGTCTTTATTCAATATCACCAGGACGCTGATTCGCGGGTGTTTGCGCTGGATATTCGAACCGGCGAACAGATATGGAACACATGGCAGGAATCCCGGGCATCCTGGGCAACGCCGTTGCTGATAACCGAAAAGGACAACCAGTGGCTTGCGGTATCCGGGAACCCGACGGTCAGTCTGCACGACGCGTTTACAGGCAAAGAGGAATGGTCGGTGGAAGCCAGTGGAGGAGAGCCTGCGCCTTCTCCGGCCTGGCTGGAGGGAAAGATATTCACTGCCTCTGACTATGCGGGGATAGCGTGTATAGATCCGGCCTCGGGTGAAATTCTCTGGCAGAACGACCTGATTGACCTGCCCAGCGTATCATCGCCTCTTGCCGCGGACGGGCTTCTTTTCGTGTGTTCGAGTTATGGCACAGTGAGTTGTCTTGACGCCGGTACCGGCGAGGTTGTCTGGACCCATGACTTTCAGAAAGGGTTTTATTCTTCCCCGGTCCTGGTCGATGGAAAGATTTACGCGATTGACCGGAAAGGCGCAGCGCATATTTTTGAAGCCGCGCGGGAATACAGAGCCTTATCGCAGCCGTCGCTGGAAGAGCCTGTTGATTCAACTCCTGCTTTTGTCGGCAGCCGAATGTATGTGCGAAGCAGGAAGCAGCTTTACTGTATAGAAGATCGGGGCCGCGAGCAATGAACGATAGAGACACAAGCATATCCGATGCTGTTGACCGTGCGGTGCGGAAGGAGGGGGCCGGCCGGGATAAAGTTGTGCCGGTGCTTGAAGCGGTGCAGAAGGAGTTGAACTTTCTTCCCCGCGCTGCGCTGGACCGCATTTGTGAGACTACGGAAATCACGCCCTCTCAAATTGAAGGGGTTGCCAGCTTCTACTCCCAGTTTCGTTTCGAACCCGCTGGAAGGCACAACATTAAAGTATGCGTCGGGACAGCCTGCCATGTAAAGGGCGCCGAACAGGTCTATGATTCCTTTTGCGATCTGCTGGATATACCCGAAGGCGGGGACACGGATTCGGAGCGGATGTTTACTGTCTCCAAAGTTGCCTGCCTGGGTTGTTGCATGCTGGCTCCGGCAGTGCAGATAGACGATATAACCTATGGTTTTGTTACCCCTGCAACCGTTGACCGGGCGCTCAATGATTTCCTGGAAGAACAGAAACTTTCGGGTTCCGCTGACGAGCAGCCGCGATCCGGCGGACGTATAGGGGGGCAGGTGAGCCTCTGCCTTTGCTCAAGCTGTGTTGCAGGCGGCGCCGCGAAGGTGCATCGCGAGTTGAAGCGCCAGATCAGGCAGCTACAGCTTGCGGTAGATGTAAAAGTGACCGGATGCACTGGGATTTCCTACCGCGCGCCGCTTGTTCGTGTCGAGACTTCAGGGGGGCAGGAATTCATATACGGTATGATGAAGCCGGAAAATGTCAGATCGATGCTTACACGCCATTTTGCCCCTTCGGGCATTGGCGCGAGGCTGCAGAACCGTATCCGTGATCTGCTTGAACGCACCTACTCGGACGCTGCCAGGGAGCCGGTGACAAGATATTTTATTGATCTGCGAGAGGGGCCGGATTCGGAATACACTTCAGGCCAGTTACATATTGCAACTGAATATTCCGGCCGGATGGATCCTCTTGATATCGATGCCTACATATCCATGGGCGGTTTTGAGGCTCTTGGTAATTGTCTCAAAGGGATACAGCCTGATGAGATTGTAGAGACGATAAAAAACAGCGGATTGAGAGGACGCGGCGGCGCGGGGTTTCTAACCGGGCTGAAATGGGAAACCGTTGCAAGGAGCCATGCCGGACAAAAATACGTGATCTGCAACGGTGACGAAGGCGATCCGGGCGCTTTCATGGACAGAATGATTGTAGAATCTTTTCCGTTCAGGGTTATTGAGGGCATAGCTATTGCCGCCTATGCGGTTGGCGCCTCCAGGGGTTTCCTTTACCTGCGTTCGGAATATCCCCTGGCGCTGGACAGGTTCAGCGAAGCTCTTGAAAAATGCCGGTCTCATGGTTTCGTTGGCCCTGATGCGCTGGGCAAGGGCCGATCTCTTGAGCTTGAAATCAGGATGGGGGCTGGAGCTTTTGTATGCGGAGAGGAAACTGCGTTGATTCGCGCTATTGAAGGAGAGCGGGGCATGCCGGCTTATCGGCCGCCTTTTCCATCGGAGTCGGGGCTATGGGGCAAACCGACCCTGATTAACAATGTAGAAACCATGGCCATGATCCCGTGGATTATCTTAAAAGGGGCGGAAGAATTTGCTTCGGTCGGAACCAGGCATAGCAGGGGCGCAAAGACTTTTGCGCTGGCCGGCAAAATAAACAGGGGCGGACTTATTGAAGTTCCGATGGGCGCTACATTAAGGCAGATTATTGAACAGATCGGCGGCGGCGTAGAAAACGGCAGGGCTCTGAAGGCTGTGCAGGTTGGAGGTCCTTCCGGGGGCTGCATCCCGGCTTCGCTGGTTGATACGCCCGTGGATTATGAGGCTTTGAATGAACATGGTTCAATGATGGGTTCCGGAGGCATGGTGGTTCTGGACGAAACCGACTGCATGGTTGAAGTAGCCAGGTACTTTCTGGCTTTTACGCAGAAAGAATCCTGTGGGAAATGCACCTTCTGCCGGGTGGGGACGAAGCGGATGCTTGAGATACTCGAGGATCTTTGTGAAGGGAAAGCCGGAGATGACGACCTGGCTGAGCTTGAAAGGCTTGCCGTGCAGGTCAAGCAGGGCAGCCTGTGCGGGCTGGGCAGGAGCGCGCCGAATCCCGTGCTTTCCACGTTGCGGCATTTCCGTGACGAGTATAAGGCGCATGTTGCCGGGCATTGTCCCGCCGGCAAATGCAAGGCGCTGATCCAGTACCGCATTACTGACGAATGCATCGGGTGCACAAGGTGCGCCCAGAATTGCCCGGCAGATGCGATAGAAATGAAACCGTATGAACAGCATGAGATAGATGATGAGAAGTGTATAAGGTGCGATACCTGCAGGCAGGTTTGTCCGGTTGATGCTATTGTGGTTGAGGAGAGGGGGAGAATGTAACCACAGAGACACTGAGTCACACGACGGTGGTAGTGAGAGGAAGAAGAGAAGAGAGAAACTACGAAATGCGCTAAAGGGCGCGAAAGGGTAGTAGGGGTTTTGGAGGGAAAAAGATTGTAACCACAGAGACACTGAGTCACGCGACGGTGGTAGTGAGAGGAAGAAGAGAGAAGGCGCGGACCTCTTCTCCGAGTCTCAGTGCCTCCGTGGTAAGCTTTATGCGCTAAAGGCGCGAAAGGGCAGCAGGGGCTTAAGAGGGAAGGTAGATTACGATTACGATTATGATTAGGGTTTGATATGAAAATAGATGGTAAAGATATTGAGGTCAGGGAGGGGGACACGGTTCTTTCCGCTGCGCGCAGGGCGGGGATTGAGATCCCGACCCTGTGTTACAATCCGCAAGTAGAATCGAATACTTCCTGCATGGTTTGTCTTGTGGAGGATATTGCTGAAGGCAGGCTTATTCCTTCCTGCGCTGCCCGGGCCGAGGAAGGTATGGAAATTGTGACGCTTAACGAGCGCGTACGCGAAGCCAGAAAGACCGCGCTCGAGCTGCTGTTGAGCGAACATGTTGGAGATTGCGAGGCCCCCTGTACACGCGGCTGTCCGGCCGGGCTTGATATACCTCTAATGATAAGGCATATCGAAGACGGCAATATGAAGCAGGCTTTTATGACCGCCTTGAACGCTCTGGTTTTTCCCAGCGTGCTGGGCCGTATTTGTCCGGCGCCCTGTGAGAAGGTATGTCGAAGAGGCCAGTACGATTCCGCCATATCCATTCTTAAGCTGAAACGGTATGCCGGTGACTGGGGCCTGGAACAACAGACTTCTGTTCTGCCGGAAGTCCCGGCTGCTACGGGGAGAAAGGTGGCAATAGCCGGAGCCGGCATATCGGGGCTCAGCGCGGCCTTTTTCCTTAGGCTGATGGGACATGAGTGCGAAGTATTGGAGAGATCCCCTCAAGCAGGCGGAACAATCAGGACCGGCATTGACCCGGCCGTGCTGCCTGAAAGAATTCTGGATAACGAAATCCGGAGGATTGAGCGCGTTGGCGCACGGTTCCGTATGCGGACGGAACTGGGGTCAGATGTGTCTCTTGCAGGGCTTCAGAAGGAATATGACGCGGTCCTGATAGCAGCGGGCAAGAGGGAAGACTCTTTTTTCCGGGACATGGGCCTGGAATCCGACTCCCGGTTGCTCGTGGACCGGCGCTCCGGTCAGACCAGTATGAAAGGTGTTTTTGGTTGCGGCGCGGCATGCGGGTCTTCGGGAATGGCCGTTAGCGCGGTGGCGTCGGCCCGGCGTGCCGCTGAAGGAATCAATCATTATCTTTCAGATAGTAAGGGGAGCCTGCCGGGTAAACGGTTGGATGTCAGGATCGGCAGACTCAAGGAAGGCGAAATGGAAGAACTGATGAAGGGGGTCGACCCGTCTCCACGAGTTGAACCCGACAGTGAAAAAGGGTACAGTCAAAACCAGGCCACGGCTGAGGCCGCCAGATGCATGCATTGTGAGTGCCTGGATCGTGTTACCTGCAAGCTGAGAAATCTTGCCGATGAATACGACGCTGTTTTCAGGAGAAGGCGGAGAGACGAACGGGCGGGTGTTGAAAAGGATATCAGCGCCGGGGAGATTGTTTTTGAGAGCGGAAAATGTATCAAATGCGGAATATGTGTCGGCATAGCCGACGATGCGGCAGGAAGAGGGCTGACTTTTATTAATCGCGGGATGAGTGTGAAGGTGCGGGCGCCGTTTGATGGAAAGTTCGGCGATCTGCCAGTTGATGTTTTGCGGAAATGCGCGCAAAGCTGTCCCACAGGAGCGATTGGTTTTGTGGGAGGAGAGGGGATATAGACTACGAAAAGCCAGCCTACGCCCAAGCGCTTCGGCGGCCGCAGCGCTAAAGGGCGCGAAATTTCTGCAAGGGCTTGGGGGGGAAGAAGATTGTAAACCACAGAGAGCGCAGAGAACATAGAGAAGAGGAGAAGATTGTAACCACAGAGACACTGAGTCACGGAGAAGAGGTCGTGTGAATTCG
>CAYYVQ010000090.1:0-6870 GCA_964475205.1 uncultured Victivallales bacterium | reverse complement strand
ATATTGGGTGTTCAATCTCGATGCGCGAAGGCCTTAAGTTAGTGCCATTAGGGTCGAAACCGTTTTGTCCGGCCGACGCTGTGTAGACACACCGCGAGATCGGGCAAACCGGGTTTGGCCTGCAATGGCTGTGCTATGAACCTATAAAGAGCAGTTGAACCACGAATGCACACCTGTCTGCGTGCGGACACGCACAGGCAGGCGAATAGACACGAATAAATGAGGGTATTATCCACAATGCAACTGCACCCATTTGGTGCAGGGTTCAATGTGCTCATGAAGTTTTCTTTTGATGCTTTTTCCAGCTATTTCAAAACATTAGTGCTATTTAGTGTCCATTAGTGGTTTTCTACTGCCGGATTCAGGATCATTCGGGAAAAGCTACAAAAAGTCGAATTCGGGCTGGCCTGGATGGTCCTGGCTTTTGCGTATGGGTTCCGCCGAACGCGTTGTTCGGCTCGATGAGCACATGAAATGACTGCGGTAGATTCCACGCGTATCAGCCAGTTCCGCACGAAGTTGTTCTCTTTGCTCCTTGAGCTGCGTCTCAAGTCGTCGACGCATCTTTTCCCGCTCTTTTTCTTCCAGTGTGCTGAAGCCCCAATCCGGTTTTTTACGGAGGGCTCGGATACGTCGGCGCAGCGCATTGCGAGAGCGCCGATACATATCGGTCAGCGCCTGGACTCTGGACACAGGAGTTTGCGGCTTCAAATCGCCGGAGAGCATCTGACAGTGAGCATGCAGAACCTCAAGCTGGTCCAGATCGCGATTTTCCAATGCTTCCTGTACCTCATACCACAGTTCCAGCTTCGCCGGGTCAGAAGCCGAGTCCGACTGATCTGGATGGAGGGCAAAGGCCAGATCCCGCCGCAGCGATTTCAGACGGGCCTGATCTTTCGCCTCGTCCGACGATTGTTCGGGTGTGTCAAAGATATGTCCGAACGGATCGCTGTCCGAGTCAAAATCCGGTTCGAAAATGTCTTCATCCTTAAGGTCGCCTTCAGCATCCAGACCATATTGATCAAGAAGCGCGGCGCCCTCAGGGTGATCTAGAGCTATTGTAACAAGGGGCGGAAAAAACCCGTATTCATCACAGAAAACGGCCAGCAAATCGAAGAAGAGATTGGACGGCGATAGCCCGGCCCTGTGTTGGTTGCTTATCCATCGGGCTTGCGAGTCGAGAAAAGCTCTGAACGTGTCTCTTATGGCCTGCCCGACCTCTTCCCTTTCCTCCTCAAGTTTACGTTTTCTGCGCTCCTCTTCCCGTTGCAGCAAGTCCAAATGTTCGCGCTCGCGACGTTCGAATTCTTCAGGAGAATCCTCGTATAATTGCGCGGCCGCATTCCGGCTGCATCCAGCCAGGTCGGCAAACTGAACCACCCGCTCCATCTTCATGTGCAGGTTTCGGATCTGGTCGGAAAGTGAATGCACTTCGCTGATTTGTGATCCCAGCGTGGAGTGGTACCATCGAACGAAGGCGGGCTTGTCATTGGATTCGTATGCGTTCAATTCCCGCTCGGCCTTTTCGAACGTCGTTCGGGCGCGTTTGCAGTTCCCCATGGCTCTGCGGCGAATACGCGATGAGTCGACAACCATCAGCGCCGTGCAGGGCCTCTGCTTAGGTCCAGTCCGGCGCCGTTGCCTTTTGCTCTTTTTCTTCTTCTTCTTTCGCGCCGCAGTCATGAAGGGGCACTTTTATCGCAATATCCGGCCCCTTTCAAGAATGAACTGCCAACTCGCTTAAAAAGGGGCACATCTTTGAACCTGGATTCGGCAGTTGAGCGCGGCGCTGAAGCACAATCTTCATGCCCACAGGGCGTTCCGAACGGCGCTCGAAGCACCCTCCAGGTGCGCCTTCGGCCCTTTGGAACGCCCTGTGAACGCGAATCTTGCACTTCAGCATCCACGTCAACTGCCGAATCCAGGTTGAATTTATGCATCCGACCAACAGTATTGCCCGAGAGAAAATATCTTTTTTCGTTTGACCAAATGACCATGTATTGATATTTTTCACGTCATGACAGTTGAAGCAGCAGAAAACGATAGAGCTATGAAGGAGCGGGCGGAGATTTTCAAGGCGCTCGGCCATCCCTCGCGACTGGCGATGATCATGGCGCTTGGCAAGGGCGAGCGGTGTGTCTGCGAGCTGCAGGATCTGGTGGGATCGGATATGTCCACGGTATCCAAACACCTTTCGGTGTTGCGTTATTCAGGGCTGGTCGAAGCGGAAAAGAGAGGCAAACAGATGTTCTACTCGCTGCGCCTCACCTGCACACTCGGTTTTCTGGACTGTGTCAATCGCGCCCTGGAAGAGCGAACAAACGGCGCAATGTTATGATTTAATTCCGAAACTGTAGAATGCTGGAATGCTTCCGGCATCTCTATTTTTTGGCTCATACTTGGCGAGATAGCCAAGCATAACAAAAGAAAAAGCAAATGGTTGAATGGAAAAAAGAATGGAAGAAGTTGGCGTGGATCGTAAGCGCGTTCCTGTTGTGTTTCTATCTGCCGGTAGGCCGGGAGCGTTTCGATACGGCGGTGCTTGAGGCGCTGCACCTGGTTAAGTGGTACGCGCAGGAGCATGTGCTGTTGTGCCTGATTCCGGCATTCTTCATCGCCGGCGCCATCGCGGTGTTCGTGAGCCAGGCGTCGGTGATGAAGTACCTGGGCGCGAAGGCAAACAAGGTACTGGCCTATGGAGTTGCCTCCATCTCAGGAACAATCCTGGCCGTATGCTCGTGTACAGTGCTTCCTTTGTTTGCCGGGATTTATCGGATGGGCGCAGGGCTCGGGCCTGCGACGGCATTTCTTTATTCGGGGCCCGCAATCAATGTGCTGGCTATCGCGCTGACCGCGCGTGTGTTGGGGCTTAAAATCGGTATAGCGCGTGCCGTGGGCGCAATACTGTTCAGTGTCGTTATCGGTTTGTTGATGCACCTGATCTTCCGTAAAGAGGAGAACGAAAAAGCCGCGGCGCAGATGGACATGCCGGAGCCCGAGGTGACGCGCCCGCTTTGGCAGAACGCGGTCTATTTCTTCACCATGGTGGCGATCCTGGTGTTCGCCAACTGGGGCAAGCCGATGCAGGACAGCGGACTCTGGCATGCGATCTACTCGGCCAAGTGGTTCCTCACAGCGATATTTTCGGCGGGCCTGGCCGTGATCCTGGTGCTGTGGTTCAAGACTGATTGGTGGAAAATGCTGCTGGCCGCGCTGCCGGCGGCGATCCTGGCGCTGATGTTTCCGGGAGCGCCCCTTATTCCGTTTGCGGCTGGCGTGCTGGGGCTTTCCACGCTCACCAGCACGAGCAAGGACGAGAAGGGTGAGTGGTTCGAGTCGACCTGGGGCTTTGCAAAGCAGATTCTGCCGCTTTTGTTCGTCGGCGTAATTGTAGCAGGCCTGTTGCTGGGCAGCCCGGACAGCGAGGATGGCGGCCTTATTCCTGCAGCGTGGGTTGGAAACCTGGTTGGGGGCAATTCGCTCTGGGCGAACCTGTTCGCCTCGGTGGTCGGCGCGTTCATGTATTTCGCCACCCTGACGGAAGTTCCTATTTTGCAGGGTCTGATCGGTAACGGCATGGGCCAGGGCCCCGCGTTGGCCTTGCTGCTGGCCGGCCCGGCGCTGAGCCTGCCGAACATGCTGGTGATACGCAGTGTGATGGGGACAAAAAAGACGATTGTGTTCGTGGCTCTGGTTGTCGTGATGGCGACGATCAGCGGGATGATCTTCGGCAGATTTGCGTAGAAGATTTAGTCGTGATCAGTTGTTATTGATCAGTGAGATGGTACAATTAGCCCGAGACATACGAGCCTGGGGCGACAAACAAATCGACACATTTGCCGAGGGCAAACTGAACTCAACAACACAGGAGAACGAATAGGATGAAAATTCAGATATTGGGAACGGGCTGCCCGAAATGCAAACAGCTCACGGCAAACGCCGAAGAGGCCGCAAAGGAACTGGGCGTTGAATGCGAGATCGAGAAGGTGACGGACATTAACGATATAATGAAATTCGGTGTTATGATGACCCCGGGACTCGCGATTGACGGTGAAGTGAAATCATCGGGCAAGACGCTGAGCGCTGATGACATTAAGAAACTGTTGGGATAATGGAATGGCGGAAGGATGGAATAGAGGAGAAATAACATGAGTGAACAAAACGATATGGTTTGTTGTGGGGGGCCGAAACTGATTTTTGCCTGTTCCGGGGCCGCGGATGTAGGCGCTGTAGCCGATCAGGCGGCGCGCAAGCTGACTAAGGATGGCGCTGGCTCCATGTTCTGCATGGCTGGATTGGCCGGGCAGATCACGCCTATCATGGAGAAGACCCGTTCGGCATCAACAATCCTGGCGATTGATGGATGTCCGTTGAACTGTGTCAAATCCGGACTGGCCGCAGCCGGGTTCAGCAACTTTGAACATCTGCAGTTGGCTGATCTGGGTATGACAAAGGGGCAAACCCCTTTGACATCAGGGAATGTGGACAAGGTCGCCACGGCGGCGACGGCCATGTTGACGGAGAGCTGATCCGTCGGCAGGGGTGTATGTCAGAGGAAAATATAATTAAAACAATGGCGGGAACCAGGCTTCGCGCTCAAGAAAGGTATGCAATATGTTGAACAGGAATAAAAGGAAGATGGCAGGTTGGTCGGCTTTAATGACGGGAATTACGGGAATGGTATTGACGCTGGGCATCATCGGGTGCGGTCGCTCAGAGTCGCCGACTGACACGACTGAACCGGAATCGGGTAGCGCTCAAGCTGACGTGGAAGAACCGACAGCTTCTGCGCCGGCGTCGTCACAGATTCCTGCGCCGGATGTGCCGGAGGACGCGCCTGTGCTCTCAGATGTATACCCGACGTTGTCCAGCGGCGCGCTGCGTTATGCGCGGCTGACTGATTTGCCGGACGGGGTTCTGTTGCGTGCGGAAGGTCTTTCCCTGACGCAGAAGGATATGGAGAGCGAACTCGCACAGGTTCCGCCGCACATGCGCGAGCAGATGAAAGCGAATGCGTTCGTCATGCTTGAACAGAAAGCGACGATGGAACTTCTTACTGCGGTGGCCCGTCAAAGTGTGGAAGACACAATGAACGAAGACCAGCTTCTGCAAAATTATTTTGAGGAGCTTACTCGCAATGTCTCAGTGACGGATAAGGAGATTTCCGAGTTCTATGAACAGAACCGGGAAATGATAGGCGATGCGTCCATGGATCAGGTAAAGGAGCGCATTCGCAATCAACTGAGCGAGCAGAAACAACAAAAGATGATAGAACGCCATATCGCTGAGCTTGGTAGGGAAATGACCATCGCTCTCTCGGCGCCGTGGGTTAAGGAACAGGCAGCGCAGGCTTTGGATAATCCGGTGGACAAGGCGCGCACAAGCGGTAAGCCTACCTTCGTCAATTTCGGCGCCTCGGGTTGTGCCCCGTGCGACATGATGGAGCCGGTTCGCGAGGAACTAAAGGCAGAACACTCGGAGCAACTCAATGTGGTCTATGTGAACGTCAATGAGCAGCCTATGCTGTCGTCGCGCTACGGTGTTAGCGGTATTCCCCATCTTGTTTTCTTCGACAAGAACGGCAAGCAGGTTCACACGCATACCGGTTTCATGCCCAAGGAGCAAATTGAAGGGCAAATCAAGAAAATGGGCGTTGAATTGTAAATTTCGTGCAAGCAAGGACCACGGATGGCAGGGCCGACCCGCGGATGGAGACAGGTTAGGACCACGGATGGCATGGGCCGACCCGCGGATGGAGACAGATTAGGACCACAGATGGCATGGGCCGACCCGCGGATGGAAATTACAAGGCGGATGGGAAAGGGTTTACTGATGTTGATTTATGAAGATGAGACAGCTTTGCTTCGCAAAGGGTTATTCGATGTTCAGAATGAAGTAGGGCTGGGACATCGCGAGGAATACTACCATAAAGCGATGACGATCTGGCTTAAGCAACGAGGTATACCACACACAACAAAAATGGCTTTGCCGCTTCTGCTTGATAACGAGTCCGCTTGCATGCTTTATCCGGATTTGACTGTTTGGGGTAAGATCACTCTCGAGATGAAGGCGGTCCAGAGAAACCTGCGTCCTCCCGAACAAGTACAGATTTTCAACTACCTGAAAGCGCAAGACCACAAACTCGGTCTGCTTGTCAATATGGGTCTGGACCGAGTATTCGTCAAACGCTTTTTACATGAAAAAACGCCTTCCGAGTTGAAGGAGGACTGGACATACTGGAACGGCGCAATAACTGATCGCGTCCGCGAGACCGGACAACATATACGCGCCACTATACATAAGATATACGATCAACACCAATGTGGATATGGATCAGAAGTTATTGAAAAGTTGATAACATTTGGATTAAAACAAAACAATCTATCTTTTGTAAGAGGCCCAATAGCAACATCCAGTTTTCAGGGTAACCCACTCGGCGCAACTGCGCTGGATTGCCTGATCATCGAAGAACATGTTTTGCTGGTCTTCACCGCCCTTTTCGATGACAACAAATTCAACATAAGCCGTGGCCATTCCTTCATGAAAGCGCTAAATGTGCCGTGGGGTATTGCTGTTAATTTCGGCAAGAAAACCGTCCAGCTAAACGGCCTTTCCATCGGCGGGACGGCCCTGCCATCCGAGGCCCATAATTCTTCTTCTTCTTCTTCGATCATCCGCGGGACGGCCCTGCCATCCGAGGCCCATAATTCTTCTTCTTCTTCGATCATCGGCGGGACGGCCCTGCCATCCGAGGCCCATAATTCTTCTTCTTCTTCGATCATCGGCGGGACGGCCCTGCCATCCGAGGCCCATAATTCTTCTTCTTCTTCGATCATCCGCGGGACGGCCCTGCCATCCGAGGCCCATAAT
>CAYYVQ010000089.1:0-7180 GCA_964475205.1 uncultured Victivallales bacterium | reverse complement strand
ACATCGTTATACAAATAGGTTTTGGCGGAAAGAGGCCATAATGAGAATTGCTGACAGGACACTAATACATATAGACAAGAAAGCCCGGTTTATATACAATATACAAGGTATTTACCGTCGCAGGAGGTGAATTATGGAAAAATGGATTAAGGCTACAAGGCATTATGCGTCACTCATGGCAAACAACCCCGATAACCCGGCAGAGGCTGCTATTCTTTCAGCGGTTGTTATTCTCGGCTCCATTTTATTTCTTTCATGGTTTGGTAAAATTTTTGGAGTCGCAATGCCCACGAACACCAGGTCGAGTCTAACTGTCCTTTTCACAATCGTCTGTCTTGTAACGGCGCTCAGCATTACAGAGCTGTTGCTCCCGAAACTGTTTCCAGGAGCCGGAAGACTCACAGTTCAGATCACACTGGCCATGGTATGTTTTGCCGTAGTAGCCAGCCTGATCATCCCTGCCGGCTGCCTCCTGCTGAAATCCCATTATTTAAAAACCCTTGCCGTTATGCTTATAACAGCCGCAGCGGTCATAGCTTCGGTTTTCCTCGCAAAAGCGGTTATCAGTTCGGCAATATCCGGAAGCAATTTCCTGGAAAAAACCAAGACAAACACCAGGGAAAGATCTTTCTGACTGGTTCTCCGGCAAGGCGGGCCGGAGCCCATTTATTCTTTCCTGGCCGCGTAAAAAAAAGAGGGCCTTCCTTCTAGAGAAGGCCCGCAGCCCGCACCCACCTTTAACCTGATCTATTCATAAACATCTATTACGAGTGTGCATGTCACTTCATCTCAACGACTTTGCTGGCCAGCCGATCTCGACGCATGTTTATGCGCCTTCACCCGGCTCTCTGCGCAAAGCCATTGATCTAAAGCAACATGCCCACTCTCATCACGAAGTTGATGAATAGATCAGGTTTTAACCCGCATATCTCACAAAATTCCTGCTGCAAACGCGGATAGCGCCACTGCGAGGGCACGAATTTGCAAAACGCCATATTGCAGTATGTCTATACGGCTGCTCCGGCATTTCACCAATTTGCACCCCCGCAGTAGCACTCTCCACGCTCTCGGCACGAAATTCCCTGAGAAATGCCGGCTAATTAGATTGAACCAATAATAAATTTACTTATCGCAAAAGAAATTGCAATAGGACATAAGGGTAAACATTTGTCAGAATAAACGTACATTTTGCCGAAAGAATAATACGGGTTAAAGATTACTACGCCGCAATGAACAACATGTGTTCGTAATTGAATAATGAACGGTTTCGAGGGGTTTACACGAGTTCGTTTCTGATGGCATAAGCTGTCAGCTGCGCCGAAGTGTTCATATGCATCTTGCTCAGAATTCGGGCCCTGTAGGTGCTTGCGGTCTTAACACTGATGCTCATATCCCTTGCTATTTCCGTCACTGTCTTCCCTCTGCCTATATCACAAAGGACCTGGAATTCACGGTCGGACAAGGATTCATGCGGCATTTTGCCTGCAGCATTAAACAACTCATTTGCCAGACGCTCGCCCATCACATGCGTAACATATCTTCTTCCTTCCGCCACCTGTCTGATAGCAGCTCCAAGTTCCTCCGGGGCCACGTCCTTGTTCAGATACCCCAGGGCTCCTGCCTTGAAACACCTGATTGCAAACTGCTCTTCAGGATAAATGCTGAGTATAAGAACCTTCGTTTGGGGCGATTCGGATTTGATTTTTTTCAATACTTGGATTCCGCTTTCCTCGGGCATGGAAATATCAATCACTGCGACATCAAAACTGCTTTCCCTGACATTCTCCATTGCTTCGTGTCCACTAGCTGCCTGGCCGGTCACTTTCATATCGGGGTGAGCTGATATAATACGCTCAATACCCTCTCGCACGACAGGATGATCGTCAACAATCAAAACCCTTATCATTCCCCATCCTCCTTCTTAAGTGGCAGAACCATCTTTAGTTGAGTTCCTTTGCCACCCGGGCTGGCAACCTCAAATTGACCGTTCAGGGCCCTGGCCCTTTCCCTCAACCCTATCAAGCCCAGGGAAGGAGAGTCTCTACTATCTGTTTTCTCCCCGCCTATGCCCTTACCGTTGTCATAAACCTTCAATATCGCCTCGTCATTCTCAAAAAAAAGCGAAATGGAAACCTTTGATGCCTCCGCATGCTTCACTACATTTGTCAGGGCTTCCTGAAGACACCTGAAAAGTACCAGAGCCTGGTCATCTCCTATTCTCTTTTCTTCCGGCAGAGAAACGCTGCATTCAATTCCACTGCGGAGTCGAAACTGATCCGCCAATCCTTCTATTGCCGCTACGATACCAAGCTGATCCAATACATTCGGTCTCAATTCCGCGCATATCCGTCTTACCGTGCCAACCGTACCTTCCACAATTTTAAGCATATTGTCGACTTTTCCCGAAATTGTTTCCCTGTCTATTTGAATGTTGTTTTTGAGCCAGCTTAAATCCATTTTAAGAGCTGTGAGTATCTGGCCAAGCTCATCATGTATTTCCCGCTCAATCCGCTTCCGCTCGTCTTCCCTTGCAGTCTCCAGCCCCATGGCAAGAGCTCTCAATTCCTCTCTGGATGCCATGAGCGATCGCTCAGCTTTCTTTCTTTCCTCCAGTTCCACGCGAAGCATCTTATTCCTGTCGGACAATTGCGCGGTTTTTTCCTCAACCTTTTCTTCCAGTTTCCGGTTAAATGTCTCCAGCCGCTTCCGATCCTCGCTCAATTTTTCAACTATTGTTCCGATAGCTCTCGACATGGCTTTAAGTTCCGGATTTAAAGGCTCTTCAACCTGTCCGGTAAGCTCTCCCCTGGCTATCCGATCCATCTTTTCGGCAAATCTTGATATAGACCTTATCAGCCCGGCCACAATCCAAAGCCCCATGAAAGAAAGAAAGAGATTCAGGAAAACTGTCAGTATAAGATTCTCGCGAGTTACAACCGACGGCATAATGTATGTAACCACAAAATATCCAAGCGTAAGGATCGGGATAATGCTCATCACCGAAAAGGCAACTGTAAGCTGCCTGCGCCAGGTGGTATGTAAAAGACTTCTAAACACAGCTAAGGCCCTGCGATCGGTCCGGAACACAAGCGCCGGAAAAATTGAAATTGTGCGTCATTGTTCGGTCCTCCCTGCAAACAAAGGGGGAACCGGACAATCAAGCGAATCAGCCACTGCCCTCAGCAACTCCGCTTCCTCCGTCGTTACGTAACCGTCCGCCGATATACAGGCCACGCAAGCCTCGAGGATTTTTTTGCGGACAGGGGGAACCGCAAATACAAGGCGGGACAAGGCTCTGTCCAGGGCCTGAAGTCCGCATAACCTCGCTTCTGCTATTGAGAAGCTTTTTTCCAAGCCAAGGACCTTAATGCCTTTGACGAAAGCTTTTTCAGCGTCCTCCCTGCTGTCGGTTCCCCAATGCGCAATACATGAAACAAGACACACGATGTCATTCATAACCGGTCTCATGCTGTAAAATTTCGCCGCCCTTTGTGAAGCTTTGCGAAATTTAGGAGCCAGGTGACGCTTTACAATTCTCTTAAGTGTAAACTCAAAAAGATCAATCTCATCATCAGCTTCAATCAACTGGTCAATGTTCGCCTCAAACTGGTCAAACTGCCTGTCAGACAGATCGCCGAGAGTAGATACAGAAATGTCGACAAGCGGAAGAATAAACCTCGGCTCAATATCTGCCACACTGTCAAGCATCCGGTACGTCTGGTCAACCGCCGCCTTATCAGCTTTTTCACGGAGGCACGATAGCTGCTTTTCACGTATCCGCTTGTTGCTGTCTATAAGCAGGCTATATATAACGCCCCGTGCGCCGAATGGATCGCCGGCTGCTTCGCGCAGAAAATCGGGCAGATCCTGCAATAGCCTGGACGCGTAAGCAATATGCTCCGGCAGCGGAGATCCAACGGATTCGAGAACCTGTTCTGAAGAAAGCGCCCTTTGTCCCCCTTGCAAAGGCGGCTGGCCTCCTGCAAAACCGGCGGCGCCCGGAACCGGCGAGACAGCGCCTTTCGTTTCAACATATTCACCCTGAAAAGACGCATCAAGCCTTCTAATCCTTTCTTCAAGCGGAGGATGGGTGGCAAGCATGCCGAGAAAGCTGGAGGGAAGACCGTTGGCAAAAAAGAAATGGCTGGCTTCCTCGGCATGAGAGCTGGTTATGCGCGAACCGTTGTTATAGCCTCCGATTTTCTTGAGGGCCCCGGCTATGCCGTCTGGATTCCTCGTGTACTGCACCGATGAAGCGTCGGCCAGGTACTCACGCTGGCGCGATACGGCGCTCTTGATAAGTTTTCCGAAAAATACCCCGACAAAACCTATAGCCATAAGCGTCAGCCCGAGAACAGCCATAAACAAAGTGACCCTGCCGTCTCTCCTTGATCTGCGTCCGCCCGTGAATGCGATGGTGCGAAAAAGAAAATACCCGATCAAACCAATCAGCAGAATTCCGTGAAGAACGCCGGTCAACCGGAGATTGAGCCGCATGTCGCCATTCAGGATATGGCTGAATTCATGGGCAATAACTCCTTGCAGCTCATCCCGATTCAGATTGTGAATCGTGCCACTTGTAACAGCTATAATTGCGTCAGAAGATGTGAATCCCGCGGCAAAGGCATTTATCCCCGGCTCCCGGTCCATCACATAGACATCGGGAACAGGGGAACCGGAAGCTATGGCCATCTCGTCAACCACATTCAGCAGTCGTTTCTCGTCGGGATCGGAGGCGTTCCGGCTTACCTTTCGTCCTCCCAGGAGCAAGGCAACCGCAGAGCCTCCCTGCGACAACTGCGATATCTTATAGGCGGTCCCCATACATACTACCAGCAAGGTTCCGGTTACTACCCATCCCAAAACCCTCGGACGCCACAACTGAACACGAAACTCCTCGTCTGCGGTCCTCTCTTCCAGAAAAACCTGCATACCAAAGCTTATCACAAGATAAACTGCGCCCACTATGCAGATCACTGCAAGCGCGTAGTAAAGAACCAACAGCGAACTTCGCTTTCTGGCCTGGTCCTGATTTGCAAAAAAATCCATCGTAATTGAGCCGCCCCGACACCCCGGGATATCAGCTGTCGGCAAAAGTGTGAATGCCGACCATGCTGCCGTTTCTTCTTCACTAACAATTCATTACGGGCACTGATAGCGCCCTCATGAATCAGACCCGCAGATGATCCCCGGCTAGAAGCTAACCTGGGGAGCTTCGCGTTCTTTTTCTTCAGTAATTTCAAACAATGAGGCTTCCTTGAAGCCAAGCGAAGAAGCCAGTAACACGGTAGGGAAGCTTTCCCTGGTTGTATTATAAGTCATAACCGCGTCGTTGTATGCCTGCCTGGCAAATGCCACCTTGTTTTCAGTCGATGTAAGCTCTTCCATAAGCTGCGACATATTCTGATTTGCTTTCAGGTCAGGATACCTTTCGACTGTAACCAGCAACCTTCCCAAAGCGCCCCCGAGGGCGGCTTCAGCGCCCATCAGGTTTTTCATTGCATTCGGATCGCCCGGATTGGAGGCTGCCTGGTCATTTGCAGCGGCAGCCTGGTTCCTCGCCTTGATTACAGATTCCAGTGTCTCGCGCTCATGTTTCATGTAAGCTTTCGCGGTCTCCACCAGGTTGGGAATCAGGTCATACCGGCGTTTCAGTTGAACATCTATCTGGGCAAAGGCATTTTTAAACCGGTTCCTCAGCCTCACCAGCTTGTTGTAAATACCGGCCACAAGCGCTATTAAAAATACCGCCACAGCAACTGCAATCATCGCAATCCACATAACGTAGCTCCTTCTTTTTTAAAATCATGATATTCACGTTGCCTGTAACATCGGCAATGTGTCCCATGGCGATATGCTACAAGGTAAATCGTTCGCGTCAAGCACAATAGAGCCTTTCGTCAATCCCACACCGCGGCGCAACCCGAATCGCACGGCGTTGCTAAGCGGGTTTACCCGCATTTCTCACAGAATTCCTGCTGCGAGCGCGGGTTAATGTCCGCGATGCGCCTTCTTTCAACAAGCGTTCTATGCACTCCCTGTAGATCTGAGGGATGGTATAACGGGGTTGAAAATCAAGCAGCTTGCGGGCTTTTGCTATGCTGGCGCAAGGGGAATGTTCCACGTGCGTTTTGGCAATCTTGTACGAGTCTTCATTCATGAACGATTTCAAATCCTGCAATGGCGTCATCTCGACAACAGGGCTGCGCCCGAATATACCGGCAACTTCACGACAGCACTCAACCAGTGTCATTGCAAAAGAAGCCGCAGCGCTGAAGCTCTCTCCCACCGAAATGTTTCTTCGCAGAACCGCGCGCTCAAAAAGCTGCGCCACATCGTCGGCATGAACATGATGCAAAGTTGCCAACCCGTTGTCTGGAAGGCGCACCTTCCTTCCGGCCGCAAGATTCTCATACACGTCTGTTCCCGCCAGAGTCCCCTGGGGGTCAACAGGCAGCCAACCGGCGCCGGAAATATGGCCCGGATGAATCACTGTAGAGGGAAAATTGGACGCGCAGTATGCATTGTAAAGCTCCGTTTCTATGAGGTGCTTCTGCTTTCCGTATTCTGTTATCGGCCTGCGCGGGAATTCCTCTCGGTAAGGAACCCTGTATGCAGGACCATATGCCCACAAGGTGCCGCAATGAAGAAAATGGCTGATCCTCCCTCCAAACGCTTCCATCATCAACCTGTTCTGTTCGGGAGTAAAACATATCAAGTCTATGACCACATCCGTCTTGACCGCATCCATCCGCTTCTGCCATGCGCCGGACTTTTCTTCCTCGCGGCGGTCAGCCTGAATCCATCCAACCCGGCCCCATTCAGCTTCTGCAACAGGGTACCTCGGCTTGCAGTTCCGAGAAACAACAGAAACTTCAAAATTGTTTCTCAAAAGTCTTGGAACAAGATAACTCCCGATGTGCCCGGTTCCGCCCACGATAAGAATTTTCACATTTATCCTCCGCAAGAGTTCTGTTCGCGGCCATTTCGTCCATTAACCTAGCCTGACCTATTCATAAAATCTATTACGAGTGTTCATGTCACTTCATCTCAACGACTTTGCCGGCCAGCCGATCTTGACGCATGTCTATGCGCCTTCACCCGGCTATCTGCGCAAAGCCATTGATCTAAAGCAACATGCCCGCTCTCATTACGAAGTTGATGAATAGATCAGGCTAGA
>CAYYVQ010000088.1:0-7611 GCA_964475205.1 uncultured Victivallales bacterium | reverse complement strand
GCGTGGCTGCAATATCGTGCCGGAACTCTGGCCACGCCAGACGTGGCAAAATGGCATAATGAGAATTGCCGTGCCAACACCACCGATTTTCGGGGCTAAATCATTCTATCCGCATATCCAAATCAGTGTTATCCATGGTTATTTCAACCCCTGCAAATAACCCTGGTTAGTAATAAACGGCGTGTTGCCCAAATATCACAACCGTGCGAGGAGGCTATTTTGAGATGATTGCAAGACGACAGCGAAGAGGCCATGCTGGAAGCATAGTTGATGAGCTGCAACGCCGCAATCACTCAAAAGAGCCTGTCGCCCAGCGGGTTGCGTTGATTTTGACCGTTCGCGGCGTTCCGCGATGCGTCACATGCCTTCCAGGCATGCAACGCATCGCGCGCCTTGCGAGACGGGGCAAAATCAACAGCAACACGGTTCGCGATATTTGGGCAACACGCCGTAAAAAGCTCTTTATTTGTGCTCCTCGAAAAGTTATTCTGCAGATAAAAGAAGCACTTAATCCTGCTTCTGCTTGAGGAAGCCGTTTGTAATATGAGACTTTTCCGAACAGAGATGTGGAGCTACGCAGTTCTGCTTGTCATATTATTCTGCATCGCCACGATAGCAGTCTATCTGGCGCTGGAATATTTCGAGACTCTCATACCGCCCCATCACTACAACCATGTCGCTATGATAGTATGGTTTCTTGCGCTCGGATTCATGCTGATCGCCGGAGCCTTCGGGCTTTGGGCAATCCAGTTTTCAGCGGAAAAGGAAAGCCGTTTGCGAGTCGGACGTTTTGTTGATGCAATGGATTACCTCCGGGACGGACTGCTGGCAGTAGATAAAAGAGGAAGGATTACCGGATGCAACCCCGCAGTCAAGAATTTCACCAGCCGGAACCTCAGCAGGAGAACTACCCTCAACAACGCTTTTCCATGCCTGGACAAAAATGACGTGGATCTTCTGCTCGACACTTCTGAACCAAACGAAATAGAAAAACAACTGCAAAACAATGACGAAATAACAACACTACGGTTCAGGTCGCAACCATCAGAAGACCTTTCCCTGATACTCCTCAGCGATGTCAGCGCAACCGAGACAAAGCGAATGAAAAACCGAAGGGCCGCAAAGCTCCAACTAATCGGCCAGATCGCGAGGGGAGTGGCCAACGATTTTAATAATATCCTTTGCGGAATAACAGGCCACGCCTCACTCCTCCAGAGATCACAGCCCCAGAACAGCCAGGTCGCCGAATCAAGCAAAGCCATAGCGCTTGCGGCAGACCGCGGCATCAAGCTGGCCGGCCATTTGCTTGAACTCGCCCAGGCAAGCGGCAGCACGGATTCAATACAAATTATTTCAGACCACATAGAGAGCGCTGCAGATCACATCAGAAACAGCCTACCGGATACATGGGATATCACAACCCGGATTATCCGCGAATTACCCCCTGTGGGAATAACCGGCATTCAACTCGAACAGGCTCTGACCAACCTCGGACTCATTGCCGCCGATTCCTTCCAGGAACCCGGCAATCTCCAAATCAAGGTCAACACTCCCACAGATCAACCTCCATTCAATATCGGTTCAGGTTATGCCGGCATTATACTCGTTGAGACTGCAACAAAGAAAGATGCTCAAAACGGTAGACTTCAACTCCTGCGAAGCGCCTCGGAAGAGTCCGGAGTCATGGAGTCGGTTATTCGATCAGTTTTGGAAGAATCAGGTGGAGGACTGGATCTAATGGTCTCCCCCGCCGGAACACCGACATTCAGAATCCGTGTGCCAAGGGGAAGTCCGCACAAAAACAAAGCTACAACACCTTTATCGGTCGAACTTCAAGCCTACATAAGAGGCTGGAACATACTTCTTGCTGGCATGGGGAAAACCAGACCATCACTTCAGAAAAGGCTGGAGGACCTGGTGAAAAACCTCTATTTGAAAAATGATCTTGCTTCCGCACTTTCCACACTGGAAGAAACACCAAGACTGGACGCAATCATTCTTCATCAGAAGCTCCTGGGGCATGAATCAAACGGACTGATAAGAGCAATGACAAGACTCAAGCCATCTGCAGGCATAACTGTGATTACCGAAGATCCGGCATCACAATCCGAGACCCTCAAAAGCAGGATAAGGTATGTGCATTCTGACTCTGATTCCGACCAGATAATAATGGCCGCAATAGAAGCCCATACCATGGCCCGGAACAGAGAAGACGAAAGCCTCAGTTAACCGTTCGGGGGCTCTGCAACAACGTTGTCAATAAGACGCGTTCTGCCTACTTTGACCGCCAATGCCACAACAGTTTTGCCGCTTATCACATTCACACGTCGAAGCGTATGGTAATCAACGCATTCAAGATAATCAGGCCTCACATCACTGTCAGGCTTAATAATAGCATTCATCTTTTTCAGAATTCTGGCGCTATCACGTTCGCCGGACTCAATCATACTGCGGGCAGCTTCCAATGCTTCATGCAGCCTAAGAGCCTTGTTTCGTTCCGCATCAGACAAATAGCGGTTGCGGGAACTGAGAGCAAGCCCGTCGTCTTCACGTAATGTCCTGCCGGCCAGGATCTTTACCGGAAAATTAAGATCGTGTGCCATCTTCTGTATTAACCTGAGCTGCTGAATATCCTTCTCTCCGAAAATAGCCACATCGGGATCAACAATGTTAAACAACTTAGCAACAACTGTGAGCACACCGCGGAAATGCCCGGGCCGTGAAGCCCCGCATAAACCCTGAGATATATCCTGTTCGTCCACGTATACGCTGTGTTCAGGATCATACATATCATCGGCGTCTGGAACAAAAACCGCGTCCGCTCCCTCTCTTGCGCAGATTGCCTCGTCGCCGGCCATATCCCTGGGATAGTTGTCGAAATCCTCGTTTGGCGCAAATTGCGCCGGGTTCACGAAAATACTCACCACAAGAAAATCGCACTCTGCCCTGGCTCGCCTGATCAGGGAAACATGGCCAGGGTGAAGAGACCCCATTGTAGGCACCAGGCCTATACTCAGGCCGCTCCGCTTGACTGCCGCAGACTTTTTTCTCATTAAATCGATATCATGGAACTTGATCATGAAAATTGCCCCTGAGCAATATGTGAAATTAGCTGGGAAAAGCAGCCTTTACATTCTCAACCAACCGCTCAGCGCTGACCGGCTTCTGCAAGAGCCGATGCCTGCTGCCTTCGTGCACAACGCTACAGACGGCTTCGGGAGGCGCATAACCCGTGCAGAAAATAACCGAAGGCATCGCCCATCCCTTCTCGCTGCACATCTGCTCGATTCTCTGAAATGCGCGCTGTCCGGTCATTACAGGCATGTACAAATCCATCAGGATTACGGCTTCGTGAAACCGCTCAAATCGTTCGACAGCATCAGCTCCGTTCACAGCAAGATCCACCTGAACATCGGGCAGTGAAATGGAAATCAGTGTTTTGAACAACTTCAATATGTTGGGCTCGTCGTCGACAATCAGCACTCGTCGCGAGTCACACGCTCTTCCACCTTCATTTGGCGAAGCGTCCAATGCCTTGTCATTCGTTGAAAGCATCTGAAATCTTATCCTCCCCCTCTATCGGAAAATCAAGATGAAACACTGTCCCATTGCCTGGTTCTGTGGAAAAGTCCACGCGCCCTCCGTGCGAGTCCATGACTCTCTTTACTATACTCAGGCCCAGGCCCGGCGCTCGCCGCCTTGAACTTCGCTTGTCGGTTGCAAATGGTTCAAAAACACAATCAATCAGATCCTCGCTGATCCCGGCGCCGTTATCGGCAACAGATATTCTAACATACTCGTTTGCTTTGTCATCCTGCACAACAGATGTAGCAATAGTCACATTGCCGCTGCCGTCCATGGCCTCAAAAGCGTTATCGCACAGGTTGGAAATCGCGCTCAAAATAAGATCTTCACAACCGATAACACGGGGCAACCCTGGAACAAGCTTTTTTTGAACTGAAATTTCCTCCGGTAATCCGTTCCGTACAAGAGAAGCTACAACACCATCAATAATATGATTCAGATCCACTTCAGCCATTCCCTTGCTGTTGCGCATGGAAAAATCAAGAAGCTGGCTGGCAAGATACATCATATCGCCTGAAGCTTTTTCAATCACGTCAAGCAGATGGTGAGACTGGCTATCTTTCGGCAAATCCTTGCGCACCAGTTCAGGATAGGCAAGCAAAGGGGTGAGAAGATTATTCAGATCATGAGCTATCTGGCCGACTAGAAACCCCACGGCTTCGTGCCCATCTCTGTTTTTCATTATTTCGCAAGGAATGCCTTTGTACATAATAAGTGTCCCACCACCACAAGCTTTTATTTATACGCTTCTTTATCACAGCATGCAAATAAAAAGATACGAAAAGCGCCAGGCAGCCGGCGGCGCCTGCGTATTGATCTCAAATGCAGGACCCGGGTTTGATCTTCAATCCCTGAAGACAAGCTGTCTTGCTGCAACAACCGGTTGTCTAATGCCCTGTAACCAGTACTGGCGCCCGTATACAATAATCGTATGGCCTTCCCGGTCTTTGAGCACTGAACTGTCTCCAATAACATAGCAAACGGTCACAGCCCGACCGGAAGAGCCGCGCCTGACCAACCTGTACTCGCTTGGCCTGCGCCAGACAAAACCCGAAGGGCGAAGAACACCCTTATACTCGACGAGCTTTCCCTGTTCCTCGAAATCAATAAGATTCCTGTTTCGCAATTCCCGTGGCAGAACAATAATCTTTGCATATTCTTCTTCTGTCGGGGTTTTCTCTGCAGGCTTTTCCGTAAATTCCGATTCATGGACAGCTTCGTCCTCTGCAGGACGAGGCGGCATTATTATTTCTTCTCGAGCCTCGTCTGCATCCGCTGCCCTGATTGAAACGGCCTGATATTTAACAGGAAGTTCCATTGCCTCCTCCTGTTCTTTGAAAGGCTTGACATACTCGGCGCTTATCCAAAGAGAACACTCCGGGGGCGGATCTATTTCGAGCCATTGATTGTGTTTATCCCTGACTTCGACTTTTCTTCCCCGGGAAATTTTGCCCACAGAACGGAAACTTATGCCTGGTCCGCTCCTGACCCGAAGGCTGGCTGCAGAAACCCGCCCATCCCTTACAAGCTCTTCATAAACCCACAAGCCTATGGATTCCGGAACACTCACCTCAATCCATTGATTTGTGGAACCGGCGCCGGTTATAAGAATATCGCCGCTGTCAACCTGCCCAACGATCTCGGAGGTAACTTCAGGACGGGATCTCAGGTTGACATTATCACCGGTCACAAGCAGCTTGAATTTATCTTCTTCAGCTTGCGTTGCGCAACAGGCATAAAAGGCCAGTAAGACAAAAAGAGTAAAAATATGCGCCTTCATGCTGCCGCTTGGCCTGATCATTGCATTTATGCAATTCAGACTCCGGGGTCGGACTTTGTCTTAGGCAGACCGTAAGCCCGGTCCCCTGCCTTCCATTTGCCCTTCTCTTTCAGAATATCGATTCTTTCAAAACGCTTGAGTACATTGCGTTTCTTTACGATCCTGCTTGCCGATTTTAAACTTGGATGCTGAGACATAGCGATCTCCCAGTGTTTTTATTCAATCAAATTCAATCATACGGCAATACTTATGCCGCTACCATCCGGGAAACTAACACAGCGCCGCATGCTACTCAACAACGAAATCAACGAAAAATATCAATTCCCTGCAGGCAGCCTTCGGCCGCAAGCAACAAGGCAGCATGTTGAAGAACAACCTGCTGTACTCAACAGGCGGCGGCAAATTTTTGCCGTTCATCATTGGATATTCCGTGTTCATTATTGGATATTCTTCCTTCCCTCTTCCCCCTTCCCCTGCGGCCCTTGCCCCTACCCGGCTTTGTAATCGCCGGAATTTATGCCAAGTTTCTTTATCTGGTAGCCAAGCACCCTCTGCGTTGTCTTAAGGTACCCCGCAGCCTGGGTCACTTTTCCACGTTTCTTCTTAAGAGCATCAATTACTATTTCCCGCTTATAGGAATCTACCATAGCCTCCATGCTTGCGCCTTCTTCGGGAAGTATCCCGCTGTGGGTTTCCTCGCTTGTCTGGATCGACGGCGGCAGATTGTACCCGTGAATGACCCCGTCTGTAGCAGTTAAAACCGCACGCTCTATACAGTTTTCCAGCTCCCTTACATTTCCCGGCCAGTGATAAGCCATCATCATATTGATTGCTGCAGATGATATTCGCTTGATTTTTTTGCCGTAAGATTCTCCATACTTCTGCACAAAGTGGTCTGCCAGCATCATTATGTCGGATCGCCGGTCTTTGAGTGGCGGCAACATAATCGGAAAAACGTTCAACCGATAATACAGGTCCTCCCGAAACGCGCCGTCCGACATCGCCTGTTCCAGATCTCTGCCTGTAGCAGCAAGAACACGAACATTGAGCTGCATGGTCCGACTGCTCCCAACCCTCTCTATTGTCCGCTCCTGCAGCACACGAAGAAGGCGCGCCTGCACTGCAAGCGATATGTCTCCTATTTCATCAAGAAAAATCGTCCCGCCATTCGCTAGCTCAAATCTTCCTGTACGCTTCTCTACCGCACCTGTAAATGCGCCCTTTTCATGTCCGAATAACTCGCTTTCTATCAGATTCTCCGCAATGGCCGCGCAGTTGACACAGACAAAAGGGTTGTTCTTACGGGGACTGCTGTAATGAATAGCCCTGGCAACCAGTTCTTTGCCCGTCCCGGAATCCCCCCTGATAAGAACAGTAGCTGAAGTGTCCGCCACCTGGGCAATCTGTTCATATATCCTCCGCATGCTGCTGCAATTGCCGATTATGCTGCCCGGATGATACTTGTCACCCAATTGCTGGCGCAGCTTCCGGTTTTCAGCCATCAGACTCTCGCGCTCGTCCATGTCTTCCCTTATCCGGGCTACGGCCTCCGCAAGAATGTCGCTCACCAACTTCAAAAAATTAACGTCGCGCTGAAGATCTTCCTCTGAAGCCTCAGGACGATCAATGCTTATGGTTCCTATAACCCTGCGATGATGAATCACGGGAACACACATAAACGCTGTTTTTCTCTTTCCTCGCATTCCGGTTCTGTCAAGAAAATCTGGATCTCGGTCTATGTCCGGCACTACTATCGGAAGTCCGTTAGCCGCAACCTTGCCTGTAATGCCCTCCCCCTCTTTGTATTCTAACCGTTTTTTTTCCTCTCTCGATAAGCCGGTACAAGCTTCAACAACAAAAACATCCGAATCCGGCCGCCTTAGAGTCAACGTGCCACGCGATAACCCCATATCACGCTCAAGAATTTCCAACACTTCCCGAAGCACCAACCCGATCTCATGCTGATGCAGAAGAGCCTGCGATATGCTATACAACACCCTCAACTCCAACTCCGCACGACTTTTCTTATAAGATTCCGAACTATTCATCAATAAACCTTTCGCCTTCCAACAAAACTTTGACACATTATTGTATATCTACCCCCCCTACAATACAAAACTGTAATATTTTCAGGTTAAGCCGTTAATCATGTTTCAGTGTACAATATTTTTATACCCTTATTTACCAGTGTGTTACAAATTGTTCACCTATCCTGGCACGTTGTTTGCTACTCCTCTTCGCCAAGT
>CAYYVQ010000087.1:0-7793 GCA_964475205.1 uncultured Victivallales bacterium | reverse complement strand
TTCGCTCCGCAGAACCTCAAGGCTAAGATTGTTATTCACAGTCTGACCCCGCTAGCTTTCAGTCTGACCCCGCTAGCTTTGACCCCGCTAGCTTATGAGTGATCAGATCCGACGGGCGCTGAACCGCATCGGTCAATTCTTGACCCGTCTGGTCCGAACTGCGGAGCAGTTGAGCGTCGAGGCAATCTGGGCGATCATTTTGTCGGTCGCTTTTGTCAAATGGCTACGCGGAAAGGTGCTCACCCCGGTCGTTGAGGGCGACCAGATGCTGCTTCAGCTACTGCGGTGATCTCTTTTCGGTTGGATATTGGATGTTCCTTGTTGGATATTGGATATTCAACTGCTCTTTTTAGGTTGAAGGAATTGAAGTAGAATATAATAGGTTGGTGATGATATTTGTGCAACACGCCGTCAAGGTTGACACCATGGTTTGATGGTTTGTGAGGTCGACAACCGATATGACTAATGACCACTGGCGCTGACAAATGACTACTCGGATTCGAGGAGTTCGTTGATGGCTTTGGCGGCTTTTCTGCCTTCGCCCATTGCCAGGATCACGGTAGCGGCGCCAAGGACGATATCGCCGCCGGCGAATACCCGATCCATTGTTGTCGAGCCGTTTTCATCGGTTACGATGTTGCCCCATTTGTTTGTTTCGATTTCAGGGGTAGTCTGTTTGATCAGCGGGTTGGAAGCGTTGCCGATTGCCACTATGACCGTATCCACGTCTATAACAAATTCGCTTCCTTCTATTTCTACAGGCCTTCTTCTTCCTGAGTCGTCAGGTTCGCCCAGCTCGTATCTGAGGCATTCAAGACCTGTGACTCTGCCGTATTCGTCGCCCAGCGCCCGTTTGGCGTTCTGGAGCAGATGAAACTGCACGCCTTCCTCTTTGGCATGATGCACTTCTTCGACCCTGGCGGGCATTTCGTTTTCCGTGCGCCGATACACAATATGCACTTCATCGGCGCCGAGACGAAGGGCGCAGCGCGCGGCATCCATTGCCACATTGCCGCCTCCCAGTACTGCGACTTTGGAGATGTTGGTAATAGGCGTCTGCGCTTTCTCACGGTCATAAGCTTTCATAAGGTTGACCCTGGTGAGAAATTCGTTTGCCGAGAAGACACCCACAAGATTTTCGCCTTCGATATTCATGAATCGGGGGAGTCCAGCTCCTGTTCCCACAAATGCCGCGTCATACCCGTCTTTTTCCAGCAGATCGTTGAGTTTCCTTGTTCTGCCTACCACGAAATTGGTTTTGATTTCCACCCCCATATCCCGGAGTGTCTGAATTTCTTCTTCCACGATCTTTTTCGGAAGCCGGAACTCGGGGATACCGTACATCATTACACCGCCCGGCTTGTGAAAAGCTTCGAACATGGTTACCGCGTGACCTTCTCTCCTGACATCTGCGGCAACGGTTATGCCGGCGGGGCCGGTTCCTATTACCGCGACTTTCCTGCCGGTTTCCGGCTTGATTTCCGGAATATCGGTTTCGCCTGTTTCTCGTTCTTTGTCCGCGACGAATCGTTCCAGCCGTCCGATTGATACGCTTCTGTCAACGTCTTTAAGGGATTTGCCCAGGGTGCAATAAAGCTGGCACTGGACTTCCTGTGGACATACCCGACCACAGACAGCGGGCAGAAGGCTGCTTTCCTTTACAATATCGATTGCCTTCTGGTGTTCGCCTTCAGCTATGGCCGCCACAAATTCAGGAATGTTGATGGCAACCGGGCAACCTTTTATGCATGGTGCGTTTTTACATTGAAGACACCGCATGGCCTCGATTCTGGCCTGTTCATCAGAATAGCCCAGGGCTACCTCTTCCATATTGTTCCTGCGTTCGCTCGGATTCTGAGCCGGCATTTCCTGTAGAGGTATGCCAAGACGGTCTTTTGGTTTGAGCGGGGCTTCCCGGTCAAGGATTTCTGCCAGTACTTTCTTTGCTTCGGCTGAGAGTTGTTCCGGGTCAGCGTGTGTTGCTGTGGTATTTTCTTTTTTCATTTGGTTGTTGATTATTCAGATCTTTCTCTACGTTTGATTTCCATTTCAAGGTGGCATTTTTCGTGGGCATGATCTTCGTGTTCCCTGTATGCCGAAAGCCTGTTTATCATATTGTCAAAGTCAACTAGGTGTCCGTCAAATTCCGGGCCGTCCACGCATACGAATTTTGTTTCGTTGCCGACCGTTACGCGGCAGCCTCCGCACATTCCGGTGCCGTCCACCATAATAGTATTAAGTGACACAACTGTGCTTATGCCGTATGGTTTTGTTGTTTCGGCGCAGAATTTCATCATTACCGGCGGGCCGATGGCCACGACCAGGTCCGGTTTAGGATCCTGCTTGCATAGTTCTTTCAGGGGTTCTGTCACCAGCGCCTTGCGTCCGTATGACCCGTCGTCGGTGCAAACGATAAGTTCGTCTGCAATTGATTTCATCTCATCTTCAAGGACAATAAGATCACGGTTTCTTGCGCCCATTATTACCTGCAGATTATTGCCCGCTTTCTTCATGCCCTGAACGATGGGGTGGAGCGGGGCCACGCCTATACCGCCGCCTACTCCCACGACGCGGCCGAAGTTTTCTATGTGCGTGGGGCGTCCCAGCGGGCCGAGAACATTTGCGATTTTATCGCCTTTTTCAAGTGCGGCAAGACGGTGGGTTGTGCTGCCGACGGTCTGAAAGATCAGGGTGATAGATCCTTCTTTCGAGTTGCCGTCGGCGATCGTCAGCGGAATGCGTTCTCCGTATTCGGTGTCGATCTGTAATATTACGAATTGACCTGGCTGGCGTTCCCGGGCGATAAGGGGGCAACGGATTTTCAGTTTAAAAATTTCTTCCGACAGTTGAGTTTTTTCAAGGATTGTGTTCATGAGGCTGAATTTTGTAACAAAGATGGCGAGCGGGGGCAAGGGGAAAGCGGGGGGAGAAGAGGTCATTTTCAGCCTGTGGCTGAGTCATTTGCTCGCATTGCTTTAGTCATTACACGCGCGGAAATCTGGTCGAGGACCTGTTGGGCGGCTGCGGCAGGGTCGGGGGCCTGGATGATCGGGCGGCCAACTACCAGGAAATCTGCGCCGGCGTCCGCTGCTGCGCGTGGTGAAGCGGGGCGTTTCTGGTCGTCTCCCATGCTGTTTTCCATGCGAATTCCCGGGGTAACCAACAGGGCGTTGGGGCCAATCTCAGAACGGATGTTTTCTGCTTCAATTGCCGAACATACGATGCCGTCCATCTTGCAGGCGATGGCTTTTGATGCCAGGAAGGAAGCGTAGCTGGCTATGTGCATTCCCACGCCCATATCAGCGATATCTTTTGAGTTCAGACTGGTTAGCGCCGTGACGGCTATCAAAGCAGGGGAGTGTTCAAGGGATCTGGACGCCAGCCTGGCTGCTCGCATCATTTCGTCTCCACCCGATGCGTGAAGAGTCAGCATATCGACATCCAGGCCGGCGGCGGATTTGACGGCATTGGCAACAGTGTTGGGAATATCGTGGAACTTGAGGTCCAGAAACAGTTTTTTATTCCGTTTCTTTAACATGTCGATGATGGATCTTCCCTCCCTGACAAACAACTGCAGGCCTACCTTGAACCACTCTATTCCATCAGGCATTGCATCTACGATTTGCTCGGCTTCAGCTAAAGTCGGGAGATCCAGGGCCACGATGCATCGGGCCGATGGTCTTCGGGTTTTCAAGGTATTATTCATGTACGCTCCTCTGCTGTAAGATTTTGGCCAAAATATATGACATTTTAGAGGATAGAGAGCAAGAAAAACAGCCCTGTATTTGCAGAAATGAGTTTCGGGTAACATTTTTTCTCGCTTCTGAAAATTTAATATGCGTGGAAATTGCTTAAAGTCATGGATTAATTTGTGCCGGCTGTAAAAAACTTTTTTCAGACGGATATACGGCCTTGCATATTACTGTTTGATTATATGTAAATGGCGGGTGTAAAGTGATATATATAGAAATGAAAACAGGAGTTGGTCTTTTTGTGAGGTTTTGTGGCTTGTATTGCCCTTCGCAACAACCTGAGGGATAAGATTTTATGGTTGCTTTTGGTACAATTTTTGCTTACACGTTATCTGTCGATCAGTTCATCGAGGTTTAATGAAGACTCTTAAGCGACACAATGAATGCGGCGGTATGACTCTTGTTGAGGTGTTGGTTGCAATGATGATTGTGGCCGTGCTTGCAGTGGGAGTTTATTCGGGAATTGTTCAGGGGTCACGACTCAACTACGCGGCGTCGCAGAGGGTTGCCGCTTTCGGTATTTGCAGATCTTTACTCGAAGAGATGAGAAGCGCTGGTTACAATGCGGTAACTTCCACAAATTTTCCCGAGAAGAATGTGTTTATAACTCACCTTGGAGGAAGCGACCGTATACCCCTTGCGGGAGTCTGCTCAAACCAGATTACTTTCGCCGGCGACCCTGACAGGAAAGAAGTCAGCATATGGACAACCTGGAATTACAGGGGGAGGAGTTTCACAGAGGTTCTGGATGGAGTTGTGTACCATCGAGACTCTGAGGTGGCTGCGGGCTTGAAAGGGGATATTGCAGGGGAAGTGAACATTAACCCGGGTAAAAGCTCGAATCACGAATTTACATTGGGACTGGCTGACGGCACGGTTATTACCAGGGATGATTTGACCAAGGAATACGGCGGGTACACGGGACCTGCCGAAATGGTCTTTTTGAAGCCAAAGGGCAACGGAAACCAGAACAGCCTGACTTTAAACGGCGCTCCTTATACAATATACAATGCCAATACATATGAGATAACCGGTTCCCTCGATGTCAGGCTTTACAATGACAAAGTCAATCCTGCCGGCAAGGCTGTCGGCCATTGGTGGGTGGAAATAACGGCAAATGGAGCAACCATTGAGCAGCAATAGAAAAGGCGCGAAAATGATTCCGTGGGGAAAAAACAAAAGGGCGCTTAAAAGGCGCGGAACAGTCAGCGGGTTTACCTTGCCCGAGGTGCTGATTGCTTCATCCGTGCTTGTGCTGGTTGCAACTGCGGCTTTAGCCGCTTTTATGACAGCCCTTAAGATGTCTGTTGCGGGCGGAAACCAGGTCAGGTTCACAGCGATGGGAAGAGAGGCGTACCAGAGGATAGCGCGGTATGTAGAAGAGGGAAAAAGCGTAGGTGTCAGCGGGAACGGGCTGGAGATAGTTACTGTTAACCTCAGGCCTGCGCGCATTTACTTTGTTGATACCGATGGGGATGCGCAGACTGTTTCTGACAACTTCCTGATGTACGATCCGGATCTTTCTGTGTCGGGTGATGAAGTAAAGATTTGTGATTATGTTTCTGCAATACCGGGTGAGCCGATGTTCAGCATTGTTCCTGCAACCCCGGATGCTGCGAGCGTCAGGTTTCATGTTGGAGACGGCACAAATGTAAGCCACACCGAGTTTTCAGGAACCGGCCAGGGGTACCAGGGCGTAGAGGTAAGAGTCTCTGCAACGCCCCGTAATCTTCAGAGGTGGTACGAGTAGGAGGGCGTGGTGAGAGAAAAGTCCGCAAAACTGTCTGAAGCGAAGAAAAGAAATGAGGGAAGTGTTGTTTTCGCGGTTATTCTTCTTTTTGTCGGTTGCGCCCTGGTGGGAAGTTACTTGCGGTTTTCCTCGCATGACGCCAGGTTGAGCCGCATGACGCTTGATCACCAGAAAGCCGTAATTGTTGCGGAGGCCGGCCTTGACTACGGCGTGATGAAACTTCGTGATATTGTTCTTAACTACCAGCTTTCGCCTTTAATCAGCAGCAACAACTTGCAGAATATGATTGATGCGGTAGCCGTCCCGCCTTCCATCGGCGATTATGCTTTCCAGACTCCAGACGGGCAGAGCGCGTTTCGCATCCAGATTGAGTCTCCTGTAATATCCGGGACCATAACCAATGGCACTGCCTGCAGAGGTTCGGTTGGCAATTATCAGTATTTTACTGTCACATGCGGAGCCATCAACACCAATAGCGGCAAAGGAGCTGTTTTGAAACAGACGGTCCAGGCTGTGGGGCTTTACCTGATTCGATTCGGCGTTTTCTACGAAGAAGACCTTGAGATAATTCCCGGGCCAAGAATGGATTTTTATGGACCGGTGCATGCTAATGCCGATATTTATCTGAGCGCAAATAACGGGCCGCTCAATTTCTGGGACCGGGTGACCGCGCACGGCAACATATATCATAAGCGCAAGGATGATGGACAGCCTTATGGGGATACGAGAATAATCGACAGCAGCTCCAATCTTGTGTCAATGGACCTCGGGGGCGGCGATTTCCTGGACAGCGAGCATAGCGACTGGGTTTCGCAGTCGCTTTCGCGCTGGGACGGGAAAATTCTGTCCGCTGATCATGGAACGGTCAGGTTGAGTCCGCCGATTGACCCTCTTGACCAACCTCATGACATCATTGAGCGTCCCCTGTCGACAAACAATCCGACATATAAGAAGGCCACCGAGGACGAGAAGTTTTCCAATAAAGCCTGCCTGAAGCTGCATGTTGATTCAAACGGCGTAATGAACGCCACCGATTATTATGGAAACGACGTATCAGGATATCTATCCAATGCCGTGCTGGAGATTGCTTCCACTAATAGTGATTCCGGGGTTGTCGAATACAGGAAAAATTCAGATGGTAGTTACCGGATGGTGACAAGCGGCTCTTACGATGTTTCGCAGACAAATTTCTACGACCAACGCGAGAGATGTTACATGGCTCCTGTTGATCTTTATATCGGCAACCTTCTGGAGGATTTTCCGGAAATTTATGACGGGACATATCTTAAAGAGGAAGGCAAGGGCATTGTTTATGTGACCCGCGATGATCCCGATGGGTTGAGCAACGGTGTTGTGCCGTGTGTGCGGTTGAGGAATGGAGGCACCGTGCAGCCTAACGAGGGGCTTTCTGTTGTGTCTGATCTTCCGGTTTATGTTGAAGGCAATTACAACACGAATACAACCAAGCCTGCTCTGGTTGCGGGTGATGCCGTGAGTTTTCTTTCATCTGGGTGGCAGGATGCAAAAAGCGTTCTTGATCTTAATGATCGAAGAGGTGCAGACACAAAATACAACACGGTTATAATGACAGGCAACAGCGAGACCACCTGGGGCAACTATAACGGCGGGCTGGAAAATGTCCTGCGCTTTCTTGAGAGCTGGAGCGGCAAGACCGCGCAGTATAGAGGGTCCATTATTGATCTCTGGCACAGCGAAATAGCCAAGGGAGAGTGGATATATGGCAGTCCGGTATATACTGCTCCCAGGCGTGACTGGGGGTACGACTCTATATACAGGAGCCTGAGTCCGCCGGGCATGACCAGGGTTTTCGGGATGGAAGAGATACAGTGGGAGAGGACCACATTTGACAGGGAGTTTTAGGGATTAGCCTTCACATTTCATGAAGAATCCCCTGCGGTTGTAAATGAGAAAAAATGACGCGAGAAAGTGTCAGAAGCAAAAGATTTAAATTTATCACAGTTTGTACAACAAGAAACGTTTTGAAAGAATGCAGGGAATTCTTCACCCGAAGGCGAGTTTACGGCACTCAATCCTCTGTGTTGCAGCAAGTTGGCGGTATATTCATACAGCACAACTTGCTGCGCCTTGAGTCTTGAGCGCCATAAACTCCTGAAATATCCAGGTTAGTCCATTGGTCATTAGTTGTTGGTTTTAGGGTCTTTGTAGTTGCTGTTAGATGCGGTGATTGGCGGGAGTTTCAGTCGCGCAAAATTTTTGGTCAAAGGACAAAGTAAATTAGCCTTTGGCAGAGTAACTGCACCTGGGTTGCA
>CAYYVQ010000086.1:0-8131 GCA_964475205.1 uncultured Victivallales bacterium | reverse complement strand
TGCCTTCGAAGCTAATATTACTCGCAAGTAACTCTTGATGAATAGATCAGGCTAATCCGCATATCTCACGGAATTTCGTGAAGCGATTTTGACGCTTTACAAAAACGAAAGATGCCGGATTAATCCTGATTATCCGTTGACTGGTACCGCCTGAGTTTTCTGTGTAATGTCCGTCGGCTTATACCCAGTTCCCTGGCAGCTTCAGTGCGGCTGCCGTTGTGTTTTTCCAGGGCGCTGAATATCATCTTTTTTTCAATTTCGGCAAGCGAACTCCTGCCGCCCGGCAAAGAGACATTGGCAGTAACACCGCTGGCTTCGTCTTCGGTTGCAACATCTTCGCCCGATTGCGAGGCCTTCCTGATATTCGGTGGAACATCCCTGGCGGTGAGCTTCTCCCTTTGTGCCAGAACCACCATCTTTTCTATCGTGTTGCGCAGTTCGCGCACATTGCCGGGCCAATCATAAGACACCAGCATGTTCAACGCTTCGGAAGTTATGCCCTCAATCTGCTTTCCGTCTTTTTCAACAGCTTCCCGCAGAAAATGCCGGCATAGAATTGGAATGTCATCGACGCGTTCGCGCAATGGGGGAAGGTTAATATCAACAACGTTAAGCCTGAAGAAAAGATCTTCCCGAAAGCTGCCTTCCTGCACCAGGACTCGCAAATCCTTGTTTGTAGCCGCTATGAGACGTATGTCCACCCCTATTTCTTCTCCGCCCCCTACCCTTTCGAACTTTCGCTCTTCCAGCACACGCAACAGCTTAACCTGCACAGAAGGATCGATCTCAGAGACTTCGTCAAGGAATAACGTCCCGCCATCAGCCATTTCGAAGCGCCCGCTTCTTCTGCTGACAGCGCCGGTAAAAGCTCCCTTTTCATGTCCGAAAAGCTCGCTCTCCAGAAGGCTAGGAGTCAAAGCGGCACAATGAACCGCGACAAAAGGACCCCTTGCGCGAGGACTTAGTCCGTGAATTGCATGGGCCACAAGTTCCTTTCCAGTGCCGCTCTCGCCCTGAATCATCACCGTTGCCCTTGTCGGGGCGGCCTGCTTTATAACATCAAAAACCTCGGCCATCGGTTTTGAAAAGCCGACTATGTTCTCCAGCCCATACTTTTCGTCAAGCTGACGCCTCAGGGCAACATTCTCCGATTCAACTTCGCGGGACCGCAATGCTCGCTGCAGAAGAAGATCAAGACGGTCAAGGTTGACCGGCTTCATCAGAAAATCGTAGGCGCCAAGCTTCATTGCCTCTACCGCGGTCTCGACGTTGCCGTAAGCAGTGAGCAAAATCACTATCAGCTCCGGGTTCCTGGACAGCGCCTTATTCATAAGCGTCAGGCCATCCATCCCGGGCATGCGGACATCGCCAAGCATGATATCAACATGCCTGTCTGCAAGCACCTCCAGCGCCTTCTCCCCGTTTTCAGAAAGAATCACATTATGCGTCTCTTTCAGCGCAAGATTAAGCCCGTCGCGCGTATTCTTGTCGTCGTCAACAACAAGAACCGTCGCCTTTCTTTTTATATCTTTACCTGTTGCCATATCCGATCAAGTCACTCCGTTTCCATCCGGTCATGGTTGTCTTCGCGCGGAGGCTTAAGCAACCTGACGCGCCGCTCGGCCAGGGGCAGATACACCGTAAAAACAGTGCCCTCGCCTTTCTTGCTGGCCACTTCTATCTGCCCGCCATGATCCTGGATTATACGCTGAACAATCATCAATCCCAAGCCCGATCCGCCTGACTTGTTGGTATAGTAAGGCTCAAATATCCGCGACATGTCCTCGGCGTTTATCCCCTTACCGGTATCTCTGAACGCAAAAACTACAGAATTATCAGCCACCGACACATTTATCTTCAACCGGCCGCCATCAGGCATTGCCTGAAACCCGTTTTTTATAATGTTGAAGAACGCCTGTTTAATCTGGTTCTGATCAACCTTTATCCTGGGAATTTTTTCGGGCTTTTCAACTTCAACTTTAATCCGGCGATTCTCCATTTCCTGGGTCAACAGCGTCAGAACCTCCTCCAGAAGCTTGTCCACGCCGGAAATCTGGAAATCCGGCTCCTTGGGCCGTATCGCGCGCAGGAACTGGGTTATAATCAGGTCAAGCCTGGAAACCTCGTTCTTTGCGACATCAACAAGGTCGGACAGGGTGTCTTTCTGCTCCTCCGGCAATTTCTTAACTTCTCTCTGCAAAAGCTGCAGATGTATATTGAGCGCATTAAGAGGATTGCCTATTTCATGGGCTACCCCGGCAGCAAGCAGCTTAACAGCGTTCAACCGCTCCGATTCAAGCAGGTCTGCTTCCTGCTCGCGTTCGTTGGTGACATCGCGCAGAATAACAACAACTCCTTCTTCCTGGCCGGCGCCCTGGCAGGAAGACAAGGGAACAACATAGAAATTCAGTATGCGGTGCTCAGGATAGTTGATCTCTATCTCATGGCTCAGTATTCGTGACCATTCGTCGGTATCAAGCGCCATGATCCTGCGCCAGTCAACTTCACGCAGGTACCTGGATACCTTCTTACCCTGGGCTGATTTCAAAGAAAAACCCATAAGTCTTTCCACGGCGCGATTGACGTACTGAATCAGCCCCTCGCCGTCTACAACTATGACCCCTTCCTGGATCGACTCGAAAATAGTATCCAGTAAACCGCGTTCCTGGGCAAGCCGGAGAAAGTGCGATTGCAGGTTTTCAGGATCAAGCCGGTCAATCCGTTCAATCAGTTTGTCTAGAAACTCAGCTTTCATGAATCTGTATCATCAAAAATCTTCCGACCCCCCCGCCGAACACGGCAACCCGCGCTAAAGCAATCATCCTGCAAAGCGCCCGCTATTGCCGCAACTCCTTCAAAAGCTGTCCCCTCTTGATGTCGCCGCCTTCTACCGTCTCGCAATACGACACATTGTTTTTCACTGTCTTGACTCTGACCACCGCAATCTTCCGGCCGGGGATCACCGAGAGCACATCTCCGGTCCCCGGATCGGTCACAGCAGTTCCCTTTTCCCTGACTTCAAACATTTTGCCCTTCTGCAACCCCCGATCGCTGCCCCCGTTGATTATTACCGCTCCCCCTGCGCCAAGCGCGCAAACCATGGGTGTCCAGTAATTTTTCGGCGCTTTATGAACTATGCCGCGTACGCCCCTGCGTATCGCGTTGGCGGTGGCTATTCCAAGGGGCGTCCTGAAAAAGGCATCGCCGCCAAACGCAACATTCTTGTACTCTCCCTTTGCGTAAGCTTGCCTCGCCTTGGCTATGCCGGCGCATTGCACGGAGTCAACGATCTCCCCGCTTTCAACATCCACTATGGTAAGGGTTAAAGCCACCCGGGCCTTGTATCCCCTGCCCCCGAAAAGAAAGGTCCTGACAGCTATGGCAAAAGAACCGCCGCCAACCTGAGAAAAATCGTTGATCACCCCTCTTACAAGGTACTCGGCATTCTTCAAACGCCCGGTGTCAACTTTGCCTTCATCGCGAAAACCCTCACTCCTCTGAAGCTGCAGCTCGCGAACTATCGAAGCAAGATGCTTGCGCTCCACAACCACAAAATTGCGGCTGGCAACAAGCTCGGAAACCAGCAGATCGGCCATTCCGGAACCAAGCTTCCACTGGCCTGTGAATCCCGACCTGTTCTCAAACGAACTCACAGCTATAACCGGCGGGATCGCCTCAGGCGGCAATGGTTTAACCGAACCAACCATGCGCGCGGCACAGCCGGTAAAAAACAAAGCTGCGGAGACGGCAAATATCAGGCGTGAACCACGTCTCAGAAGTTGCATAATAACCCCTTGGTCTGTTGAAAACATCCAAACTCTACACTATTGACCAAAGTTACTCAATAATGCAGATATCAAAACCCCAGGGTCCGGGCCGGGTTTGCCTTATTTCCTGTAGGCCTGCGGAAGATATTCCCTGCATTTCTTTTCTGCAAAAACAGGCGAAAGTCTTGCGAATCTCTGCAAGCCGTTTTCAATGGGAATATCCGGCCAGCCCTCCCCGATCAGCGGCCTCGCATATTTCACGAATTCATCGGTGACATCCACCTTGCTTTCTGAAAGCCAGTTGACGGGAAATGTCCGCTCACTGTTGGCAACTTTCTCCAGAGGGGTTTTATCGTAGTATACCTCGTAATCTTCACCGGGCTTCCTGAGAATGGTGGACATCCAGCCGTTTCCGTCGCGGCCGGCTATTTCAACGGCATGGCGCCCCACGGAATAAGCTTCTTCCATGTCAACCACGGACGCGAAAGCCGTGGTGTCGCGCTGATCGGTGCCGGCAACCTGCCCGCGGGCAGCGCCCCGCGCGGCCAGACCCTTGTTGTTCAAATAGGTCACAACAGCCTGCTGAGCGCTTATATCGCTGGAACTGAATTCCACATGTCCAAAGGCGTCCCTGCGCTCTCCGATGTCGCCAACATCAAAGCCTTCGCTCAGCGCCACTACGCAACGCCCGCTGTTTTTCAGTGCGTCGTTTACATTATCGGCAAGCTGCTCAAGCGTCAGCCCCGATTCCGGCATATAGATCTGAAGCGGCATCTTGCGATCAGGGTCGGCCAGCCTGGCTGCTGCAGTGATGAACCCGATCTTCCTGCCCATGATCTGGGTCACCAGCACCGGATCGGCAGGGCATGAACCCATGTTTTCCTCATTCGCATTCTGGATAGCATATGCCCAGTACCTCGCCACCGAACCATAGCCGGGAGTGTGGTCAATCAGCTTGAATTCAGAATCGCCCACATCGTTGTCAATGGTCTTGGGCACTCCGGTTGCCACAAGATCAAGACCTTTTTCTTTTGCAACCATGCTTATCTTGTTGGCAGTGTCCATCGAATCGTTGCCGCCGATATAGAAAAAATAGCCGATATCATGCGCTTTGAACACTTCAACAACCCGCTCGAAATCCTCTTCCTGCTGCTCTTTCAGCTTGTAACGGCATGTCCCTATAAATCCGGCAGCCGGTGTCACCGAAAGAAGCTTGAGCTCCTCCGGCTTCTGGGCGGAAAGATTCACCAGCTCTTCCTTGAGCACACCTTCAATGCCGTGCCAGCCGCCGAAAACCTGGCCGAAGCCGGACAATTCCATACACCCGTCTATTACCCCCCTGAGAGAATTGTTTATCACCGGGGAGGGTCCGCCCGACTGAGCCACAACAACATTCTTAGCCATATATTCCTCCTGATACGCCTGAATAATCCTCAAATCAATGGCGCGAACTCAAGTCCGCGCCCGAAGCCGCCGACTCCATCCGCTACACACTGTAAGTTGAAGCCGAAGTCTTGCCGCCACGGCCGGTCCAATCGGTATGGAAAAACTCGCCGCGCGGCTTGTCCAGCCGTTCATAGGTGTGCGCCCCGAAATAATCCCGCTGAGCCTGCAACAGGTTGGCAGGGAGCCTTGCGCACCGGTACGAATCATAGTAGTTCAGCGCGGTGCCCATAGCGGGAACCGGTATGCCCATTTCTATGGCTGCGCTAACGACATTCCTCCAGGCTGCCTGCGAATTGTCAATTACTTCCTTGAAATAATCGTCCAAGAGCAAGTTGGGCAATTCCATGTTCTTGTCAAAAGCAGCCTTGATCTTGTCCAGGAACCTTGCCCTGATGATACAACCGGCTCTCCACATCAGCGCAATATCGCCATAATTGAGATCCCAGCCGTATTCAGCGGCTGCGGCCCTCATAAGCTGAAAACCTTGCGCATAAGAACATATTTTAGCTGCATATACCGCCTGGCGGAGTTCCTTGATAAAAACATCCCTATCGCCGGAGAACTTTTTGTCAGGACCGGTAAGAACTTCCGACGCGGCTACACGCTCTTCCTTGATCGCGGAAAGACACCGCGCAAAGACCGCTTCAGCAATCTGCGGAATTCCAACGCCCATATCCAGACCAGCCTGGGAAGTCCATTTACCGGTGCCCTTCTGCCCGGCCGTGTCCAGGATAAGATCCACCATGGGCTTCCCGGTCTCCGGGTCGGTCTTGGAAAGTATCTCCGAAGTGATCTCTATAAGGTAGGAGTCCAGATCGCCCTGGTTCCAATCCTCAAAGACCTCGTGCATCTCGGCAGCGCTCATGCCCAGACCCTTGGACATAAGCTGGTAAGCCTCGCAAATGAGCTGCATATCGCCGTATTCAATCCCGTTATGAGTCATCTTGACAAAATGACCGGCGCCGTCAGGTCCGAGCCACTGGCAACAAGGAGTACCGTCCGGAGCCTTGGCGGCAACAGACTGGAAAATTTCCTTCACATGCGGCCACGCATCAGAACTTCCGCCAGGCATAATGGAAGGACCCTTCAACGCGCCTTCCTCGCCCCCGGAAACGCCGGTTCCTATATATTGCAGCCCCTTCTCTTCCAGATACTTCGTTCTGCGTATAGTGTCGGGAAAATGACTGTTGCCCCCGTCAATAACAATGTCACCTTCTTCAAGATGAGGCAGAACCTGTTCAATAAAAGCGTCCACCGGCTTGCCGGCCTTGACCATAAGCATTATGCGCCTGGGTTTTTCAAGGTTCGATACAAACTCCTCCACGCTGCGGCAACCGATAATCTTTTTGCCCCTGGCCCTTCCTTCAACAAAATTGTCAACCTTGCTCACAGTCCGGTTATAACAGGCAACCGTAAATCCTTTGCTTTCCATGTTAAGAATCAGGTTCTCGCCCATTACCGCAAGTCCAACTACACCAATCTTTGCTTTGTCGCTCATCTGCTTTTCTCCTTTTTTGTTTGTCAATGGTTCACGCCGTTTTCAGGCGCTTTGCCTCTTCCTGTATAAAATTTCTCCTGCTTTCGGCACGTACAGAATTCCTTCGTCTTCCCTGTCAGCATATGACTCCGGATCAATCTCCCTGTAATCCATGTATCCAAGATTCACCTTGCGGCAGATTTCCTCCGGGATTCCGGTCGCAAGAATGACCTCCACCCGCGGTTTCTCAACCCCGTTTTCATAGGTCCCGACTCCCTTCACATGCGTGGAATGCGCTATCACTCCCCATGGAAATCCCTTGTACTTGTCCCACTGTTTCAGGAAAAAGTCTCTCGTATGATAGCCAATTTCATGCAGTACCCAGCCGTGAACTGGAGAAATTTCCTTTATGTGCGGAGCATAAATGATCACTTTGCCCCCGTCGGAAACAATGGGCTCTGTTTTATACATGCACTTGCCCCCGGTCCAGATATCGTCATACATTTTCGGAGCGCAGGAAAGCACAGTGTCAAAGGTCCTGTCCCGGTATTCAATATGAATACGGGCAGAAAGATCCGCGGCCGACGACCAGGCTTCCTCCGGACTTCCATAATAAAGTCCCGCAAGCTCTTCGCCCTTGACCACAAGACAAATGGCCTTTCTTTCAATCTGAAGAAGAGAAGCTGCTTCATCAACCACCTTTCTCACCGGCGTGTGCTTGTTCCCGATTATTTTCCGGTTGGTTATCACAGCGCCAAGCCAGTGGAAGAAATCTATAATCTCCTGCCCGGCAATGCCGGGGAAAAAATACTTGTTGCCGCCTGAAAATCCGACAACTTCATGAGGGAAGACAGGCCCGACAATAACCGCAAGGTCATGATCAAGCATCATCCTGTTGCAGGTGATAATCACATCCATCCCGAACAAACCGTCGGTAAGCTCGGATATCCGGCTCTCAGGAATCGTGCCCACTTCGTAAAGCGCGCCGGGATCCTTCCATAAATGGTTGAAGAAACGTGCCTTCGGATACCTTGTCCGGTGCTCGCCGGGAGTAATCCCCACATGATCATAAATCTGCTCTTCACTCATCGGCGGATGTGTGCCCAGGGCAATAAGAAAATCAAGCGCCTCTGCCTCGGGAGCCATCCTTTCGTAAAGAAGCCGGAACATCATATTCAGGGGACAGGTCCTTGTGGAGTCTGGAATAACCAGCAATACCTTTTTGCCCTTGATGTCCCATTCCGACACTGCATTGTCGCACACCTGAACGACTTCGCCCTCGTTCAATACACGATCATCATATCCTGTGCCGTTGCCTTGCATTTCCTTCTCCTCAATAAAACGGAGAGATTATTCCACCAGGACCGATCCTTCAAGAGAAAAGAAAGGGTCTTCCGCAGAATCTGTGGGTAAAATAGCTTGAAACGCACTGGGTCATGAT
>CAYYVQ010000085.1:0-8188 GCA_964475205.1 uncultured Victivallales bacterium | reverse complement strand
CTATATGAATGAGATGGAAAGGTCACTCACTTTTTTATGAATAATTCAGGCTAGAGAAAGTGTTGGAAAGTGTGAACTGGAACCCGACGAATACAGAATCCGGCTGAGTGATAGGCGAGCGCAGATGTTCAGAATTCTGCAGGAAGTTAATAATCTCAGGGTAATTGATACTCTAAACCATGGAGAGCGAGCGTTGTCGGCAGAAGAACGCTCCAAAATTGTTGAGACTCTGAAACGCAAGAAAGATATGCAGTTTGGGCAGATTAGAAAGCTTTTGTTGCTTGATGAGAACCACAGGTTTAATCTTGAAAAGGGAGAGCGAGCCAAGCTCAAGGGCAATACCACCGACGCAATTCTGGCAGGTAAGAAGTATTTTGGTAAGGAGTGGCATGAACTTGCCGAGGAAGACAAGAATAACATTGTTGAGAAGTTGCTTGATGATGAGATGGAACCGGAGGAACTTATCGCTGTGGCGGTCTCAGATTGTGGGCTGAGCACAAAACAGGCCGACGAACTCACAGAAGTGAGCTTGCAACCTGGATATGGCAATGTTTCGTTGAAAGCAATTCAAAAGCTTCTTCCTCATCTTGAGGCGGGGCTCCCTTACATGGCAAACAATATTGAGGATTCTGCCCTTCATGCTGCAGGCTACTTGAGACCTGACCAACAGAAACATGATGTTCATGAAAAATTGCCCGCTTTGTCAAAGTCAGTTAACTCAGGAATTCAGCAACCTTTAAATCCTGTTGTAATAAGATCTTTGGTTGAGACCAGAAAACTGGTTAACGCCGTCATTCATGAATACGGAAAGCCGGACGCCATTCACGTTGAAATGATCAGATCCCTGAAGATGGGACGCAAAAAAAGGCAGGAATATGGCAAGAAAATTCGCCAACGAGAGAGGGAGCGGGATGAAGCCAAAACTCGACTCCAAGAACATGGCGTAAATCCGACGCGGGAAGCCATCATCAGATATCTGTTATGGGAAGAACAGGAAAGGTGTTGTGTATATACAGGATCCCCAATCAGCATCTCGCAGTTGCTCAGGGGTGACGCCGATATAGATCACATTTTCCCACGACATCGAAGTCTCGATGATTCGTATATGAATAAGGTTGTATGCCTCAGGGCTGCGAATCAGGAAAAACAGGATCGAACTCCATATGAATGGTTAGGGCAAAATGAAGACAGACGATATCTAGAAGTACTAGATCGTGTGGGCAAGTTGCTGAAAAAGCACAAGATGCCGTATGCAAAATATCGCAGGTTCGTCCAAAAAGAATTGGATTTGGATCAATTTGTAAATCGGCAGCTAACCGATACAGCATACATAGCACGCAGCGCTCTGGCTTTTCTGAAATTGCTTTATTCTAAAGAAGAAGCACATAAAGTCATGGGTCTTAAAGGGCAATTGACTGCTGAACTGCGATGGCAATGGGGGCTCCATTCTGTTCTGGGTGATGCTATAACGGGCAAGAACAGGGAGGATCACAGGCATCACGCGATTGATGCCATAATCATAGCATTAACAAACCATGCAACTTTACATGATCTTTCACGCTCGTTGAGATTTAGGCATGATAAAAACAGGGCACCTTTGGAAGAGCCGTGGAACGGGTTTCGCGATGCAGTTAAGGATGCCGTTGAACGGATTGTTGTTTCACACCGTCCTGAACGACAAATAAGCGGCAAGCTGCATGAAGATACCTTGTATGGCTCTGCAACAAAAGGAAAAGACGCGGAAAAGGGTATGTATGTTATACGAAAACCCGTTCATCTTCTAACGCCATCTGAAATTCCCATGATACGGGATAAGGCCATAAAGAAAGCAGTCATTGATCGGCTTGCCCAGCATGATATAGATTTCGGGCGAGGGCAAAAAGGAGGGTCGGAAAAGATTAAAAAGATTCTATCTGATCCGGAGAATCCGTTGGTTATGAGTTCCGGCAATCCGATTAAGAGAGTCAGAGTTCTTAAGAAGGAAGCCTCGGTTGTCCCTTTGAGAGAAAACAGCAACAACAATGGATATGTGAAACCTGGAAATACGCATCATGTTTCTATTTTTGAGATATTGGGTACCCATGGAAAGGCAAAACGTTTTGCCTATTTCACCACCATGCTGGAAGCAACAAGGCGTTTAAAGAACCACGAGGAAGTCATAACAAAAAAACATCCAGATTATCCTGATGCGCGATTCTTGATGTCTCTATCATGGGGTGAAATGGTCAAGAGTGAAGACCAATATCTGGTTTTTATGACAGGCGCGTCAACGCAGGGTCAACTCTATTTTATTGATCACCGTGATGCGCGTCCATCTTCACAACGTAACAATCTAGTTTTCAGAGCCAATACACTTAAAGCTCGCAAAATACAGATTGACTATATCGGGCGTGTGCGCTGGGCAAATGACTAAAAAAGCAGTATGATAAAGCAGACACTTGAAATTTCTCAACGTCCGGTAAAGTTGTCAGTTCGTATGGGTCAGCTTGTTGTGAAACCTACAGGCGATGAGACTGAAGAGACACGGACCTTTCACTGCGAAGATATCGGTTTGGTTCTTCTTGAACATCCATCAACTCTCATGACGCTTGGATCTCTGCAGGCGCTGCTGGAAAAAGACGCTGCAATCATAGTATGCGGTCGGGATCACTTACCGCTTGGGTTACTACTGCCTTATTCAGATAATCATAAACAGATTCAGCGCATACATGAACAGATTGGAGCGAGCAAGCCAACAAAAAAGCGGATATGGAAACAGATCGTTTCTGCAAAAATCAGGGCGCAGGCCCGAAACCTTGAAAGGCATCCGAAGGCAGAAGAGATACTCCGGGCAATGCTACGCAGGGTCAAGTCCGGAGACCCTGATAATGTTGAAGCACAGGCTGCAAGAGCGTATTGGTCGGAGATGTTTGACCGCGAATATGAAAACGGTTTTCGCCGTACACCTCGATCCGTGGACGATTTGAATAGTTTTCTTGATTATGGGTACGCAATAGTGCGTGCTGCGGTTGCCCGCGCGCTTGTATGTGCAGGGTTCAATCCGGCCTTAGGTGTTCACCATGCAGGGAGGGCAAATGGCTTTTGCCTTGCCGATGATTTAATGGAACCTTTGCGTCCGGCTGTTGATTGTTGTGCCAGGAACCTTTTGCTTGGAATAAAAGCAGGCCGGCATGAGAAGGGGCTTTGTTCTACAAACAAGGCAGCATTTCTTAATCTTCTGGTTGCTAAGGCAGAAACTGGTGGTGAAGTTGGTCCTTTAAGTGTGGGGTTGACCCGTTATGTCGCATCTTTTGGGAGGGTTTTGCGAGGGGAGTCTGTTGCGCTTGAAATTCCCAAGGTTTTACGATGCTAGTTTCGGGGTACCGGTGTATGTGGGTTCTAGCCATGTTCGATTTGCCAACAGATACAAAAAGAGCAAGAAAAGCCTACGCTCAATTTCGTAAAGGTTTGATCAAAGATGGCTTTACTATGCTGCAGTATTCAGTGTATGCTCGGCATTGCGCAAGTGAAGCAAATGCGGATGTGCATGCAGAGCGTGTTTATGGTATGTTGCCTGCTCAAGGTGAAGTCCGGGTCATAAATCTTACGGACAAACAATATGAGAGAATGCGTATATATGTGGGAGAAAAACGCAAACCTACTGAACAACCATCGGTTCAGCTCGAATTTTTATGACACATGCAGCTTTCAACATGCGCATTTGCAGCAACTTGCAGAGCCTCTAGTGTAGCAGACCTTAGCCCGTGAACAAGCCGCAACGGAACGAATAGGGGCACAGGGTCACGTCTCGACAATCGACAGTTCAGAAGCGCCCTGAACAATTGCGGCAAGATGGAATAACGCCAAATTGTAAATGGCCGCTCTTCAGAGAACCCGGTAGAGTTTTGTCTGAAGAATACATTGTAACCGGATACAAAAATAAGGAACACACAATTTATTCTGGCTACTTGCGGCATTCACTGAAACCGTCTCTTACTTGCTTTTCCCCGGTTCTTGCTGTATTAACCTGATCTATTCATAAAAATCTATTACGAGTGTGCATGTCACTTCATTTCAACGACTTTGCTGGCCAGCCGATCTTGACGTATGTTCATACGCCTTCACCCGGCTATCTACGCAAAGCCATTGAAGGCCAAAACCGGTTTGTCCGATCTCGCGGTATGTCTACACAGCGTCGCCCGGACAAAACGGTTTCGACCCACACTGCCAATACTCTGAACCGTTTCTGCTCGAAAAAGTGTGATCAATACGGGCTAAAGTATGCCAATTTCATATGGCATCATTGAGACTGGCAAAAACAATTTCAAGGAAGTAGTCTTACAGGGATATATTGTGACACGGAAAAGGCAGGCACTTCCCGCCGATAGTCTGCTCGCAAGGAAAAGGACAAAACCAAAAATGATCAGAACATGTATAATTGGTGTCTCAGGATACGGGCATCAACACTACAGTTTGATGCTTCAAGCCCACGCTGAAGGCAAGGTGGACGTGGCCGGCGCCACAATTATAAATCAGGCAGATGAAGCGGAAAAATGCGCTCGCTTGCAGGACCTGGGCTGCCGTATTTTCAAGGATTATCGCAAAATGCTGAACGAACTTTCCGGCTCGGCCGAATTCTGCATGATCCCAACAGGAACACCTTTGCACCGTCCCATGACAGTTGCTGCGTTGGAGGCAGGCATGCATGTTCTGGTTGAAAAGCCTGCTGCGGGCTCCATAAAAGACGTCCGCGCAATGCGAAAAGCCGCCGAAAAGGCGAAAAAAAATGTTTCCGTGGGTTATCAGCAGATGTATTCTCCTGCGACTCTGGCCACGAAGAAACTCATTCTAAACGGCCAAATCGGCAAACTTTCCTCGATTAAATGCCTGGCAATGGGACCTCGGGATCATGCCTATTACACTCGGAACAATTGGGCAGGAAAACTGACTGTCAACGGCGCGCCTGTCAATGACTCCCCCTTCAATAACGCATTCGCTCATGATCTGATGATGATGCTTTTTCAAACCGGCACAGCCGAGCGTGTAGCCGCCATGCCTGTTTCGGTTGAGGCCGAACTTTATCGGGCCAACGCCATTGAAAGCGCGGATACCGCCTGCATGCGAATTCAAACTGCCGAGGGTATTCCTGTCCTTTTTTATGCCACGCATGCCTGCCGCGAAACATTCGGTCCGGAAATTCATATCCGCGGAACAAAAGGATCGGCCGTCATAACCCACACAAGCGCTGTAATCACCCCTGACGCCGGCGAACCCACATCCTTCACGATAAAAGGAAACCACCAGGCACGACAGGCAATGATGGCATCGGTACTCGACGCTGTTGAAGGCGGACCCTCGTTCGTCTGCGATCTGGACACAGCAGGACGCCAAACCATGTTAGTCGACGCCATTTACAAAAACTGCGCTATTCACACGGTCAAGGGACAAACGGTTACATCCGGGAATGCTTCCACCGTAACATTTATTCCGGGAATTGAAGAATCAATGCGAAAAGCTTTCGATTCCAATCAACTATTGCACGAGAGTGGAATTTCATGGACACAGCCGCCTGACAGGACAGGTCGGATTGAAAACCCTAGCCTGACTTATTCATGAACAATCTACTGCGAGCACACATGTCACGACATTTCAATGACTTGTCTTGAAAGCCGACCTCGGAGCGTTCTAACACGCCTTCGCCCGGCTTCCTGCTACAATCCCTTGATCTGCCGCAACCTGTGCACTCTCCCAACGAAGGTTTATGAATAAGTCAGGCTAGATAAGGTTGAATTGGCGTTTCATTTTACCTTCACAATCATCTTCGGTGACGCGCCACAAAAGGCCCCTCGAATCTGAAAGTTTAATGTGGATGCGACTGCCGTTTGCAAAAATTACGGTTGTATCGCATTCGGCCGGTCTTTCGATCCGCTTTACAGGAAGTTTTTCTCCCGTTTTCAGAGGGAGGATTAGCGTGAGCGCCACAGACGGCACATCCGATTTCCATGTATGGGTGATGGTAGTCGCCGGCTCGTGACGCTGATCCTTTCTTACATACCAACCGCTTAATTCCGGAATTTTCTGTCCGCAAGAAAGGGTTACATTGACGTTCGGGCTTAGAGGTGTCACTGCCACATTGGGCATTCCGGGGTCCGTGCTGACAACCGCGCCGCTTGCCTCGTCATGGTTGACGCGGGTCGAGCGCAGATGCCAGCGAGACTGAAACTCATGCTGCGTGTTGTCTCGAGGTTCCAAACGATCCGCCACGATGATGTTTCCCGGTTTAAGAAACAGGACCTCCCGGTGATGCGCTGCCGGACGATAATCCTCTTCGCCATAGTCTTCTGTGTATATGCCTGATGCAAAATCATATCCGGCTGAGCTTTGCCATTCTGCATCAACAGGTTCTACTGGAGGCGGTTCTTGCGTCCTTCTCTGCGGAAGACCGTCGACAGTCACTGTATTGTGCGCGAAGGTTGAAATATCGTACTTGCGGAAATCGCTTACGTCGTACATCCCCCCGCCGGCGTCAAACAACAATTCCCGTTCGCCACCATACAGGATCAGGTTCAGCTTGTCCTGGTGGACGTGAGAGGCGCCAACAGGACCATTGTCAAAGTAAAGCGTCGTTGCGTCACGGCTCCAACCGCTGCGCATTACTGCGTATCCTGCATAATTAAAAAAGACAGAGGTCACGGCTGGTTTTTTCCCCTCTAAACCTCGGGTAGCAGCCCATACATAATCCTGTCTTTCAGGAAAAAGCTCCAGAGCCTGTTTCAAAATTGGAGCTGCGGCGGGATGCCCCGAGTCGTTCAATGCGGGCAGGGTTCCATCCGGCGACATCATATAAAGATTGACGTCAAAAGCCTTTTCCAGAAGAGAAATCATTCCATCCGGAATTTCCTCCTGCCTGCCGGTAGCCATGGCAAGTTTAACTGTTTTGTAGGTATTGATCAGTGAAACGTTGTGATAACCGGTAGTAAGCTCGAACTGAAACCCGTCCGGAAGAAACTGCTTCCGCTGTTCCTTTTCGAGAATGTTAAGCGCAAATGTTCGCCATCGCTTTGCCTGTGTAAATTCAGGAAACACCGCGCCAACAGAGTAGAGTCCGTTCATCTCCATCATAACCCAGTTGTTTTCCCGGGGCGGATCCTGGGAGTCTAGAAGATGCTCAGCGTGCTCAACACAGGACTTTACATATAGAATCAAATGATCGTCCGTAAACGACGGACTCTGCAGAAAAAGATGGAAAGCTTCCGGCCATGTCTGGCCCATCCGTATGCCCGCCTCGATAGTCCGCCAGGCTGAACCCTGATAATTGCCGTTGTCATTCGGACGCGGGCACGATCTCACCCAGCTTTCAAGCTGTTCGGCGAAGGCCCGCGCATAACGTTCATCACCTGTGGCCTGGTAAGCCTTGCCCATCACTACCCAGAAATGCATGCGATTGAGCTGCCACATCCACTCAGGCGTGTATGCAATATCGGATCTGCCATGAGTGGCATTAAAAAACCAGTCCACGGGCCCTTCGAAGCTATGGTCCACATGACATGAAGTAAATTCCCGGCTCACCGCCCGGTCGGCCGCTTCCCTGTTATATTCTGATTTCCGGCTCCGGGCGGTTTGTTCAGTCTCGTGCCACGTCGCAATTTCCCTGCCTCTGATATAATCACAAAATAGACAGCGGGCTTCTCGAAAATCGCGGTCTTTGGCCACGTCCCTGACCCTTTTCAGCTTGTCACAAACAGGCTTCAGCCGTTCGAACAGTTCTCTATCGCTAACCCGCATATCTCACACTCCTTCCGCAGAAACAATTGATAGCTCCATTATTGCAAGTGAAAGTCGTTCTACACGACCTTGCTGCGTTTTTACACAGCTTCGTTCGGTGAACCTCATTTTTTACCCAGTGCTAACCCGCATATCTGACTTATTCATGGACAATTTACTCCGGGTACACATGTCACAACATTTCAATGACTTGTCTTGAAAGCCGACCCCGGAGTGTTATAACGTGTCTTCGCCCGACTTCCTGCAATAATCCCTTGATCTGCCTCAACCTGTGCAATCTCACAACAAAAGCTCATGAATAAATCAAGCTAACAGCGCTTTGAACTGTTTCTATTCAAAAAAGTGTGAGTTTTGAGGGTTAAGCTCGATACGTTAGTAATTTAGTGTTCCCACTATATGTAGTCAAAGGTTAATCAGCGAATAG
>CAYYVQ010000084.1:0-8366 GCA_964475205.1 uncultured Victivallales bacterium | reverse complement strand
AGTATTGAAAATATAACAGCAAAAGTTTCCCTGGTCTATGTACAAAACAAGCTGTTTTTTGTAAAATACGAACATGGATTATTTTGATGATTTTCAATTTCTAACGTTCAATCATCTGCGCCGGTATGAACAAAAGGTCAATCGTATCTTTGCCGACCGCTATGCGTTGAACTATGCGCATACTGGTGGACTGTTCTGGCGGGTGGACAACGGAAAGCCTGTGACTTTTGACTGGCCTGTAGCTTACTGGACATGGCCGGGCCCGCGTTTCCGCTATGGTCCAGCGACAAACTCCGGTGGCTCATGGGATCACCGGTTTGTCTCGTTCAGAGGGCCGCGGGTGGAACGCTGGATAACTGGCGGACTTCTGACGATACGCGACGAATCGCCTCCGTTCTTCCGCGTAACAAAGCCCGATGAGTTCTGCGTCAGGTTCGATCATCTTCTGAATCTTCTGTCACGTGGGCCGGACTTTCATGCCGAAGCCGTTCATGCCCTGGAGGGTTTGTGGCTGAGTCTGCATTCCCAGCCACCGGTCACGGTCGTTACTCATCCCAGGAGAAAAGAGATACAGGATATGCTGAGCCGTATTGAGGAACATCCCGAACAGCGGTTTGATTTCAAGCAGGAAGCACTCAGGATGGGTATGAGTATTACGCATTTGCGCAGGATGTTTCGCGATTTCACGGGCCGTTCCCCGGTTACTTTCGTCAACAGCAAGCGCATGGAAAAGGCTGCGCGACTGCTGAGGGAGACAAACCTGCCGGTGAAGCGAGTGGCCGAAACCGTCGGAATCCCTGATATTGCCTATTTTAGCAAGCTCTATACCCGCGAGTATGCCACGCCCCCGGCCGCCTATCGCCGCCTTTTCTTTGCCGAAGACGGGTAGTAGTCCGCACATACGCAGGAGCCGAAAGGCACACGAATCCCAACGGTCCATCGTATTCCATCCTACCCGTCAGTTTTTCGGGACTGACTTGCCTGTTATGCAGACCATAACCACTTTATTCATCAAGCAGAACAGTTTCTGTCTATTTCCTGCGCATGTAGTTGCATTGGCGCTACCGCACAAAGAGTCACAAAGAAAACGATGCCAGGAAAAGATTCCTGTCTGTATTCGAAGTATACTTATCTAATCCCGAGTGATTCACCATGAGCCAGCCCGCAGACGGTAGAATCGCTGCGGCGCTTGTCTGTTATCAATTTCGATCTCAATCACCCCGCCTGTTCCCGCTAAATTATTAGTATAGACCTGCCAATCCTCTTCACTAGCCAGATCGTCCTTATATAATACCTCATAGAAATATCCAACCTTGCCCATGAACTGGAGAACAGGAAGCTCGCTTCCATTAGCCTGTTCAAACGTCTTGATCTGTATTGGGAAAAAGGAAACGGATATGGTGTGATCGGAAACTACTTCAGAGAAAAGATAATGGTTCGTAATCGATTCAAGGGAAACACCATCTACAATAACTTCGTCTATGAAATTTCCCGAAGCAGGAACAATCTCAAATGCTTGGTCATTGTCTGGGTCGACAATGACATCGCCTGCGGGCAAAATGGCTCCGCCTTCTCCCGCAGAAGCTTCTATCACGTAGAATTCAGACGGCGACAACGTCATGACTTCCAGACTGGACGACGCGTTATGGAAGGTGATGAACCCTTCGTATGGAAGTGGGTTCGATTGGCTGTAAACGCCGGCGGGAACACCTCTGCCCCCCAGAAGCAATGTGTCTATCTTTATATCCACATCCCCGGCATCTTTCGCTGAGCTGCCGGACATATAACCACCAACAATTGCAGCGCCTCCCTGTTCGACTTTTAACGAAGCCAGATCGCCTGTCTGCGACAAGGCGCCGCTGTGTGCCAGGTAAAGACGTCCGTTATTTTTGACGGTGATCGTACCGCAATAAGTGCTGCCCGACCCTCTGAAGTTTATTCCTTTCCCGCCTCCACCGCATTCAATAGTTAATCCTGCATCGCCATGTATATTACCTCTGACATCTTGATATGCGCCGTCTGATGATTTAAACACTGAGCCTGAAAGAACTGTCCATTCAGTGTCGGAAGTCCAAACAGTAGGATCTCCTGAGGTATCTCGAACGGTTCCGCCATTAAGGGTTATTCCTCCATGAATGGTCCACGTTGCCGCATAACCTTCGACCGATAATACTCCGGACTCACTCACCCATATACTCCCATTATCTCCTGTTTCACCGGTATAGTTATCAGCAAGTCCTACGTCGCTGTTCAACACTTCTATAGATCCGTTGAATGAGCCGCCAAGTTTCAAATCACCAATCTTACCGGATGAACCAATGTTTGTGACTACCACCGTCCCGGAACCGACGACCGATCTCATTCTAGTCAATTCTTGATTTAATGCAATCCGTGAGACCGACCCAGTCATTAATTCCACTCTGGCGTCAAGATCTCTGGAGTATCCGCTAGTCATCTGAATCGTGCCGCCCATAAGGCGCAAGCCGCCATTGATCGTCACGTGTTGATCAAACGTAAGGGTGCCGCCTTCAAATTTATACCCCAATAGCGCCAGATCGGGATAAAAGGTCCCGGATGCCATGAGTACACCGTCATTGGCCACGCAGCTATTCGATGCGCTGTTGCTGAAGCCGGACGGAGTCCAGTTATCAGGATTGGACCAGCTCCCTGTTGTGCCCTCTTTCCAGACAAACACATTGGTTTTTCCAATGCCGGAGACGCGTAATATTGCCATGCCGACACAGCCATCGCCGATCGCCGTCACGACATAGGGCCCACCAATTTCAGGGTCAGCGGTGAATATGCCGTTCGTGTCAATGGAGCCGCCGCTGCTCACAGACCAATCAAATACAGGCTGATCTGGCATCACATCGCCATACTCGGTGTAAGCTGTCGCCACAAACTGCGTTGTGCCACCGGGCTCCACCGTAGTGCCCAAAGGAGCAATGCCGATACGCCCTGTTTGAGGCATGATCAGGTTTAACGCGAGTGTTGCCGTGTCTGATCCGTCCACATTAGTAGCGGTTATGTCTACCTCAAAAAGCCCAATCTGTGTTGGTGTGCCTGAAATCGTGTTGCCGTCCAACGCAAGGCCGTCCGGCAATCCTGATACTTCATACTCGATCGGTTGTCGTCCAGAAGCGGTAATAATATACGAAAACGGAGTCCATCCAGCTGCCTCCTCCTCAAGTGATGAAGTTATCGTGGGCCCTACATCCATTGATCCGGCAGGGGCGATGCTGAACGCATTGAGGTAGGCATGGTTTTGTGACGCTGAATTGGTGGCAATGGTAAAATCTAATTCACCGTCAGACACTTCGACCAGAGTAGCTAGTGTATGCGCTGTATTGATTCCGACATGTGCCGCGACATCAAAATTGGTAACAATTGTTATATCCTCTGCTTGAATATCCATTATCCTTTCTCCGGAACCGGAAGAGTACATATCTGCGAAATGCAGAGCCAGCGCGTAAACGCCGTTTGTCATGGGGACACGGTAGGAGAAGCGCCCTCCCTCACGGAAGCGTTGATACAATCTCGCATCTTCCGTATTGGACACCTCGTTGGCAACGCCGCGGGCATCTCCGGATAAGCTGCCCCAGGCATCACTCCGGTATTTCTGATCATGTAGCCATAGGTTTGTCTGGCTATCGATATATTCATATTTCGCGTTAAAATCATCCAGATCATATCCAGCGTTGACACGCATGATTGATTCCGGATCAGGGTTTACAATAACGACAATGGGATCCGACCAGGCGCGCGCCTGGTATTCGTCTTCAACATGTACTTCTGTTGTATAAACATATGGACGATGATATGTATTCGTCACTGAACTTAGCGTTGCGCCTACCCTCGTAGGCTCCACGCTTGCGCTCTGATAGCCTTCAAGAAACCATTCATAAAGAGTTACAGAATCATCAGGATCATTGCCTTCGACCTCGAAAACTACTGTGTGCGGCGCTTTCCCGAGAACCGGGGACGCGGTAAAATTGCTTAATACTGGCAATGAATTAGATGGGCTCATTCGCACTCCCATCGACAGATCGCCAAACATGACCGTACGGTGGATTTCATTAAAGACAAGATTCGCGACAAGCGCGTCTCCCCACGACATCCCCTCACGTAAGGAGGTGCGGAAATTTCTTGTTGCAGTCCCGTCATCCATAATCACATAGGCGCCCGTATAGGTCGTCGTCGTTGCTCCGACCGCGAAAATCGAGCCGCCTCGACGTGTGAACATAGACTCTCTCGCCAATCGCCATCTGCCACAGGCGGTCAGCAAGCTGACACGACTCATACATGGGCGAAGCGCCAGCGCGGCGAAATCATCAACTAAATTGCTGCCATGTATAGTTTCGTCCAGTACATCCATGCCGTCCCGATAGGCATGATATACCGCTACGCCTCCAATATTATCGGCATGTTTTCTTGATGACCACACCTCTAGAGCGTTCGCGCAGTGATTCGGATAGTAGTAATCTGTATATTCCGGCCAGGCCTGCATTTCCCAATATGCCCGATGTGGATAGCGGCTTGCGCCTGTTCTGTAAGCGTGATTAGCCTCAAAAATCCGGCCATAATGAACAATTTCCTGTTCACTGGCTGGCACAGCTATGCGGCTGACCCATATGTCTGGTACGCTCGAAATCTGGTTAAAGGTTTGCAAATACCAATATGCTACATCATTGATTACTTCTGTAACAGAGTCGTAAATATACGGCAAATCACCTACAAAAATTGCCCCTGCCAGGGATTTCTTGCCGGGATCCTCGTACTCGCTCTTCAAATATGCCCATAGGTTTGACGCCGACGGATCGCTCCAGTCCTGAAGTTGCGCCTCATACCCTTCCATGTTCAGGTCAAATGCAAGTTGTTGCAGATGTCCTTCGATCTCTGGGCGAAGGACCTCTTCCACTATCAGCAGGATACGCCGGTCCTGGGCTGGCGATGAGTCTACATTAAGGGTGCACTGGGCGACTTCTGAAGTGCTTAGTCCTTTTTCGATTTTCCATGTAAAACTGTCTGACCCTGTAAAGCCAGAATCCGGCTCATAATAAGCATACAGGCCATGCGTGATAACGTTTCCATGATCCGGTCCCGAGACAACTGTAACCGTCATCTCCGGCACAGTAAAAAGCTGATCATCATCGAATTCCAGAACAACGCGAGACAGGCGGCCCGTTGGCACGGTCACATTTTGATCGTAGGATACTAACGTGGCGCGCGACACGTTAGCCACTAACAATAGAAAAACGATTCCGATCAAATGCTTTTGCACGTTGTAAAAATCTATCACTACGTCATCTCCACACATTTTGTTGCAAATTATAAGCTTCCTGCGTTTTCAATATTAATAACAGATAAGCAGATATGTGTAAAGGACATACAGAGTACTTGCTTGCTCTTTTATGCGAATACTGCTATATGTTACATAGTGTAATACAGGGAGTTATCAAACAGTGAACATCAAACGCACATCAGACAACAAAACCCACACCACCAGATTGTTGAAATACGTGTCTCTTTTGCTGCTATGCGCTGGCATTATAGTTGGGAGCGCCTGGTGGTTGCGCCTGGCGGGATCATCGGACGTCACTGCGGACCGCCCCCCTCCTGTTATGGAAACAGTCCCTGACATGCCGTTGGAGACGACGAACCGGAAGTCTCCAGATATCGAAAAACGTGTCACTTCTGTTACCTCTTCCGACCTCCAATCATCAGGAAAAACTAACAATGAATATGATTTCACGGTAACTGATACTGGACGCGCTGACTCCCCTACCGTACCCATTGCAGAAGCAGAACCTATGCAGATAATCAGCTTTCTTGAAGACGTTAAGAATCCCCTTCCAAAGCGCAAATGGGTCATTGAAGCCATCGCAAAAAGAAATGATAAAGATGCTCTTGATAAACTTAAGGCAATTGCAAATGCGTCAATTTACTTGAATTGGAAAGCAGTGAAGGCTCTCGGCGAATTAAAGGATCCAATCTTACGTTCCGAAGCGGCTTCTTTTCTGGTCACGAAATTTGGCGAGCGTAATGTGCGCGTGGCGTGCGCAGCCATGGAGGTCTACAGCCGCCTGAAAGGAGCCGAAGCGGTAGAACCAATTCAGAATGCAATCATTTCAAGCCGTGACCGGCCTGATGGATACCATTTTCGTATTGCTGAAACTGGGGTTGAGTTGCTGGGAAACATTGCGTCTCCTGAGACCATTCCGTTTTTGCTTAAAGAGTCTCTAAATCTGGGTGATAATCTTGAGTACGGGTCGGTTATAGTTAAAGCATTACAAAACATTTCGACAGACGAAGCCAGAGATGCCATTCTGGTATATGCCAATGATCTACGTTCTCAAATTCCTGACGATCCGTTGGCAAAGGGTTACTTCGAGGAAAAGATTTCTGAAGCAGAAGCATGTGCAAGAAAATAATCCCCGAATGCATAAACACCGTTAAAATATGCAACCGCGCGCAAAGGAGAAGACGAAAAGATCACACCTGCCGGCAAAGGGGGTAAACGTGACAGTGATACTGGACAATGGCACAAAGACTTTGTATTTTCCGGGCAATGATATTAGGAGTACGATATGACCACGCTGTCTTATGACGACCGTATACACTGGTTCCACGAGGCCCGTTTTGGGCTGTTCATTCACTGGGGGCTCTATTCTTTGCTGGAACGTGGAGAATGGGTGATGTTCCGCGAACGCATTCCGGTGGATGAGTATCGAAAACTGGCCGATACATTTACAGGCGAGGCCTTCGATGCCGACGCGATCGCCCGGCTCGCCGTCGATTCCGGCATGAACTATGCCGTACTAACAACACGCCATCACGATGGTTTCTGTCTCTGGGACACAGATGTGACAGATTTTAACTCGGTAAAAACCGCGGCCGGTCGAGATTTTGTGAAAGAATACGTTGAGGCCTGCCGTCGGCATGGACTGCGTGTAGGCCTGTACATATCCAACAAGGACTGGCGTGAAGCGGGGTATTGGGAACCGGAAGCGCATCCTGAATCCGCCAGGCAAATGGTTGATAATCTTCACGCCATGGTTGAGGAGCTGCTGAGCAACTATGGTCAGATCGATGTGCTCTGGTTCGACGGGGCATGGGTTGACATTGGCCGGAAGAAAGTCGATGCGGCAGAGTTTTGGCGAGCGAGGCAACTGCTCGATCTCATCTACGAGCTGCAGCCTGCGATCCTGGTAAATAACCGGCTGGGAATCGACGCGGATCTGGATACTCCCGAACAGCATGTGAAAGCCAGCAAACCCGGGCGCGGGTGGGAAACGTGCATGACCATTGGCGACGAATCAGCCTGGGGATATTCACGGCACAATCCTGTACGCAAGACGCTGGGCCAGCTTTTACGAAACCTCAGCAAGGCCGCCTGCGGGGAAGGTAACTATTTGCTGAACACGGGCCCGGACGGGCGCGGCGCCATTGTCCCCGAGGATGCGGTCGTTCTGAAGAAAATGGGCGAGTGGCTGAAGGTACACGGGGAAGCGATCTATGGGTCCAGGCGTTTCCCGATTCGGTACACCCGGGGAGGATTCACCAGAAAAGGCAATACTCTCTATCTTCACGTCAACTTCTGGAGTGCGCCTGAAATCGTCGTGCCCCTTTTCAAGCATTTGCCAAAACGAGCTATATTGCTCGCAACAGGGCAGGAATTGACGATTACCCGCAAATCCAATCATCGGATGTCCATCGCTGGTTTGCCCTACGAATGTCCCCACGAAGCCATGACGATCATCCGCCTGGAATTCGACCGGCAGCCGGAGCTCACCGAAGAGCCCGATCACGCAGCCTGGCTGAAGGGGGAAGCATAGCCGGCCAGAAAACTGGTGGACATGAATAGCAAGCTTACTTTCGCTTATAGCGATAGGCAAGCATCGTGCCGTTATTCTGGCTGTCGTCAGCCACATGCAGCAGGCAGGCATTCAATTTCGGGTTGTAATGCCCGGTCCACTGAGCATACCTCCCTCGCTTCATCTCAGGCACATTCTCTGCAACCACTTCCCATTCATTCGTCTCGGGATGGTAGGCAAAGATGGCCTTTTCCTTATCCCTACCTCTTCCCGGCGAGTGCCAAAACAGTAGAACGACATCGTTCACGCTGTCGTACATAAAACAGGCAGCATTCGATGCGTAGCCAGTCGGCGTGGGAGTCACTTCCGGCACCAGCCGTGCAAATTTTTCCGTCTTCACATCGAACATCCACAGCGCGCTGTCGCCCTTCTTAAGCTTGATATGCGGATAGCCGCCACCCGCAATGTAGAGACGGTCGCGCTTGCTGTCGTAGCATACCTGCTGGTCAATATGAAAGGGCGGGATATTGCCTTTCTTCTTGATCTGTTCCC
>CAYYVQ010000083.1:0-8777 GCA_964475205.1 uncultured Victivallales bacterium | reverse complement strand
ACAAGGAAAAACCGCGCGGACTTTTTCAGCGGAATCGATTCTCGAGACGTGACCCTTGCTCCCCACAAAACACCCCTACCAAGAGATCGCAATCCTTTAGGATCTGTTTGTTTATGATGGATTGCGGTCGGTCTCCCATTTCTGGAGTGGAATGGGTCTCCCATCCGATAGGAAGCAAGACCAGCCCTCGCATCTCCGAATGCACAGCATTCCATTCGGCGAGGACTTCGCGGATAAGGCCACGTTCTGCACTAACATCGCTCGGGGATGCGATCATTACCTTAAAGACTGTCGAATTATAGCTCATGTCATCTCCTCAACTCGCCGTTCCCGTCGCGCGCAGCGCGACGGGAACGATCAGACTGAGGGTTTGCGCGCGTAGCAAGCAATACCCTCAATTCTCTTGTTGGCCAGTTTCCTGTTTATCATCCGCATTGATGAAGAGACTCATGAGGACACCTGGCGGCAGACTGTCGTCAGAATGCCCGAGGTCCTTGCGCATGGCTTTGAGTAAGCCTTCGTAGGTATCCTTCATCTCCTCAATATCCATGTTGACTTATAGCGGCTTAGCCGGAAGATTTCTGCAGTGTGTATATATTGTATGTCCCCTATTTCTTTTTCTTGTTGGCCCCGTCATGCGAAAGCCATTTGATGAACTTCGTGCCTGATGTCCGCAGCCGACTCGTCCGCTGCGACATCGAGGTCGTAATCCATCTGAAGGCCGAGCCAGAAACTGGCGGAATTACCAAAGAAGCGTGCCAGCCTAAGAGCGGTGTCTGCGGTTACGCTTCGCCGTCCGTGCACGATTTCATTGATCCTGCGTGGCGACACATTCAGCTCCTTCCCCAACTGGTTCTGGCTGAGGCCGAAAGGCCTCATGAATTCTTCCCGTAGAATCTCGCCAGGATGCACTGGAGGTATTTTTTTCATCGTTCACCCCTTATGATAGTTTACGATCTCAACGGCGTAAGCTTTGCCGTCGCGCCAGACAAAGCAGATGCGCCACGTATCGTTGATCCGAATGCTATGTTGTCCTTTCCGTTTTCCTGAGAGCGCTTCAAGTCGGTTTCCCGGTGGGACTCGGAGATCTTCGACAGTTCCACTACGGTTGAGCATACGAAGCTTCCGAAAGGCGACCTTCTGAATCGACGTTGGCAGCTTGCGCGAGTACTCCCTGCGGAAGATCTTCTCCGTCTCCTTACACTTGAAACTCTCTATCATGAGACATGATATATAACGCATAGCGTTATGCGTCAAGATGTTTTTTGTCCAACGGCGAAAATCAGGATTTTTCACGGCTACGCGAAAATATCCTGAATTTTCTGGTTATTCTTCTTTATCCCCAGAAACAACCATTCTTGTCTTCATCAACCAACTTAAGAAAATCGCTGAGGTGGCTGACCTGTGGATCAGGGTCGTACCGATGCCACTTGAGGTCAGATCGCATCCAGTACACCTTCCAGACTCGTTCGGTTTTCCCGTACGTTGCTTTTGCAACGGGTGATTCCATCTTTTCGTCAGGCTTGTCCCAGCGAGGTCGGATTTCGAAAAAAAGAACACTTTGATTCTCAATCCTGAAACCAATATCCAGTTGATGGCGAATATTCTCAGGTGGTCTGTGGGTTTCAACGAAACGACCGACCTCCACTTCAATCTTCTTCCGTTCAAATTCGCTTAATGCCATTTCTCTATTTTCTCATGTATAACCAAAGCATTAACCGGCTTTATTTCGTTAATGCAACAATTCAAGTGTAGAAATGTTTGGTATTGGTGTAAAGTTGTTTTCGGGCAGTTGGGATTTAACGAATTTCAGGAAAAGCAGAATCCATAGTAGCTGTCTTTCCTGACTGATCCTGCAGGAGAACGAATGTATTTGTTTGAGAAGAGGTATGGACCTTGGAATCTCTATACGGTGTTTTCTGCTGTTTTGGCCTGACATTACGCGACCTTTAAGTTGCAGCAAAAATGGGGGTTTAGGCGGGAATGTCAAATGTCAGGATGTTACCCTGGGGCTTACGGCTAACCCGCAAGACCTGATGCTTGCTTAAACAGGTCGACCAGCGCTTGCCAAAAGTCATCCAGTTGTAAATTGGGCGTGTAGTAGGAGTGCTCTCGCAACCTAATCATACCCATGGCCTCATCGTCCCCGAAGAAGTCAGCAACTATCTTTCCTGCCTCCTTTACGAAGGGTTTGTCTACATAATCTTTCTGGAATCGCTGGCATTCAGCCCATTCCTCTTCGGTCATCAGCGAAAACATCGTGTAGATATCCAGTGCGTGATGACGGCCAAAGTCCTTATCCTCGTCATCCACGCGATCTCGCAACGCGAACAGTTTCATGGTGATGAACGTGAACGGGTGCGGCAGGATTACGATCGCCTGCGCTTGCTCTCCGGTTGATAGTTGCCCCTGGATTGTTAGCTCTGAGCAGTCCATTTCAAGCGTGATGGCTTCATTCACTGGGTGAGCGTGCAGTCCCTTAAGCTTCGGGTTGATGGTTCGAACACGCCGATCATCAGCTTTCAAGCCCTTGTTTTTGAGCAGGTCCTTCGGGCCGGCAAGGAGGTCTACCTTCAGCGCGCCAGCTATCCCGCCGTCAGGCCCTGGTTTAGCGAACTGATAGTACTCCGCGCCCTCGACTGGCTTATACCCGATCTCCTCCAAAGCAGCCTTGAGCGGCTGAAGCCGCGTACCATCAACCAGCAACTCAGTGCGCAGAAACATGTCGATATCATTGGTCGAACGAGCTTCAGGGCGCTCTGTAAGTAGCGTTCGTGGTTTGGTCTCTAGCACCTGCTGATATTTGAGGTATATGCCGTAGCCACCACCAATGAGTGGCCGAAAATCGGGGTCGCCGGTAGCAGCCAACAGATCCAGTAGTGCCGTCTTCAGTGTTATCATCGTCATGGCCGGAGCTCCAATTCTGATAGAATGAAATCTTTAACCTGCTCCGCTGTCTCTTTGTCACGCTTGTCTCCAGACATTAGCTCCAGGTAGGTCTGTACGGGTGAGGCGGACCATACGCCCGGCACATTCTCTCTGCTGTCGAAGAATACCGATTCATCGGAGACCTCCAGAAGTTCAATGTCAGGGAATCTCTTCGTCTCCACCAGAACAGACTGTTCAAGGATGTTTGCTACGTTGGGGCAGTACACCTGAAGTACGTCTCCCCGCTGCATTACTGCATACCGGTTCACGGACGATACCCCCGTAGCAACTATCGGCAAAGACGTACGGTCTGCGCCCCTGGCAAGAGCATCCAAGGGGTCACCGTCTTCCGTCTTGCAGGATACCTTCATCGTGGCCATCGGTCGGCGATAGTTTTCCGCCAATTCTGTTAGCAACTTGTCTGCCTGTAGAAGTCGGATGTTATTCTTGCGCGCAATGATCAGGTCTTCTTCCAGGCTTTTCAGGCACTTCGAGACGGTTGATTGACTCATTGGCTTCCGTGCGTAATTTTTGACGAGTAGGTTGCGATCGTTGACCTCATTCAAGAGCGCCTGCACGGCAGGGAACGAGGGCTTACATAGTAATGCCCGTGCCACCATCGAGCTGTTCCGCGCATACACATTCTTGATGCTGGAAGACGACTTGTAGCGGTTCGGCTTGCCGCTGCGGAAAGCCATGAAGTCGTCACAGATCACGACGCCGTTACCGCACATATCTATTCCGCTCACTTTACTGGCTTCAAGCATCCTGAGATTATCTTCCCCAAGGTACGGAACTATGACCATTGGGTAGGTTCCCGCAGGGAGGTCCGTGGAAGTAATCTGGTCGACGGCCATCTGGAGGGTCTTTGGGGTCGATGATGACTTGATCTCGGCCGCGAATATCGCAGACCTTCCCTGCCAGGATACTTCGAGCAGCGCATCTATCTCTCTTGTACCCAGCTCAAGGCCAGATCGCACCAGGCTGATGCTGAAGGGAGGTAAAAGCTGTCGGTCGCTCTCAAGCCGGGCGATCATTTCGCGTTCGCTGATTGTATTCTTGCCTGTCATAGTATTCTCACTCAAGAATATGATATTATTTAGGAATATATATGTCAATAGTCAACCAGTAACCCCATTATATTCCTAAAATAAGCTACATTCTCTTCCAGGAATTCATGCTTATTTGGGAATATTCATAACTCATATGCAAACCTATCGACCAGGTGCTAACTGCGGCACCTAACGAGGCCCCAAACAGACTGCTGAACAACGACCCCCATTAGCATTACCGTCACTATCAGGGGCAAGAGCTATCTAGTCAAGGTTCGGGTTGCGAATCACAAATCGGTGGACAAGAAAACCAAGGAATGATATTTAAATAAACTACAAAAACTGTCGGTTTTGATCCGCCCATTAGCTGTCGGTTTTGAACTGCCCGGTGACAGATTGACGCGAATAAAGAGGAGAAGTTTTGACAGAACCCACCTCCCCCGACCGGCGGGAGGGCGGGCAGGTTAACAGGATGTACAGGATGGGGCGTCCCGACCTCGGGGAGTCGGGATGCGAATTTCAGGAAAAGCAGAATCCATAGTAGCTGTCTTTCCTGACTGATCCTGCAGGAGAACGAATGTATTTGTTTGAGAAGAGGTATGGACCTTGGAATCTCTATACGGTGTTTTCTGCTGTTTTGGCCTGACATTACGCGACCTTTAAGTTGCAGCGAAAATAGGGCTTTGGTTGGAAATGTCAAATGTCAAGATGGGACCCTGGGGCTTTCAAGTTCGCGCTTATGGTTGTTGGGCAGTCTTCCTTGGCCGGAACAGTGCGCGAGCGGTATGTGAACATTGAATGTGTGGTCTCCATTCTTTGCTGCACAGAAAAGAATGGCGGGAATTCCGTCCTTCAACCAGAGTTGAGGCCGCTCAAGTCGTTCAATTTTTTGGCAGCCCTGCTCTTGCCAATCTATTTGTGGTGTTGTAACCAGTGGGTATTCAGCCAACATCCACCTGAATCCATCATTAGATGTGAACAGCGACAAGGAGTTCTTCGCACCGGTGAAAGCGCCGTTCATGTCTTTGACAATAGCCCAGAATTTGCCTTCCTGGGTCCAGATGCAGGGATCTTCAGCAGGGAAGGAATCCCCTTTGGCAGAAAAGATAGGTTCGGGGTACTTTTTGAATGGTCCGGTTGGTGAAGCAGATGTTGCCACCAAGTGCACGACCGAACCTCCAAAAGGGAGGGGTCGCGCGGCCCCCGCGGCCTTGTACACCATAAGATAGGTCCCGTCCGGGCACCGACAGAGCGAGGGGTTGCTTGTCATAAGTGAATCCGGCTCTTGAGCGTTTTCACCAACATCAATCAACGGTTTGTCGCAGCGTTTCCATGGGCCGTTCGGATGGTCCGCAACGGCAACCCCTATCCGCTGGTTGTTGCGATGAATCATGTTGAGGCGCTCGGTCTTCTCCATGTTCCCCGTGTTTCCCATATAGTAGATGTAGTATTTACCATGAAATTGGTGGACAGTAGGGTTATGTGTACACAGACCATCCCAGTACCGCGCACCCCGAACTGGCAGCGCTACAGCCACATGCTGATAGGGGCCGGTCGGCTTGTCTGATACAGCATGCGCTATTTCTGAATGGGTGACCCAGGCGTGAAATCCTGTTGCATGTGGCCACCGGCTATAAAACAGGTGGCATCTTCCCTCCGGGCCGCGAACCATGCTTCCACCCCAAGTGTAATAGTCTTCAGACTGTAACTTGGCTTCCGAAGGCACGGGTGACAGCATCGCTCTAATATTCATATCTTCTTCGCATAACCTCGGCATTACGCGCGTGGGCGAGGCGCTTCTGCGCGTCTTATCCGCGTCGCCGTGAATGCCGTTGTTGGGATGTCTTCGATCGGCTTTCTCTGACCGAGGCAAGAAGGTCAGGCGTAGTGGCTCCCGTCTTCACGCCGGGCACATTGAAGGGCGAACCTTCTCTGGGTTTGGGCACTACGGCGAAAGAATCGCCCCCGCGCCGGCGGATGAGGACTTCTTCATCCTTCGATTGGTTGAGTACGTCCGCCAGGTTCTGTCTCGCTTGCGAATAGGTGTATACTTTCATGTCTACTCCACCAGAGTTATATCGAGTTCTTTCGCCACGCGCTTCATTCCTCCGTCAAGCGTCAGGAGTGGAGCCTTCATTTCCAGCGAACACTGCAGGAAATACGCATCGTACGCGTAAATTCGGAAGTGTCCCGCCAGAAGCAGCGATGCCCGTGCATCGATGCCCGCCAGTTCTACAGGAACGGCTGCCGCGGCATCCCAGGCTGCGGCCAGCTGCGATTCCTTCATAACCTTGCGCCGGACAAGCGACGAAAGTGCATTGCCGATTTCGTATGGCAGGACAGCCGGGGCGACGAGGTCACGACCGTCCGTCACCTCGATCAGCCAATCCTTTTCAGGTTCGTCCAGAGCCACGGCAAGAAACGTATTGGTGTCTGCTACTATCTTCATGAGTACAATTGTACGTTAAGGAACAAGTATGTCAATATCAAATCCCAGCTACAGTATTTGCCGGCCTTATTTCGTTAATTCAACACCTGCGGTTGAGTAGTGTTGTAGAAGTGTAGGAACGCCTGGCGGTGGTGTAAAGCAATTCTTTGAGTAACCGCGAATCAGGCTAATTTTGCGAATTTCAGGAAAGGCAGAATCCGTAGTAGTTGTCTTCCCGGACTGAGTTCCTGGAGAAGGTGTGCATTCATTTGAGAAAAGGTGTGGACCTTGGAATCTCAATACTGTGCTTTCTGCTGTTTTGGCCTGACATTATGTGACATTTACGTTGCAGCAAAAATGGGGGTTTAGGCGGGAATGTCAAATGTCAGGATGCCACCCTGGGGCTTCTGGGCTGAGTTATAGAATTATCAAAGAGGATCTGGCAGCCGCGTGCAGCCTTAACGTTGCAGCACATCTACATGAGAACGCAGGTTGCTCGCTCGCGCGGCGAATTGTGGCCGCCCGTCTTTTCCTACTTGCCTGAAGAAGAGGTAGTATCCGGGCATCCTCGCCAGTAAAAAGGAACTGAAATCCAGTTTAGTTCCGAATGGGCGGTCTCCTCTCAGAAGAATGCAGCCGATCTTCCGCTTGTTGGCCGCGAACAGCTCCGGCACGGAGACCTCGATCATCCAGAAGTGATCGGGTAGTGTTGTGGAGAGGGCATCTCGAATGTACTTGTGTTCCCGCCTGTCCTCCCAGTCTTTTAACGCGACAAGGTGACGAACATACTCATCCGTCGTGATTGGGATTGCCCTGATGACTACCTTCTGATCGCATACGTAGTCGACAAGCCGGTCCAGCCATCGCCCACCCAGCAATGCGATGTCAGGGAGCAGAGAGTATAGGTACTCGATAGCGATTGCTTCTGCCTCGACACCGCTACCCGCAAACCCCTGTCTGTGAATTACCGCCACGTACTGGACCTGGGACGGTTCGACGTACAATCTGGGAACGCAGAAGTTGGATCCGAAGTTGTCGTCATGTCCGATGTAACTGCTTGTCCACGCTTCGCTCGTGATGTACCGCGTCTTCTCTCCTACATGGAAATAGTCTTTCTCGGCGTAAGGCACCCACGTATCTTTGTTGAATGTGTGCCCGAAGAACGGGATAATATGTCGTTCCCCGTGAGCGCCTTGGCCTTTGAACTCAAACCCCAGAAGAGCACCGTCACCGGATTCTATCCCAGCGTAGAGGAACTTTTGGTACCTAAAATCGCGGCGGAGGGAATCATCGACTGTATAGTCAATGGGAGTGTAAGGGATTTGCAGTTCGTCGAGCAGGTGTCCGATCTGCATGCTATTCAGCCCTTTTCGTGGCCTGAACCCGGGTTGGACGGCACGTGCGATCTCGTTGATGCGGCTGTAAGGTATGTCCGAATCGATTACTTGTTGAACAAGAAGACTCCGAAGAGCAACCTGGGCACAGGCCTTGTTCAATCCGTTCTGCTGACAGTACAGAACTCCCGGAACCCGAAATTCACGTCCGCCAATTTGGACACGAAAAGGCCTCGGTCGCGGCATGTAATTATGTTCGTGTGGGTACTTGCGGAAGACGGATTCAAAGATGTGCCAACGCAGTCGAGGACCACATGGCGTTTGGAGCTCATCGAGCTTCAGGACGGCGTAGCCTGTCAAATCCCGGGAACGATGTTGTCCTTTGTTGATCTTTGATTTCGAGCACGTCCAAAACGAGATCCGATGTAAACCCCGCATGGCATGTCTTGCAGGAAACAGTGTTTCAATCTCAGCGTTTTCGTCGGCCACAAGGCCTTCTGGTGACAACGTCTCAGTAACCAGTGTTTGCGGCTTCTGTTCCACAATGCTCCGTGCCTGCGAGAACAAGCGTCGGATGGCTGGGCTCCGGAGATACTCGGAATCGACGTATGAGAAGTTTGAGAAGGAGGGCGAAACGTCGATGAGCTTCAGGTCGTGTGACTTGGTCTGTCTGGGCGCCAGCATGCCGGGAGTCAATCAAACTGGATGCTATTCTGTCTTGCTTTTTTCTGTGCAAAATCGAGCTTCTTGAGGAATCTCGGCACGTCCTTATTGGGACGCATTGTAACCGTAATGGTCCGAGCCTTTGTCTTTGTGCCCATGGCGACAGCCTTCTCAATATCCGGGCTAGCGTACGCAGCGATTGTCTCTGTCATCAATGTATCCTCCGTTTGCGCGCATTGAAATTGTATCAGAAAAGGGTGGCAAGGGAAATGCAGGCGTATCAGTTACATGTTTGATGTATGCGTTGCTGTTGTATGAAACCCGCCTCATATCGTTTTCTTTGTACGAACTGCACCCTAAGATGTCAACAGT
>CAYYVQ010000082.1:0-8892 GCA_964475205.1 uncultured Victivallales bacterium | reverse complement strand
CGCTGCTCTCTCATCTCACGCAGCAGCAGGTTGACACAACCTGCTGTACTCACCAGACTGCGCACAATTTTTGCCCTTCCATTGAACATTCGGTGTTGGATTTTGGATATTCCCTCTCCACCTAATGACCAATGACTTTATCCCTGTCCCCCTAAGGCGGCCTTCGGCCGCAACCAATAAGGTTACGGCTTGACATAAACGCCCGGAACTTATCGGTTCAGAATCTATCCCCTCATCCTCTCGGATGAAACTGTCCATGCACTTTCTTCAGCCTGCTTCTGTCAACATGAGTATAAATCTGCGTAGTGGATATGTCCGCATGCCCCAGCATCTCCTGTATCACGCGCAGCGGGGCGCCATTTGAGAGAAGATGACTGGCAAATGAATGCCTCAGTGTATGCGGAGATATTTTTTTCTGTATACCGGCCTTACGCGAGTATTCCTTGATCAACTTCCATATCCCTTTCCTGGAAAAACCTTTTCCCCGATACGTCAGAAAAACGCAACCATCGTCAGCCGGTTCTCCTCCTCCATTTGCTGCCTTCAGGAAACTTCCCCTGAAATCTCTCAGGTAACGAACCAGGCATTCCCTAGCCTTGCGGCCAAACGGAACCACCCGGACCTTGCTGCCCTTGCCTGTACACCTCACGTAACAGGAATCAAGATGCAAATCACTAATCTTCATATCCGCAACTTCGCTGACCCTCAATCCAGTGGCATACATCAGCTCGAGCAACGCCTTGTCCCTGATCCCAATCCTGTCTGTTGCCGAAGGCGATTTCAGAAGCCTTTCCACTTCGCGCCCCGTCAACACGCCCGGAAGCGACTTCCAGAGACGCGGTGTATCCATGAATTCGGCGATATTCGCCGCAAGCAGCTCTTCGCCGGCAAGATAACGGAGAAAAACTCTAATCGTGACAAAGCGCCTGGCAACTGAATTGATATTCAAGCCTCGCTCCTTTTCTTCGGCAAGATAGTCAAGAATATCACGGCGCGTAAGCAGGTTGATCGCTCCAATCTTACGGCGCTTCATGTATCCACTGAAGCTCTTCAGATCAGATTTGTACGCCTCACATGTATTTGCGCTTAATCCCTGTTCAAGAACAAGATAGTCCAGAAACTGTTGAATCAAAGGATCCATGTGAAGTCATTCCGCGCGATTACCTGATATTTTCATCGCAAAAACCGCGGTTGCACAATATCGCCTGAGCTTGCTGCGCTCATCTGCACTCCGGCGGCAGTTGCTCCCTGGCCCGCGGGTCGGCAGGCACATTGTTGGCAGTAAAACCGCTTTTCGCTATATCGTGCTCAATATTTTTAAGCGAATGCTTCAAGCTGTTGTAAGTCACAATAACAGTTCGCTCGTCCATGTTTATCCTTATATTCTCGCTGCCCTCCGGACCGCTCGACCTCCTTCTCGCGGCGTTCACTATGCGTTCGGCGCAAGCCTTGTGTTTCATGCCCGGCACATGAATTATGACGGTTCGAAAATCATTACGCCTGCATGACACCGCAAACAGGCATAAAAGAGAGAAAGTCAGTATTGTGATTTTTTTCATAAGCATACATTATTCAAAAGAATCCAAGTAGTAAACCCAGAATTACAATGAGAAAGTGACAAGGACAGGATACAACAAAGATCCAGACAAGACCCGATTTCTTGCTTCCGCAAGCTTTCGCCCTATGTTAATATATAAATCTCAATTCAACCAAGGGAAAGCAGAGAGAAATATGAAAAGCGATAAAATTAAGAAGGGATGGGATAGAGCGCCGCACCGAAGCCTGATGCGGGCTACCGGATTAAGCGACAAGGATATCAGCCAGCCACTCATAGGCGTGTGCAATTCATTCACGGAGGCAATACCAGGCCATGTGCATCTTAACAAGGTTGCAGAATACATAAAAAAATATATCAGGCAAAGCGGCGGCACACCCCTTGAATTCAATACCATGGGCATATGCGACGGAATTGCCATGGGGCATGAAGGCATGAAATACTCGTTGCCGAGCCGAGAGATCATCGCCGATTGCGTCGAAGCAACGGCGCGCGCGCATTGTTTCGATGCGCTGATCTGTATTGTCAACTGCGACAAAATTGTTCCAGGCATGTTTATGGGAGCGCTCAGGGTGAACATACCGACAATACTGGTAAGCGGCGGCCCCATGATGGCGGGCAGAACATCAACGGGCCGGGCAGTAGACCTTGTAAGCGTCTTCGAGGGCGTATCTGCTCACAGTAAGGGCGACGTCTCAGACGCCGAACTGGAGGAACTGGAACGCACCGCATGTCCCGGCTGCGGCTCATGCTCAGGCATGTTTACCGCCAATTCCATGAACTGCCTCTGCGAAGCCATAGGAATGTCAATGCCCGGAAACGGCACAGTGCCTGCCATCGACAGCAGGCGGAGAAAAATATACCGCGATGCAGCGCAACGCATAGTCGACATGGCCCATGACGAAGGCCCGCTGCCTCGCGATATAGTTACGCACGAATCCATGGATAACGCTTTTGCGCTGGATATGGCGATGGGTGGCAGCACCAATACGGTTCTTCACGCGCTTGCAATAGCTCACGAAGCAAAGGTGGATTACAACCTTGAACGGATTAACGAGATATCAAAAAAATGTCCGAATATATGCAAGGTGGCGCCTTCTTCATCGTATCACATGGAAGACGTCGACAGAGCCGGCGGCGTTAAAGCCATTCTCAAAGAAATATCGCGCATAAAAGGGTTGATACACAGAGATTGTCCAACGGTGACAGGCAAAACAATCGGAAAAAACTTTTCACGGGCAAGCATCAAGGACAATGACGTCATACGCGAGGTATCAAATCCCTATTCCAGGGAAGGCGGATTGTTTATTCTATACGGAAATCTTGCCGAAGAAGGGGCGGTAGTGAAGTCTGCGGGAGTCGCGCCGGGTATGCTCGCCTTCGAAGGAACAGCGGTCGTATTCGAGTCCCAGGAAGACGCGTGCAGGGGCATACTGGATAACAGGATCCAGCCTGGCAACGTGGTTGTTATCAGAAATGAAGGACCAAAAGGCGGACCCGGAATGCAGGAAATGCTCGCGCCCACATCATATATCATGGGACAGGGTCTTGGGGAAAGTGTCGCGCTTATAACAGACGGAAGATTTTCAGGGGGGACCAGGGGCGCCTGCATCGGGCACGTGTCTCCCGAAGCCGCTGAAGGAGGATTGATAGGACTGCTGAAAGACGGCGATTTGATTCGCATTGACATCCCCGCCCATAAGCTTGAAGTCAAACTCAGCGCCGAAGAGATAGAATCAAGGAAAAACCGGGCGCAACCATTTAAGCCGCGAATCACATCCGGCTATCTTGCAAGATACGCGCGCCAGGTCCATAATGCCGCAAAAGGCGCAGTTGTTGAATGATGAAACTGGCGATCAAGACGCTGGGTTGCCGTCTCAACCAGGCGGAATCAGCTACGTTGAGCGGCATAATGAGAGACCGGGGATGGGACATTGTCCCTTTCGGGGACCAGGCCGATGCGGTGCTCGTGCATTCGTGCACAATAACCGAAAAGGCCCTTAAAAAAACCATACGTTTCTGCCGCAGCTCAAAAAAGAAAAACCCCGGGGCCCCCGTTATTCTTGCCGGCTGCGCCGTGCAGGTGGCAGGCGCATCGCTTCGAGCCGAAAGCCGCGCCGATATTCTGCTGGACCAGTCCGACAAATGGAACATAGCAGAGGCAGTCATTCGCCATATGAGCCAGGACACTTCAATAAATGCTCCTTTGACCCGTGCCACAAAGAGTTTGCCCGCTCCGGAATTCACCACTACACGGGCGCCGATAAAGGTCCAGGACGGCTGCGACTTCCATTGCTCCTACTGCATTGTGCCGAAAACCCGGGGCCGTTCCCTCAGCCGGAACCCGGAAGAGATAATCGAAGAGATAGACAACCTTTGCCGCAACGGATTTAAAGAAGTGATCCTCACCGGCGCAAACCTCGGATGTTACCTTCATAACAAAACAGGCCTGGTCGAACTTCTTGAGAAGATCGAGAACAGTACCGGCATTCAGCGAATCAGACTCAGCTCTATTGAACCTACAACCGCAGAAGACGATGTAATCGAATTCATGGCCACTTCCCGTAAACTGTGCCGCTCATTGCATGTGCCCCTGCAAAGCGGGGATAACCGGATTCTGAAGAAGATGGGACGCAGATATACGCGCGAACAATACATTACCTTTATCCGCCTCGCAGTCAACACTGTCGAAAACCTGGGCCTGGGAACTGATATAATAGCAGGGTTCCCGACTGAGACAGGCTCCGAGTTCCAGAATACTTTAAAACTGGTTGACGAAGCGCCTTTCAGTAATATTCACGCATTCTCATACAGCAAACGCCCTGGAACAGCCGCTGCTTCTCTGCCGGACAAACCCGGCGGCTCCGAAATCTCAAAGCGCGTTGATTTACTCAGAGAAAAACACGAACAGAAGCGTCAGATTTTCGCCGAAACGCTGATCGGAAAAGACTGCCGGGTTCTCATCGAAAAAATTGAATCCGGCTTTGCAAAAGGATGGACATCAGAATACCTCCCTGCAATTTTTCCGGCCGGAAATGCTAAAATCAACGATATCATTACCTTCCGCCCCCACACAGCAGAAAAAGGCACACTGAAAGGCGGACCAGATAAAAATAGTTTTTAGCCCGCATATCTCACGGAATTTCGTAGCAAGATCATTGTGGGTTCATCGCTCCTCATGATTATCATTATCCCTATCATCGTCGCGATCTTCGTACTCTTCATCATCGTCCCGACCATTGTCGCGATCTTCGTCGACAACGATCGAGATGAAGATCAAAACAAGGATACGAGATGACAAAAACCGTGCCTGTCTGTCTGAGAAGCAAGCTTTTACCTTGAAAACTCCGCCACCATCCTATTTACTCTACATTTTGGCAAATATGGAGTTGTACACATGAAATGGTCTCAAACGCTTATTCCCACTCTCAGAGAAGAGCCCCAGGACGCGGAGATAGAAAGCCATAAGCTTATGCTTCGCGCCGGCCTCATCCGGCGCCTGACCGGCGGTCTATATACCTTCCTCCCATTGGGCCTCAAAGCCCTTCAAAAAGTCGAACAGATAGTGCGGGAGGAAATGGAAGCTGCAGGCGCCCAGGAAATACTCATGCCTGCCCTGCAACCAAAAGAAATCTGGGATAAAACAGACAGATACGATTCCATGTCCGACGTAATGTTCCGTTGCCTGGACCACCAGAGCAGGGAATTTGTGCTCGGCCCGACCCACGAAGAGGTTGTTACCCTGCTTATGGCCGGCGAACTCAGATCATATCGTCAACTGCCCCTTAACCTATACCAGGTTCAGACCAAGTTCCGGGATGAAATCCGCCCCCGTTTCGGATTGATGCGGTCAAAAGAATTCATAATGAAAGACGCCTACAGCTTTGATTGCGATTGGGACGGCGCCGAAGAAAGTTACCAAAAAATGTATAACGCCTACAGCCGTATTTTCGAAAGATGCGGACTGGAGACAAAAGTTGTGGAGGCAGAAACCGGGGCAATGGGCGGCAAATCCTCCCACGAATTCATGGTCCTGGCCGAATCCGGCGAAGACGGCATTGTAGAATGCTCCTCTTGCTCATACGCAGCTAATCTTGAAAGAGCCGAGAGAATTCCTCGATCCGCGCCGCCTGAAATGGACGAAAGCCCATCGCAGCCCAGCCCTGTCCAGACACCCGGCATGACAACTATAGACGGAGTTTCCAACTTTCTCAATTGTCCCGTTGACCGGCTCGTAAAAACTCTTATCTACGTTATTGACGGTAAACCGATTGCCATCCTCACAAGCGGGGAACGGGAAGTCAACGAACACAAGATTGCAAGACACTTCAAAACAGATCAGGTTGCCCTCGCGGATAACGAAACAATTGAGAAGTCCACCGGCGCGCCTGTCGGCTATGCCGGACCGGTAAATATTCAAATACCCGTATACGCGGATATTGATCTGCAGCGACGCAAAAACTGTGTCACAGGCGCAAATAAAGCGGAACTGCATCTGACGGGAGTGGACCTGGAAAGAGACGCTGATATCCGCGAATATGCCGATTTTGGCCTCGCAGCCGAAGGCGATCTATGCCCGAGATGCTCCGCTCCTATGAAGGAAAGAAGAGGCATTGAAATCGGCCACGTGTTTAAACTGGGAACAAAATACAGCGAAAAACTGCAAGCATGTTTTCTGGACGAATCCGGCAAGAAACAACCGGCTGTAATGGGATGCTATGGCATCGGCGTTACAAGAACCCTTCAGGCGGTAATAGAGCAGTGCCACGACAAGAAAGGCATTATCTGGCCTATGTCAATAGCCCCCGCACAGGTTGCAATTGTGCCTCTCAGCTCGTCTCACCAACGCACAATGGATGTAGCTCACGAACTGTGTCAGAACCTTGAGACAGCAGGAATCGATATAATTATCGATGACCGGGACGAAAGACCGGGAGTTAAATTCAACGACACCGAATTGATCGGCTTCCCTCTCCGCGTGGTAGTAAGCGAACGCTCGCTTGCGAAACAAAGCCTGGAACTTTTTGTCCGAAGCTCGGGCAACAGTGAACTGATCCCTGTGCACAATGCTTCGGCGCAAATCGTAGATTATTGCAGAAACTCGTAGAAACAGATTGATAACGCTTCCGATTTATTCGATAAATATTAATGAAACACGAAGTGATACTCACAGCGCAGACTGATCAAACTGCGCGGTGAAAAAGGTATTTTTAAAAAATTCAACATAGACTAGGAGAAGCCATGACAAAACGCGAACTGGTTGTACGCATATCAAGAGAGACAGGAATGATTCAGGAAGACGTTCAGGCTGTATTGCAGAAGACACTGGACTATATAGCCGAAGCGCTTGAAAAAGGCGAACATGTGGAATTCAGGGACTTTGGAATCTTTGATGTTATTGTCCGCAAGTCCAGGATAGGACGCAATCCTAACAAACCCGAGAATGTTGTCCGTATTCCGGAAAGAAAAGTCGTCAAATTCAAAGCCGGGAAAAAACTCAAGAAAAAGCTCAACGCAGACTCAGCCGGGAGCAACTGACCGTCCGCCGGTTAAAGAACTAAAGTAAGCAACCATGGCCCATGCGTCCCGCAAGCGCCATGTTCAAGCCTGACTCAATATGGCCGAAGAAAAAATATCACTGGCGCCGCCGCGCGGTATGCGCGACTTCTACCCGGAAGATATGCGGCTGCGTAACCGCGTATTCAAAGCATGGCGGACAGCCGCAAAAACATTCGCATTCGATTCTTACGATGCTTGCGTTGTCGAAAGCCTTCCTCTCCTGAAAAGAAAAGCGGGCGAAGAAATAGTCAGACAAATCTACGCATTTGAGGACAAAAAAGGCCGCGAACTGGCTCTTCGGCCCGAAATGACCCCCACCCTTGCAAGAATGATCGCCCACAGGCAGGCTTCCCTGGATTTCCCGGTAAAATGGGCAACTATAGCTCAATGCTTCAGATACGAACGTATGACAAAAGGACGCAAGCGCGAACACTACCAGTGGAACCTGGACATTCTTGGCGAACAATCCGTAAACGCCGAAGCAGAAGTCATTGCAGCGGCCGTCTGCGCTCTTAAGGAGATGGGGCTTGGCAGCACCGACTTCAAGGTGCTGGTTAACACCAGGCGGCTTGTTTCAGAACTGCTCACAAACGCCGGCATCAGCGCGTCCCTGCATCATGGCGTATTCATGGCGCTCGACAAAAAAGGCAAGATACCGGACGAACAGTTGCGTCAACAGCTTCAGGAAACAGGCATGACTGACGAACAGGTTGATTCAGTATTCAAAGTGTTCGCGGTCGAGAATTTGGATGATGCGCAAAGAACTCTCGGTCCAAACTCAACAGCCGTTAACGAATTGCTGTCATTCATGGAGGTCGCGGAGCACTACAACATAGCCGGCATAATCAATTTCGACATCAGCGTGGTAAGGGGCTTGTCCTACTATACCGGCCTGGTCTTTGAAGCTTTTGATTCAAACCGCGAATACCGGGCTCTTTTTGGAGGCGGGCGCTATGATAACCTGCTCAAAGACATCGGAGGAAGGGCAATAACGGGTGTAGGTATGGGCTTCGGCGACGTTGTTATCTCAGAGCTTCTGACGGACCGTAAAATCGAACAAAAGAAACCTGCAATAGATATGGCCATTGGATACATGCACAGAGACCAGCAATCACACGCCATCGCTCTTGCGACCGCCTTCAGGAATGAAGGCAAGAAGGTCGATCTTGCTCTTTCCCCGGACAAGCCTGGCAGGTTTTTCAAGAAAGCCGGAAAATCCACTTCACTGAAAGCCGTATACATCGGCCCCGATGATGTTGCCGACGGAACGGTCAAAATAAAAGACCTTCAAACCCAGCAGGAAACAACCCTTGCCCTCAGAGATTGATGCCATCCTGGCACAGTTACTCGCATTCCCAAGGCGGCCTTCTGCCACAGCCAAAAAGGCGCCAGCTATTTTCCCGGTCAGCAGTAGCTACATTAAACCAAACGTACAGCGGGTTATCCCGTAACCCGCTGCCTCTGAATCTCACGCTGCTCTCTCATCTCACGCAGCAGCAGGTTGACACAACCTGCTGTACTCTCCACACGTACAGCGGGTTATCCCGTAACCCGCTGCCTCTGATCTCACGCAGCTCTCTCACCCCCGCAGCAGCAGGTTGACACAACCTGCTGTACTCTCCACACGTACAGCAGGTTATCCCGTAACCTGCTGCCTCTGAATCTCACATTGCTCTCTCATCTTCCGCACCAGCAGGTTGACACAACCTGCTGTACTTTCCAAACGTACAGCGGGTTATCCCGTAACCCGCTGCCTCTGAATCTCACGCTGCTCTCTC
>CAYYVQ010000081.1:0-9582 GCA_964475205.1 uncultured Victivallales bacterium | reverse complement strand
CCACACTGCCAATACTCTGAACCGTTTCTGCTCGAAAAAGTGTGATCAATCCGGGTTAATTAAGCCCCCGAAGAGGGGACAACCACGGATTTTTGTTTTGTATCCATCATTCTTATACTTCATCAGTATAATCAGTAGTAAGTTTCTCCCAAATCCTAATCGAATTTGCTGGCTTTAATCGATTACGATTACGAGCATGATTACCATTATGAACAGCAGCGGGTCTTCCACCTTTATCATTTCTCAAATGACATGTTTTTTCAGCAGAATTGACAAAGGTAAGCGATTCCCGCCCCCTGGGTCTGACGAGTTGAGGGACAGATCAGGCTGAGACTTTTTAGTTGGACAGGGCTTGACCTGGCATGCGTCGTTTGATACAAACGTTTGAAACAAAAAGGGAATAGTGTGAGCGAGGATACATCGGAAAAACTTCTGATTGCGGCCGGCAGGCTTTTTTGTGAGCGCGGTTATGCTGCTACCTCTGTCAGGGATATTGTCAGGGAGGCTGGGGTTAATCTTGGCGCTGTGACGTATCATTTTGGCGGAAAGGACAAGTTGTATGCCGCGCTGGTCAGGCGCAAGATAGAACCTATGAAGCGTCTTGCGATGGAAATTGTTTCTGCTCAGGACAGCGCGCCCGAAAAGCTGAGGATGGTGCTTGAAGAATATGCTGTGCACGTGTTGCATAAGGATCCAGGCTTGAAGGTCATATTTGCCGAGCTGCTGAGAGGAGGTTCCAAACTTACTGATGATGTAAAAGAAGCTGTAGCTTTTCGAAACGGTCTTTTCCTCCGCATTGCGAAAGAAGGGATCGAAGCGGGCGACTTTCGGGAATTTGACCTTGAGGGTGCATCCTGGATGTTTTTCGGGATGCTTTCGGCTTATATCCTTTACCATCCGCTGATTGCAGATGAAAAGCCCGACTCTCCATATCCCGAGTCGAGGGCGCGCACCATAGCCTCTCAGGCTGTAGATATCTTTATGAACGGAATCTGTAAATAAATGAAAATAAAAATCAATACTGAGATTAGAACCCGGATTTTTGCTCTGATTGCAGCAGGAGTTGTGATGCTACTTTTGTTCTGTGCGCCGTGTCTGGGTGAACCTTTGTCACTTGATGAATGTATCGACATGGCGCTTGAACGAAACACAAGCGTCCGGCTGGCGTTGAAAGACGCTGAAATCGCGGAATCGCAGATCACACAGGCGAAGGCCGAGGCTCTTCCTTCTCTTGGGCTTACGGGAGAGTATCGGAGACTTGATGAAGTTGAAACTGTGTCTTTTGGCGACCAGTCTATAGAGGCAGGGACGCTGGATAATTATTCTATTGAGGCTACGTTGAGCCAGCTTATCTATTCTGGAGGAGTGGTTGATGCCGGTATTGAGGCTGCCCGGTATTCAAGAGAATATTCTACGTTAAAACTGAAGGACGCTGAACGAAAACTGGTTCGCAGTGTGAAAACAGGATTTTATGATGTCATTCTTGCGAGAGAAACGATTGTCGTTCGGGAAGAGAGCGTTGAACAGTTGGCGCGAGCCCTGGAGCAGACACAAAAAAGGTTTAAGGAAGGAACTGTTTCCGAGTTTGACGTTATCAGCAGTCGTGTGAGTCTGGCTAACGAGAAGCCGAAACTGATATCCGCCAGGAATCAGTACGAAGTCGCGCTGGAAACGTTCAGTAACTTGATAAAGGCGGGAGAAGTCGAACTTGAATTGTCGGGAAGCCTGGACGAGTTGCTAGACCGGCCGGATACGAATATAAATATAGAGGCTGTTCTTGATACGCGTCCTGATATCAGCGCTCTGCGGGTTCAGCAGGACCTGCAGAGGCAGGATGTCCGCGCCGCAAAGGGAAAACTGCTGCCAAGGGTTGAAGCAACTTTACTGTATGGTGGCGCGAATTCGTACAGATTTGCTACGTATGACACTGAGTGGGAGTGGCACTGGAATGCGAGCATTTCGCTGAATTGGGATATCTGGGATTCCAATCTGCAAAGAGCCAGGGTACGGGAAAAGAATCTTCGGCTTTCAAAGGCAGTTGTGATGCTGAAGGATAAAAATGAAGATGCGCGCCTTCAGGTCAGGCGGGCCTTGCTTGATCTTGAGCATGCCGCCGAAGCCCTTGAAGCCAGCGAGGGCAATGTTGCGCTTGCCCGCAAGGGGTTTAGAATTGCAACGGCCAGGTATCAGGAAGGTCTGACTACGCTGGTTGAACTCAAAGAGAGTAGCCTGGCTCTAAGCGAAGCCCGGCTTGGCAGGCTCAAGTCATTGCGCGAGTATCTTGTGGCCATTGCTGATTTTGAATATGCGGCAGGTTGGTCCCGATAGGTGTAACGATGCCGCCCGGCCGAGGTATAGACGTCTTGGGGGCAAATAGCTTAAAAAGTGGAGAAAAAATGAAGAAGATCATTGGTGTTTTTATAGTTGTGTCTCTTGCTCTTGTTCTGACATACGCGGTCTGGAAGGCCTTGAGCGAGAAAAACCGGAAAGATGTTGCTTCTTCTATTGAATCGATTCAGAAGAAGGAGGGTGTTCCCGTTACCGTTATCAAGCCCGTTATGACAAACCTGGCGCTCTCTCTTCGGCTCGACGCAGTTATAGAACCCGAGGAGCGCGCCAGGGTTATGTCTGAAATCGCGGGCAGAATACGGAATATAACGGTTGATGAAGGTCAGAGGGTGAGTAGCGGAGATGTCCTGGTTGAATTGTATGATGAGGCATATCGCGCGGGGAAAGAGGCCGCTGAGGCGGAATACAATGACGCCCGAACGAATCTCACCAGGATAGCAACGCTGTTGCGGAAAGGGGCAATATCCCGCAGTGAGTATGATGCGGCATCAGCCAGGCTTGAACGCGCGCGTTCAGCTCTTGTCGCTGCTGAAGACGAGCTGGATGACTGTAGTGTTGATTCGCCTGTAAATGGAACGGTTTCGCGCAGGCATGTTGATCCCGGGATGGTCACGGCCGCTGGAACCCTGCTTGTAGAAATTGTCAATACTTCGCGGCTTAAAGCTGAAATGATGGTTCCCGAGAGCATGGTTCCGGAACTTGAAGCTGGCCTTCCTGCAGTAGTCCATGTTCATGCTTTGGGCAGTCAGCCTATTAAGACGACAGTGGAGCGTATAAATCCTGAACTGAACGAACGCGGACGAAGACTTAAGGCTATCAGCTATCTTGATTTTGCCGGTGAATCTGTCAAGCCGGGGATGTTTGCCGCAGCGGAAGTGCAATACGCCACAAAGACAAACACGCTGGTGGTGCCCGGCGGAATTATTATAAACCGATCAGGCCAAGAGGGAGTGTATGTCGCGGATAAAGACACGGCCAGGTTCGTTGAAATTGAAACCGGCATCGTCAGCGACGGCCTTGTTGAAATTGTTGAGGGACTCAGCGGCGATGAACAGGTGATCGCCGGAGGCAGCAAGAGGGTTGCCGACGGTTCAGCAATACTGGTTAAGGAGGAGCGGTAAGTGTTCCTTTCAGATATGTCCATTAAGCGGCCGATTCTAACCTCGGTTGTCATAATTATTGTCATAATCCTGGGACTGGGAAGCTATCTCCGGCTTGGAGTGGAGCTTTTCCCGGATGTCGAATTTCCCATGATAGTGGTTACTACAACCTACCAGGGAGCCGGTCCCGAAGAGATTGAGCGGCTGGTTACGAAAGAAATCGAAGACACAGTTACCCTGGTTGATAATATGAAGTATATAGAGTCGACTTCATCAGAGGGTTTGTCGACGGTAATGCTTGAGTTCAATATGGGCACGGACCTGGATGTCGCGGCAAACGATGTCCGCGACAGAGTCGGACAGGTTGAAAGCGCTCTTCCTGATGATGCGGATGATCCTGTGATTACGAAAGTCGACCCAAACGCTTTTCCGATCCTCAGGCTCTCGGTGGCGGGCGATATGACTCTTCGCAGGATTTATGAAATCGCTGACGACCGGATCAGAACTGAGTTGGGCAAAATACCCGGAGTTGGCCTGATAAGGATTGTAGGAGGAAGGGAAAGGGAAATACGCGTTGCTGTAGACCTGGATAAACTTAATTCGTACAAGCTGTCGGTGGGGCAGGTTATATCTGCCGTAGCCGCTTCGAATCTTGAGATTCCAGCGGGACATATTACCAGGGAAACAGTGGAATTAGCTATTCGACTACCGGGGGAGTTTGACAGTTTAAAGAAGATCAGGATGGTCGGCATTCCAGGCTCTGGCGGAAGCGTCAGGATTGGCGATGTCGCGGAAGTAAAAGACACTGTCGCGGAAATCCGCAGGAAGGCCCGTCATAACGAAAATCCGAGTGTCGGCATTGAAATCCTGAAACAGGGAGATGCAAATACAATAGAAGTTGGCCGCCGCGTAAGGGAGGCGGTCGATAAATTGAACCGCGGACAAGTGGGCGAGGGTGTGGTTATAGACATTGTTACCGACGATTCAGTGTTTATCCGCGACGTTGTGGATGAAGTCAATCTGAACATCATAGAAGGCATTATATTGACTGCCCTGGCGCTTTTCCTGTTTCTTCATAACTGGCGCGGTACTTTTGTGACTGCTCTTGCCATGCCTGCTTCTGTGGTTGCCACGTTCCTGCTTCTCTACTTCGCCGGTTACAGCATTAATATCATGACTATGATGGGCCTGGCGATTTCTGTGGGAATAATTGTCAACAACTCAATACTGGTTCTGGAGAATATCGACCGCTACCTGGACCTGGGCGAGGATCCGAAAACGGCGGCGGCAAAGGGCACTTCGGAAATCGCACTGGCTGTCACATCTACAACTCTTACCAATGTGGTTGTCTTCCTGCCGATTGCATTCATGGAATCGATAGTCGGCCAGATCTTCAGACAGTTTGCAATGACAGTTGTTTTTGCCACCTTCTTTTCGCTTTTTATGTCTTTAACGCTTACCCCTATGCTTTCGGCTCTGCTTTTCAGAAAACGGACCGAGCGGAACGCAAGGGTCCCTGACGCACTTAAGTCTCTTTACACACGGTGGGACGGTTTTTACGACGATCTGACTGATTCATACGGGCGCCTGGTTTCAGCCTCGCTTAGGCACCCATGGGTTGTGTTGCTTGCAGCCGCGCTAATATTCGGGGTCTCTATGAAGACCCTTCCAGGGCTGATAGGGGGAGAGTTTTTCCCCAAGGTGGATGAGGGAAGGTTTATGGTAAACGTTGAGACAGACGTTTCCCGGTCTTTAAGCTATACAGACCGCGTGATCCGTGAAGTCGAGGAGGCAGCGAGGGAAATTCCCGAAACCGAAGACGTGTATTCAACGATTGGCAGGGCGACGCAAGGCGATATGGGCGGAGCCAGTGACAGCGTTAATCTCGGACAGGTAGTCGTTAAGCTTGTTGATCTTGATAATCGGACCAGGTCTACCGACCAGGTAATGGAATCTTTGCGTCCGCGCCTGGCCCGAATTGTAGGCGCGGATTTTACGGTCTCTTCCCAGGCTCAGGGAGGGCCGGGGGCCAAGCCTGTTGAAATCGAAGTAATGGGCGAAAATGTAGAAATTATTAACAGGATAGTGGATGAAATAATGCTCCTGGGAAAGGGCGGCGCCGTACAGGGTCGGAAATATGAGCCCATAGAGGGTCTCGTGGGCCTGGATACCAACTGGCGGAAAGGGAAACCAGAGATAAGACTGGAACCGGACCGGGATATGCTGCGTCGCTACGGACTCAGCGTAAAGGAAGTGGCGGAAACTCTGAGAGCTTATTACACCGGCGTGGTTCAGACAAAATACAGGGAAGGCGATAATGAATATGACATACGCGTCAGGCTGCCTGCCGAAAGCAAGGATGATATGGCGGTTCTTGAACGGCTTTCTGTATTCAATGCGGACGGGGATCCTGTAAATATTGATGAACTGACAGACCGGCGTATGGCTTCGGGTCCGAATCAGCTCTTCAGAAAAGACCGGCAGCATATGATCAAGGTTACCGGCGAGGTTGCAGGCGGCAGAACCGTGGGAGAAGTCTATGAAGATTACGACCGGCGTATCAGAGAACTCAAGCTTCCCGAAGGGTACTCGTACCAGTGGGCCGGTGAGATTGAGATGATGCGCGAGAACTTCGGGGATATATACCAGGCGCTGATTATTGCCATTGTGCTGACATACCTCATGCTTTCGGGCATCCTGGAGTCATGGAAATTATCCCTGCTTATAATGTTGTCGTTGCCCTTGTCATTCGTGGGTGTTTTCCTGGCCCTTCTTTTGCGGGGGTCTACGATGAACGTTTTTTCGCTTATGGGCATGGTTATGCTGGTGGGACTTGTGATTAACAATGCGATCGTTGTTCTTGATTATGTTGTTGCCCTGCGGAAGGACGGAATGTCGCTGAAAAAAGCCATTGTCAAAGGCTGCAAGGTCAGACTGCGTCCTCTTATGATGGCGAACCTGACGACGGTTGTGGCCATGGTGCCCCTGGCAATGGGCATAGGCGCAGGCGGCGAATACAGAGCGCCGATGGCGGTAACACAGATGGGCGGGATACTTGCGGGGGGAATCCTGGCGTTGATAGTTATTCCGCCGCTTTACTATCTTGTAGAGAGACGAAAAGAGCGACGCGCGCAAGAAGCAAGTTGATGCGGTCTTGACAAGGTTGTTGAGGGATTTTTAAGAGAACGTGGTTCTTACAGCGCGAAGAGATGGATCAAGCTTCGAGCATCCATTCGTATGGTGTGCCGGTAAGTATTGAGGTTATTTCGCTATAGTTCTCAATCATTAACTCAAGCGGAAACGGATTGATTTTCCGTGATCTGATTTTGACGGAATCAGTCAAAGGTTCAACATCCAGAAACTCGCAGCTCATTCTGTACGCAACTGCCGGATTAGCCAGAATGTGTTTCTCATATTCAAGTTCAAGCAAGGTGGAATCTCGCAACATATTCGCGGCTGTTGCGTAATTCTCGTCCAGTTCGCGGAAATGCGTTAGCAGGGGCTTGACAGCATTTCCTACAGGAAAAGCTTCGGGATTGATTCTAACCCTTGTGACTGATTTTGCGTTTTTGGTGATTCGCCATGTTTCAGTCTGTTGTCCTATCAGTACGGATGCCGCCCTGCGCAGGTAGTTATTGCGTCGCAATAGGATGAAGCGGGTGAATCCGATTTTTTGAAGAAGCAGGATGTAGGAACGAAGAGGAAGTCCTATCCATCGGGCTCGCAATTGCTGCTCCGGAAGGAATTTGGTTTCGAATCCGAAGACCTTATTCTGGCACGTAGCCATGTTGATTTTGAGACATGCTTCAGTTCTGTTTTCCCGCCTTTTAAGGCGTGGGTAATGTCTATCAAAGTTTTCGAAGATTTCATTATACCATTTTATATGCGGATGTTGCCGTAGCATATCCGCAAGGACCTGGCTGCCGCAGCGCCCGGTGTGTAGCATGCAGCTATTGACATAGTCGGGGAGTTTTCTGCGCCTTTCCGCTTTTCTTGCCAAGAGCGGAAGAATACTCGAAACTCGCCCGAGCAATGCAGGAATCAGGTTAACGATAGGCAGTATAGTCATTCCCTCTTTCTCCATCGTTGTTTCTATTCTCTGCGCGTTAACGCCGGTTCTTTCATTAAAACCGTGCCTTGGAACTTACCTCTGATCTCGTACCGGACTGATACGACATTGTCCGGCAGTCCCTCGCTGTGAGTTTTCTTTGCCATGAACCACCCATCGCCGCGGTCCCAGACAGGCTTTTTCCATAGAAACTGTTCATCGGTTCTGCCGCTTTTGCCCTGCTTGGTTCTTGTCAGGCAGGCGGCTATCTCACCGTCAAAATCTTTGCTCTTCTTGATCATGGCCTCTACAGTGAAACGCATGCCTGGTTTCACGCGAACTGCCTTGGACCTCAGCGCAAGCTCCTTCTTAATGTTGGAGGAAGAAAAAACAAACGCTGATGGCTCGTTGCTGGCTGTTCCAAAAGAAATCGATTGCAGATCTCTGTCCCCCATATAAAGCTGCCACCCGGGCACGGGGTTTCCTGCCATCACAGTATTGTCGGGAATTGAAAGGAGATTCTTATCATTAACCTGAGATGGAACAGGTATGGTGGAGAAAAGGGGCGGCGTGATTGTCTGAGATGAGTTGGAGGCCTTCCACCACGCTCCCAGCGCGAGCGTGGAGACGAGAGCAAGCGCTGCAATGCCTGCGACTGTCAGCGCCTTCCATTTTGCGACACTGCGCTTGAGGATGTTGAGATCCTGCACCTCTACAGCGCCACTGACCGCCTGCTCCGAGCTTTCGGGAGGTGAGAAATTCAGGGTCTCGCGTATTGGAACATGTCCCCGGCGGGGATCGTGACGTAGAAAGTAACTGGCTTCTTCCGGTAACCCCGCGGCTTGCAGCGAGTTTCGATAGGCGTCGAGATCAAATGGCGTCCTGTGCCAGAATATTGAGCGCTTTTCAGTGTCCAGTATACAGAATACTGCAAAAGCCTGCCGATCCCGTGGCTGGCCAACTGAGCCGACATTCACCAGGAACCTCTTGCCTTCTTCGAGTTCAAAATCCTGGGCTTCTACGCGCCTTGGAATATTGCTCTCGCCAAGAAGAAATATACCGGGCTGATGAGTATGCCCCACAAAAAGAAGGTCCTGCTCGACAGCTTCCCAGCTCGGCATTGCGTCTTCAGGGTCGATTATATAGTTGAATGACGCCGGGTCGGAAAATTCCCCGTGTGTTGCCCGGAAGAACTCGCATGAGACAGAAAGGGGAAGAGTTTTAAGAAAGTTGATGGCTTTTCTGTTAAGCTTATCCTTTGTCCATTCGATAATCTTCCTGGCATTTGCGTTAAACAAAGACGGGTTCATTTTGCCGCAAATCACAGCGTCATGGTTGCCGAGCGCAAAATAATCTACGTTCGAATGGACGGATTCCAACACTTTTACGGGATCCGGACCGTAGCCGACTATATCGCCGAGACATATGATACGATCAGCGCCGCGGCCGCGAATATCCAGAAGCGCCGCGTTCCATGCCTGAAGATTGGCGTGTATATCGGAAACTATGGCGACTTTCATATAAGCAGTTTCGCCAATCATCCCCAACTGTCAAGTAAGACATGGATGTTCAGATAAAGATTTGATAACGTATCCGTTATTTCAGGGGAATAGTTGAGTCGCGAATATGATCCGGGGAATATGATGACAGTAAAAAAAGTGAATTACCCGAGGTTGTAGACTATTCCTATGGCGCCGAGAACGGGAACCTCCGCAAAGTTCGCGCGGCTTTTGAGTTCGGGGCGGATGCCGTGTATGTCGGGGCGGGCGGTTTTTCCATGCGACCTGAAGCAGCCGAATTGAGCGACGATGATCTTCAACAGGCGGTTGAATATGCTCATCGTATCGGCAGAAGGCTCTATGTGTGTTTGGATGTGCCGATGTCTCCTGACGATATAAAACGGCTTGGTGAATGGTTGGGAAATACCCGGCACATACCTTTTGATGCCATAATCATTTCCGACCCGGGCGCGTTTGAATGTGCCAGGCAGATACGGCCTGAGGTTCCTTTGCATACATCAACACAAATGAGCACGCCAAAAGCGATCCGCTTGTGGCGGACTTCGATGGCACGGTAACTGAACTT
>CAYYVQ010000080.1:0-9593 GCA_964475205.1 uncultured Victivallales bacterium | reverse complement strand
CTATTCTATGCTGCCGGATGAGTCCATGAGGGCCAAACTCCAGACAGCAGGTTGTGTCAACCTGCTGCCAAGACACATCGGAAACCGCAGATGGCAGAGAGGGAAGAGGGGCAGTGCAATACGAAAACCAGCAGGTTCCAGGACAAACATAAAACCGGCTTAACATTCCAACTGTTTTACCCTTTTACACCTTGTCATTCCCCATCCTTGTCCCGATCCTTATCCCGATCCTTGTCATTCCCCCCTACTCCCCATTCGCGTCCATTCGTGTCCATTCGTGGTTCAAAATCTTTTTGTGCCGCCGGTTTCTATCTGCGCGCTTGCTCTCTGCCGGCAACTATCAACGGAAACACAATATCACTGATACAGCACGGCACCCAGACAGCCAGGAACAGAAAAACAAAGATAACAGCATATGACACCCAGCTCAGACTTTCTCCTACCGCCATAAGCATATGAAACAATGACGCCCAGGTGCTCAGCAGCACATGGCCGGCATGTGGAAATTTGGTCGAAGGCCTCAAACAGGCGATCAGAGCCCCGGTAATCGCCAGGGGATTTACCAGCCACCACTTCTCAATAAAGCCCAGGTGCACACCCCTGTTCGGCAGATCAAGCATCAGTTCTCCGAGATACGGAATAAGCGAATCGCTTAGCGTTGCAATGCCAATTGCGCCAAGATAGCCAATAATAAGCAACTGCCACAGGTTGCACTGGCCTTTAACGCAGGCGCCTCTGATTTTTCTGCATGTGTGCAGCCGGAACATTGACGCTGTTGCCAGCGCGCTCAATACAACATGAAGAGGATGGAGCACGTAAAAAACACTGCGGGCGCTTTCCGCCGGCATAGCCCGAAAAAATATCAGCAATATTATGCCCGTCAATGCGCCGAAAATCGTAAATGGCGCATGAACGCGCAATTCCTTTAGTATGTACATCAATTTTCTCCTTCACCCGAACCCGGCCTTCGCCAAAATGCTACAGCGTGACATGAACGCACACAACCTGTGAGTTCAAACTCTAAATCGTAATCATAATCGAAGGCGGTTGCGGCCGCAATCAAAACGGTGGCATGTTGAAAAACAACCTGCTTGCTCTTCTTTATGAAATATGCGGGCTGGTTAGCCCGCATTGATCACACTTTTTCGAGCAGAAACGGTTCAGAGTATTGGCAGTGTGGGTCGAAATCGTCTTGGCCGGGCTCTCGCTGTGTAGACACACCGCGAAATCGGGCAAACCGGTTTTGGCCTGCAATGGCTGGGCTATGAACCGTTTATGCCGGAGAAGTGTGAGAAATGCGGGTTAGATGGATTCAAGATACTTCTGTGCATCAAGCGCCGCCATGCATCCGGTTCCCGCCGCAACAATTGCCTGCTTGTAAACAGGATCACGAACATCGCCGCAGGCAAAAATGCCGGGAGCCGATGTCCGCGAAGACCATGGCTGCACTTTGATGAACCCATGTTCATCGCATTCAACCAGGTCCCCGAACAACTCGGTCTTGGGATCATGGCCGATAGCAACAAAAATTCCCTCACATGAAATGTTGCGCGTCTGCCCGGTTTCAGTGTTCCTGAGCCTGGCCCCGGTCACGAGTTGATCGCCAATAACCTCTTCAACAGTCCAGGGAATCATCCATTTGATTTTTGGATTGCTTTTTGCTTTCTCAACTTCTACCGGCGCCGCCCTGAGATATGAACGGCGGTGCACTATGGTCACGGTCCTTGCGAATCGCGTCAGAAAAACCGCGTCCTCCATGGCCGTATTCCCGCCACCGACCACAATCACATCCTTATCCCGGAAAAATGCCCCGTCACAAGTAGCGCATCCCGATACCCCTTTACCATAGAATTCGGGCTCCGAGGGGATAGGCAGACGCCGGGCAAGCGCGCCGGTCGCGACAATAATGGTCCTGGTTTCTATCGGCTCACTGCCGCGATGCAGAACATAACCGCCATCTATGGTTTCGACTCCGGTTACATTCCCTGTCAGAAACCCTGCGCCGAACTGCTCTGCCTGCTTTTTGAACTGTTCCATAAGCTCCATACCGGACATCGCCTGAGGAAAACCAGGATAATTCTCAACTTCCGGCGAAACAACAAGCTGCCCGCCCGGGGTTTCTCCTTCTACAACCAGGGGCTTGAGATCCGCCCGGGCAGCATAAATAGCCGCAGAAAGACCTGCCGGACCTGTGCCGATTATAACAACGTTTTCCATCTGAACCTCCTCTTAATTGTCACGCCTTCTGTCAAGTTTTCTACTCCATCTGTTGGGTTAACCTGCTTTTCAAAAAATACTCGTAGCGGATTGGTTATTCTCCCCCATGTTTGTGGGTGTGTGAGTACGTGGGTGCGTGAGTATGTGAGGTTCTTTCGGCCACTCCTTTGAGCATTCGAAGATCCGCATGGCCGCGTCAAACGCCTCTCGGTATACCCTCAGTTCCCTGAAATGCTTAACCATGCCAACTCCTGTTCACACAAAAACTCACACACCCACACACTCACATGCCCACACACAGCTTTCATTACTCTTCATTAAACTTCTGACACTACCGTTACCCCACACCTTAGCCTACCCTGCTACCAAACCCTGAAAAAATCATGCCTAACTTCGCGCCTTCGCAACGAATATGGACACATTTTAACCGCAAAATCAATACCTAACCCGCATATCCCCCAATCTTTGTCCCGATCATTGTCTCCCCACTATCTCCCCCTGCTTCCCATTCGCGTCCATTCGTGTCCATTCGTGGTTCAAAGTCTTTGCTTCCCCTTTCATCATCCTTGTCCCGATCCTCATCCCGATCATTGTCATTCCCCAATCCCCTTTCCTCCCCGATCCTTATCCCGATCCTTGTCATCCCGAGTTCAATATCACCGGGACTGAAACACGAAATCCCGCGATCTGGTAAAGCAGGTTGTCAGCAAGTCACGCATTTGCCGATCCACGGCATAGCAATCCCACGGGCAACAAGACACCGGCCCGCCCGCCGCAGGTTCCACTTCAAACGCTGATTGCATCAGTCAATCTATACGTGGTATCATTAACCTGATCTATTCATTAACTTAAAAGTTATTCCTATCTCGGAATGACATTTAAATTTTATGACACGAAAATACGGAAGGGGTAAAGAAAGGATATGAAGCAGGCATTGGTATGCGGAGCAGGCGGTTTTATCGGCGGACACTTGGTTAAACGTCTGAAACAAGAAGGCTTCTGGGTTCGCGGAGTCGATATCAAACAACATGAGTTCGCCGAAACCCGGGCCGACGATTTCGTGCTCGGCGACCTTCGGGACCCTGGTGTGGTTCAAAGTGTGGTTGAGAAGGATATGGACGAGGTTTACCAGCTTGCAGCCGATATGGGTGGAGCGGGCTTCGTGTTCACCGGTGAACACGACTCGGAAATCATGCATAACTCGGCCATGATCAATCTCAATATGGTCGAAGAAGCGAAGAAAAAAGGGGTAAAAAAGATATTCTACTCGTCTTCGGCCTGTATATATCCGGAACGGAACCAGATGAATACAGACAACCCCGTCTGTTCCGAAGATTCCGCATATCCTGCAGCTCCGGACAGTGAGTACGGCTGGGAGAAGCTGTTCAGCGAACGCATATATGCGGCGTATGAACGCAATCATGACCTGGAAGTTCACATCGCCCGTTTCCACAACATATTCGGTCCCGAAGGCACATGGACAGGCGGCCGCGAGAAAGCTCCTGCTGCCATGTGCCGAAAGGTAGCCGAAACTCCGGACGGCGGCGAAATCGAGATGTGGGGAGACGGCGAACAAACCCGATCCTTCCTTTACATTGACGAGTGTCTGGAAGGCGTTCGCAGACTGATGCATTCCGATTTCATGGGACCTGTGAACATAGGCTCCGAAGAAATGATCTCCATAAACGGCCTGGCAGAGATGGTCATGGACATCGCCGGCAAAAAGGTCAACATCAAGCACATAGAAGGCCCGCTCGGCGTCCGCGGCCGTAATTCCGACAACCGCCTCATCAAAGAAAAACTCAGATGGGAACCGCAGGCCCCGCTCCGCGACGGCATGGAAAAAACCTACGCCTGGATCGCCGAGCAGGTGGCAAAGAGCCAATAGCTGCAAACGATCAGCTCACGCAGAGGCGCAGGTGGATATCTGATTCAGCGCCCCTGCGGGAGAAAACAATCTCTGAAAACAACATCCTGGTGCGAAACGCATACGTAACCAAATCGAGAACCACCTGAAAGCTGGTGCCTCTGTTTGCGTTTCTATGGTCACCGTTTGTGAGCTGGAATATGGCGCCACCAAATCACAACATCCCGAACGGGAGCGTAAAGCCGTATATAAAGTGCTGTCACCGTTTGAATTACAGGACGGTGATGCCGTTAATCTGCCACGGCATTACGGCGAAATACGCAATCAGCTTGAGGAAGCAGGAAAGCCAATCGGGGCGATGGATCTCATGATAGCTGCGCACGCTAGATCACTTGGCGCAACATTGATAACCAACAACAAAAGCGAATTCAAACGGGTAAAAAACCTTCCCGTACAAGACTGGTCAGCATGGTTGACATGTAACCTGAATTCGGCAGTTGCTAAGTTTGCTGCCTGCTTGCGCGCTCGCGCAGGCAAGTAGATGCAAGGCTTGAGGTCACGCCTTGCCGCACTGGGTGTGGAGCGTGCCAAGCTGTATGCTTTGTCAGATTGACCCCTTTTTGGCGAAGGCGAGCATCGCGTGGCGCATATTTCTCAACATTTATCCTTTTTGGCACCTTTTTCTTGTTGCTGGCACCTTTTTCTTATACATTGCCGTTACTGGGTATCTAACCCTATTTTCTTTAAGCCGTTCATTTTGGCAGGATGATTGTTTGGGGGTATGGAGGATTCGTGCAAGAGCATAATGTACATTTTACTGGGGCGAAATTAGCTGGGTACAGTTGGCTTATCCACAAATTTCGGCTGAACGTACTCCCGAACTGGCACCGATCTCTTGTTGCAAGCGGCAACACGCACCGGATTGATGGTGCCGACGGCGTGATTGAGGAAGTTTATCCAGCTCGGTATTGGCCTGGAAACACAGTGGGCGACCACCTGCAATTCGCGCTTAAGTACGATGGTACCAATCCAGCAATTCTGGCCAGTGTTTTTGAAAGTGCGTCTAAAAGCGAAATCCAGCAATACATTGAGCTTGCACCGAGGGGGAAATATACCCGTCGCATTTGGTTCTTGTATGAAATGCTTACGGGGGAGCAACTTTCGCTACCTGATCTGAAGACGGGCGGATACATAGACCTGCTAGATCCCGATGCGTATTATACCGTAAAGGAGCCACAAAAGGTACGCCGTCAGCGGATTAACGAAAACCTCCTGGGCGATGTTCGATTCTGCCCGATGATACGCCGCACAGAGAGATTGCGAGCCTTTGAGGCTTCGAATCTGCCGGAACGCTGCCGCTCGCTCATGGCGCAATATAAGCCGGAATTGCTTAGACGAGCCATGAACTATCTCTACACCAAGGAGACAAAATCATCATTCGAGATCGAGAATATTAAACCGACATCAACACGGACGGAGCGATTTGTGACGATGCTCCATCTTGCAGAAAAGCAGGATTTCTGTGCGAAGGCGCGCTTGATCGAGCTACAGAACCGCATTGTCGATCCGCGATTTCGGGATACGGATTACCGTGACACCCAGAACTATGTTGGCGAGACGGTTGCCTGGCAGAATGAGAAGGTTCACTTTGCCGCCCCTCGCCCTCAGGATTTGGACGAACTCATGGAGGGAATGATAGGCGCGCACAACCGTATGGAAACGGGACAAGTTTTCTCTGTCATTCACGCCGTTGCCGTATCATATGGATTCGTATTCCTGCATCCATTCGAGGACGGGAATGGACGTATCCATCGTTTTCTGGTTCATAATATACTTGCTCGCCGAGCATTCACGCCGACAGGTCTTATTTTTCCTGTTTCCGCCGCGATGCTGCGTAACATGGCGGATTACGATGCATCACTGGAAGCCTTCTCAAAACCATTGATGGCACTTGTGGAATATGTGCTGGACGAGGTCGGACGAATGACGGTCCAGAACGATACCGCAATTTGGTACAAGTACATCGATATGACTCCACAGGCAGAGTCATTAGCCAAGTTCATTGAGCAGACGATCGATGTAGAACTGGCAGGGGAATTGGCGTTTCTGGCGAATTACGATGAAACGAAAAAAGCCATCCAGTCTATTGTGGATATGCCGGACCGAAAAATCGATTTATTCATCCGGTTTTGTCTGCAAAACAATGGAAGCCTATCGGCGCGCAAGCGCACAAGCCATTTCGATTTTCTTTCGGATGAAGAGGTCGCTCGCATCGAGCAGGCAATACGATGTGCTTATGAGAATAGCAAATAGAAGAGTCGCCCATGAATACAAAGCCGAACTAGCCACAAACCACCGATGCTCCCACCCCATGACGGCACAGCCAAAACCCAAGATTGCCATCTGCCACCGCTAGGAACCATCACCCCCTCAGCGCCACTGCGCCCCTGCGGGAGAAAACAATCTCTGAAATCAGATCAGCTCGCGCGGAGCCGCAGAGACCCGCAGAGGGGGAGTCGCGTTCTGCCGGAATAAAATGACACCCTGGCAAGCACGAGAGTTGCATGTTGTTCGGTGTCATTTAATGTGGCAGAATATGTCCAGGCCACTTATTCTGAAAGAAGCATGGAGCCAATAAGCGTGTCTTCAGCCATACTTGACATTTGCAGCCTGATTCCGCTACGTTGACAAAATAGAAGGAGCACACACGATGCAATACACGAGACTGGGGCGGACAGAGATGCGGGTTAGCGAGGTGAGCCTGGGTGCAATGCAGATCAATGGCAAACCCGGGTTTAAAGGCGCAGAAGAGGGCGACGAAGGCCAGTCGCTGCAAGCAATCCGTACCGCCGTGGCAGAGTGCGGAGTCAATTTCATCGACACCGCCCGCTGGTATCACCAGAGCCAGCACCGAATAGCCAAAGCGCTCGATGGCATGGAGGGTGGAGACGATGTGCTAATTGCCAGTAAGGTTTCACCTGAAACTGATGAAAAAGCGGTGCTCGATCAGGTAGAGGTATGCCTGCGTGATTTGCGTCGGGATCATATTGATTTGATGCAGATTCATAGCGGTACTAATCAAGAAAAAAGGGAGGCCACGGTACCGGTGCTACAGGGATTACGAGACAAAGGCCTGATACGTTTTATAGGCGTAACCATGGGATACGGCCCACGGGTACCGGAACAAGCCATGTTAGCCATAGAAAGCGGGGTGTTTGATGCCATTCAGTTGCATGTGAATGTGCTTCACCCCCATTTTTCACAGGATATTCTGCCTGCGGCCAAACGGCAGGACATAGGCACAATAGCCATGAATCCGCAATGTGGCGGCTACCTGGCCAAGCGTTGTCCTGACCCGGCCCGCTTTGATCTTTCGTTTTTGACAGAGACTGGAATCAATTCTCTGCACGAGGCTGCCTTGAAATGGTGCGTGTCGCTCCCCTGTCTGGATGTAGCCATCCCCGGATCGAGAAATCCCGAACATATCCGTCGCAACTGTTCCGTCTCTGATGGACGCTATCTGACAGACGAGCAGATGAGGCAGCTCGAAGAACTGCTGGCAAACCAAATCGACACCTCCGAAGACTGGAGATGGAATCCCTGAATCCTGGTAACCTGACATTGATGCGGCAAAATCGGCGCGTGAATAGATCAGGCTAGCCCTCATACAAGCGTGATTTTTTTTCAGAACAGGCGGATAAAAACTCGAAATGCCCGCCAGTATTGGCTAAAGTAAATATAGTAAAAATCACAAACGCCAATGAAAGGGGGCATTTCAAGTGAGCAGATCCTACCGCAAAATCATCCGTAACCGCAAGGAAAGAATTGAACGTCGTTTGGGCCGCAAGCAATATGAAGACCAGCCCAAACCGGTCATGACTGCAAGCAATATCCACTACGAGATGGCCGAGAGGAGCCAGGGGATCGGGTACGGTGGGATTGGAGCAATCCACCAGATGTTGGGTAATCTGGGGTTGCCGAAGGAGATCAACGAGAACGTACCACTTTTGCAGACGCATGTGCCATACTGGGAATCCGATCACGTGTTGAACATCACCTACAACGTTCTGCTCGGGGGGATACGACTGGAGGACATAGAGCTGCGGCGCAACGACGAAGTGTTTCTCAACGCGCTGGGGGCCGACCGCATTCCGGACCCGACCACGGCAGGAGATTTTACCCGTCGTTTTGCTGAGGAAGATGTTGTGGAGTTGATGGAGTGCATCAACCGCAGGCGCCAGCGCGTATGGAAGAAGCGGGCAAGGAAGCGGCTGAAGCATGCAGTGATCGACACAGACGGAACTTTGGCGCCCACGCAGGGCGAATGCAAAGAAGGCATGGAATATTCTCGTAAGGGCATATGGGGCTACCACCCACTGATCGTCAGTCTGGCCAACACCAAGGAAGTGCTCTACATGGTCAACCGGCCCGGCAACGTCGTCAGCCACGAAGGATCCGCTGAATGGATCGATAAGGCGATCGATGTGGTCTGGCCATACGCCCGAACCATTACACTGCGCGGGGACACCGACTTTTATCTTACCAAACACCTTGATCGCTGGGCCGACATCGTAGACTTCGTGTTTGGAGCCGATGCGAATCCTGCGCTGGTTCGAAGGGCCGAAGGGCTGGAAGAAGCCAGGTATAAGCCGCTTAAACGCAAATCCAAACACACCGTTAAGACCGAGCCACGACGACGCCCCAAGAACGTGAAGGAGCAGATTGTCGAACAACGCGAATTCGAAAACCTGCGGCTGGAAAGCGAAGATGTGGCAGAATTCCGTTACCGGCCGGTGAAGTGCAAGCGCGAGTATCGGGTGGTTGTTGTGCGAAAAAACATCAGCCGTGAGAAGGGTGAAGCTGTTCTCTTCCCCGAGATCCGTTACTTCTTTTACATCACGACCCGTGAGGATCTCACGGCGGCCGAAGTAGTTCAAATGGCCAATGAACGGTGCGACCAGGAGAATGTTATCGAGCAGTTGAAGAACGGAGTCAACGCCTTGCGCATGCCGGTGGATAACCTGTTGAGCAACTGGGCCTACATGGTCATGGCTGCCCTTGCGTGGAACCTCAAAGCATGGTTCGCGCTGATGGTTCGGTTCAAGGATCGGCGCACGGAGCTTCTTCGAATGGAGTTCCGCCGTTTCCTCCACGCCATGGTTCTGCTGCCAACTCAGGTCAGTCGGCAAGGACGCAAGATCATCTACCGCTTGATGGGGTATAATGCGTGGCTGAAAGACTTTTTCTCCGCGTGGGAGTTTATCAGGCGAACGAAACTCGCCTGACGCATTCAGGCAGCGAGACAATAATGACGGAAAATAACGTGAAAACAGGCAAGGTTTGCCCAAAAACGGTCTGCATTGGAGGTTGAACCGGCGCCGAAGCCGACGACACCCCCTCTCGGCCATTCTTTGCCCGTAAGGAACCGTACATATTCTTAAACCCGACCGTTCAACAGTCGAAAAATCATTTGCAATGAGCATTACTAAAAAAGGTCGCTTATTTTAGG
>CAYYVQ010000079.1:0-9683 GCA_964475205.1 uncultured Victivallales bacterium | reverse complement strand
TGGCACGGATAGGGAGGAACAGGGAGGGTGCCAGACGAGTCTCACATCGCCCAGACCTGCCTGTGCCGGGCACGGCAGACAGGTGACCGGCTACCTCAGTCATACTGGCCTGCGGCTCGGGTTGCTGTTGAACTTCAAGCACGCCAAACTGCAATGGAAACGTATCGTAAACTGACCCAAAACATCCGTGCCATCAGTGTAATCCGTGGTTGTCCCCGTAAGGCGCTGATCCATCATATGTTACAGGTCAGGCCCGGTGCACTGGTGAATAATCCAGGTTAAATGGATAAAAGTTTTTGGCGATTGGCCTTGCTAATAGATCGGGAAATCATTAACAATTCGCAACCATGAAAGAAAACGAAAAAAGCGGAGAAATACCCAGGATCAATCTGATGGACCGGCGTTCGGAACTGCCTTCGACCCTGGTTGAGCATGGCGCTCAAGCCCCTGATGCTCCGCCATCTGCGGCGATGAGCATAAGCAGGTTAAAGGAGAACTATCTGCATCTGCTTAAGACTCAGGCCATTTACTATCCGGTTGCATACCAGTTTCTCCGGGAACTTGGACGAGGCCGCCAGGGCACGGTTTTTCTTTGTCTGCGACAGGGCGCCAGAGGTTGCATAACCAAGCATGCTCTCAAGCTCTTTGATCCGGCTATATACCGTTCTACGGAAGAATACTGGACGGACATGGGAAGAATTGCCTCGCAGATATCCCACCTGCACGGTCTCCAAAGTCCTCATCTTGTTACAAGACATTCATACGACGAGATATACGGGATTGGATACGTTCAGATGGAGGCGATCGACGGCATTGACATGCGGCGTTTTCTGAGCGGGAATCATCTTGATATTGCCCGCCAGAACAGTTCTCCGGCTGAATGGGCGCGATTTGCCGAAACGATTTTCAACTTTGAAGAAGACAGGATGGCTCTCAGGCCCGGTATTGCGGTGTATATCCTTCGCAGCCTCCTGCGGGGACTTGAGCGGTTGCATTCATCTGACTTCCTGCACAGTGATGTCAAGCCCGGGAACGTCATGGTTGACCGTCTCGGGTCGGTACGGATTGTTGATTTTGGCCGCGCAGTAAGAGTGAAGGAGCGCCTTTCTTTCCTTCTGGGTTCCCCTATGTATATGGCCCCCGAGACCCACAGGCGCGAGCTGGCGGATATCAGGGCGGACCTGTACAGCGTGGGCTTGATCGGGCTGGAGATGTTAAGTGGTCTGCCGATTGCCGATCCCAGCGAACTTGACGAACAGAAACTTCTGGAAATCAAGTACAATCTTCCAGGCAAGCTTGAAGAGATGCTTCCTGAAAGACTGCGCAAGCAGCGTAACCTCGTGCATACAATTGCCAGATTAATTGATCCTGATCCAGACAACAGGTATGAGGACGCAAAAGAAGCAGAAGTTGGCGAGGACGGATTATTTGGCGTGGATAAACAGTTGATACGAGCTGGCGTCGAAGATGAGTATAGCCGGGAACTTTCCGATTATCTTTCCAAGCTTGTTGACAAGAAGACCGCAAGGATAGAGATAAGCGATTTTGAGCAGGGTGATACGGCCGATATAACCAAGTTTGTTGTGCACTGATCCGCACCCAGCCCTCAATATCTCTGAAGAAATGATGAATCTCAAGAGCTATAATGTCTCGCTGAAAAAGGATTATTTTAGAAATAATGAAAGGATGAAATATTATGAAATTGTCTTATGAGAAACCGGATGGCTCAAATGTAAGCATCAGGTTGATGCCGCGAAATCATGCTCAGCCGGTAACGCTTGGAAGGGGCAGGGACGCCTCGGTAATTCTGGACGATCCCAAGGCTTCAAGGATCCATACTGCAATCAGGTATTGGGATGATATTTTTATTGTTCGGGACATGAACTCCAGTAATGGAACATTTTTGAACGGCGAGAAAATCGGAGTTGCCAAAATCGCTCCCGGCGACATTATCCAGATTGGAGACACCAGGATAACGGTAACAAGCGAGCCGAATCGTTCGGATGTGACCGTAGTCGACAAGCAGCACACAGAATAGTCTCAGCCAGAACTGAGCCTCGTGCTGTATGGAGTTATTCACGCAATATGTCTCTCCGGGCTATTGGCCGCAGAGCATGCGCTTATGTTATGGTTAGCGCAGTCCCAGCAGTATTTCAGCCAGGATCTGAACCTGGCCGATTACCGCGCTTATGGGTAGGAGCAGCAGTATTATCAGGAGCATACCAAAGCGTTCCAGCTTCATGTATTTGCGGAGAATATGCTGGGGCATAAACCATGCTGCTATCCTCGAGCCGTCCAATGGTGGAATTGGTATGAGGTTGAACGCTGCCAGGAACATGTTTGTCATGCACAGGAAATAGAAAAACAGTATGAACGGGTCTGGCATCCGGTGCGCGAAAAGGCGGAAAACGACTATAGCCACAACTGCAAGAAAAATATTGCTTGCCGGTCCTGCCGCGCCAACCAGCATGATGCCCTTTCTCTGGTCTTTGAAATAGGATGGATCAAACGGCACGGGTTTAGCCCAGCCGAAAAAAAACGGCGACTGGGAAATCGCGAGCAGGATCGGCAGGATCACGGTTCCGAGCGGATCAATATGCGCCAGGGGGTTCATCGTAAGCCGCTCAGCGTTCCGGGCAGTGGGATCGCCGAGCCTGTAGGCAATATAGCCGTGAGACACTTCGTGGAAAACCAGTGAAAAAAGCAGCGTAACTATTCCAATTAAAATAACTTCCATTGCGCGATAATCAACTCCCGATATTGATATGCCAGTGTCCTGAATGCATCTGGCTTTCGATTTTCTTTCTTAAATAGCGTCTGATAGCAGCCCTTGCCGGCGGCACGAGCAGAAGAAAACCGATGGTATCGGTCATAAGGCCCGGTGTCACAAGCAATGCGCCAGCGATCAGGATCATCACTCCATCCATAAGCCTTGGCGCGGGCATTATTCCGTTGCGCAGGTCGGACTTGATGCGGGACAGGACCGAAAGTCCCTCAATTTTTGCCAGTACCGCTCCGACAAAACCTGTAACTATAACAAGAGCCAGTGTGCTGGCCCAGCCGAGATATTCATTAACTTTCAGAAGAAGAGCCAGTTCCGCAATCGGAACAACGATAAATATGAAAAGCAGCCAGCCAAGTATCATGCCGTTTTTTCCTTTCCCCTGATTTGCTGCTCGGTATATTTGACCATGTCATTCATCGTCTTAACTGTTTCAACCGGATACTTTCCCACTGCGGTTTCCCCTGACAGCATGACACAGTCTGTGCCGTCGAGCACAGCCTTCGTAACGTCGGTTGCTTCCGCGCGAGTTGGACGGGGATTATCAGTCATATGTTCAAGCATTTGGGTTGCAGTTATTACCATTTTACCGGATGTGTTGCACTTTGATATAATCTCGGCCTGGACAAAAGGCACCTCGTAAACAGGAATTGACACAGCCATGTCCCCTCTTGCTATCATTATGCCCTCGGAGGCGTCGATGATTTCATCAATATTCTTTATGCCTTCCCTGTTTTCTATTTTTGATATAATGCCGCATTCAGGCAGATTTTTAAAGATCAGTTTCCTTACTGCTTCCACGTCGCGCCTGCTTCTTACGAAAGACTGAGCCAACCAGTCTACCCGGGACTTAATGCAGAATTCGACATCTTTTCTGTCTTTTTCAGTAAGAGATGGGAACCTGAGCCTGGCGCCCGGGGCATTGAGCGCCTTTCTTTCTTTGATTACGCCTTCATTAATGGCTTTTGTTTTTATCCTGTTCCCGTCTATGTCCTGTATTTTCAGGCATATCATTCCATCATCCAGAAACAGGCAATCCGCGCCTTTGAAGTCTGTCAATTCGCCTTCATAATCTGTCGGGAACCGGAAATTTTCGGGATCGCCTTTTTCTTCTTTTACTACGTATAAGGTTTTTCCTTTCCTGATGTGTAAAGACTTGCGGCCGGGAAATGAACCAAGTCTTATGCGCGGGCCTTCCAGATCGGCAATTATTCTTATCCGGCGGCGGTATTTTCTGTTAATGCTTCTTATAGTCTCAATAACATTGCCATGGCTTTTGTGGGTTCCGTGTGAGAAATTCAGTCTGACAAAGTCCATGCCGGCAATAGTCATCTTGCGGAGTATTGTTTCGCTTCTGCTCGCAGGTCCGATTGTGCAGATTATTTTTGTCTGCGGTATGTAATGTTTTTTCATTGAGCTCTTTCCACCCATTTTTTAGCCTGATCTATTCATCAACTTCGTAATGAGAGTGCGCAGATCGCTTTAGATCAATGGCTTTGCGCAGATAGCCGGGTGAAGGCGTATGAACATACGTCAAGATCGGCTGGCCAGCAAAGTCGTTGAGATGAAGGGACATACACACTCGTAATAGATTTTTATGAATAGATCAGGTTAGTCCTTTTTGCTTTCCTGCCCGGGCATGGGGAAAAAGTCTCCCAGCATTGGCCCCCTGGTTTCGGTGTTTCCTCGTGCCCTGTTGCCAAAGTCGCGGGATTCATCTGTAAGCAAGTCTATGAACGCGTCGCATGACATCACTTGAGCGCCTGCTGCGCTTACCGCATTGCTTTCGAGACGATCGGATGTGACAACAACTGTATTTTCCGGAGAGTCAGAATCCAGTACGAGACGTTCTATCAATGTGTCGGCGCTTATGCCTGCATCTGAAAAAATAACTTCGAACGAACCGTAGGGAATGTTATCGGCACGGCCTCCAATGGAGCCGTCAAAAACAATGGTTATCCTGTCTGCGATATCACCCGCCATCCGTTCTGTCTCGCGGGCCAGTTTCCATCGGGCTGAATCGAAAGCCAGATTCTTCCACAGGCAACATGGCTTGTGTAAAACATTGTTGCCGTCAATAATAATGTGTTCGGGCAAACTCATTTACCTTTAAGTCTATTGCAATAACGCTGAATAATATATGATTGTTCAAATCCCTGCGCAATTTTGAAAGGAGAAGCCGGTCTCTATTTATCCTGGCTGCGGCGCGGCCGGATATTTTTCAGATAATGGCTTTCTTTTGTTTTGAGAAACCGTTTCAGGGCTTTTCCGCGTGTGGATTCAAGTTCCCTGAGATCGGAGACAACTTCTTTAAGTATAGGAGTATCAGCTATTTTCCCAGGCAGGTCTTTCTTTTCAATCACTCCATTCTCTGATTTTCGGACGGCTTCAGTAATCGTGCTTTCCAGTTCTTTGACATTGCCGGGCCAAGGGTATGACTGCAGAACAGCGGCTACTTGCGGGTCCAGGCTGAGCCGGGTGGACTCATTCCCGGAGAGACTCTGCATCAGGTGTTTTACAATGGGAATGATGTCCTCGCGTCTTTCTCTCAGTGGTTTTATCTCCACGGGCATTACTGCGAGCCTGGAATGCAGATCCTGATCAAGTTCTCCTTTGCTGAGCAGCTCGTTTGGATCTGTATCCGCCGAAGCGAGGAAACGGACATCGGGAGCCGTCTGCTGTTTGCCGCCCAGACGGGTTTTCTTCCTGGTGGAGATCATATCGCAAATGTCACGTTGCACATCCAAAGGCAGCAGGTTGATTCCCTCAATAAAGATCGAGCCATCCTTTGCCTCTTCCAATGCTCCGGGAAAAGCCTCCGAAGAATCCTCCGTTGCGCCTTTTTCGTGTCCGAACAATTTATCTTTCAGTTGCGCCCCGGGTGTTTCCTCACAGTTGATGGTAACAAATTTGTTTTCATTGCGTCTGCTGTGGTCATGGATAGCCCTGGCTATAAGGGCTTTTCCGACGCCTTTCTCTCCGTAGATGAAAACAGGGCTGTTTGTCGGGCCGATTCTCTTGACAAGCTCGCATACCGCCTGCATTGCCGGGCTTTCTGCTATTACATTGTCGATATGGTACCGGGGCGGCTGGTCGTCAGCGACCTTCTTTTTTTGTTTCAAAGCGCTTCCGTAATCGATAGCCCGGTTTATGGTGTCCATCAGTTCATTAACTTTGAAAGGTTTTGGAAGATAGTCAAATGCTCCCAGTTTAAGCGAGGTAGCGGCTGTTTCCAATGAACTGTATGCGGTGAGCATGACAACCGGCATTGCCGGTTTAACTTTTCCGGCATGTTCAAGAATCTGCATCCCGTTGACCGGGTGCATCCGGATGTCCGAGAGAAGCAGATCAAAATCTTCAGCGCTGATCTTGTCTATCGCTTCCTGTCCGTTTTGAAGCGGAACAGTTTCATGCCCCTGGCTTTTAAGCAGAGTACTCAACACCTGGCAGATATTTTCTTCGTCGTCTACAATTAGAATTCTTGCCATATTTCATACCCCTAACCTGATCTATTCATCAACTTTTCGAAATAATATACAAGTCGTTTGCTGATATTTTTTAACCACTGATTGCACTGATAACACGGATTTTTGTTTTATATCCATCATTCTTATACTTTATCCGTGTAATCAGTGTTATCCGTGGTTAAATTTCCTTCTTGTGAATAATCCAGGCTAAGGCCCTTGGTCCGCAATCAAAACCGCAGCGCCTCGAAAAACAACCTGCTGTGCTCAACCAGGCTTCGGACAATTTTTCCCTTCATACCGAACCTACACTTTCAGACTCTAAAATCCTGTTTACGGCATAAAAGTTGTAAAGTCAAGGACTAACCTCATCTATTCACGCTCCGAGTTTGCCGCAGCTACAACCTGCCCGCCCTTCGCACATACCAGCGACCATCAATATGCGGGTTATGATTATTCTATTGCCATAATACTAAATATAAACAAAACTGCTTTGTTGATGAAAGGCCGGACAATTTTGATATGCAGCGAACCAGTGAGAAAATAGGGATCTTAGGCGGTACGTTCAACCCGGTGCATCTGGGCCATCTCATACTTGCGGAACAGGCTCGCGAAAAATATGAATTATCCAGGGTCTTGCTTATACCTTGCGCCCAACCGCCACACAAGCCGGAATTGAATCTTGCGCCTGCGAGACATCGGCTGGGAATGCTCAAACTGGTTCTTGATCATGATTTACACCTGGAAGCCAGCAATATTGAGATTTTCAGGGGTCCGCCATCTTACAGTGTGGAAACAGTGCAGGAGCTTAAAAAAGACCTGCCCGGCGCCGAGTTGTTTTTTGTTATAGGCGCCGACAGTCTTCTAGAGTTGCACACCTGGAAAAATGTGCATCGTCTCCTTGAGATATGCACCTTTGTAACCTTTGGGCGGCCGGGGCATGACATCGAACAGATTGATCCATGCGATATCGGGTTGGGCAAAACTGCAGGCAGCCGCCTGCTCAATGACGTTCATCGGGGCAGGTTGATAGATATTTCTTCTTCGGAGATCAGGTATCGTGTAGCCGAAGGCCTGAGCATCAAATACCTGGTGCCCTGCGAAGTTGAGATGTACATATCCGAACACAGATTATACCAGTAGGTAGTGTCAAAATTTTAATGAAGAGTAATGAAAGCTGTGTGTGGGCATGTGAGTGTGGGTGTGTGGTTAACCCAACAAATGGAGTAGAAAACTTGACAGAACCTACCAGTAAAAAGAGAGGAATGAATGATTGAAGAGGAAGATAAACAAGCAGGGGGAAAAGACCGCGAACTATCCGGAATCGATCTGGCCGGGAAGGCAGCGGCATTGCTTTCGGGTAAAAAAGGCCAGGATATTATCCTCCTGGATGTTGGCGGTCTTTCAAGTATAACCGATTATATCCTGATTGTATCCGGTAACAGTCCCCCTCATCTCAAGGCTTTGCTCAACGAGACTGAAAAGGAGTTGAAAAGCAACGGCTTGTACTGTTACAGCAAAGCAGGAAGCCCTGAAAGCGGATGGATAGTTCTCGACTACGTAGACGTGGTTATCCACATCTTTTCTGAAGAGAAAAGGAATTATTATTCCATAGAAGACTTGTGGGATCAGGCTCGTCGGATAAATCCTGAAACAGCCGGTCAGTAGCCTCCGGTTCCCAGTCGAGCCCTTCAACCGACAAAAGATGTGCGGCAAGCTGCTCAATATGGTGTTTTGTGCTTTCTTCTGACTTTGACAAGGGCTCAATCCGGTCCTCGGCGACCAGGCCTCATTATCGTGTGCATTTTCTCGGCCTCGCTCAACCCGTTCGCGTCCCGCAACCCGATCCTGATCGCTTATGGTCATGCTTTCCCTGTCAGTTCAACGGGCGAATGTGCTGTCTTATTGCAGATTATCGCCCGAAAATAGTTTCGACTGCCTCTTTTATGTCTCCGGTCAGATTCGCGCATGCTCCGTATACTGCTTGATATATGCGCAATATTTCCAGTCGCAAAATGTGAACCATCTCCTCGATGCCCGGTTCGGAAACTATGACAACCCAGAAAATAATGCCGGTAATATTGAATAGATAAATAACGGAATACGAGAAAACTCTGCCATACTCTTCAATGTCGGTCTGGCGCTGCATTAGAGTTATAATTGTAAAGCTGAAGTGAAAGCCCCAGGTCAGGCCGATCAGGCCCAGCCAGATCAATGAGAATTTCTGGACGTCATAAAACGCGCCCAGCAGGTAGTAAATGCCGATGACCATGATAGTATATAATGGAAAAAAATAAGGGGCAAGGGTGACGAGGAAGTTCGTTTTTTCCAATGTAACGCTGCCTCTTTCCTTCTTAATCTGGATGCCATGAATTTCTATGCCGCTGAGAGTTGCCCAGAGAGCGTGCGTAAGTTCATGGGCCAGCACATAACTTCGCACCGGACGGGGAAGGCACAAAAACACTATCATCCATAATGCAAACCCTCCTGAAAACGCCCAGGCCGAAGGCGGCACGAGCGCAGAGGATACCGGCTTGATGGATTCCATCATCGACACCAGCGTGGTTGTGGTTGCCGCACACAATGGAATAAGCAACAATCCAATAAGAAAGAACACTGCTCTCATATTCCCGGAAAATAGTGTATCAGGGGTAACAGTGTCGAGACGGATCCGGCGCTTGTGCCTGCCTTGCCTTTGATAAGGTTAATCCGTGGTTAAAAAAAATCTTGCGTTTGGCCGTTCAGGAGAGTACGACATTTAACCTGATCTATACATCAACTTCGTAATAGATTTTTATGAATAGATCAGGTTAAACATCGAACATGAGGTTAAAATTTAGCTATGGCAGGTTTTACAGATAAACAACTTAGAAAATTTCAGATAGGAGGCGCAGCCGTCGCCTTCATCGGGCTGGTTGTTGCTTTGCTTACAAAACCGCCGCATGATTATTCTTTCTGGTTGATGTACAAAACCGGTTTTTTTGGAGTCGGCATAGTTGCCCTTCTGCTGGGCCTTGTCTGGACTGCAATGGCCGCAGCTCACCAGTATACGGATTTTTTCCGGCTGGATAAGTCGCTGAACTCAGACGGATTCATGCTGCAGATAGCAGCAATCCTAATTGCCTCTGTTGTTCTTATAGCTATTATCATTCCGCGAATAGAGGAAACCCCGCCGGAAAAGCTGCCAAAGGATAACAAGGAAAGACTGACTTTTCTGCAACAGGAGAGAACCTATAAGTGGACCGTTGGTTCATTTATTGCTGTTTCCGCCCTGGTTCTTGCGTCTTTTTCGTCACGCAGGTTTCTGCAGAAGTAAGACCTGGCCCGAAATAAGCAAGAACTCAGGTTGCGAGCCCGCATATCTCACACTCCTCCGGCAGAAACGTTTCATAGCACAGCCATTGCAGGCCAAAACCGGTTTGCCCGATCTTGATCCT
>CAYYVQ010000078.1:0-10998 GCA_964475205.1 uncultured Victivallales bacterium | reverse complement strand
ACATCGTTATACAAATAGGTTTTGGCGGAAAGAGGCCATAATGAGAATTGCTGAATAAACCCGGCAATTTCCATCCCCAACCCCAAAGTACAGCACGTTGTCCCGCAACCTGCTGCCCCCCACAAACTCACATTCCCCCATCCTCATTCCTATAAATCAAGACAGGAAAATATGGACTGAAAAAGCAACTCTTTCTGTAAAACTCAGGAATTCCTGCTACTTTCTCTTGCAGTCCAACACCAGGTTCTTCCAATATGCAAGGGACAGAGCAAGACATGCTGTAATAGAGTTGATGTATTGCAAACCCTGTACGAGAAAGACATTTATGATAACTTATGATTCAATAACCAAGGTTTTCGGCGGGCAACGCAATCCGGTAACAGCGCTCAAAAACGTCAGCTTCACAGTCGATGAAGGCAACGTTGTTGTGCTTCTCGGCCCTTCCGGCTGCGGCAAGACAACAACACTTCGCCTTACCAACCGGCTGGAAGCCCTGAGCAGCGGCAGAATCACCGTCAACGGCCAAGACATCAGCGGGGTTGACCCGGTAAAGCTGCGCCAGTCAATGGGGTATATCATCCAGGAAATAGGCCTTTTCCCGAATAAAACCATCGGGGAGAATATCGCCGTCGTCCCCCAGATTCTCAAGTGGGACAAAGAACGCATCAATAACAGAATTGATGAACTGTTGCGCATGGTCAACCTGGATCCGAATTCATATCGAAACCGCTATCCGGCGGAACTTTCAGGCGGCCAGCAGCAGCGGATCGGTGTTGCGCGCGGGCTCGCCGCCGAACCGGAAATACTCCTTATGGATGAGCCGTTCGGGGCTATCGACCCTATAAACCGTGAACGGATACAGGACGAATTTATGCGTCTGCAGAGCAAGCTGAAGAAAACGGTGATTTTCGTTTCCCACGACATTCATGAAGCTATCAAGGTGGGCGACAAAATAGCCCTTTTCCACGAAGGCCAGGTTGTCCAGTACGATACCCCGGAAGTCCTGCTAACCCAGCCTGCCAGCAAATTTGTCGCCGATTTCGTAGGAGCGGACAGAACACTCAAAGTGCTCGGTCTCAAACGTGTAAGGGACGCTGTAAATACAGACCCGCCTAATGTTATCGACTCTGAAACAAGCGCAACCGACGCCTTGAAACTCCTGGAGAAAAACAGGGCTGGATTCGGCATTGTCGTCAAAGACAAGACCGCAAGAGGTTACGTGACCCCGAAAATGCTCAAGCATGAATCCGGCAAAGCCGGATCCATCGCCGAGGAATTCCCAGTGTCCCTGGAAATGCGCAGTCCGTTAAGAGACGCGCTATCCTACATGCTGATGAACGACCTGCTTACGCTGTGTGTTGAAGACGAGAACGGCAGGTTTGCAGGCACAGTTTCGTATCGGGACATCCAAAGCGCCATACTTGATATCTACTCCGCCGAAGAAAACGAAAAGGAACGCAGTCTATGAACGTCCTGCAGTTTATCGGGCAGAACATGGAAACCTGTGTTGATCTGACCCTTGAGCACCTCCTCATCGTCGGCATTGCCCTGGGAATAGCCCTCTTAATCGGAGTGCCCGCAGGAGTCCTGATAACCCGGCATGAACCAATCGCAAAACGTGTCATAAATGTGGCGAATGTGCTGATGACGATTCCATCTATCGCCCTGTTCGGGCTCATGCTTCCGCTGCTTTCTCCTTTCGGCCACGGCATGGGCAAAGTGCCCGCGGTGATTGCCCTTGTGCTTTACAGCCAGCTTCCGATCATCAGGAACACCTATGTGGCCATCAAGAACGTGCCCCCCGAAATCATTGATGCAGCGCGCGGCATGGGAATGTCTCAATGGTTCCTGCTCAAAGAAGTGGAAATACCATTGGCTGTGCCGGTCATTCTTGCCGGTATGCGCACAGCGGCAGTCATGTCCATAGGCATAGCCGCAATTGCCGCATATATCGGGGCGGGCGGACTGGGAGTTCTGATTCAGCGCGGCATCGACCAGGCATATAACGAGAAGATTATGGCAGGCGCAGTCCTGGTATCTCTGCTGGCGATTATCGTCGATGCGGGCACTGCAGGCCTCGAATGGCTTGCTACTCCAAAAGGTATCAAAGTGGAAAGAAAGATAGGCCAATGACTGCGCTCAAAAAACTCTATCAACTGGCGCTGCTGATCCTGATAATCTCTTTCGGAATAATGCTGGAACGAGTGGGACTCATAGAGTACTTCACCGTTACTGAACACTGGAACGAGATGCTCCGGCTGGCAGGGGAACACATTACGCTTGTGGCAATAAGCATGGCCCTGGCTACTGTTACCGGTTTGACAGTGGGCATAGTATTCACCCGCCGAAGCTTAAGGAAAGTTTCCGGCATTATAATGTATATAGTTGGACTCGGGCAGACCATCCCATCCATTGCCGTGCTTGCTCTTGTAATGGGCGTCCTCAATATAGGAGCTAAAACCGCAATCTTTGCGCTCTTTATCTACTCTGTTCTCCCCATTGCTCGCAATACTCTGGCCGGGATCACCTCGGTGCCCCCATCCATGATAGACGCCGCCAAAGGTATGGGCATGACCCCGTTCCGTATCCTTGTATCCGTTGAACTTCCTAATTCCATGCGCGTAATTCTCACCGGCTTCCGCGTAGCGCTGATAATCAACATCGGCACCGCCGCGCTTGCATATCTGATCGGCGCCGGCGGACTCGGCGAACTCATTTTCACCGGCATCGATATGATGCAAACAGAGAAAATGCTGGCAGGCGCGCTCCCTGTAACAATAATGGCATTGTTCGCCGACTTCCTCTGCAGCCTCCTCCGCTACGCCCTGATCCCCCGCGGCCTCAGACTGAAAGAAGCCTGATCCGAACGATTGTGCCTCCCAGCAGCGCTTTCCGTGCTCAACTGCCGGATCCAGGTTCAATACTCAAAAGCGACTTTTCGCTGTCGGGCAATGAGACCCTCAGCTTGCCAATCCTTAAATACCCGTCTTCGAAAGTCACTGCCGATGCTTTTTTCCCTTTTTCAACAACCTGATAGACGCAGGTGAAGCTCGTCTTATCCATACGCCGCCGAACCCTGAGGTTTTCCCAGCGTTTTCCTTTCGGAGCAGGGGCCTTTGCCGTAGACACGACAGTGCCTGGAACCCCGCGCATCGTGACAACGAGTCGCGCTGCATCGTTTCGGTTTCCCTGTTTCCATGCTGCTGTCCAGTCCTTGTCGGTCTTGCCGGTCTTCAGTTCCTTAAGGTAGCCGTACGGCGGACTGAGAGGCTTTTCGTCATCCTCGGCCAGATTGACTGCAACCTCAAGATCGCCCGGAGCGCGGGCAAACCAATCTATGATGTCGGGCCTTGATCCTTTGACAATGAAATCATCGACCAGGAAGCGGTCGACCAGAAGAATTCGCCGCGTAAGTCGCCAGCCCTTGTAGGCCTTGTCGGTGGAAGCCGTGACTGCGGCGTATCTGTCGTTGGCTTCGAAACCCTCACAGACGCCGGTAACACCGCGCATGTTCCGGCCGCCGATGGTCACCGTGTTATGGCTCGGGGTAGTCTTGAACCATTTCTTGTGCATCGGATTTCCGTAGCCCACAGTGCCCATATCGGGCAGGAGCTGCTTGCGCAACCCATAGAAAATAAGCTGGAGCTTGTCGGGATGTCCGTGCATTGTGCCGCCGTGATGACCGTGCTCTATCATGGCGCACAGGGCATCTTCACCTTTACCGCTTCGTAAAACGGCAACGCCCGTGCCTGTTAAGTTAGCGCTCGGGGGAAGCTGAAAGTCCAGCCCCTCGGGCAGTTCCTTCCCCCACTGCCATGCCGTATCGTTGGCGCGCGAAGCGCCGTCCCGCAGACGCTTGGCCAGAGCGACCTTTGCAGTCTCATCGTCATACCATGCCGCGGCCAGCTCAAGGTTACGCATGTTGAGCGGCTTCGTTGAGAAATTCATGTCATTGAAAGACGGCGTCGTCAGGTCTGGAAATGCAAGGCGAAGCGGCATGGTAAACATCTTGGGCAGATGGCCGCGCTTGTAAAGATCATCACCGGCGTGCATAGCTGCGGTGACATGATAAATGAGGGCTCGGGTCGTATACATGTGATACCCCATTGAGCGCTCAAACCACATGCCGTCGGAAAGCACACCCTTGTCGATCTGATGTTTAAATCCGTACCTCCCTTCATTTGCGCTGTCGATCAGGTCGGAGTCGCCCAGAAAGTAGCCCGCCAACGCCATGGCCGCGTTATGCCAACAGGCAATATTATGGATCCGGAAACGGTCACGGTATTTCATAATTTGTTTGACTGACGCTCTGATCAGGTTGTTCTCAATATTCCGCGCCTCTTCAGATGTCATGGCCGGATAAGCCAGATCGGCAGCCTCAATAATGGTTGTGAGCCACGAAGCCTCGGTAAGCGACTGAGAATGCACCCTGCCGCGCCCGGCGGGGCCATTGCCGATCTCGAACCCGGCATAGTGATCGGCGTACCATGTGAGGATGCGAATGGCTTCACGGGCGTACTTTCCGTCGCCCGTAATCTGGTAGGCCATGGAACAATTGTTCGCGCGATCGGCAAATCGACCGTGCATATACCCGCGCCATGTGGCGTCGCGCTTTTTATCGGTCCATTCCTTGCCGCAAACCGGGCACAGGTGCGCGTGAGGCTTGTCTTCACGAAACTTGAGCCGGGCGCCGTCGGCTGGGCATGTGTAGTCGTGGCTCCATCCGCCGCCGCGCTCGGGCGGGGTTTCGTCATTTTTTCTAATGGCACGATCGGCATCCGCTTTCTTGTTCGCCCACGCCTCCTTTGCCCACTTGTATTTCTTGATTTTCTGTCGCATGGCCTTGAGTCCGGCCTTGGTATACATCACGCTGGGGTGCGTCGGGCGTTCGTTCAGTTTGATCTCGTGCACGGCGGTCTTCTCCATCTTGCGGTCAGGGGTAATTACGGCGGCCTGGACCTTGAATGGTTTTTCGGTCGCAGCAGCAGGCAGCTCAGCCTGGTACTCTCTGAAATCAGTGCGCGTTGCCTCGGCTGTCTGCCACTTGTCGCTATCCTCGGCCAGGTAGCGAAAGGCAACAACTCCGTCCTCGGGGACACTGGCGACGGCTGAGAGAATAAGCGGCTCACCGCGATAGGCTTTATCCGGCCATGCTGAGGCTTCAATGCGAGCCTGCGGAGAACCCAGGCGTAGGTTGTCCAGGCGCATCCACTCCTTAGAATCTGGATGCCAGGCAACGAACGACACACCGGCAACAACCTCTTGCCCGGCATTCTGGCGCAGCGCCTTGTCCAACGGCACAGAGTCGCACACCGCCCAGCTCCATGCGCTGACATCATTTTTATTGGGATGAAAAATCTGATCCATGATGTCAGGTTTAACCAGCTTCCTGACTTTCTCAGGATCCCTTTGGATCGAATCCCATTGTTCCACACTCATGACGAAAAAGGCGAGCTGGCCGCTGCGATTCTTGAGCGGGCAATATGTCTGGTAATCCGCCGACAGCTCGATCATTCGTGGCGACCTGGGCAACCGCACACGCTGGCCAATGTAGACGGTGCCGGCAGCCTCGCCAAAGGGCTTCAGGTAAAGATGTTTGCCGTACTCCGGCGATTTAGAGTCCGTAGCCGCCACAACACGCCAACGCGGCCTGGTATCTGGCTCGCTCTCCTTGAGCCCATATCTAACCTCCCACGTGGCGTTCTGGTCAGACAACGCGTCGAACTTGCCGTCTTTGAAGATATTGCCATCAGCCCGGACTGGCGTAAACGTCAGGGAAATAAGCGCACACACCGCAAAAGCGATCCGCCAAACCCATTTGCTATGCTGTTTAGTTGACTCAATCGCCCAGAACACACGCCCTCTTGAATTGTCTTGATTTGTGGTTTTTATTTTCATGCTCGCAACGTATCGGAATCTGACTGACCATGTCAAGTCCACCCAAAACGCGATCCCACCATCTAAAAAACGTTTTTTGTTTCCACGCTTCTCGCAACATTGTATTCTTGAACATGGAGCTTCACGGCGCGTGGCTGTGTGCCGGAAAGTCCGGCTGCCTGCTGTATCTGCTTGCAAAAGCTGACGACTCAATCATAATGATTTCAATGAAAGCCACGGGAGAATAGAATGCCAAACCGCGATATGGATTGGTTCCGACAGGCTGGCCGGGATCTTGAACAAGCTGAAGATTCGGGCCAGGCAGGACGTCATGAATGGGCATGTTTTGCGGCGCAGCAGGCAGCCGAAAAGGCTGTGAAGGCATTGCATTTGAATCGAGGCCAGGAAGCCTGGGGACATGTTGTTGCGAAGCTACTTGCCGAGCTGGGGACGAATGTCAAAACTCCGGGCGATCTGTTAGACAAAGCACGCATACTGGATGCTTACTACATCGGCCCGCGATACGCCAATGGCCATCCCGAAGGCGCGCCTTTTGAGCATTACGGAAAACTGCAAAGCGCGGAGGCAATAAAGTATGCCCGTGAGATCATTGAATTCGTCCGTTCTGAAATGGCCTGATGCGGCAACCACACACAAGGCCGTGCGCGACTGGGCAATCGAACAGGCTGCAAACAATCCTGAAATAGTCAGGATCGGCTTCTTCGGATCATATGCTGAAGGAAATTGGGGAGTCGGAAGCGATCTTGACCTGGTCATGGTGGTCAAAGAGTCCCTCGAACCGTTCGAAAGACGCGCATGCCGGTGGGACACAACCTCTCTTCCCGTGCCCGCAGATCTGCTGGTGTTCACCGAACAGGAGTGGGAGGAAGGGTGGTTTTCTCAGAAATTCAATCGGATCATGAGGAAAAAAGTTGTCTGGGTCTACCCCGGGGAAAAACGCTGACAGGATTCCCTGGAGTTGCATCCGTTCAGACGAATGCCCGGCCGCAAAGGGTCGCAGGCTGCTTCCTTCTTGCCACATGCCCGTCTATCTTGATAGAACAGATTGCAAAACAGGGAGGATTCCTATGAAACAAATGATTATCGCCCTTTTTCTTGCAGCCTTGTGCATTAACTTTTCCGGCTGCGCGAAGGATGACAAACAACAGCAGGCCGGGAAGTCAGACAAAGAAAACCTGACCTTTGCCGTCGGAGTGGAATTCTTCGAACGACCCGACGGGTTCCAAAAGCTCCTTGAAACTTATGACTTCCAGCCGAACCGTGGCGACATAAAGAAAATGTCTATCGGTCTCACGTACAAGGCGCTGAGGAGTGAACAGGTCGACGTGGCAATGGGTTTTGCAACGGATGGACGCATTGACGCTTTCGGATTCATCGCCCTTGATGACAACAAACAGTTCTTTCCTGTCTACAATCCTGCGCCGGTTGTGCGCAAAGAAATTATGGACAAACATCCTGAAATCCGGGATGCGCTGGCCCCGCTGACTGAAAAGCTTACCACCGAGGCAATGCGTAAGCTTAACAAGCAGGTGGACGTCGAGCATAAGGACGCGAAAGAGGTCGCTCTGAAATGGCTTAAAGAAGAAGGGTTGATAGGAAAACAGGGCAAAGAGAAAGATAACAATGGCGAAGAAAAACCGGAAATTGTGGTAGGTGGAAAGAACTTCACCGAACAGTATATCCTGGCGGAGATGGCTGCGGCTCTTCTTGAGCAGGCCGGTTATGACGTCGACTTGAGAACCGGCGTAGGCTCTGTAATCGCAAGGAAATCGCTGATTAATGACCAGATCGATCTTTACTACGAGTATACCGGCACCGCATATACCGTTTTTCATGAGCAGAGCGACCCTGCCATCATGCGCGATCCGGCAAAAGTGTATGATTGGGTCAAAGAAACCGACGAGGATAAAGGACTGATGTGGCTGGACCGTGTCGACTTCAACAATACTTACACCCTGCTGATGCGCGAGAAACAAGCCGGCCAACTTGGAATCAAATCCATTTCCAACCTGGCTGACTACGTCGGCAAACAGCCCGAGTAAAATATGACACGATCTGATTCATCCCGGGATCCTTGTGTGTCACAAGCATAGGATTGAAAAAAAAATCAACTGGAATCGACCGCTTTAAATATCAGAAGCGCCGATCCACCGGCCAGCACAACAGCGGCAACCAGCCAGTAAATCTGTTGCGGCTCCATTCCGGCCTTATACAGAACAACACCCAGCGTCGGGCCAAGCAGGCCGCGGATTCCCAGCAGCAGATAATGTATGCCCACATAAAGATGCGCTGAATTGCCCCTGCTCATGTTGAGCACAGAAAGAACTGAGCCAATCTCCATCCCCGCTATCATGAAACGGAAAATCGCCGCGCCACTCAGCAGGCAAGGCATTACAGGAAAACCCTCAACAGACGCCAAGGCCCACAGCACAGGTTTTAGAGTCTTTATAAACATGCACACAATAAGAACCTTCAAGGGACTGAATCTTCCCGCACACTTTCCCCAGAAGAAAAAGCCGCAAACCGACAGCAGCGGTCCCACCACACCAAGCGTCAGACCGACATCCGAATACTTCAACTGAAGAACATCGGCAAAATATATGGGGTTTATCGGCATTACAATTTTCTCTCCAAACCCGCCGATAAATAGCGCCAGCATGAACCAGAGAAAACGTCTGTCAGCCACAAGCAGTTTAATTTCATCAAAAAAACCGCACGAAGTTTCGTGTGCCCGCCGCTCAGCCTGACTGCGCGGAACCTTGAAGAAAAACACGCTGGACAGAACTGCCAACAACCCGGCCACAGGGAAAATGACCCTGTACGAACCGGGATACAAATCAAGCAGATTCCCCACAAGCCATGCCACAGGCACTGAGATCAGCATTCCCATTGCCCGCACCCACTTCATCACATTCGGCCTTACCCTGCTGCGAACGTGGCATCTCATAAGCGACTGAAAAACAATCTTGCCCCAGCTTGTGGTAGCCTTCAGGAACACCAGGATAGACACAAATGCAAGCGGCGTGTTTACCACACTCATGAGAATAACCCCGCATCTTCCCAGAAGACGAAACAGTCCGATAAGCCTGCCCCATTGGTAACGGAAGAGAAGACGCGACACCATACTCGAGCTGATAAAGCCCAGGAACTGCGCAACTGCCAGAAATCCCAGCAGAACCGGCCCCGCCCCAAGCCGCCTCGCCATTACACCTGCAAAAGGCTGTATCGCGCCCAGCAGCAAGCCGAAGCCAACGGTATCGAGCAGCGCCGCGTATACAAATGGCTTGCTGAATTTTGGCACCCTGTCAAATAACATACCCGCTCCTTACACTGTAAAACAAAAGAACATCCATAAATATTCAGGCAGAGACCACAAAAAAGTGCGCACCCGCGAATCAATATGGCCCATGGAACCCAAAGAAATACAGCAACAGATCAAGACAGTTCGAGCATACCCGGAATACCGCGCCGCTCAACTGCACGTTGAGCCTGTCACCCCCCCTTTTCAGACCCCCGCAAAAGCGCTCCGGCAAGGGCAGAAATCAACGCTGAAATACAGAATTATATATCAGCTTCATCAGCAGGACTCTCAACAGCTATTCCAGGCCTGTTCAAGACATGAGTATAGATCATTGTCGTCGAGACATCGGCATGACCAAGAAGTTCCTGAATCGTCCGAATATCTTTGCCCGACTCAAGCAGATGCGTCGCAAAGCTGTGCCTCAAGGTATGACAACCCACATCTTTAACCAGACCCGCCCGCTTCGCTGCCCTTTTAATAGCCTTGCGAATATTCTGCCCGTCAATATGATGCCTTCGTATTTTGCCGCTGCGCGGATCTTTCGAATACTTCGGAGCAGGGAACACATACTGCCACCCCCATTCTTTGCCCCTGTTCGGATATTTCCTGGCAAGCGAAGGCCAGATATAAACATCTTCAACCCCTGCAGCCTTATCTGAATCAAAAAGCTTTCTTACATTATCAAGATGTTCCTTCAGAAGATCCGAGTATTTGCGTGGCAGAATAGTTACCCGATCCTTGCGCCCTTTACCATCGCGAACAAGAATCTGTCTTTTCTCAAAATCAATATCCTTGACCCTCAGGCGCACACACTCCATAACTCGCAGTCCAGCCCCGTAAAGCAGCCCTGCAGCAAGATAATACTGCCCGTCAATATGCTTGAAGAGTCGCTCAATCTCTTTGACCGTCAACACTACAGGCAACTTCACTGACTTTTTTGCATATTCAAAATCCCCGAAATCACCAAGCTCGACATTGAGAACATGCCTCCAGAAAAACACCAGCGCTGAGAGCGCCTGGTTCTGCGTACTTGCAGCAACACGCCGTTTATCCGCAAGATAAGTCAAATATTCACTCACATCCTTTGCCGAAAGCAGACGAGGATCACGAAGATCATGATACGCAAGAAACCTACCAAGCCAATTCTCATAGGTTTGTTCCGTACGAATCGAATAGTGCTTCTTTCTGACCTCTTCCCTCAACTTATCAATGTAACTGCCAAAAACCTCGCGCCAACCATGTCCCTCTATGGTATCCTTAAAATTCTCTTGCCCCCTAACCGGTTTCCAGGATTCATCATATTCATTTCTGAGCTGAAGCTTCTCGGCAAAATAAAGATGTGGCTCCTTCCACTTGTCCCACGGAAAATCCCGAGCCCATCGGGCTTTTACAACCTTAACCATCAACAATCTAACAGAATCCACAACCTGCTCATACTGCCACTCCTTCAAAGTCCACCGCACCGCGATATTCGCCAGATAGACCTCAACATCTGCCGCAGCTTGCCTGCTAAGCTTAACGTTCCTCGTTGTCGCCCTTATATAACGCCGGGCATTCTTTACATACCACTTACGCTCTTTTTCCGCGACCCCCTCCTCCACAATAGCCTGATCGTATTGTTTCCAGAACCTCTCAATCTGTTTTTGCCTCTCATCGTCACTCTTCATAAATTCCCCATAAAGTCCTCTCTCTTATTGACAAAAGCCATGGGCGATGCTATAGAATTTACTATATTACTACAGTAGCTTAGCTGTAAATACGAAATAAATGTTATTGCGTAAATAAACCTAATACATGTT
>CAYYVQ010000077.1:7150-11115 GCA_964475205.1 uncultured Victivallales bacterium | reverse complement strand
CAGTCGCTGCGCAAAACCGTAGCGCAGACTCCCCTGCCCGGGGCTCGGGCCATGGCGAGGCAGAACCCCATCAAGGGCATCAAGGGAATGCGCTCATCGGATCTCGTTGTACAGATTCGCGGCCAGGACACGGATATGTTAGGTAATCTTGCCAAACGCGTCGCCAAAACCATGCGGCAAAGCGTCAACGTTGCCAGTGTCAACATTTCGATGGATCTTTCGCGCCCCGAATATCAGGTCAGTATCGACCGGGCTAAAGCCGCGGACCTTGACATTGAGGTCGCCGAGGTAGCGAATACATTGCGTACGCTGATCAACGGCACCGTATCGACACGCTACCGTGAAGGCGGCGAATACATCGATATCCGCACCATCGTGCCGGAGATCAGGATCAACGATAGCCGGGATATCGAAAACCTGCCCCTGTCGCGGCTCGGCGGTCAAATGCTGCGCGTGCGCGATATCGCCGAAGTCCGCTCCGGCGTCGGCCCAGTGGAAATCACCCGCGAAAACCAGGTCAAGCAGGTCTCCATCGAAGTTGATCTGGCGGAAGGCGATCTTGCCGGCGGGGTCGCCCAATTGAAGAGCCTGCTCGCCGATCTTGAGTATCCGCCCGGCTACGAGTTGAGCTTCGGCGGAAGCGCTGAATTGATGACCGACATGAAGGACACCGTGCTGTCAGTTCTCGGTTTCGCGCTTTTCTTCTCGTTCATCATTCTGACCGTGCAGTTCAACAGCCTGAAACTGCCAACGCTCATCCTGGGCAGCGTTCCGGTATGCTTGACCGGTATAGTCTATGCCCTGTACTTCACCGGTTTCCCGCTCGGGGCAACGGTGATTATCGGTGTACTGGTGGTGGTGGCCGCCACCGTCAACGACGGCGTGCTACTGCTGACCTTCGCCGGGGAATTACAGGAGCGTGATCATCTTTCCCCGTTCGACGCCATCATCAACGCCGCCAAGATCCGTCTGCGCCCCCGTATCATGACAACACTGACCACGATGATGGGATTCCTGCCGCTGGCCCTTAATCTCGGCGAGGGGGCAGATATGCTTCAGCCCATGGCCATCGGCGCCATCGGCGGCCTGCTCCTCGAAATGCCCGTGGCTCTGTTGCTCATGCCCTGCCTCTATACGCTGACCGCACGGCATAGTGAGTCGAAGGTTAAGGAACCCAAAACTTATTGACGATGAAAACCACATGGTGATTTCGTCAGGGAAGGCCATACGATTGACGAGTCATGCCGATCTGCGAGCCAAATCGGAACCTCCGGCGGCGGATGCACGTCTTCGGGGTCACGTCTTCACATTTCACATTGGAACTTTGCAAGATATTCAAAATACCGTCCCGGAGATATTTATTTTACGGCTTCACTGCGACTCGCAGCATGTTTTCTATTGTCTCCAACTTGTTGGCATCCTGCAAAATGAAGGTTTTTTGTAATACCTCGCAAAACCTTTACAGAGGGACATGGAGCGCGTCATTGACTTGCTGGACATATTCTGAAAAGCAATCAGAGCAGTCAGATAAATAATCCCGTAATAATAATACGGTCGAAGCGCTTCCTCCTGTTCATCGGTCACATCCCGGTCGGAGACGGCACCTTATTCAGCGTACATAACTCAACCCGCATAGAAAATCCTCCCATTTCGTCGTTTCGTGTCGACCTGCAACCTGGCAAACCGCCAGGACCGAAAACCGTCACACATCATAGATCAACGATAGCCCGTCTCACTTCAGCTCGATCCAGTTCAAGTATCCGACCGCACTTCCGCCAGTATTGTCCGCATCACTCATGATGGCCAGGCGCGCTGACTTCGGCGGATCCTCGCCAAATGCTTCGCGGTAGTCTTCGAGGATGTTGACTTCCTCATCAATCCATTCACCAAGGCGCTGCTTGCCTGCCTGCAAAATGATCATTTTCGAACGCGCAGTATAGGGACTGTCGAGAATACGGGACTTATGCTTACGGTTTGCCCATATGTAGTTAAGTCCGCTGTGCGGGGGGTATTCGCCGAAGAGGCGCCGCGCAATTCCGTATTGTGCCCGCATTCGCCACCCGGCTGTATCCGGATTATACGGAAAGAAGACATAAACCCGGATCGGATAATCGTCGCCGTCCTTACGCGTGGCATTGCCCTTCGCAAGCACATTATCTGCACGCCAGCGGAAGCGCATGATCGGTGTTTCGTAGGGGTTAAAGACATTCGTATGGACAAGGCCGGACGCAGAGTCATTCGCTTCAGCCTTTAGAACAGCTTGACCGGACATGTTCGTAACGGCATAGTGCGTATGCTTTTCAATCTTTGGAAACGTCAACGCTTCCCAACCGTCAAGCGTGGCGAATTCCTCACGAAACGCGACATCGCCTCCCGCTGCCGCCTGTACGGCAAACACCGCTACGATAACTACTAACTGTTTCATCTCTTTCCTCCCGTATCCCCAGCGTACTTCGCGGTTTGTTTTACTGTCAAGCATCCCACTTCAGAAATGCCTTATCCACCACTTCAACAACGCCGATTCCACTGGGAGCAGACCCATAGTGAAAATAATGGTATTCAAGTGTTTCGTTCCGAATCCTGTGTTGTTAACTCGCTGAGGTTTCTTTACAGTATTAGTTTATAACCTTGCCACTATCTATAACTGGTTTGACGGAGTGATACGACATGTTGATAGACACTATTACATACGGAGATAACTACATATATCTTCTGACTGTCGGCTCCAGGTCGGCCGTGATTGATCCTTCAGATGCCGACGTTGTACTGAATACGCTTAAGAGCAAGGGTACGGACCTGACGCAGATACTGGTAACTCATAATCACATGGACCACACAGCAGGCTGCAGAAAACTCAGGAAATTGACGGGCATAGAGGCAGAGAAACCAAAGTCGGACAGTATAAGCGTCCTCGACAAGACGGTTAAAGTCATTCCAACCCCAGGACATACCACCGGTAGCGTCTGCTACTATTTTCCGGAAAAAGAGACAGTTTTCACCGGCGACACTCTGTTTATCGCGGGATGCGGCAGAGTTTTTACCGGCGATTACGCCGGAATGTGGCAATCTCTCCTCAAACTCCGTGCTCTTCCGCCAGAAACACAGGTTTACTGCGGGCACAATTACACTCGCGATAACCTGAAGTTCGCGTTGACCGTGGAACCGGCGAATCATGACGCCGCTGCTGCTCTTGAGGAAACCGGACGATCAGGGGCTATTACCGTCCCCTCTTCCATAAGCAGAGAAAATAAGATCAACCCTTTCCTGCGTGCAGACAATGAAACCCTTAAGTCGGTTCTCAATATGACCGAAGCTCCCGCCCTGGAAGTATTCACTCTTCTTAGAAAACAAAAGGATGCCTGGTAACTGCGCCCGGTGTCACCCGTACGGGTCTACCCCGCATATCTCACAGAATTCCTGCTGCGAATCCCGTGACACATGCGGGCTACTCAGGATCGCGCCAATTCTTTAAGAACATTTTGTGATCGTCTTCTCCGGCTCCTCAAGTTTACGGCGTGTTGCCCAAATCTCGCGAACCATGTTGCTCATGATTTTGCCCGTCTCGCAAGGCGCGCGATGCGTTGCATACCTGGAAGGTCTGTGACGCATCGCGGAACACCGCGAACGGGCAAAATCAACGCACCCTTTGGGCGAAAGGCTTTTTTTGAGTGATTGCCGCGTTGCAGCTCATCGACTATGCTTCCAGCATGGCCTCTTCGCTGTCGCCTTGCAATCATCTTAAAATAGCCTACTCGCACGGTCGTGATATTTGGGCAACACACCGTTTATGGATGACACTGCTGCCGCGATTGTCTTGCTTCGCCAGCACATAATTCTCTATTATATATATGGTTTTGAGTATCAACTCGACGATTTTGTGAGTTGTGTCAAGTATGTCCGGTGCAATCTTTTGGTCATTAGTCATTGGCCTGTCGGCCTGCTTGCGAAGCTTACGGCGGATCATT
>CAYYVQ010000077.1:0-7050 GCA_964475205.1 uncultured Victivallales bacterium | reverse complement strand
TTGGTCATTAGTCATTGGCCTGTCGGCCTGCTTGCGAAGCTTACGGCGGATCATTGGTTGGAAGGAAAGGGAATATCCAATATTCCAATGATGAAGGTGAGAAGAAGGGGAAAGAGTGCTCCTTCGGGAGTGCAATTGGTAAAAAGCCGAACACCTTTGGTTGCGACCGAAGGCGGCTTAAGGGAAGGGTATAAAGTGTCCAATAAAAAGATTGTTTTCAAAGGGGCTGCGATTGCAATAGTGCTCGCCTTGGCCTCGGGCCTGTTTTGGGCCTTATTCACACAGTCTGGTTCTGGCGAGGGCGCTTCAGCCTCTCAATCCAAAGCGACGGCCACAGCAGTTACGAAGCATAATTCACATTCTGCAGATCCAGCGGCTCCTGCAAAGCCATCTACCGGGAAACATTCACGGTCGGCCCGGGATTTGCTTACGCAAAGCGGACATGCGAAGGCAGGTTCTGATCCTCAATCCACAGCGTCAGCGCAACCAGTCCCACAAGTCGCTGCAAATCAGCCAACACCTCTTCCCGGTCCGGCTGATGCACCCCGATCCCGGCTACAGAGTGGCAAATGTTCTGGTCGACGGCGGCTCGGTCGGCGCCTTGGACAGTTTTACCTTCGGGGCGGTGACGCAGGAACACACCATCGCAGTCAGTTTCGAGCCGAACCTCGTGGGCCTGCCCTATCAGGAGCACTGGGAGCATCGGGAACCGGGACAGTCGATCATCGGTTCCGAAGGATGGAACGGCGGAGCCGAAGTCGAGGCTGTTCTTGAGACGCAGTTCTACGACTACGACGGGCTCCTGCCGGACCTGGAACCGCCGGCGCCGAGCCATACCAATGTGGTAAATTTCGATACAGCAGGCGACGTCCTGTCGCAGGATTTCAATACGCCGGGTGGCTATACCAATGCAATAATCGACAAGCTCATCCAGATCACGCATGCCGAGGACGACACGGAAATTCGCCAAAACCTGATGGAGGACACAGCCCTGCAACTGGCTTACTACGTTAACACCAACGGGTTCCTGACAATCATGCATCGTTCGCTGGACAATGCGGATTCCACCAACCGCCTGACGGTTCTCGATGCGGGCGGCGAACCGCTCAATACCAACGCCTGGGCGCGTATCATAGTGGAGCTCGACTACCGGACCTGCCCGTCTTCACGTAAATACTTCAGGATCGCATGGAAAGGTGATGACTTTTTCACACACGACCAGGCGCTGACCGAGCCAAACGCCGCCGAAGGCGTACCGGGCGGAGCATGGTTCCTATGCGCCAACCAGGAAACGACGCCCGATCACCTTTCATCGATTGAAATAACAGGAACCGGCCGTCTCGACGACTATCGCGTAGACATCGCCGGAGGAGCAGCGCCCAAACAGGACCAGACGATCAGCTTCGCTCCGATCGACAACCAGATTGTAACCAACGTCCTGAACCTGACGGCTACAGCCAGCTCAGGGCTCCCGGTCAGTTTCACTGTTTCCCAGGGTCAGGCCGCCATCACCAACGGCTCCGAACTGTCGTTCACCGGATCGGGCCAGGTCACAATCACAGCCATGCAGGCTGGTAATGACATGTGGAACCCGGCGCCCTCGGTCTCGCATGCCTTTGATGTGCTTACCGAGGAAGGGTTTGTGGATGCAAACACCAACAATGTTGACGACGCATGGGAAGCGGAATATTTCGGGGAAGACCCCGCCCCGGAAACGGTGACCAAGCGCGGGATCGTGATGACGCTGCGCGAGGTATTTGTGGCTGGACTGGACCCGCTCGACGACAGTCTTTTCGAGATTTCCGACTTGCAGCCCCTGGACGTTGGCGAAGGGACGTTTGTGTTGACCTTCCCGGCGGCAACAGACCGCGTGTACGCAGTGCTGGCCAAAAGCAATTTAATCCACCACGGGAGCGGGTATGAACTGACCAACAACATAGTCCCGACCGGCACCACAATGCAGGTCGAGATCCACGACGATTCGCTATCCCCACAGCGCTTTTACCGTATCCATGTAAGCCTGCCATGATCGAATTTCCCAATTGATTTCGTGTTCGACTTGTCCGGGTCGGTGCTACAGTACAGTCATTGTCCGGCCGACGATGCAAAAACAGAAAGAATCAACCGAACGAGCCTGTTAACCCGCATATCTCACGAACTCCGTGAGATATGCGGGTTTAAGAATCGCCTTGACCTGTTGTTATAGTGTGATAATGCTGGAGAGATTTATAAATCTCAGGAGGAAACATGGCGTTTGATTATCTTGTTCCGTTCCCGCAGCAGATTAAGTCAGGCAAGCAGACTTTTGCCCGGCCTAAGAAAATAAGGCTCAAGTTCCCGGCCGCCGTAAAGGATACCGCGCAAAGCCTCAAGTCCGACCTGCGCAAGCTAGCCAATATACGAGCGAATACGAACGCTGATTTCGTTGTCGAGCTCAAGCCAGTCAAAAGCGGCATCCGTAAAGAAGGCTATCGACTTGATCTGAAAAAGAACAAAGCAGTAATTACCTCCAGTGATAATACCGGTCTTTTCTACGGAACCCAGACGCTGCTGCAGATAATGATTCTAAACGAAACCGAAGACATACCGGAAACGCGGATAAACGACTGGCCGCATTACAGGACCAGGAGTTTCATGGTCGACATGGGCCGCGCTGTGTATCCGTTGCCGCTGCTGAAAAGAATCATACGCATCCTGGCCCGACTGAAGATGAACACCATCCACCTGCATCTTTGCGACGATCAGCTTAATTCCCTGAAGTATAACAAACTGCCGCTAGGCAGCGAGAATCCCAAAGCAATTACGCTTGCCGATCTAAAAAAACTGATAGCTTACGCACGAAAATATCATGTCACGGTAATGCCGGAAATTGAGTGCTGGGGCCACGCAGGCTCGTTTCTTTATCATTACCCCGGCCTGTACGGCGCACCCGGCATGTGGGGAGGAATGAGCTTCGGCATGGGAGAGCCGACTTTCGAGTTGTTCGAAAAAGTATTTGATGAACTGATCCCCGTCCTTGAAAAGGACTGCCTGGTCCATGTCGGACTCGACGAAGCCATATGGGCAATCCTTCCTGATGTACCTGAACGCGAGCGTAACAAATACTCCCCTACTTTGATGGTGCAGCGTCTTTACGACTCGCTCATGAAGGCCGGGCGCAAACACGGACGCAATGTTACCATGCACCTGTGGGCAGACCACGGTGGAAGACCCCTGCCCGAAAAGCTCAAAAACAAGGTGGTAATTGAACCATGGAAGTATTTTGAGTGCGAGGAAGAAGACATCAAGGGCAAGCTGCGAAGATTCGGAGGCAAAGGCAAGACTCCTATGATGATGGGAGCAGGCATGAGTTCAGGCCATTTCTCCGGTCACTTCGGCGCAACGTCAATATGGGCACAGCGTGGCAGAAATCTACCGAACGTGGAAGGAATCACAATATGCCACTGGGAATCCAATGCGCTTGATGACAAGCTGCTGGGTCTATACGCTGGCGCAGACCATGCATGGACTCCCGGCACACCGAAGGAGAAGAAAAACGATCCCGTGCATGAAAAGCAGTATCACCGACTGAATAAAAAAATGCGCAGATGGCAGGTGTTATTCAAGGACGCCGACAGGGAAGCAATCACCAGGGATCGCGGCCCAGAAGTTTATGAGGGTTATTACTGCTGGGGCGAGAACGCAGAGGAACCCGTAGCCCCGACAGTCAAATTCAGCGAACAGACGGGAACCGATTTCAATAAGCCGGTGACCACGTAGCAACCGATACAAACTTAAACAGCCTGACTTATTCTTTTGCCCCGCCACTCAAATCAGGAACAGGTTCCTTGTTCCCGTATTTCCCGCTGACCTCGGCTGCCAGAGCGAACAATCGTTCCGCGCGCTCTCTCCAGTTGGAACTGATAAACCAGGCTTCGCCCTCGCCTTCGGCATGAAGGAAAATCCGAATGCGCTCGTTCAGCGCCGATCTACAACGCTCCATGAGGTCCTTGCCCAGCAACTGCGGTCCGTTGGCGTCCAACAGGGCTTTTTCAATATAGATCCTCGCTTCCACTTCCTGCACGGCTTCCCGCAACGCTTCGGAACGGATCGTCGGAACCGGTCTGGATTTGCCCGGTCCCAGGATGCGGGCCATCCCGAAGTTCAGGTTGAGCTGGCCCCAGGCCGTCTCGGGATAACGTCCGGCAAGCGAACCTCTCGGCCGTCCACGGCTGTCCTTCAAGACTGACCAGAAATCCGCGCCAAGGCGTCCCAGCCCCTTGATTCCGCTTTTCGTCTGAATCGGTTTACGTCCCCGGATAGCGCCGACCCTTTTCTCCAACTTTGTCCTGTATTCCACCGGCGTCGACCTGGATATGCTCATTCCGCGTGGATAGTAACAAACCCAGTGGGGATTGGACCAACCAAAGCCAAGGCCTTTTGACGGATCAGCCGGACTGTATTTTACGCCCCACAACGCGACTGTCAGCCCCATCGAATAACCTTTCCATTTATCACAGTAATAATGCGAATGAACGGCCCATTCAGGATCCTGCAGACCGGTTTTCATATCGTCCATGGCCTGCTTGGTTGGCCGATGGTCGCCGGCCAAACCGAATAACAGAGAATCTTCCAGCCCTCGTTTCTTCAACATCGCCTTCATGGCAACGTTCAACTTTTTCCAGAATTCGCGCGATTCGTCCGTGCCCCATGCAGGTCCCCTGGCTGCCTGGTTCTCCCCGGTTTCCGGATCGTACAAAGTGTAGAGCATGGGCCTGTCATGCACTCTGCCCGCCCTTCCAGTTCCGCCCGCATGGCCCTGGCTGTAGGGCGGTTCCCATGCATAAAGTATAATGCCGTTAATAGACCCCATTCGCTTCAGAGCCGTGTCGATGTATTTCTCCACGATGCTGAGATCCGGCTGTAATTCAAATTCATCGTCGCGAACCCACCTTACCATTGCATGTTCATTGCCGAAATGTGTGCGACGGACTGCTGTAACATAAAGCGTCTTATCGCCCAGCTTACTCAAATGACCAAAGGTGTGGTCAAGCAATGCAAAGTGCTCGTCCGACCAGAACGGGACATCGTACTGCATGGCCACTGACTCCGGCGACTGGATCAAATCCAACGCCACGTTATAATCCGCAGGATCCGGCATGACCCAATCTATCACGGTAACGTTAAGAGGCAACGTGAGGGTTTTTTCACGGTCCGCGGAAACAGTGATCGTAGCAGTATAATCCCCCGGTTTCGCGTCCTCCGGGATTTTGACACTCAACCAGACCGGCTGCAGGGCCGCCCCATGTTCTTTATACATCGGAATGTAACGAGGCGGCGCGTCATCCAGGGAGTCGAACCACCGGTTTCTTTTTGCCTTTGCAGAACCGTCAAGAATCCCGTAGCGAATCTTTACAGCGGAAGCCGGGATGGTTCCAGGGCCCTCCAGATCCGACACCTCGACTTTCAGGTTCGAAATCTCATACAGGCCGTTCCCGACAAGAAACTGGCCGGCAAAATTGCCGTTCCGCACACCGGTCACGCTTACCGGTTGCACTTTCGCATAAGCATCAGGATAATCGCTCAGTCTTACTCTCTGGATAACACTCTGATTGCGCAGGTGAAAACCCAGATCTTTTAACGGCCCTGTTTCAAACTGGACTTCCCCCTTCTTTACCCGGTTCCTTGCGGGCCCGGTATTGGGCACGACAGCCGATCCAGGCGCGGCAATAAGCTGTAACTTGCAGAGTCCTATCTTGCCCCAGAGCGTATCCTTGTGCGGCGATGGGTCGTCAACGTAGAAAGAATAGTCCGTAGGGGCGCGGTGTATAGCCACGGCCAGAACATTCAGACCTTTTTTCAACCTGCTGCGCGAAATTTCCAGCTCCTCTATTTTGCGTACTCGCCGCTCCTGAAGCTTCAGGACTTCCTCGGGCTGACGATATGAACTGCGGCGGACAGCTCGTCCCTTTGAATCAAAGTATATGTCCTGCGGATAAGGCAAGGCCGGAGTTGTGTTGCTGACGGTTCCCGCCGGCATATACGACCTGGTCACTTCCTCTCCATTCAGATACACAACTGCCCCGCCAAAGAACGACATATCTAACTTCAGATCGCCTGCGCGCCGGGTATCCTCCACAGTAAACAGACCTCGAAGCTGGATCAGCTTCCAGTTGTGATTGGCTGTCGAGCAAAAAAAGGGACCCCTCTTTCTGGCCCAGACACTGTCATTGAAATCCAGCGCCATCCAGTTCTGGGCATTGTCCTTGGGAAGTATAATATTCCGTACCTTTCCGGCTGAAAAAGTATACTCTTTGCCGGTGGCTGAATTGGTCCAGGAATAATCGGACCCTGATCCACTGATTCCTGCCGACAATATCTTACCATCAGGAAAAACGACCTCTTCGGTCTGCCATATCGTGCGCACTCGCCAGAAGGCGTCAGCATCCAGTATTACGTTCTCCTCGGGGCGAATGTACTGCGCGCAACACGGCGCGATAATTATTTTTACAGCAACCAAGCCAACTATCAATGCGGCTATACGATTCATTCTATTATGCTTCACAATTGCTCCTTAATTCATGTGTCTTTCTGTCAAAATTTGATCCTGGCGGGATGATAATCCAGTATTTATCCAGCATTTGCAGCGAATGGGTTTTCCTCCTGAAATGATTGGCCTGCGCGCCTATATCCAACATCTCCATAGACACAGCGTGCATTGGTTGAATCACGGTTTAGAAGAATACCTTCTTCTTATGTAATAAGCAAGACGGAATCAGCGTAAAATCAGCAGATCCAGTGTCCTTTGAAAATCCATGCGATTGGAGAAATAATGCAGGGTACCCCCCAACTGCTGTGCATCATTATGGTCATTAATCGTAATTTTAATCTATTGATAATGTCCAATATAACTCTTTACCTTTATAAGGATGCAAACTCAATTAGCCCATTGTAGTTATAAAAGCCGGTTAGGTTTTTGTAACGGCATCGAATGATTGAGGCTGATTCGTTCTTTGGGTCAAAGGACAAAGTAAATTAGCCTTTGGCAGAGTAACTGCACCTGGGTTGCAT
>CAYYVQ010000076.1:0-11879 GCA_964475205.1 uncultured Victivallales bacterium | reverse complement strand
GAAGAATGCTATCCGGGATATCATCTGGGTCTGATAAAAAAGAGAAAGCCAAAATTCTGCTCGATTCTTGCTTGCATGGATTTCCGCTTTAACCCGCATATTTCACAAAATTCCTGCTGCGAGCGCGGATAGCGCCACTGCGAGGGCATGGGGGCGGACCTGCAAGGTGGATTTTCATAGCTTATTCCGGGCTAGCGTCTCATACGGGAAAGGGGAACGTACCACAGAGGCACTGAGAAGATGTCGCGTGAATTCGTGCGGACCCGAATTCACACGACGGTGGTAGTGAGGAGGAAGATGAGAGCATCAGAGAACGCGATTTGACAGAACAGATCACGGCTCCGTGCCTCCGTGGTGTGCTTTCCTATGCAGCAGAAAAATATCGAATGCAGGTTTGACGTGAGATGCCGGAAACGTTAGCAAGAGCGGCCGTTTCCGGCCCGGTATCAGGGCTTATGGGATGGTAATGAAGAGAAACAGAGGTTTTTCTCTTTTCTTTCAAAAATAATCTAACCTTTGGCTTATTCGCGTTATATCCAGGTAAAGAACGGGGGATATAGACATGCTGACAAAACGACCGATATCCATAAATAACAGTCTTTCACACGGAATATGCAACTATAATTGTAAACTGTGCGGCGTAAACAAGCCTTCTTATAAGGGTCCAAAGGAGTTGCAGCCTGAAGAGGTTACGCAGAAACTTATCGATAGGATAGAAGAAGCGGGCAGATCTGGTCTGCGTGTCAGGTATGTGGCTAATGCCGGAGACGGTGAACCCACCTTACATCCGGATTTCGGTCAACGCATGGATATGTTCGGGCGTATGGTGAAAAACTGGAATGTTGACGGTATGCCTGCACCTGAGGTTTCTGTGGTTACCAACGGCGGCAATCTTCATAAAAAGGAAGTACTGGATGTTTTTGTACGCAATCCACTTACGTTGATCATATCGTTTCCGACCTGTGATTCAAAGGCATACGGTGAACTTATGATGTGCAATGCCGACAGGGGTGAAGCTCTGATGAAGAAAGCCGTGACCGGTCTGGAATCGGCGATGAAGCTGCATGGGCAGGGTAAAATCAGTGATTTGCACATACACGTATCTCCGCCGGAGCGGGAGGTGGTGCGCCGTGATTTTGTGAAAACCATGGATTTTCTGACCGAACGGGCCGGGGCAGCCGGGATCAAGAAGCTGAAGTTGGTGCTTTTCCCCGCCACATCCAATCGTTCCGGGCTGATAAAGAACAAGATTAAGGGCTGTGATATGTACCGGGACATGTTCCGGAAACACAATGGATCGGTTGTGAACGGCGTAAAGATTGAAATGACATTGAGTTTCAAGAGATTTTTCCCTCGATTTACCGAGTTTATCGACCTTTTGCGGAGCTTCAACTATCCGTGCACCTGGAATTCGCAGCTTTTTGTTACCGCCGCGGGTGATTCTATATGCTGTAACGATCAGGCTGTGCGCAATCCTATGGGGAATGTGTTGACTTCGTCGCTTATGGATATTTTTGAGATGAAAGAGAACTATCTCCCCGGACATGTGTGCGCTGGGTGCGATCAGGCTCCGAAATACATGAGCGGTTCGCCGCTTGCGGTTCTTTTCGGCAAACTCGCGTGCGCAAAGCTGGCCTGGGCCAGGAACAAAGCCGATTGTCGGTCATGTGCAGAGAAAAACAGGCTGTCTGTCGGCGAGTGTGAAGCACCTGAAAGCGTAAGGGTAGAGGCGTAATGATTGCTGTTATCAAAGACAATCCGGAGCGTGAAGGTGTGATGGCGCCTTCTGGGAGGCGGATTATGTTTGGCCGGGACAATGAATATTGCCTTGAGTTTGCCACAACCATAGAGCAGCGCAGGCGCGCATGGGCGCTGGCATACGAGATTTATGCGGATAAAGGGTATGCGGGTTCAAGAGAAGACCGTTTATGGTACGGGTCGCATGATGCTTTGCCGGATACAAGGACCCTGATTGTTTCCCGTGATGGAGTTGATGTTGCCTGTATGACGCTTGTTTTCGACTCTCTAATAGATCTGCCTGCTGACCAGGTTTATGGCGAAGAATTGGATCAGTTGCGCAGCAGTGGCAGATATCTGTGTGAAATTATTTCGCTGGTCAGCAGGGAGACAGGAAGAAAACGTTCGATAGGGGTTCTTCAGCATATGTTCCGGGCGGCTTTTCTTGTAGCCCGAGATCTTGAGAAGGCAACAGATTTTATTATTACTGTGAATCCGCGTCATGCCGGTTATTATAGAAGCAGGCTTTTATTTGAGGTTATTGGTGAATTGCGGAATTACGAGAAAGTCGGAGGGGCGCCCGCTCTTTTGCTGAGGCTGGATCTTGAAACCGCGGAGGAAAGGTATTCTCTGAAATACGGCTGCGGAGAAAACAGTTTGATAAGCTTTTTTCTTTCGGGTCGACAGGACTTTCATTTGATGAGATTGCTTCTCGATTCAAAGCAGGAATTGAGTTTATATGATATCAAATACTGGTTTGAGGATCACCGGAAGCTTTTGCAGCAGGTTTCAACGGAAGCGCGCAATTTCATACTTGGCGATTTTATATGGAGCCGGCCGGCAGGTTCCTCAGGTGAACAAGAGAAGGTTGCTGAGCAGTTTTGTTGAGGGGTTATGGATAAAGACATTGAAAATGCAATTCTTGCGGTTAGATCCGGTGATGTAAACGCATATTCCGAAGTTGTGAATGCCTATCAGCGAAGGCTGCGTGCTTCGGTTGCGGGACGATGTCCGCCTGGGGTTGATGCTAACGAAGTTGCGCACGTCGCATTCATAGAAGCGTACAAGAAGATTGATCAGTACAAACCGGGCACGGATTTCTATGTCTGGCTCTGGGTATTTGCCCGGAATACCTTGCTTGCCTATATTCAAAAGACAAAACGCACACGTCATAATCGACAAAAATATGTGAGTCGTCTTGAGGCAGATCATCTGGAGCGTGAATTGGAAAGAAGTGAAACAGCTGAAGATCCTCAAGTTGCGGCATTGAATCATTGTTTGCAGAAACTTCCGGAAAAGTCGCGGAAACTTCTTGCAGTTCGCTATGACAGTAAGATCACTCTTAAAGCTCTTTCAACTTTGTGGGGACGAAGCGTTTCGGCTCTCAAGTTTGAACTCTACAGTATTCGCAAAGGCCTGCGCGACTGTGTTCAGCGGGCTCTGGCGGAGGCATAGAAGTGAAAGACGAGTTTGACAGATTAGTTTCGGAATATTTTGAAGGGGAACTTGATTCTGCAGGTGAGCGGCGTCTGGTTGAACTTGCAGAATCGGATGCCTCCAGAATGGAAATGTTTCGGGATATGCTCAGGCAGGACCGCCTGCTGGACTTTGAGCATAAGGTCGGGCATCCGGAGAGTTTTGTCGAATCGGTCATGGAATCGATTCGCAGCGACAGCGACAGTTTTGCTTCCGGGGTTACAGAAGACATTTTTACAATGAAAAGGCGTCAGAAGTGGCTGAGGGTTCTGGCCCTGGCCGCTTCGGTAATGCTGGTAGTCGGCGGGCTGATGTGGAGGCTTTCGGGCGGAGACAGATTGCCTGATGAAGGCACGTTCAGGGTTGCGGAATTTACGGGCAATGTTCGGATCAACGGGCAGATTATAAGCGATGAGAATTCAACTCATAAGCAGGGCTCTGCCATTGAAACAGGGGACAGGTCTTCTGCGCGTTTAGTTTTGTATGACGGATCAGAATTGCGGATGGATGAAAATACACACATGGTTTCCCGTGATGACCGGAACGTCTTTCTCGAAAATGGCGCTCTATTAAGCCGGATAACTCCAAGAAGAAAGGAACAGGAAAATTTCGTGGTGGCTGCTTCTGAAAATCGCAGCGTGACAGTTCTGGGCACTTTGTTTAAGACGATGTTGACCGACGAAATTATGGATGTTGTTGTCAGGGAAGGTATAGTGCGAGTGAGGTCGGGCGGTTTTTATGAGGATGTTTCGGCTGTCAGCAAGATAGCTATAAACGGGAAATGTTTAATGCCCGCAAGATCTGTCCATGAGCGTCGAGGTGAGGGCAGGGTTGCAACTGTGGATAATGCAGGTGTGCCGTATGTTGCGTTGGATGCATACATAGATTCAAAGATGTTGTTTTCGGATGAATTTGATGATGGGCTCGGATTCTGGAAGCCCTACAGGTTTGTTAGTATTGGCGGGAAAAATCTTATGCCTGAAAATGTGAAAGAAGATGAGTTGCCTGATGGAATACAGATTAAGGGTGTACGGATGGGCGGGAAGCGGACAAAAGCTCTTTCGTTGAAATTTGTCTCTGGCACGCAGCATGGAGTTCTGCTGGACTACGCTGATTTGCCTCGGGCTTATTCAGTTGAGTACGACATATCGCCGGCGAAGAACAGCAGTCTTGAGAGTTTTATTAGCCAAAGGCAATGGAAACAGCCGATTAATCTGCTGGATAAGGACAAACCGGTTGGGCGCGGCAAAATAAGATCCGGAAAAAAATGGTATAGGTGTAGATCTGAATATGTGGAGCATTTTGATGAGCAGGGAAGGCGCTGTGTTGAAGGTCGGCTTCTGGTTGAAGGTAGACCTGTTTTTCATGTCATGCATTTTGTGGAAGGATATTATCCGGGTATTATGGCAACTCGAGGGTCGATTAAGTTGGATAATGTTGTTGTGCGAAAGATGGAGCTTACAAGGGAATAAGCCCGCAATCCTGAGTGGCTCTTGCGCGCGGAGACTTTTTTGAATACCTCTGACAGGTTTAGGAATAGAACAGGCTGACACATTTTATGTTAGACAAGACAGGAAAACAGGCTTCCGCTCCAAATAGTATTTTGCTGGCGTTCCCAGTCTTTGAGCCAGGCTATCGGGTATTTGGCGAGTTTGAGCCTTTGGCTTTGGAAATACTCGTTGCCATTGCCAAAGAAGAAGGAATTAAAAACATCGACTTGATTGACGAACGATGGAATGCCAAGGGCATGGAACGCATACACAGAAAAGGCAAAATGCCGGATATTATTGCGCTTACCAGTCATGGCTATTCGAATATTGATTATGTGAACGCAAGCATACGGCGGGCTCGAAGGCTGTGGCCTCAATCTGTCATTGTTCTTGGAGGGGGACAATCAACGGTAACACCGGACTTTTTTGCGCAGGAATGTCTGGATTATCTTGTAATCGGCCCGGGAGAAGAAATCTGGCGGTCATGGTGTCGCAATGCCCCGTCGCGACAGAGCTCCTGCCGGATAGTGCAGCAGAAAAATGTCGATCCGACTTACCATATTCCGACCCCCGACCGCGGCTGCACAGAGCGATATCGCAGGCATTACTGCATTTCATTTCCGCGCACAAGAGCGGGATCAGTTGTTCTTACCCAGGGCTGTCCGCATAGATGCACATTTTGTATTATCTGGAAAGGGGCGCTGGGCAAATACCGGGTCAGACCGGTTGGAGATATTGTTGAAGACTTGCGCGCAATAGACGAGGAGCTTGTATATATTGCCGATGACAACACTTTTGCGAACCCTGCATTTGCGGAAAAACTGGCTCTGGCAATCCGCGATGCGGGCATTAGCAAGCGCTTCATTACTTACGGCCGCAGTGATCAGGTCGTGCAACATCCAGAACTTTTTGAGCTTTGGAAGAAGATCGGGCTTGAATTCCTTACCATAGGGGTGGAATCGGTTGATGATGATATTTTAAAAAAAATGAACAAAAAAACTTCGGTAGACACACATCGCAAAGCGCTTCGCATTATCAAGAGGATTGGCATTAATAGTGTGCCCCATTTTTTGATAACGCCTGATATGGCGGAACAGGATTTTGATAAAATCAAAGCTTTTATCAGAGAGGAACAACTTGATTTTCCCGTTATTATCCCTTTGACACCTGTTCCCGGAACAGAGGACTTTGACTTTTACCTGCGGGAAAGACGTTTATTGACGCTGGATCAGCGTTTCTACACATTTGCCTTTAACGTTACCCAACCTCAACATGGCTCGATTGCGGACCATAATCGGCGCTATGATAACTTGTTGCTGTGGGTCTGGAGTTGGAAGCGATACTTTCATGATCGCTGCGGCGGAATGTCATTGGCCCACTTTCTGGGCAGATGGCTCATGATCCGAATTTATATCCAAAGCCTGAAGAGAGGGCGCAGATTGATCGAGAAAGACAGCAAGACTCAGATTGGTGTTTTCCAAACACAAAGAAGCCTGGAGAATCTGCAATTGATAGACCCCGCCAAGATTTAAGTCTTCCGCTCACTTTCATCATTCGCTAAATGCGCCGATATCTGTTCGGCGGCCTGCGCTATAGTTGAACAGAAGACATCTCCAGGGCGCAAGCCTGAGAGAGCGAGTTGCGGTAATACTGTGTTTGGGTTATTATTTCTTCCATTATGCCGTCGCCATTAGCACATCTCAGCGCAGGATACATGATATACCGGGGCTCGCGCGGCCGCGCGCTGGACCGGACCCGGGGCAGGTTTTTTACAGTTATCCAGGCGTTGTTACTGATATTTCTTTCCCAGTTGCCGGATATTGATTCGGTCGCGGGTTTTCTTGCCGATGATTTCGGCGCCTATCACAACCAATTTACTCACAGCCTGTTTGTCGGTGTGCCGGCGGCCGCCGTGGTGGCGGTGGCCGCCCGTCTCGCGCGTCTTAAGCGGGCCATGTTGTGGTTCTGGGTGGCCCTGCTGAGTTATGAGCTTCATGTTGTGATGGACTATTTTACTGTTGGCCGCGGTGTGCGCCTTTTCTGGCCGTTTATTGAACAGCGTTTTCAGGCGCCGGTAAAACTGTTCTATGGTTTCCATTGGTCGCAGGGTTTTTTCAGTATACATCATCTATGGACGGTTTTGACTGAAGCAATTTTTGTTCTTGTAGTTGCGGGGGGATGGTGGTTGTTGATGAGGCGGATGGACAGATGTAATTGAAGGCGGTGGGTATTTGGCGCCTTTGTAGAGGAGTCATTGGTCATTTGCGCCTTGCGGCGCGTCATTGGTCCCGAGGCGCTCTCACTACGAAATCCTGTGAGATATGCGGGTTAGATGGGATTAACCCAGCCTTCGTTCCGGCCTCAGCAACTGAGCCTATATACGGCACTTGAAATTCGGGAAGCGATGTATATTATTACAAATAAGGAGTTTACAATTTATTGCGCCCCCACCCAAAGGGTGCGGGCGAGCTTCCCGAATTTCAAGCCGCAAGGGGTTGCCGATTTCACTGCATCTGCTTCGTTCTGAGGTCTTCGGCATAGTTACTATAGCCGAAAACCTCACGCCTTGCAGCTACAGCAAACTCGGCAACTGCCGTTTCTAGGCTGAGCCGGGACTATGGCGGGCATGGCTGGATGAACAGAATGGGCGGCTTCGCCGCGGGGAGGGAGAACAGTAGAGTGGGGCAGGAGTCAGTGATTTGGCGTCAGTTCTCAGTAGCCTGTTTTGCGCTGATTACGGTGTCCCAGTCGTAGACGCCGGTTATCGATTCGCCTTTGCGGACGATGAGGAAATCTTTTTCGTCCCATTGGCCGAATACAAGATTCCGAATGAGATCCAGACTGCCTTCGACTTTTTCGAACTTGCGGCCTTCGGCGAGCGCTTTTTTCCGGCATTCCTCTGAGTGATGGGTATCGGGTAGTTCGGGCATTTCTATGAAGACGATTTCACTGGAAGCCTCTGGAGCGTCTTCGGGGCAAAGGGTTTGCCATATAAATTCAGCGTTCTCTTCTCCGTATTGTCTGACGCAGTCTTCGTATGTCATATCCAAACCTATCTGTTTGCGTAAGCTGTCGGTCTCGCGCATATAGTCCTCGTTGCCGTGTTCCATATATCCGGTGGAGCTGAATGGTGTGCTGGGGCGGTTTTTGAACAGTTCGGAAAACCGTTGCCTTGAACCAAGCAGAACAGTGCAGCAGTCGTGTGCGCGGGGAATGACCAGTTGGGTTCCCGGGTTGACGAGTCCTGTTGCAGCGTTTCCGCATAGTCCAAGGCATAACGCTATGGCGTCGTATTTTCTGTCAGAATTGTGCGCTGCTGTAATCTTATCCTGGAGCATTTCGCGCATTTGGTCCGGACTGTCGTGGGCGTTTTTGGGTGTGAACTCCAGGTCGACGGCATTGGGGCTTTCTGCCACGCAATGGCAGATCTCGCGGGTAAAGACATCGCATGCTATAAGCTTCAGGTACATTTATCCATTACTCCTGTTTTTTTGCATTGTTTTTCGACCGGGCAGTCGGGGCAGTCTGGCCGTTGCGGGGTGCAGATGGTCTGGCCGTGCGAGACGAGGATCGGGTTCCATGTTTTCCAGTATCTGCGGGGAAGAACTTCTTTGAGGACCTTTTCTGTTTGTTCCGGGGTTTTCGTTTTGACCAGTCCGAGCCGATTGCTGATGCGGTGTACGTGGATGTCGACGCATATCGCGTCTTTATCGAAGACTTCGGCGAGGATGAGGTTTGCCACTTTTCTGCCGACTCCCGGCAGGGAGCAGAGGTCCTCGAGAGTGTCCGGGACCTTCCCGTCGAACTTCTGCATTGCTTCGGGCAGTTTTTTGAGGCGCTTTGCCTTTGTTCGGTAGAAGCCTACCGGATAAATAAATTTCTCGAGTTGTTCTGTTGAATAGCGTCTGATGTCATCCGGTTTCTTTATCTTTGTGAAAAATCTCTTAGTGACGGGTCCGGTGGTCTCATCTCTTGTCCGTGAACTCAGGATGGCGCCGACCAGAACTCGGAATGGTTCTCTGCCGCGAATTTTCTGGAAACCGACGATGGGTGCGTTGCGGGTATTGTATTCCCTTTTCAGGAGACGGTAGATTATGTCTATGTCCGTTGTCATAAATTGTTTTTCTCATTCCCGTTGGCCGGCGCTCCGGAATCTACGGAGTCGTATTGTGCGGGGGAGGATAGAAGGTTTGACGCGGGTTTGACAGAAAAAAGCGCAAGGGGTCGGTGTTAACCTGATCTATTCATAAAAATCTATTACGAAGTTGATTAATAGATCAGGTTAAAGTAACGGGAATACGGGTTGCTGCTTTGCGTGGATGTTTGGTGTTGACTTCCGAATAGGACAGTTTACTTTTAAACGTCGGTTAACGAGTGGCTGGCTTAATACTGTTTGGAATTATTGAGTTTGTCGAAAGGAATATATATATATGGAAGATACAATTACCAGGGCGATTGTTGAGGGATTTTCGAAAAAGCTATGCGAGGGCGCAAATATTGATGTTGCCATTGTGGGCGCGGGTCCATCAGGGCTTGTGTGCGGCCATGATCTGGCTGAAAAAGGATACAGCGTCTCGATTTTTGAAAAGAAACTGGCTCCGGGGGGCGGTATCTGGGGCGGAGCTATGCTTAATAACGACATTGTTATTCAGTTGGAGCGCGCTGACATGCTTGATGAGTTCGGAATCTCCTACCAGGACATCGGCAACGGACTTGTCCGCAGCGACTCAGTAGAGACAGCTTCAGCGTTGATTTACAAGGCATTGAAGGCCGGGGCTAAAATTTTTAACGCGGTGACTGTAGAGGATGTTATTTACAAGGAAGGACGCGTTGGCGGTGTTGTTATCAACTGGGCGCCTGTGCTGAGACTGGAAATGCATGTTGATCCTATGAATGTTGTTGCGAAAGCTGTGCTTGATGCAACCGGGCATGATGCATGGTTGACTGCTAAGACCGCATCTAAGGCGGGAATAAATCTTGATACACCTACCGGTGGAATCATGGGCGAGAAGCCAATGTGGGCCGAGGTTGGCGAAAAGGCGACAGTAGACAACACATCGAGGGTTTATCCAGGTTTATATGTGAGCGGAATGGCCGCCAACGGTGTATTTGGATCTGCCAGGATGGGGCCGATATTCGGAGGCATGTTGATGTCAGGGCGCAAAGCCGCTGAACTGATGGCGGCGGAGCTGGGGTAAGTCTGCTACTCCACGCGTTCTACTGTGATATTTGGGTCGACTCCTTCGCGAAGCGCCCTTTCGATGCCCTGTTTGAGTGTTATTGTAGCGTGGGGACAGCCTCCGCAGGCGCCTTTAAGGCGCAGGTTTACCGTGTCGCCCTCTATTGAAACAAGTTCCAGGTCTCCGCCGTCCGCCTGAAGCATTCCGCGGACCTGGTTCAATTTATCTTTTATCTGTTGTTCCCTGCCGTTTGTTTTCTGTGTCATGTTGATTTCCTTTTTTTGCTATTTTCAGTATGATAGCAGTAGGACGTTGTTGATGGCAAGAGGGAAGAAGGGGTGTGCAGCAATTCTCATTATGGCCTCTTTCCGCCAAAACCTATTTGTATAACGATGTGCGTAGTAGCGCGGGCTTCACCGAAGCCCAGCGCTCTTGGGGCCTCGGCTTCGGTGAAGCCGGGCCTACTCGCGCGTGGCTGCAATATCATGCCGGAACTCTGGCCACGCCAAACGTGGCAAAATGGCCATAATTAGAATTGCCGAGGGGTGTGGGACGTGGCATGTGGGAGAAGAAGAGAGGAAAACTACGAAAGACTCTAAAGGGCGCGAAAGGGCAGCAGGTTACGGGATAACCTGCTGTACGTGTGGAAAGTACAGCAGGTTGTGTCAACCTGCTGGTGCGGGAGATGAGAGAGCAATGTGAGATTCAGAGGCAGCAGGTTACGGGATAACCTGCTGTACTGGGGGGAGCCAGGAAGGAAAAGGGCAGCAGGTTACGGGATAACCTGCTGATGGCGTATAATGAGGGAAGGGGGTTGTAGAGTGACGACCGGCAACAATGTTGCTGTGGCGATGAGCGGTGGGGTTGACAGCTCAATGGCCGCTTATTATCTCAAGGCTCAGGGTTGTACTGTGTTCGGCATAACAGGTGTTATGTGGGGCAAGGGCGATGTAGGGGCACATGAGGTTGTAAAAGACGCTCGCAGAGCCTGTGCTCAACTGAGCATTGATTACTTTACAATAGATCTTCGCGCGGAGTTTGAGAGGAATGTTTTACGGTATTTCAAGAGTGAATATCTTGAGGGGAGAACTCCATCGCCCTGTGTGTTATGCAACAGCCGGATCAAGTTCGGCGTATTGCTGGATGCTGCGCTGGATAAAGGCGCCGATCGGTTGGCCACAGGGCATTATGCCCGGTCACGGCGCGGCGAAGACGCGATCATGCATCTTTTCAAAGGTGTGGATGAAAGTAAGGACCAATCGTACTTTCTTTTTGATCTGAATCAGGGCCAGTTGGAAAATTCGGTTTTTCCTCTCGGCGACACGACAAAAGCGGAAGTCAGAAAGGATGCGGCGGCAATCGGACTCGATAGCAGGCGGAGCAGGGAAAGCAATGAGCTTTGTTTTATTCCCGATCAGGATTACGTGCGGTGGATTGAAGCCAGAGCGGGGAAGGAGGCATTCAAAACCGGAAGAATAGTCGATGCCGAAGGGCGCAAGCTGGGCCTGCATGGCGGGGTTCACCGTTATACCGTGGGGCAGCGCAAGGGTCTGGGGATTGCTACCGGCTCGCCGATGTACGTGGCTTCCATAGATGGTTGTACAGGAGAGGTGGTTGTCGGGCAGAGGGATCGGGCCCTGACTAGGAGCATGGCGGTGACTGACATCAACTGGATCGGCGGGCCGCCGGAAGACCGCGTATTCGAGGCGGAGGTCAAGATCAGATACAACCATGGCGGGGCGCGTTGTTCAGTGGAAATCGAAGATGGCCTGGCGCATGTCACTTTTGATGAGCCTCAGTTTGCCGTGACTCCGGGTCAGGTTGCAGTTTTCTATGATGGCCTGGAGGTTATTGGAGGAGGGTTTATTCGGGGACGGCAGCGGGTTACGGGATAACCCGCTGTACGTGTGGAAAGTACAGCAGGTTGTGTCAACCTGCTGGTGCGTGAGATGAGAGAGCAGCGTGAGATTCAGAGGCAGCGGGTTACGGGATAACC
>CAYYVQ010000075.1:0-12340 GCA_964475205.1 uncultured Victivallales bacterium | reverse complement strand
GTATTTTAATTGAATTTTTGCCAAAATTATGGGTTGATGAATAGATCAGGCTAGGGTGCGGCCTGACAGATCTGACATTAAGATGGAATGGATTGAAAGTACCGTGCTGGCTCCGGATGTTGAGAAAACTCAGTCCGACGGCCGGATCAGGAGATGGAAAAAGATTAAGGAAGCGAATGATAAATATTTGCGAGTAGTTTTACTCGAAGACAAAACCACTGTGCACAACGCATTTTTTGACAGAAGATTTCAGGAGTAAATATTATGCAAGCAAAATACTTCTCAGATACAGACACACTCATGCTGACATTCAGTAATCACGAGATTACAGAGACATACGATCTTAATGAAGATGTCCTGGTCGAAGTGGATAACAATGGTCATGTTGTCAGCATGACAGTGGAACATGCCAAGCAGCAAACTGACGTAAACGAATTCTCTTATCAGCTTGCTACAGCTTAGTATTTTCGGCTAACAAGATTTTGGAGTTTATGTCGCTAATCGCGCCGAAACTCAAAATTGACGTTTGTCTTATGAAAATAACACACTTATTGATCCTGGCATTCATTTACTCGGCCCTCTTAGGGCACACCGCGGAATCGGCCTCTTACGATCGTACCGCAGATGCGCACGACTTCACAGTCTTCATGAAAGAAGGTGGATGGTGTTGGTATCAAGACCCCAGGGCGATTGCACATGATGGCAAGCTGTTCATGGGCTCGGTTCGAGGCAATGGAAAGGGAGAGGCCTTGGTCGGCATCTACGATCTGAACACTCGCAAGTCGCTTGGATCTGTCACCATGCACCCGAGCTTCGACCGTGATGACCACAACTCACCGGTCTTCCACGTGCAGACGAACGGGAGCATCCTGGCTGTATATGCCCGGCATGGTCGCGACAACATCCACTACTACAGGGAATCCGATCCCGGTAATCCTCTACAGTGGAGCGATGAGCAGAAACACGTACGTGTCCATCGCAATCCGAAGGACAAGGTTACCTACATGAACCTCTACAGGTTGGAAGGGGAAAACAGGTTGTACAATTTCTATCGCGGCATTTCCTACAACCCCACCTTCGTCACCTCGACCGATGATGGCAAGACATGGGGCAAACCCGTTCATTTCTTCAAGAGCGAGGCGCGCGGGCGTCACCGTCCATATGCGCGCTACGCCGGCAATGGGCAGGACACTATACACGTCAGCATCACCGACGGACATCCCCGAAACTATGGCAACAGCATATACTACTTTCAGTTCCGAAACGGGAAGTACTACAGGGCAAAAGGCACGGTGATCAAAGACCTGGCGAACGATGGACCTCTCCGGCCGAGCGAGTCGGACCTGGTTTACAAGGGAAGCATGACATCGAAGAAACCACAGGGCTACGAAAGCGTGCCGGGAGCTGCATGGACCAGTTCCATCGCCATTGATGCAGCAGGCCGTCCGCATATAGCTTATAGCCTCTACCTCAATAACAATGACCATCGATACCGCCTCGCTTCCTGGCATGGGAAGAAGTGGATCGACCGTGAAGTCGCATACGCGGGGAAATGTCTGTACCCCCGGGAGTCAAGTTACACTGGGCTCATCACTCTCGACCCAATAGACCCGACGGTAGTGTTCATCTCCACGGATGTCGATCCCGGCACAGGAAAGGACCACGGGGGCAGGCACGAAATCTACCGTGCCAGGATCAAGGCCGAAGACGACATCCGCTCGATCAAGTGGGACCCCGTCACCAAAGATTCCCCGGTCCGCAACATTCGGCCGGTCATCGTTCGGGATGGCAAGCGCCGCATTGTTCTCTGGAATCGTGGTGACTTCACAACCTACAAAGACTATCAACTCGATACTGTCGGCTTCATTGAGAATGCGGGAGAATGACGAACCATGTGCACGAATCAGTGGCGGCCGCGGTCCTGAAACAATTACAGTAAACCCTGAGACTACCCTTTCAAGAAAAGCGGATGCCCAGAGACCGGGTCCAGTTCGAACCGGGCTTGAACCAGGGGTAGATGCCGATAATTGTCGATTTATAAAGAAGAGATGACAGGGTCCTCCAATCAAGACGGCGGACGGCCGCTTTTTGACCGGCGCACCGGCCAGCCCATAAGAGGCGATCGTAGTCAAAGCTACAGAGCGTACACCCCGTGTTTGCGGGCAAGCATGCGTGAGATCCAGTTGGACTCTGCGGATCAACCCTGTCATCTTAAAATAGTTCCTATGCAGCCTGCCGTGTGATCTTCTTGACGTTAAAGATCTTTTCGTCGCAAAGCATGAAGTACACCGCATGGGCAAGCTTGCAGGCCAGTATGCCGTTGGCCAGGTGCTTTCCTTTTTTGGCTTCAAGGCGCTGCACATACTTGCTCAGTTCCGGATTGGAACGCTTGCCGAGTACGGCGGCCTCGTGGAAGGCGTACTTAAGGTAGCCGTTTCCAATCTTGACGCCCTGGGCGCCCTTGATCTTGCCTGCGCTGGCTACGGTACCCTTGACCAGGCGACAGTAGCTCAAGAAGTCCTGCACGGATTTGAAGCGATGAATATCATCCACTTCATAGAGGATAATCAGAGCCAGAATCACGCCCACGCCTGGCACAGTGCGGAGACGCCTGTATTCAGCCCCGTAGGTCTGCTTAGTGTGCTTCTGGATCGCCCAGTCGAGTTTGGCGATCATCTTGTCGAACTGCTCAACCATATGCATAGAAGTATCGACCGCCATCAGATCCATGGGGTTGGTGTATTTCTCTCGCAGAGCCTTGTGCCATGCCTCTGGCGGACGCTGCGCGCATTTGCTGAGACCTTCTCCGGTTGTGAGAACTCCCATGCTCAAGCGTGTCATCAGCTCCGCACGTTTCCAGACGAATGTCGTGCGTTGTCGAAGCAGAGCTCTCGCCGAGCGTTTCTCTCGCGGATAGACGCAGGCCGGCGGGATCAGATTGCTGCGCAAGAGATGTGCGATCTGCCAGGAGTCGCGCCGGTTGTTCTTGGTCTTGAAGCTGTGGATTGCACGCATGTACAGCGCGTGCCCCAGGACGAATTCGAAGCCGGCGTCCATACAGGCATCAGCCAGCCAGTAGCAGTTGAAGGCACACTCACAGCACACGGTCAGACTGTGCTTATAGCGTTCGACCAGCTTCAGGAAGCACTCGAAGTCGTTGCCACGCACATTCCGATGAACCTGCACATTGCCTTCCCTGTCCATCACGCAGATATACATCTGCCTTGAATGCAGATCCACCCCGCAGCTATACTCCGTTCTTGTCTGATAATACGAAAACATTGTCACCGCCGTTCTGAAACTGCCATAAAACAGCCGGTTTGAAAATGTATGGTTTTCTTCCTGTATCTTCTTCTTAAAGCTTAAACTGAAGCATCTTCTTCCTTCTTCTTGCGTGTCATCAATGTGATGCATAGGCCTGTTGCCATTGCTTGAAACATCGTCAAGGTTCCTCATGTACTCATTCGATTCGTAGCAATAATTGTGCCTGATATTTTCAACAATTTCAAAACGGCCGAATACATACATTTTTACGCCGGCCGTGACAAACATGGCTCCTCCTCATTGTCACTTGTGGTTTATGATGTCGGTAACATCGCTATAATTTGATTTTGAGCGAGGGGCCTCCTTTCAATACCCCTCGACGTTCGTAACCCTAACACCTTTGACTTCACAAATCAGGACTTAGCGGAGTATCAAGACGATTGGACAGCGACCTTGAACAACGCGCCTTCGGCTCGTTGTCCAAGGCGCGTCAATCGCAGCGTTGGGCACGAAGAAATAAGTTGCATTTGTGTTGCTTATGTGACACACTAGAATCATGAAAACATCCGTAGTACATACACGAATTGAGCCGCAGACGAAAATTAAGGCGGAACGTGTTCTCCACGAACTTGGCATCTCGCCGACGGAGGCAATCCGGATATTCTACCGCCAGATTTCCCTCCGGGGTGGCCTTCCTTTCGCGGTCGAAATACCGAATGAGTCCACTGCGGCGACTCTTGAGAAAAGTCGCAGGGGGGAAGATATTGTCGAATTTGACTCTCTGGACGAAATGTTCGAGAGCTGGGAGAAATGAAACGTGTCTCGCAAACCACACATTTCTCTCGCGATATCAAAAAGATGCGAAAGCGAGGGAAGGATCTTTCCAAGCTTCGCGAGGTGGTCAAGCAGCTTGCTTCCGGTAAGCCGCTTGATCCTCGACTCCGGGATCATGCGCTCATCGGTCAGTGGCAACCGTCACGCGATTGCCACATCGAACCAGACTGGATTCTGATCTACACTGTAGGCAAAACAACACTTCGCTTGGAGCGAACAGGAACTCACAGTGACCTGTTCAAGAAATGAGACCGTCAGCACCACGTTAGCACATAGATAAGAATGAGGAAGAGAACGAAGGATGAGGCTCGCTGATTCGGGTTGCGGAAGCCGCACAAACGAAAGAGGATGAATAGGTGGAAGACAGAAGTTCTGGCGACCATCACCAGTTCAGAAAAAGAGATTCAAGACCAGACATAATTTGAAGGAAACAGATTCAGATTTTGCATCCGCAAGACCTGCGCTGTAAGATACCGAAAAGCATTAAGCGCAAGTCCTCACGTTGAGGATTTTGTGCTAACAAAGACCTGAAGCTGGCTCCCCCTTCCGACCATCGACCACGGGAACAGAAGGTACCAGGATATCGTCGCTAACCGCGCCGAATCCTCAGGTTGAACGTTATCCAAATAAATAAGCAAACTCCTTGCAAGCATTCGTATTCTATTGTATTCTCTGCGTAGACAATGAATTCATATACAGGAGGTTTATGATGTCCAAAACTGTTACACTAAGAATGGACGAGAGAGTATACAACCGCTTTCTCGGTTTAGCGCAACATGACAATCGCCCGTTGTCCAATTTCATTGAGACAGCGGCTCTTCGCTTTGTCGAAGAGCATGAATATATTGACGAATTCGAGATGGCGGAGATCACAGGCAACACAAGCCTTAACCGCAGCATCAAAGCCGGCCTGAGGGATGCCAAGGCGAAGCGAGGTCGCTTTGTCTGATGTCCGCATATTTGAGACGGATGAGTTTTTGAAGAAACTCAAGAAATTGCCGTCTCGCGACTCTGCTTTCTTGCGGAAGAAACTTGATTCTTTTGTATATCCTCAAATTAGGCTGGAACCTTACTGGGGAAACAATATTAAGAAGCTCAGGGGATACTCACCTGATACATGGCGATATCGAATTGGCAGGTTTCGTCTGTTCTATATTATTGATCAAGATGAACAGATAATTTACATGCTTACGGTTGATGATAGGAAAGATGCCTACAAATAAGATTGGATAACCAACGGATCAACGGTATTTCTCATTCCGCGCCTCGCGCTCCATGAGAAAACAGTTATCCGAGTGTTAGACGAAAGAGACATGAAAAAGAGACCAAACATTTTGTTTCTGATGAGCGATCAGCATCGGGCTGACGTGACCGGATATGCAGGCAATTCGGTTATTCGCACCCCGAACCTCGACCGTCTGGCGAACACGGGGGTTGTGTTCCGCAATGCGTACACTCCGTCCCCGGTCTGTGTTCCAGCCCGACAGTGCATGATGTCAGGACAATTGCCGAAGACGTGCAAATGCGAAGGATGGATTGATCTTGAACCGGGATATCGGACCTTTTCGCGCGAGTTTTCACGATACGCGTACAACACGGTCTGTAGCGGCAAGCTGCACCACCTGACCCAAGATCAAATGCAGGGATGGACCTGCCGTATCGCGCCAGACGCCAGCATGATGGATTGTTACATTGAAGATGCCATGGCGGAGGAATTCGAGCGTTATCGGCCCGCACCCGGCACCGGCAAGTGGTCCAATCAGCGGGAGGTCGAAGAGGCGCGGGCCGTTCAAGGACCATACCAGGTATTCGATGCACAGGCGGTGGATGCCGCCCTACACTATCTTGATCGCCACTTCGTGGATGCAGTCTATCGGAGACCTCAATCGCATCGGCCGTTGCTTTTCAAACTCAGCCTCTTGCAGCCACATTATCCGTTCTTCACCGACGATCAGAGGTTTGCGTACTATCTGGATCGTGTGCCGGTCTACGTGGAGGAACCGTGCAGCCATCCCGTGTTGTCGTTAAGCCAGCAAAACAAGCCTGTCAGTGTTTCTGAAGACGCCATTCGCCGTGCAACGGCAACGTACTATGGAATGATCGATCAGGTAGATACCTATTTGGGGCTGATTATGGATAGGATCGAGGCTCTGGGTGAAGACCTGGATGACTGGATCGTTGTCTACACGTCCGACCATGGTGAAATGCTTGGAGAACACGGCATATGGGAGAAGACCCGATTCTACGAAGGCAGTGTGAGGGTTCCATTAATCATCAGATGGCCCAAGCAATTCCCTTCCCGCGTTGTTGACCACAATGTCAACCTTTGCGACATCTTTGCCACCCTGTGTGATCTGGCAGGCTTGGAGATTCCCGACAACCTCGACAGCCGCAGTCTTGTGCCCCTGCTCAAGGGTGCCACTAATGGGTGGAATAATGAATCCGTCAGCCAGTTCGGAAAGTCTCATGTTATGATCAAGCGGGACGACCTCAAATACCAGTATTACGGTGAGGATATCCCCGAGGTTTTGTTTGATCTGAAGGCTGACCCAGGCGAGACAGCCAACGTTGCGAAGTCCCCGGACTACGCAGAAGCCGTTCGTATTTTTCGTTTAAGGCTAGCAGAGCTTGGCCACGGTCCAAACGCTGATAAGAACTACAAGAATGCAGGATACCAGGAATTGTCCAACAAGCGGGATGCTCGCTACGGCTTATAGCCGCGCGAGATCCGGGACGTTAGGCTTAAAGAAATTGAATCCATATATTGACATACCATATTTGATATAGTACATTATAGGTATGTGGGAGATATATGAACATAATTCATTGGTCCGCAAGCTCAGTAGAATCCCTGTTGAGGTGCTTGAGCGATATGAAAAATGGAAGGACATTGTTACCATATCTGGACCTCAGGGTTTGAGGTTGATCAAGGGATTTCACGACGAAGCCTTGAGTGGACAATGGCAAGGGTTTCGATCATCCAGATTAGGCAAACAATTCAGGCTTATTTACAAGGTTGAAGATAAGAAACTGTATGTAAAGGTGATCGATATAACTCCTCATGATTACAGGAGGAAATAATATGAAGAATTATAGAAAAGCAAAAAAAACCGTTGAGGTGTCCGTCGGTGACTCCGTTCGCATTATGCGCGAACTTCAGGAGCTCAGCCAGTCTGCCCTTGCAGAACTTACGGGCATCCCTCAATCGACAATCTCAGGTCTTGAAAACGACAGGATCAACCTTGGTGTTGAGAGAGCAAAGGTTCTTGCAAGAGCTCTCAAATGCCACCCTGCTGTTCTTGTTTTTCCAGGATGGGACTTGAAAGAACAAAAGGCAGCCTAACAAAACCTTCAACCGTACAAATTTAATCGCGCCTTTGGCGCGATTCAATTTGACGGTTAAAGTAGGCGTTGAGTGAAGAAAGGAAAATGTATCAATATACAAAAACACTATCCTGCTTGATTCTGATGTCATGTTTCGTTTCTGGATGTCTGTTAACCGGAGAGCCGCTTGGACACGGGTACAGCAGGTCAAGAGAATATATTCTGTTTGAGGGTAAGCGTATTGATCGTGAAGGACGCCATGACATTGATGAATTTGCAGACGCAGTTGGGCATCCGCTTAAACTCTGCAGTGCTGTTGATTCTGCCAGTTTTGTGGTTCTCAACGAGGACTACACAAAAGACAAGAATAGGGTTTATTACAAATGGATAAGTCCCGGCCGCTTTTGGATTGTTGAGCTAGTCGGGGCAGACCCTACTACCTTTGAGAGCCTCGATTCTGATCTGGCCAGGGACAGCAACCACGTATGGAGAACAGACACAATAATGGAGGGCGCAGACGCGGCCACAGCGACAGTTGTTCGTCCACATTGGGTGTGGAAAGATCGAAACCGGGTATATTATCAAAGCACCCTCATCCCGAATGCTGACCCTGAAACATTTCAGCATCTCGGTTCAGGATACTACAGGGATAAGAATATGGTGCTGTGGTGCACTACACCAATTGATGATGCAGACATGGCAACATTCAAAGTGCTGGGTGATTCGTTTCTGGCAAAAGATAAAGACAATGTGTACCGGAGCGGATATCCTTTTTCAGAAATTGACGCTGCCACGTGCAGACTGCATCTGCACTGCACGTATGGTTACCAGGTGTTCTCTGACAAGAACGGTGTGTACGTGAACGGACTCAAGTTTCTGCATGCTGATCCAACAACATTTGGGATAATCGACGACCTGAAAGGCAAAGGCGGGAAATATGTGTTTCTTGTTGATAGATGGCATTGCACACCAGTAACCGTGTACAAAGAGGGCGGAGAGTTGATTACAGAAACCGTGTTCTACGAAAAGCGCACGGGAAAGCCGCTCGCAACTGTCAAAGCCAAGGTTTCAGGTGATACTTTGAAGGATATCAGCTTATCACCGGCACCCAGCAACTCTACGGCTTTGCCCGTTCCTGATTGGCAAATTGATGTTTTGAAGCGCCCAGCCTTGGTTGAGCGCATGCAAGCTGCAGGAGAACTGCTGTAAAGAACACTCAACAACGAAATCGACTTTATTGTCGCATACGCGCAAAAAGGCATTTCAAGCGTTCGTGCGCCACGCTGGCACACGTATCCTGCGGGGTGAGAGTCCCCGTCATAACAGGTCAAGCTCTCTGTCATGTATTGAGGGTTGGACCTCCGGCGGAGCCGGAAGGTGAACAAAGGAGGTTAAGCGTACACAGAGAATGCCGTAGGCCGTAAGGGGAACCGCAAGCCCCTGAAGCGATTCAGCTTCGTAATAGCGTTTAGATGCGGTGGGCGACGGGGTGAACGTACCGGAAGCCCGTAACGTTCAGGACGACAGAAGCCGGCCTCTCTGGCGGGGACACCCGCCGGGGTTAAAGGAACGCCGGAGTTACAGGACTGGTCAGCCGTCGGAGTCCGAGAGCGCGACATGCGGCAAGAGATACGTGCGAAACGTGGGAGGCCCCCCTGATCTCCTCGTCCTGAGACGGGGTATGCGAAGCGAAGAATCGGAGCGGAACAGAAGGGTACGGGGGAATTAGACCGATTCATAGTAGTCCGAGCACGCGAGAGCCGTGCACCGGTGCCCCGCATCCAGCGGGGATGGCAAAGGGATCGGCGCAATGAACGCGCCGGAAGGCAGTTCACATGCGGAATAGACAGGCCGAAAAACATGTGCAAGCTGTGCTTGCCGGTATAGCGAACAGAGCGCGGGTCAGTAAACGCCATCGCTTTGGAGGGGTTTACACCCTTCTGAATGAGGAAACTCTGCGATGGAGCTTCTACAATCTGAACCGGAAGGCCGCGCCGTGAAATTCTACTTCGACCCTCTGGCGGACAAGGAGTTCGACGAGTCCGTACATTACTATGAGGCCTGCCAGGTCGGTCTTGGTATGGAGTTCGCGGAGGCGGTCTATGCCACTGGACGTATTTCCGAGTATCCAGCCGCGTGGGCTGAGATATCGAAGAACACGAAACGGTGCCTCGTAAATCGATTTCCCTATGGAGTAATCTTCCAGGTTAAGTTTGGCACGTTGCGCATCATTGCCGTTGCGAACTTGCATCGTCGGCCTGGCTACTGGAAGAACAGAGTCTGAGCAGAACAAGCCCCTACACATATTTCTGAAAAGTCGCCAACGGCTTTCCAGAAAATGGTGACGGTCGTCGTTCGATCTTGATACCAGACACTGAATCTCGTATCATAATAGCATGAAAACGGTCTACATCGAAACATCCATCCCGAGTTTCTATCACGAAACACGAGAAGAGCCGGAGATGGTGGCCAGGCGGCACTGGACGCGCCAGTGGTGGGGCCAGTGTGCCTCTCGGTACGACATCGTCACGAGCGAGGGCGTCGTCGCCGAGTTGCAGGAAGGAGAGTACGAGACCCAGGCCGCAGCCATCGCTTTGGTAGCCAACCTGCCACAACTTGAAATTGTTGACGACATCGCAGATATCATCGATGTCTATCTTGCGAACCACTTGATGCCTAGGGGACACCTTGGTGATGCGTTACATCTCGCGCTTGCGTCGTATCATAAGTGCGATTTTCTTCTGACGTGGAATTGCACACACATCGCCAATGCCAATAAGTTTGAGCATATCCGCATTATCAACACGCGTCTTGGGCTGTTCATCCCGGCGCTCGTCACACCATTGGAATTGTGTAAGGAGGAGTCATCATGACCGATTCAACGTTGCAACGTGTATGGGATTCAAGAGAGGCGATCTCCCGGCGGTGCGGGTTCGATTCGCACAAGCTCGTGCAGTTTTACCAGTCCCGACAGAAGTCTGATCGGATAAGAGGATCGAAGCGACAAGTGAAAGGCCGCGGACGGCCTTCCACTTGCGCTTCATCCTGACCGTTCTGCGCTTAGCCTGATCTATTCATAAAAATCTATTACGAGTGTGCATGTCACTTCATCTCAACGACTTTGCTGGCCAGCCGATCTTGACGTATGTCTATGCGCCTTCACCCGGCTATCTGCGCAAAGCCATTGATCTAAAGCAACCTGCGGTAAGCGTCCGACCAACCCCATATAAGGTCAGACCGGGTCAGACCGGGGTCAGGCTTACAGGCGGTTTGTAGAGACTGGCCTGGCGGAAACAGATGATGAGTTTGCAGAGCTTATGAAATCCGGCAGGAGGGGTATAGGCAGCAAGGCGTTTCAAAAATGGGTGGATAAAGAGTATGAGGAATTGAAGAAAGCATATGCTCGCGGCGAAGATGTGTCATTTAGAAGGGAAGTAGAGCTATATGATGTGGACCATATATTGCAAACGGTGGCGTCCTCTTTTGGCTTTGAAATGACCGATTTGAAGAAGACGCAGTATAATTCACTTGCCAGGCCGGTTGCCGCAAAAATGTTATGTAAACATGCCGGAATGAATCAAAGAGAGGCGGCTGATGAGCTTGGTTATGGTACTGGCGCATCGGTATCGTATCAGCTAAAAAGACTGAACCTAGAAACGGCAACTGCCGAATTTAGGGTAAAAAGCAAGAAAGACACGGTTTCGGCGGATTAGCCGTGCAAAGAGATATATTGTGTGTCCCCTATTTTGCTATACAACACTTCAAGTGTAGGAATGCCTGGCGGTGGTGTAAAGCTGTTTTCGGGAATAGAGGAAGAGGGGAATTGTTTAGGGAAACCGCGAATAACGCGAATTTTGCGAATTTCAGGAAAGGCGGAATCCGTGGTAGCTGTCTTCCCGGACTGAGTTCCTGAGAAACGAATGCATTTGTTTGAGGAAAGGTATGTCCCTTGGAAACTTATCAGGCGCGCAGTAGAAGCGGCGCCACACTCAAAGAAATAGGTGACTACGCTGGCGGAACGGGTTACAAAACAGTGTCAAAAGCGATTTGCCGTTTTGAGGAGAAGCTTAAAAAGATAAGCCTCTGGCAAGAATGACGAAAAGGTTGCTTGACGAAATGTCGATTGTCGAGACGTGACCCTTGCTCCCCCTCATTGGCTAGAGTGAGGACGCGCATCGCTCGGCCTTACTTGGTACGGTGGAGCAACCTTGTTCTCCGCTCTTGTCTACGCCGTCACCGGTTTCAGCTCGAAAACACGGGCAAGACTTCCGGCCTTCTTGATATCGCCACGGCGCAGCGCAGCGCGAACGTCGTCGAGCCGGTAGGCGTCATCAAGGGACAGATAGGGGGACCATCCGGTGTCTGAGTCGGTCAACTCAACATCGACTTCGGCCACGTAATCTCCCTCGTGAACCAGCTTGGTTGTGTGTCTTGTACTCATTTCTTTCGTCTCCTAAACTCATCAGTCCATCTCGCGGGATCCGGCCTGTAAGCCGTGACAAGAACGGCCGGACCTGTCGCGTCTTTCGGTATGCCCCACACAGCGTGGATTGCTCCGCCATCCGAATCGTGCTGCAACACAAGAACGCACGGTCCTTTCGGGAAGTTGAGATAGTCCTCCAGTATCTCAGCGTCTGCCACTCCACGGACAAGAGCGTGCACAAGAATGTCGTCGTCCGCGAGTTCGTCGTATCCATGGTCGGACACTTTGACTTCGCCTCGGGCGACCAGCGCCTTGATCTGTTCCAGCGTGCCACTCATGTAAATACGCTATCATGAAACGCGAAATTGAGCAAGCTGCTCATCATCTCATCAATACTATTACACGCATTCATTTCGTTAACCTAATCTATTCATCAACTCCGTGATGAGAGTGGACATGTTGCTTTAGATCAATGGCTTTGCGCAGAGAGCCGGG
>CAYYVQ010000074.1:0-12688 GCA_964475205.1 uncultured Victivallales bacterium | reverse complement strand
TCTCATTCACGAAAAATCCGGGTCACCCCGGGGGCGGCGCTAATGGATGACCCCTCAGACCCCGTGTTCATGATCCCCGTGGTGTCGGTTTTCGCCTTGACCTGCGACGGACTCAGAACTGAAAAACTTATCCAGTGGTCCCGGACCAACGTTGCATTCAGCAAGATTCTCCTCGCCTGCTTCTTCATCGCAATGGCCGCCCTGCTCGCTTACCTCTAACCCTCCCCCACAATACAGCAGGTTATCCCGTAACCTGCTGCCTTTCTCAGTTATTCCCTCACCACAACCTGTGCTCTCCCATCCCGCTGTAGGAGCCGAACCCCCGTTCGGCGAATTCTTTTTATCCTGTCAATCCCGTAAATCCCGTCTAATAATATCTCCACTCGTTTTTTTGCGCACAGAAACAACAAGGACAAACTATTATGATTACCAGGAAATCTGTTTTGGCAGGCGCAGCTATTTGTATTTTAGGTGTTGGCGTAATTGTTCTGCTGAATGTGGCTGAACACCCGGGAGAGCAGGGCGGTTCACCAAAAGACTCTGTTCTGCCGTCACAGAGTCAAAGTGAGGCGATGGATGCTGCGGAATTGACTTCTCAGAAATCGCCAGCAGACACGGAACATACAAAAGGGGAAGTCGATAAAGCTGATTCAGCCCACCAGTCTCAATTGCGCAACAGACTCAATGAACTCAAAATCTCTCCCCATGTGCGAACAATAATCGGACTTGACGGATCCGATCTTAATTCCCGCCGCTCCGCAATGAAAAAGCTTACCAGGAATTTGCCACAGGACGATATCAAAGCGCTAAAAAGCTTCCTTGATTTCAGATATAAAGACAACAGTTCCGAACGGCTTCTCGTTTTCGAAGGCCTTAAAAACGATGCTCTCGATGTCCTTCTGCGCCAGGAAAATCTGCCGGAAGGAATAGGCATCAGGCTGGTCAAAATGTTTAGCGATAGCGAACATTCCGACGTCTGGCGGGATTACTGCATTCAATACCTTGCGCCATACTACCAGCGCAAATGGCCCGCCGGGAAGCAGCTTTCCGACGATCCCGAACGCAAGACAATTGAACAGGCTTACTGGGATGCGACCGCGCAGGCGGACCGGTCTTTTGCCGGAACCGCGCTTATAGGGCTGGATATCCTGTCCCGGACTTTTACAAATATTCCAAGGAACAAAGTGGAAGAAAGTGCGGTCAGGATCGCGACAGATGATTCTGCAGCCGAGCCTGCTCGAATAACGGCATTGGTAATGGCTTCTTCAATGGGTAGGCGCGAGGTTCTGCCTGAAGCAAGAATACTGGCTCAGATAGGCGAAACCACAACCCTTCGAATGGCTGCAATCGCGGCTTTGGGCAAAATTGGAGATAAGAGCGATATCGAGCTTGTGCGCTCTCTGATTCAAAGCCGGAAAAAGAGGATTCAAAGAACAGCTGAATCAGCTCTTGAGAAACTCAGCGCAAGGACGGAACAGAATAAATCGAACATCTAACATGATCTATTCATCAGCTTTGTGATGGGAGTGGGTAGAAAAAAAGCAAAAAAATAAAAAAATGTTTGACGACTCTTTTATACTCATGTAGTTAATCTGAAGTACCTGTTCATTGGGAGCAGGTGCAGCGAGCGCCTGAGTATTCAGAAATGAATGAATCGCAAAAACTAGTCCTGAAGAATACAGTTAAGACGAATGGCTCTCGATCCAGTCGTCTTTTTTTTTGTTGTTTTAAGGAACCATTCATTCTGGCTGATTGATCGGAATAGTGCGCACTCAATCGAAAGGATAGGCTATGCCCGAATATATAATACGAAAGCTTAGCAGAATCAAACCGCATTCAGGATGGGTTTTTCTGGGCGGATTGGCGGTTGTTGTCTTTGCGCTATGTCTTATCGCAAGAGCCGCTGATCTTGATGATGACGGGATGGATGACGCGTACGAAAGCTTTTTCGGGCTCAATGTCTCCAGTAATGACGCCTCGTTTGACTACGATAATGATAATTTATCTAATATCGAGGAGTCGTCGCTCTGGACTGATCCCTATGCGGATGACACCGACAGAGACGGCTTCAATGACGGAGAAGACAATGTCCCCGATAGCCGCATTTTTGTGGAGTGGGGCGAACCCAGATTCACAAGCAGCAACACGTATTCCTATCCCGGTCCGGACTGGTGGCTGGAAGCATGGAAAAATGGCGGCCAGTGGGATACCAATACCCCCGCCTGGCATGTCAGCCCCGACAATACCAATGTCGCGGAAGTATATATTGACCTTCTGCGATGCTGCCTGACCAATGACGTGGCCATGAAACTCAACCTGTACGACCATACAAACGCCAGCATCTACGTGGACCTTGTCGATACAAACTATGTAACTGTAGCCACCAACCTCTTCGGTAACGTCATGTCCGGTTCTGACCAGGCCATTACCTTCACCACCAATGTTCCCATGTCCACATATACCAACGCCTCGACCATAGTTTTATGGCGCGGGTCTGGCGAAATAGACCTCTATACAACAAGTATTTATATTGATCAGGACGGAGACGGGCTTGATGCCGACCAGGAAGAGCAGCTTGGAACATCCGACCTGGACGCCGATACAGATGGCGACGGACTCGACGACTACTCGGAAGTGTTTACCCATAATACCGATCCGAACAACTGTGATAGCGATGATGACGGGCTGAGCGATGGATATGAGGTCGCAAACGCTCTGGATCCTGATGATCCTGATACGGATAATGACGGGATTGATGACGGCGACGAGGTTTATTACGGTAAAAACCCGGCCATATCCAATAATTACAGCGCCCTGCCTTTTGTTGAGTTGTTCGAAACCAATACAGTTACTATAGGCGCGCTGCATGGCCAGAATAACTGGGAAGCGCCGCTGACCAATAGCGTTCTGGTTCAGACCGGTACAGTATACGCAGGGCAGCAGGCGCTGGAAATGGATCGTAAAGACTCACAGACTACACCGAAAGCTGCCCATCTGTTTAAACATCCCGTCTCAGATATGGTATGGCTGGATACTTATGTTCAGCCCATGGCAACTGAGGCGCCAACTGGCACAGTTGATTTTGCTTCCGCAACTTTCTTCAAGTCAGATGGTTACCTTGTGGTGTACGATGGACTGTCAGCTTCGACGAATAAATGGACAATTCTGACCAATATGAGCCCGGTGAACCTGGAGTCGTCCGAATGGGTAAGATTGACCATAGGCCACGATTTCAGCAATCAACAGTGGCTGGTATGCCTGAACGGTGTTCTTGTTTCAGACGGGCTCGGGTTCGGAGCTGAACGAAAGAAATTTTCCTCTATAGAGATTGAGGGTAACAGGGCTCTTTGCGACAATCTGAATCTAAGCGAAACTAAACCCTCGGGGCTGTCTCTTGATGGCGACAGCCTCCCGGATGAGTGGGAAATCGAACATTTTTCGAACCTCGATCAGGGCGATGAAGATGATCCTGACGGGGACGGGTTCGATAATCTGACCGAGTACGTTAATGGTACCGATCCGACTTCCGCCGATACAGACAATGACGGTATGCCTGACGCATGGGAAACTGGGTATGGGCTTGACCCGAATGATTCCAGCGATGCGTCAGAAGACCCGGACTCGGACGGCCTCACCAATCTTGAGGAATACCAGCATAACACAGATCCGGGTAATTCCGATACAGACGGCGATGGACTCTCAGATGGATACGAAGTAAACACAGCCGGAACAGATCCTCTCGACACAGATTCTGATAATGACGGTTATATAGACAGCGCTGAAGTGAATGCCGGGCTAGATCCTCTTGATGCTTCCTCATGCCTGTATTCCAATTTTACCCATCGAATGAAGCTCTCATTCAAGACCACAGACGCTTCCCTGACAGATATGCCGGTCCTGGTTGTGCTCAACACTGACCGTATCGACTACAGCCAGTTCAAAACCGGCGGCGCTGATATCAGATTCTGCAACCCGTCCGGGGAAGAACTTGATTACGAAATATCCGAGTGGAACACCAGCGCTGTCTCGCGTATATGGGTGCGCATTCCTCTGATTTCATCTTCAATGTTCGATAACCATTTCTGGATGCACTGGGGCAACGCATCAGCCGGGGCAGGTGAAAACAAAGCGGGAGTATGGACCAACGCCTATGCGGGAGTCTGGCACCTGGACGAAGAATCGCCATCAATGAGCGATTCTTCCCCTGAAGGCAACCCGGCGCTGAATAACGGATCAGTCCCCGTTGACGGCCACCTGGGCCGGGCAAGAGATTTCCAGGGTGAAAACAGCATTATTATGCCGCCTGAAGCTTTTGATAAGATCAATACCCAGGCGAGCATCTCATTCTGGCAGAATGTCCCGCTTTCGCGCGACCCGGGTTTTGAATTCCTCTTCCAGGGCAGTAACCCGTTTGATTACGAGTTTACAATAGGCGTGCCCTACGGCCATAGCTTTTACGGGGATCTGATCTATTGGGTCGCAATGGGGCAGGGTGACTATATCGCTACGTATACCGACGAATCTGAGTACCAGAACAAGTGGAGCTACTGGACTTTCACCAAGGACTCATCCTCGGGCATAATGCGGATATATCGCAATGGTGAGCTGTATAAATCTGCCAGCGGCAAAACCGATACATATTCGCCCGTCACTTCGGTGCGGCTGGGTTCGGCGGAAGACGGGAGCTGGAACTATTCTGGCATGATCGACGAATTCTTTGTTTCCGAAAAAGTGCGTTCGCCTGAATGGATAAAGGCACAGTACCAGTCGATGAACGACGACTACCTGGTATACCACAGCGAAACCGTTGCAATAGCGGCGATTCAAGATGGCACGGAAAACGGCGCGAACGGACAATTCACGCTCACCCGGTCGGGCACAGCAACAAACCTGCCTCTCACTGTCAATTACGAGGTTTCAGGCTCTGCGACCGCGGGCCTGGATTACACCAACAACCTGACCGGAAGTGTTGTCCTCCCCGCCGGTCAGACTCAATCGGTAGTTACCGTATATGTAATCAACGACACCCTGCTGGAAGGTACCGAGACAGTCAATGTCGCTCTGTCAGAAGGCAACTATCTCATCGACGCGGCAAACAGCAATGCGGTTGTCAGTATCCTTGATTCCGACGTCGATACCGATTCCGACAGCATGTCCGATGCATGGGAAACAGCCAACTTCGGCGATCTCTCCCATGACGGAACAGCCGATAGCGATTCCGACGGGCTGACTGACCTTGAGGAACACAACAACAATACTGATCCGAACAACAGCGACACAGATGGTGACGGGCTCTCCGACGGCAACGAAGTTAATAACCTTTCCACAGATCCGACTTCTGCCGATACAGACAACGACGGTATGCCTGACGGGTGGGAGGTCAATAACAGCCTTGATCCCAATGATCCCTCCGATACCTCCGCAGACCCGGACGGCGATGGCGTTCTGAATCTGGATGAATACACCTACGGCCTTGATCCGAACTCAGCCCTCACAGACAGCGACGGCGATACCCTCAGCGATGCCGACGAGCTCTATATTTACGGAACCAACCCGCTTTTAGCCGACTCTGATACCAACGGGGTGGACGACGCATCAACGGTTCTTCAATGGTCCGGCACGAATACAAGCTACCGTCACGGCGGGTGGACGAATATCGGCTCAGTCCTTCATGCAACAACTAATCATCTTGCCAGACTTGAATATTCCGGCGCCGTTCCAACAGGCGGCATGTACAGGATAGGACTGGAAATAACAAACTGCTACAGCGTATCAGGGTCCAAAACCTTCAAAGTTCAGGCTCTTGTAGATGGCATACCAGCGGGTTGGTTCTCCATACCCGTTTCAACCGGTCAGACCGCCACAGGCTATGTCACTACCCCATGGCTGCCGGCCACCAACCACACGTTCCGACTCGCCTGGCTTGATGACTATAGCTCAGATAAGGAACTGGGCGTTGTTTCTGTAATCGTCCAGGCAATTGACGCCCCTGATTCCAACTCCAACGGTCGGCAGGACTGGGTCGAGGATATCCTTTCGCTCGAACTTGATTCTGACCGCGACGGGCTCTCTGATCTGTACGAACTGGATACCTCTCTTACCGATCCATTGAAGTGGGATACCGACGGCGACCATCTGGGCGATGGCGAGGAAATTAATGTGTTCGGTTTCGATCCCCTGGATGCCGATAGCAACAGCAATGGCATAAACGATTCATATATGGTAGTTCATAAAGATGGAGTAGACACTTCCAAACGTGAAGTCTGGCACAATTTCAATGTGTTCCACGAAGATGGCGCCACGCTTTACTACAACGGCGAATTCACAGCCAACCGGGCGCTTTACGAGGTAACCGTCAGCAACGCCGGGATGTACAGGGTCGCGCTTCAGATGCGCAACTATGAACAGGACCTGCCCGATGACTTCCGCTTTGAAATAACACTCGCAGTCAACGAGCAGCACGTGGGCACATATGATATGCTCGTGGATGTTGACAGAAGCGGACGCGGCTACATAACCCTGCCATGGCTGACCCCCGGAACATACACGCTTGCCCTGCAGAAATTTGCCAACGGCTACTACGGAGGCGGCCGCAACCTCTATCCCGCCTATGAAGCAGTCGAGGTCTTCGCCATAGACGGCGGCGAGGACGCAAACACCAACGGCATCCCCGACTGGGCCGAAGAATTCGCCAGGCAACACCATGATATGGATCAGGACGGCCTGAGCGATTACGATGAACTCGTCTCCCATGGAACCAGCGCGATGGCCGCGGATTCTGATGGCGATGGTCTTAGCGATGGCGAAGAACTGATTCTGGGCACTGATTCCCTGGATCCGGATTCAGACGACGACGGAGTCAGCGACTGGGATGAAGCTCGCGAAGCTCTGACCGACCCGCTAAACGCTGAATTTGATGGAACGGTAACGGATATGGCAACCGTAACGGGTAGTCAGACTAATGAGGCGGCAGGGGACTGGGTCGTTGAAGGAACGGAAATCAGAGCCGATAGAAGACGTGGTTATGTGGAATATACTCTTAACTGCTCTACCGGCGACATGTACCGCTTAAAGGTGGAAGCCACACATAAATGGCTCCATAGTACTTGTTCTCCCGCGGTTCCTGTCGATACCAGCGATTTGATGATATATGTGGACGGGCAGTACCTGGGCAAAAAGACCCTCGTCGCCCCGGACGGTATCTACAGCGCTGTGCGCGCATTCACTCCCTGGCTTGATCCTGGTAGCCATACAGTGCGCATCTTCTGGGAAAATGTTCATACGCGCACATCACTTAAAATCAAGGAAATCAAACTCCAGCAGCTTGGCGGCCCGGACACCGACTCAGACGGCGTCAAAGACTGGGTCCAGGTCTCAATAGGCAACATAACCGGCCTGGACTCCATACCCGCAACAAGCGTTGTATCTCCAGTCTGCCTGGAAGGTAACGCCCGCTACACTGACATGATTTCCTGCACATCCGGCGCAACTAACGTGGCTGTGCTCAGGGGAGCAGGGGACCGGTGGTACGCCGACGTTGATCTTGCTGATGATACATCTACGCCTGTTACAGTGTCATTCCAGAACAATGCTGTCTCAATAACCACAAATCTAACCTGGACGCCGCTCAACCTGCTCACTGGTTCCGATCAACTCATACGCGAGGCCGACTCGGTCATGTTCACCGCTCAGCCCGGCGGCGCCACCAACGGAACGGTCACCGTCCAGGTTGCCAGCGGAACCAACACCCTCACCAACGTGCTTGCCGCAATCGACCAGCATGTCATATTTGAATTTGCTTCCGCGGGTGAATACACCGTCACAGGAACCTACAGCAATCAGGCCGGAACATCCGATGGCAGCGTTAATGTTACCGTGGTCGGCGGCAGTTTCCCGAAAGCTATGCCTGTTACATACAGCACGAATGTCATCGAAGCCTCGGACGCCTCCATCCTTATGGACGACAGCCTTTCCCTCTCTGCAAAACCCGATGGCGCCACCAACGGAACCATGACCATCGAAATTCTTGAAGGAACCAACGTGCTGACCAACGTTGTCACTACCGTAGGCAGCCCCTACGACCACACTTTTGCGGCAGAAGGGCTTTATACCGTTACCGGTTCCTTCAGCAATCAGACAACAACGACCAACAGCAGCATGCAGGTCACGGTCAATGATGGCCCGTATCCCGGGTATCGCCCCGCCTGCATGCTCGGTTCGCCCCGCACATGGAGCTGCCCGGACTTGCCTCTTGAAAACGTGTCGCTCCATACAGACAGCACAGTCGCGCTCTCAGGCGACAATCAATCCATAAAGATAAACGCCTCCAAGGTTAACAAACCCCACTGCATAGTTGCCCGCCTTGGCGAGGACGGCCCGGTTCTTGACAGCGCCAGGCTTGCCCCCTTCTGGATCCAGGCGGCAGTCGACGGCTATATGTGGGTCGTGGAACGCTACGACGACAGTGCCCTGTGGGAGAACCGGATGATCACCAAAAACGTCCCCGATGATGTTGACATCAAACTCCAGATCGTTACAAGCGGCGTCACTTTTGATGATCTGACCCTTACCCGTTGGCTCACATCAGAGGACATAGACGATATTGGTGAGCACTATTTCCGCATGATCCGCCCGAACTCGGTCGGCTCCACCTGCCACACTATAAAGTCATATCAGGATGGAGTATATCTTGGCCAGGCATACTATTCCGGAGTACTCATGCCCGATGAATAAAGGATTTATGATGACAACAGACAAGCTTAACACGAAAGGCATAAGATGATCAGTGTATTCAGGAGCAAACGAACCCTTCCCTTGTTAGTCGGCGTAGCTCTTGCCGGTCTCACCCTGGCCTCATTAGCTTTGTTGACCCTCCGCCCGCAAACCAGTTACGCCGCCTGCAATAGCCCGGAGGGCGAGATTTACGTAATAGACAACACCATAACCGGCCCTGTTCTGGTGTGCGTTGGATGCACAAACGAGTATGAAGTTTCTGTCAGTTGTTTGGAAAATAGCACATGGACGTCAATTGTTGGAGGCAATGATCTCTCAGCGGACCCGGCTGTAAGAGATGGAACCGGGACTATGTCATATGCTGTGTCTGTAGCTTGGAGTTCTGCTGGTGAGAATAAAGTGCTAGGCAACTATATTGACGGCCATGATGATGACGTGGAAGATCCATGGTATTGGAACGAGTTATGTGCTTCGACTAACAGTAACGTTGTTTCTGTAGTTCAGGTTGACAGACTGGAATACAATAATTGTTGCGTTGATGACTGGATGTCGGTGGATTCCGAAGACACCATTCTTGTTATGGTGGACAGATCTACAGAATTCAAAGCGCTTCCTTACCCCGACACCCTTAACTGGCCGGATAGTGATTGCTGCAAGTGGGAAAAGGTCACAGGCGGAGAGGTCACGCCAGGTGCGCCATACACCCTCACAGAGAATTGGAATCTGGAACCGATGGATCCGGGCGAATACACCATAAGGGCTAAATGTGGAACCTCATCAAAAGATGCAAGCTTCAAGGCCTACGATCTTGACACCCTTACCGCCACGGAATTGCTGCACAATCGGTCGGCTTCGGACAATGGCAGCGAGGAGACACCGCTTCTCTACGTCTGCGACCGTGAAGAAGGCGAAACAGGTAATGCCACTGAGATGGAATTCGACCTTACATGGGCGCCTGATGAAGATCCAGGGAAACTGAAATGGCAGCTCGAAGGCTGGACTGAGAGCAGCGGAACTTTCTCTGGAAGTGGTGGTCAGAGCGCCGACGTCACCGTGTCATGGGATGAAAGCTACCGCGAATCTCAACTCATAGCATGGTTTGATTGTAATGAGGACGACGCAGTTGATGATTGTGAATTGAAAAGACAGATAGATGTTTGGGTCGTAATCGTTAACCCACTTACTCTTACGAACCCAAAGAATGATGATTCGGTTACCGATACTACTCGCACGAATGAGATGCATATGCTGGAGGTATGCCACGGCACGAACAGCTCCGTTGAGCTCGAACTTGTGTGCGACTGGGCTCCGTCAGGGGTGGATACTCAGATATTATGGGAAATCAAAGATCTGGATGGAAATGCAGTTTCTGAATGGCGATCCGATCATGGCTGTTTTGCTGATAATAATCCAACAAATCTGATCTGGGATGGTTCCGGGATATCAAATCCGAAACGCCAATTCCAGATACGCGCCTGGTACGACTGTAACGGAAACGAGACTTATGATGAAAACGAACCACACAGGATTGTTCATGTTTCTATTATTTCAATCAATGTGACTTCCCCTGATTGTGTTGAAATCGGAGAATCAATTACGTTTGAGGCAAGAACGTATCCAACCAATTATGTCACTGATATTCAATGGAGATACGAGACCAATGCGCTTCCATGTAGTGATGGATTTCCCGTAATCAGCCAGACCGATACCGTAGTAAGCAACGCCGTCAGCATGTATGAAGTTACCATCGACGAAGAAAGCGATATTGGTGAAATTATGGCCTTTGCTGAGCTGCCCGGATTTGATTGTCGCGCCACCTCTGACTGGGTAAAGGTGACTTGCTGCTGCGGCGAATGCGAAGATGGCTCGGAAGCCTGTGGCGAGGGCGGGTCTGGTGATTCTGACAGCGTCTGCAGTGGCGGAAGCTGTGACGTTGCGGGTAATGTGAGTGCATGGCTTGACAGTGATGGTGATATGAACCTCAGTTTCGCGCTTGGTAAGGTGGAAGAAGGCAAGGATGCAGGTTCCATGTATATCAAAGCCTCTGAACCTGATCCTTCGCTCGCCCAACCAGAAGGAATCAATAAGTCTATTCGAATTGGCGATATTCATACCTGTTCCGGCGAATCAGGACTGAGCCAGGTAAAGGCTCCCCAGGCTCTTGCAGAAGTCACGCAGATCAATGATTTTAAATTTGAAGTGAAGTACTATTACTCAGAAGATGTCCAGAAAGATGGTGAATCATACACTACAACCTCGCCACCATATGAGAGTTACATCGTGGAAAACCCGGCTGGAACCAATAATTATAACACGCTCCGAGTGTCGCGAGTACAGGGAGCAATCACTAACCGTTTTGCGCAGTTCACATGGGAAGAAGCAGAGAGCAAATGGCACCTGTACAAAGGTGAAGATCAGAACGGTCTCCCTGGTAAGATTAAGACTCGCTCGGAGTCATGGGATGGAACAAATGGAGTCGTGACCTGGCAAGTTATGAATGGGTCAAGCAACGTGGTTCTGAGTGCGCAAGATGAATATCAAAAATTTGCATTCGGACGCAAGATCACCAAAGCGGTCAAAGACCTTGGCGGCTTGGATCTAACCTCCACATACAGCTACTACACCAACGCCGCTGACGCCGGTAGCTACGGAAAACGCCGGATGTCGGTCAACCCCGACGGTTCATGGACACGCTATAACTATAATAGTGACGGCTCTAAGTCCTCGAAAGTGTTCAGCTACAAGGACGAACCCACCAATGCTCCGGCAGGTGATTGCCGGGTCAGGGAATATCTGTATACATCCGTTGCTACCAACTATGATGACGGCAGCTATTACGCAGGCTTTCCCAGAACAATAACCGAAAAGGTCGAGGGCGAGATAGTCTCCAAAACCTACTACGCCTACTACCTCGATAACGGCGAAAAGGTCAAAATAACCGAACGCTGTGCCACGCCTTCCTCACCCTACGGCGCGACAAATAATATGCGCACTACAAGGCGTTACTACAGCGCTACTGCCACCCCCGAATGCGCGCAGGGCGAAATAAAGACCGTAATCTATTCCGACGGGCGCCAGGATAGCTACAGCTACGACTACGGCACATACACAACCAACTCCGATCCGGCCCAATGCCAGTTCACGGAAGATCCCAATGGCTCATATATACGCACAACCGTAACCCATGGTCTAACAACCGCCACAAGTGGCGTAGCAAACAAAACCACTCGCGATGTCACCGTGCAGGATCCCACCGGCAATATCGTCCTGCGCAAGACGTATGTCTACACGGGTGGAACAGATTATGAGCCCATAAGCTGGACCGTCAGCTACTTCGACCAGCTCGGAAGAAGAATCAAGCAGCATGAAAGCAACGGAAGCATCTCAGAAACCACCTGGGGCTGCTGCGGCAAGACCTTGGAGATTGACGAACACGGCATAGAACGCACTTACAACTACGATTCCCTTAACCGCATGGATATGTCCGTAAAACAAGGCATAGCAGCGGGTGAATACGCCGCCCAGTCCAATATCTACCGGACAATTACCTACAACGCCGCAGGCAGAGTCCTTACCGAAACAACAACATCCGGCGGCCTTAGCCAGACCACCAGCAACAGCTACGACACCGCTGGCAGGCTGGTGAAAACGGTCGATAATGCCGGAATTGAAACAATCTATCAATACAGCAACAACGGCCTGACCCGCACCGTAATCCGCGCCGGAGTCACCAATACCACCGTAAAATACAAAGACGGCCGCACAAAATACACCATGGAAAATGGAATTGTGCAGCAATACTATGACTATGGCGCCAATGCCGACAACACTCAATGGACCACCGTCTACACCGGCCCCGACGGCTTCTCCTCACCGAATTGGCAAAAAACCACCACAGACATGCTCGGCCGCACCATCAAGACCGAACGCCCCGGCTTCGGCGACACCATCCTAA
>CAYYVQ010000073.1:0-12991 GCA_964475205.1 uncultured Victivallales bacterium | reverse complement strand
TTGTGAGTTGGTGGGTTTGTGGGGCAGCAGGTTGCGGGACAACCTGCTGTACTTTTGGGTTGAGGATGGGAGGTTGTGGGTTTGAGACTCACACAAAGATGACCTTTTTGCTGCCTTTGGCGATTTCGCCTATTACTTTTGCGCCTGCCCTGTGCTGTTTCGACAGGTTCAATGCCGCGTCGACATCATTGTTCCGGACCATTATGACGAATCCTATGCCCATGTTGAATACCCGGTACATCTCTTCGGTATTAATGTTTCCCTTTTCAGCGATAAATCTGAACGCGGGAGGGACATTCCATGTATTTTTGTCGATTCTTGCGCAAAAGCCGTCGGGAAGCGTCCGCGGCACGTTGTCGATGAGTCCGCCGCCTGTTATATGGCACATTCCCATGATTTTAACCTGATCCATAATTGCGGTTACAATGTGCAGGTAACTTCGATGAACGGCAAGCAACACATCCGCCACGGTTTTTTTTGTGCCCGGAAAAGTATCGTTAATGCCGAGGCCTGCGGTTTCGAAAATGACCTTCCTGGCCAGTGAGTACCCGTTTGTATGGAGCCCGGTGGAAGGCAATCCTATGATTTTATCACCCTCGCGAATCCGGCTGCCGGTTACAATGGCTTTTTTCGGGACAGAGCCCACAATTGTGCCTACAAGGTCATACTCGCTTTCGGGATACAGTCCGGGCATTTCGGCGGTCTCGCCTCCAAGAACAGCACAGTTGTTCGCTCGGCAGGCCCGGCAAATTCCCGAGACGATATCCTTGAATACTTTTCCGCTAAGCCGCGATGTTCCGACATAGTCCACGAAAAACAGGGGGCGCGCCCCCTGAACAAGGATATCGTCAACGCAGTGGTTAACAAGATCCTGGCCAACGGTGGTATGCCTGCCGGCCATTGCAGCGACCTTGAGTTTTGTTCCCACTCCGTCTGTGCTTACAACCAGCGCGTGGTCCTTGCCGGGGGAGTTGAACAGTCCGCCGAAAGAGCCGGGTTTACTCAATACGTTACTGTTTTCTGTAGACTGGATCATGCGCCGGGCTGATTTGAGGCCATCGGCCATTTCGTCTATATCTACGCCTGCTCGGGCATATGCCGATTTTTTCTTATTCTGAGATTTCTTCAAACAGATCTCCTTGTGTTTTGCTTTTTTCGCAACAGTTCTGAAATTCCGGCCCACGTTTTTTCCTTATTGCTCAGAACGCGTTGCTTGTAGAAAACCGAATCGTCAGGTTTTCAGGCCGAGGGCTTTGAACTTTTTGTCGACATGCTTGAAATGTGCTTTAAGGTCAAAGACATCGTTCAACTCCTTTTCGGACATGTATTTTGTTATGTCGCTGTCCTTATCTACAAGCGTTCTGAAGTCCTTTTTGCTCTTCCATGCTTTCATTGCATTGCGCTGGACCATTTCATAGGCGTCTTCGCGGCTTACCTTTTTGTCTGTTAATGCCAGCAGCAGTTGCTGGGAGTGAATAAGCCCGTGGGTCATGTTTAGATTTTCCATCATGCGATCAGGAAATACGCGCAGGCGTTTTACGAGCTTCGCAAGTTTTTTCAACATATGGTCCAGGGCTATTGTGCTGTCGGGCAATATGATTCGCTCTACCGACGAGTGCGATATGTCGCGTTCATGCCACAGGGCGACATTCTCAAAGGCGGCTACCATGTTTCCGCGCAAGAGTCTTGCAAGGCCGCTGAGTTTTTCTCCGGTAATGGGATTTTTCTTGTGAGGCATGGCCGACGAGCCTTTCTGGCCTGAACTGAAAAATTCTTCTACCTCGTGAACTTCTGTTCTCTGAAGATGCCGCAGTTCCTGTGCCCATCTTTCCACTGAAGCGCCGACCAGGGCAATTGCAGATAAATACTCGGCATGCCGGTCTCGCTGAAGAACCTGTGTTGAAAGGGATGCGGGCTTAAGTTTTAATTTTCTGCATACGTATTTTTCGACAGAAGGATCGATATGGGCATGGGTGCCGACAGCCCCGGAAAGCTGTCCCACGGCAACAGTTTTTCGCGCGCGCTCCAATCGGTCAAGCCCCCTGCCAAACTCGTCGTACATAAGGGCCATTTTGAGTCCGAACGTGATCGGTTCGGCGTGTATGCCGTGAGAACGTCCGATCATTGGCGTATCCCTGTATTTTTTCGCCTGTGCCGCCGCAGCTTTTCTTACGTCCTTGACGTCCTTGATTAGAATATCCATGGCTTTGACCATGAGTACAGAGAGGCTGGTGTCAAGAATGTCAGAACTGGTTAGCCCGCGGTGTATATACCTGGCCGACGGCCCTACATATTCAGCGACATTCGTCAGGAAAGCTATAACGTCATGTTTTACGTTTTTTTCGATCTCTTCGATTCTTGCGACGCTGAAGCTGGACCGGTTTTGTATGCGTTTCAAATCTGCTTCAGGTATAAGCCCGAGCTTGTTCATGGCCTCACATGCCAGAACCTCCACTTTCAGCCATGTGGCGAACTTGTTTTCCTCTGTCCAGACCTCGCCCATTTCTTTTTCTGTATACCTGTTGATCATGTGCCCTCCATTTAAACCAGAGTTATTGGCAGACTATACTTTTCGTCCTGAAAGGTGTCAATCACACCATGACAATTCCTTTGCCGATTTCCTTCGAGTTCGTTCCGGCGGGTGCGTACACGGGCATTTTTTCGTGTCATGGTCATTTTTGCATGTTAGCCTCGATTACGTACCCGAAGAGGGGACAACCACGGAGGACATTCCGACCTCAGGGGATCCCGAGCGTCGGGATACTGATAGATGAGAGAATGGAATGAGTCGGTGTAATCAGTGGTAAGTGTCTTCGGCTGAGTGCGTCGGCCCATGTTGCCGACGAGTTGATGAATAGATCAGGTTAGAGTTTGAGATGGAGGGAATTATGTTGTATCGCACGCTTGGCAGTACAGGCTTGAAGGTGTCCGAGGTCGGGCTTGGCACCTCAAAAGGATTAGTGGAAAAACTCTCACAGGAAGATGGCGAAAGGCTGGCGGCCAGGGCTATCGAGCTTGGAGTCAACTTTATCGACACCGCAAGGCATTATGGCGGAGGAGAAGCCGAGGCCCGTGTAGGCGCGGCAATAAAGGCGCGCAGGGATAAAGTCTACGTTTGCACAAAGTGCGGCACTGTGCCGGGCAAGGGCAGGGACTTTTCGCAGCGTGGGATTCGCGAGGCTATGGATACAAGCCTTAAGAAGCTTGGAACGGATTATGTGGATGTGTATCTTCTGCATATGGCAGGTCCCGGCCAACTATCCAGGGGCTCGGAAGCCGTTGAGACTCTGCTGGATCTGAAAAGTATGGGGAAGGCGCGTTTCATAGGGGCATCAGTTGATGGGGAGATGATGCAGACGGCGCTTTCGCTGGAAGTGTTCGATGTGCTTGAAATTACCTATAACATTGCGGACCTCTACCCGGAAGAATCCGGATTCCTTGATGCTGCATCCGTAAAAGGCACAGGGCTTGTGATTAAGGAACCTCTTGCAGTTGCCAATTTCCATAGGGCGAAACCATACCCCCCATGGGTTGCCTACCAATGGCAGCGGCTGCAGCATTACGACTTTCTAAAAGAGGAATCCCGGATGCCTCCGGCAGAAGTGGCGCTGCGTTTTGTGCTGGACTCGAAGAAAGTGCATGTTGCTATTCCAGCCACCTCCAGCGTCGGGCACCTGGAGTCTAATATAGCGGTTTCAGACGGAAAAGGACTGCCGGAAGATATCGACCGGCAGATCCGCGCCTGTTATCGCCGGGCGGTCAATGGTTAACAACATCTATATACATGTGCCTTTTTGTGGCAGCAAGTGCCCATACTGTTCTTTTGCGTCGGTTCCATATGATCGGCAAAGCGCCCGCAGTTACCTGAGGGCGCTTGAAAAAGAAATACAGGCAAGCAGACGAAGCGGTGTGCAGCTGAGCCCTGAGACGATATATGTTGGAGGCGGGACACCTTCGATTTTTCCGGAGACTCAGTTCGGTTGTTTCACTGCCTTGCTCAGGGAAACTTTCAACCTGGAAAGATGCAGTGAATGGACTATGGAGGCCAATCCTGATTCTCTTACTGAACAGAAGGTCAAGGCGGCAAGAGATGCCGGGATAGACAGGGTCAGCCTTGGAGTGCAGGCAATTGATGAATCCACCCTGGAGGCAAGCGGAAGAAAATACACCGCCTCGGATGTTAAAGAACGGATTGATACGCTTTTGAAATCCGGGATCGTCAACATAGGCGCGGACCTGATAGCCGGATTGCCTGGTGTGACAACCGAGGCCTGGGAAAGGACATCAGAGTGGATTTGCCGTGCCGGCGTTCAACATATTTCCGTCTATTCGCTCAGCATCGAACCCGATTGCTGCTGGGGGCGGGATGGAGTCAGCATGCCTGGCGATGAAGAAGCGGTGGAGCTGCTGAATATTTCAAGCGGGATCCTGGAGCGCCATGGATTTCTGCAATATGAAATTTCCAATTTTGCGTTGCCGGGCTTTGAGTGTTTTCACAACCTGAATTTCTGGCGAGGAGGCGACTATATCGGATTCGGACCCTCTGCATCCTCTCGAATCGGACTGAGGCGGCAGACTAATATTGCTGAAGTTGATGAATATGTAAGACGGATTGACTCCGGGCAAAGCGCAGTTTCATCAGAAGAAACGCTGAGTCCCCGGGCTGACGCAGGAGAGAGATTTGCGTTTGCCCTGAGGTTGAGCCAGGGAGTAGATCTTCAGGAATTTGTCGATGGAATTGGAGAAGGCGCCGCAGCACGGATGGATGATTGGCTCAGGCAGCTTGCGGAACTTGAGTCCGAAGGTCTTGTGCTGAGCAGCGGGAATCGCTGGAAGTTGAGTAAACGCGGACGTTACTTTGCCGATCGTGTGGCACAGATGGTTATATGATGGCGGCCGGGCGGAGGAAGTGGTGAGAGGGAGAGGAAGTCATTGACTGTGCCTGCCGTTGCCGAGGCTATGGCGTGACGAAGGCAGGTTTGTTAAAGAATTGAGCGGCGGATGCGGTTAATGGTCTTCATGTCTGCCTTGTAGGGTATTGGCGGCAGATCAACAAGCGGTTTTGCGTGGGTTTTCTCGAACGGTGTGCCCTTGATTTTCATGTTGTAAGCCATGGGCAATATTGCAGCCAGGTTCACTGCGTCGGCAACGTTATAGGCCAGAAGTGTTTCCAATGTTTTCCGGCTTCCTGTTTTAAGATACTCCTGCCACAGGAGCACTGCGAAATAACCATCAACGTCGGTCAATTCTTTCCTGTCTATGCCAAGCAGTTTCTCGCATTTTTTCAATCCTCCTCTTAATCCCAGACTGCAAAGCACATAACGAAGGTCAATTTGGGTATGGTCCATCGGAATCCCCATATGTCGGCGTATGAAAGGGATATCGAAAGTCTTACCGTTAAATGTGACGATAACTTTGTAACGTTTTATGCAATCGGCAAATTCGTCCATGTTCCGTCCGCGCACGAATGTGTAAATTTCGCTGCCGTCGTACAGGGCGATGGTTGTTATGCAGTCCAGATCGGCGCCCAGCCCGGTGGTTTCGATATCAAGGTATGCGGTCCAGTTCTCAAAATCCGGATATAGCCGCCAGGTTTCTTTCGGGGACAGACGTTCGGCGAAATATGACGCATTCCTGGCTGCAAGGTTGGCGCTTGATTCCCGGCAGTATTGTTCCAGCAGGCTGCGCTTTGCGGGCGGGATGCGGGTAGAGCTTTCCGCCGCGAGGGCGTCCCAGGACAGCAATCCTCTGTTCCAGAGAGCGCGTTCGGTTTTTTCTCCGATGCCGGGTATGTGGCAGAAAGTATTGGTTATCATGACGAAGTATTAGCCTGCATATTTCACGAGTTTATGGCGCTCAAGACTCAAGGCGCAGCAAGTTGTGCTGTATGAATATACCGCCAACTTGCTGCAACACAGAGGATCGGGCGTCGTAAACTCGCCTTCGGGTGAAGAATTCCCCGCATTCTTTCAAAACGTTTCTTGTTGTACAAACTGTGATAAATTTAAATCTGCAGCCTTGATTCTGTTGATTCGATTGTTCATTGTTTTTCGGGCGGCCGCATCCGCCGGCCGGTCGAGTTCAAGGCCAATCATCATTCTCATTTAGAAGAAAACGTTCATATTCTTCCGGCGCAGACAAGCGGAGAAACTGCATTATCCGATTGCCTTTTTCGTAATCGCCTTCCATGAAATAAGCCAGACCCAGGCTGAAATAAGCCTCGGAGTAAGCCGGGCTGATTTCCACGGCCTCACTGAGGGCGTCTATGGCCTTCTCTGATTCTCCAAGGGTCAGAAAAATCATTCCGAGACTGACGTATGCTTCCGCGTAATCCGGGTCATCTGTTATGAGGTTTTCGAAAGCTTCAATTGCCTGTTGATAAAGCTCGAGTCTCTGGTATGAGAGACCGAGAAAGATCTGCATATCTATCAGGTCCGGGCGAAGAGTCTTTGCCCTCTTGCAGGCGGCGACTGAATCCGCAGGCCGGTTGAGTTCAAAATAGCATATTCCAAGCAAACCCCAGGCTTCGGCAAAGTCCGCGTCAAGGTGAACACATTTCTCCAGGACCGTTACCGCTTCGTGGAATTGTTCGTCTTCTGCGTAAGCAAGCGCGGTGTTGTAGAGGGTTTGCACACAGCTTGACAATATTATGGAAGCCTGTTCATAGGCGGCTATAGCTTTTTCGGTATTGCCCTGTTCCTTATGTATTGTGCCTATGTTGCAAAGGGCCCTGGTGGATATCCCTATAAAACTGAGCATCTCAAGCAGCCGCATTATCAGATCTGATTCCTGTTTTAAAGCTGTCTGTGTTTCTGAATGGTCTTTTCCGGGCAGTTTAAGTTTCTTTAATATTGAAGCTTCGCTTGATTCCACCGCCTCCCGATAGCATTCCACAGCAAGTTCAGGATGGTCCAGCAAGCGGTAAGCATCGCCTAACAGAAGATATGAAGTTGCATTGTCCGGATACGCGTTCATCAATGTCACGGCGTATTCAAGCATAGTCTTGTGCTCGCCTTTTTCAGCAGCTTTTAGAGCAGCTTTGAAGGCAGGATGTTGTTCCATATTCTGTGCTTCTGTTGCCATTGGAATGTTGATTCCTGAAATTACCTTTTATTATTCAGTAACATGTGTAATTCTAAATCAAAAGAGAGGTAAAGTCCAGTCGCAGTTTGATTATGACTAAGTCAGGTTACATGCAGTTTTTCAATTTTGGAGCCTGATCCAATGATTGCCGCGGTATGAGCTGTTTGTATGATATCTGCTGCGGGAAGCCGGCACTGACATCTTCCGGCCACGAATAAATTTTGTGATTTTATGAAAAAAAGCGACATAAATCCTTCTGATCCCGGCATGTGCGCGGAGGCATCTCATTTTGGCTGCTTTGACCGTGTTTCTTCTGAATATGTTATTACCGACATAGACACTCCGCGGGACTGGTATAACTATGCGTGGAATGAAGAAATTGTAGCTCTCTTTTCTCAATGCGGGCGGGGTGAAGCGATTGTGCAGGATGGCGCTGGAAACAGGTTCCACACATCGGGGAACCGGGTTGCCTATCTGCGCGAGCGCGCAACAGGCATATTCTGGACCTTGAACGGTCTGCCTGCCGACCTTATCCCGGGAGCTCGATGCAGGCATGGTCTTGGCTATTCTGTCATTGAACAGGAGGTCAACGGTGTGGAATCAAGCTTCTGCTGGTTTGTTCCCGGAAATGCTCCCTGCGAAATCTGGGATATTCGCGTATCCAATAGATCAGAAAAAGAGCAGGAACTGGATCTTTTTACGTTTATGTCGACCATGTTTGACGGCGTTTACAAACCGCAGATTTATTACAATGCGAATGGTTTTTTTGATCAAGAACTGCAGACGCTGTACCTGTCTAAGCGCCATGCTTACAAGGGAGGCGATTCGGCCTGTGTTTTTATGGCTGTTAACCGACGCGTTGACGGATTTGATGCGGCGGAGAATGCGTTTATCGGCCATGGCTGTGAACATCGTCCGGATGCTTTGCTTCGAGGGTCGTGTTCTGGAAGCGGATCTGAGATGGAAAAAGGCTGTTGTGCCCTTCAGACAGGTTTTACTCTTGCCCCGGGAGATACGGAACGAATAATTGTGCTTGCCGGCGGTGTACGTTACCCGGAAGAAATTGAGCCGTTACGCGAGCGGTTTTTTGCCGGCCAAGGCGTGGACGACGCCTATAACGAGACTGTGAAAGCCATTGAAGATGTGATTGGCGGCGATCGGATTCAGACACCGGACCGCAGGTTTGACGCTTTTTTTCATCCGTGGCTCAAACGCCAGTTGTCATTGGGCGCACACTGGGCGCGTGTGCGGCACAACGGGTTTCGCGACCAGGTTCAGGATATCGGGGCGCTTGCTTTGTTTGATCAGGAGTCAGCGCTTCTGGAACTTAAGCGTGTGCTGGCTTTTCAGTATCCCTCCGGTTACGCTCCGCGCACATGGCTTGACGGCGCTATCCTGGATAAGGATTTCTCGGATAATAACGTTTGGATTGCCTACGCGGTTCATCAGTTTCTCATGGAGCAGGGGACTGATGAACAGTTGAATATTACCGTGCCCTTTAATGACGGAAGTTCAGCGGAGCTTTACGAGCATGTCAAACGTTCGGTTGCGTTTTACAACGCTGAAAAGGGGCCGCACGGGCTTCTGAAGATACACAGTGGCGACTGGAATGACTGTCTGGACCGGGTTGGTCCTGAAGGAAGTGGAGAAAGCGTATGGTTGAGCATGGCATGGTATGGGGCTTGCAGGAGGCTGGCCGCGATTGCCCGTTTGACCGGCAGAGATGACGATGCCGTCCATGCGGAGGAATGGGCGGATGAGATGCGTGACCGGATTGATGCTCATGGGTGGGATGGCAAATGGTACCTGCGCGCGTACCATGACGATGGCGGCAGTATCGGCTCAGCTTCAGCCGCGCGCAATCGCCTGTTTCTTCTGCCGCAGGCCTGGTCGGTGTTTACCGGTGTGGCCAAAGAGAACCGCGGCCGGATTGCCATGGATTCAGTGGATAGACACCTCAAGACAGAACTTGGGACAGTGACCGTGCTCGATCCTTCCGACTCCTGGAACCCACGCATTGGAATGTCCAGCACAAAGCGGCCGGGTACACATGAAAATGGCGGCGTGTACCTCCATGCATGCGCCTTTAAACTGGCCGCGGACGGCATGCTGAAGAGGCATGACAATGTTGCATTTGCCTTGCAAACAATGCTGCCCTTTACCGACCATCCGCCCAGGAAGACATGTGAACCTTATGTTTTCTGCAACAGTTATTTTGCCATTCCAGGATCTTATCGATACGGAACCGCCGGACAAAGCTGGGGGACCGGAGCTGCGGGATGGTTTTACTATGCGTTTACACATTATGTTTTGGGAGTGCGTCCTGAATGGAATGGCCTTCGCATTGATCCATGCCTTCCGCCTGACTGGAAGAGCTGTGTTTTCCATAGAAGATTCAGAGGGACAAATTATGCTATCAGGTTCGAGCAGGCCCGGCCCAGGGGCAAGGTTACCGGTATTCGGATTAATGACGTCCGGTTAAATGGAAATCTTATTCCCGTCTCCGGAGAGAGTGATGTGGATGTATGGGTAAGCCTCGGTTGAGTTTTATGCTATGAAAGATGTTTTCTTTTTTGAGGCTTTTGAGGAAGAAAGGCGCCTGCTTGAGGAATTTGCCGCTGAAGGTATGGATTGCGGTTATACCTGCGCAACTATCCAGGAAAGCGGTATCATTGAAGTTCCTGCAAGGGTTATAAGTATCAGGACCCAGTCCGGGATCCCATTGCATTGGCTGGAGGAAATTGACGGGATCCTTGCCAGGGCTACGGGCTATGATCATCTTACAAAGCTTGCCTGTATTGCGCCTGGAAAACAATACGGATATCTTCCGTTTTACTGCCCCCGCTCGGTCGCAGAACAGGCATTGCTTATGTGGATGTTTCTTATGCGCAAACTGAAACTGCAGCAGCAACAGTTTGTAAAATTCGATCGAGACGGGCTTACCGGCCGGGAGTGTTCACAGAAATGTCTTGTTGTTGCGGGCGTTGGCAACATCGGCCGCGAGGTACTGCGAGTTGGGAGGGGACTGGACATGAATGTTCTTGGCGTTGATATAGTTCAAAGGCATGAAGACGTTGAATATGTTTCGCTGGATGAAGGCCTTGCGCGCGCTGATGTCATTGTCTGTTCCATGAATCTAACGGCGGAAAATGACCGTTATTTCCGGTATGATGTTCTGCGTAAGGCAGAGAAACAGCCGTTGTTCATAAACGTGGCTCGAGGAGAATTCTCGCCTGCGGCAGATATGGCCCGGCTGCTGGATGAAGGCCGGCTTTCCGGTGTCGGTATGGATGTTTTCGAGGACGAAAAAAAAGTGGCGCAGGCTTTCAGAACCGGCCGGCAGCATAATTTAAAGACCGTTGAAACTCTTGCCTCACTCCGCAACAGGCCCGATGTTATCCTGACTCCGCATAACGCTTTCAACACCCGCGAGGCTGTGAACAGGAAGGCGAAGCAGAGCATCGAACAGCTCAGGCATTTCTTCCGGACCGGCGCATTCAAGTGGCCAATACCTTGAATCAACAGCATGTTGCATTGAGATAATGGCGTTATAAAGCGTTTCCGCCGGAAGAGTTTAACCTCGGTGGGGTTTTATATCTCCCGGTATCACGGCCTTATGTTTTCTAAGAAGGCTGCGGATGTCATCTAACGGGATTTCTTCCGGGTCAATTCCTGTTCGAGCCGATAGGGCGGCCATAGCGCCGGCCGCCTGTCCCATAGCCATGCACGGACATTCCACTCGGAGCGCAGAATTAGCTTCTCTATCACTGGCAACACAGCGTCCGGCCGCTATAAGGAACTTGCTGCCTTGCGGGAGCATGGCCGCGCGCGGAATAGTAGGAAGGATACCCTGCTTCAGTCTTCGCGCGTTAAAACCTTTGCCGTCGTTCAGGTGTTCGTCGATTGAATAGAAAGCATAGCACAGGGCATCATCGTACATTCTGCCTGCTTCGTAATCTGAGACACTAACCGTCTTCTTCCCCCTGATGGAACCGGTTTCACGGATCCCGGTCTCAGAACACACCCAGTCGATCCGGAAATTTTCGAGTCCCGGCTGTTTTCTGAAAAAGCGGTACATGCGCAGAATCGCTTTGCGTCCCTCTATCTCCACAAGCGATTTGCCCTCGCTGGTTTCGGCATGTGGCGCCCGGACATGGTTAGAGTTATTGCCGTATTTTCTTAGCAGCGCTTCAGGGCCGTTGTTACGCCACGAAATGTCGGTAGTAGCCAGTTCGCCTGACTTAATGGCAGTTTCCGATGCGGATCTCAGCGCTTCGTAGTCCAGTTTTTCTGCATCATAACCGGAACAGCCGAATGTCAGTGTTGCCGGCTGAAATATGTCCGGCCTGACGACTTCAAAACCGGCTAAGGCCACGGCGTTCGCGTCCCCGGTGGCATCGATGAGAGTTTCGGCATTGATATTCTGAAGGCCTGTTTTGGTGCAGATCTGTAGGGTCCAGCCTTGGTTTGTAAAGGTAATTGACGCCGGCATTGTATGAAAAAGCACATCTACCCCCGCGTTCAGGACGGTTTCATCGGCCAGGGCAGCGTAAACCGGGACATTGATTTCCCGTGGCCTGGTTTCTTCAGGCTTCGGGATCTGCCGGCCTGTTTCAACCAAGGTCTTGCAGACAAGTTCCCAGCCGATGCCGGCAATGACCTGCTGCCCCCAGGCAAAGAAGCGGGCCGGGTAGTTGACCCCTCCAATGGTCATTGTGCCGCCAAGCATGGCGTTTTTCTCAACCAGGAGTGTTTCTGCTCCTTCCCTGCCTGCTTGAATTGCCGCTATAGTTCCGGCAGTACCCCCGCCGATGACGACCACATCATATTTATTGTTCATTCATCTTCCTCTCATGATTGGTATTTCGACTTATCGGCTTTGGCGCTATTAACCTGATTTCGCGAGTATTTATTGATCTGTTTTGCCGGTGGCCTGATCCTTGTACATCTGCCAGAAAAGTATCCATGGATCGAGCCGGATTAATTCCCCGTGATCCAGGACGGCAAAAGCGAAATGGCTGTGTTCAGCCGCGCCAATATGGACGCCGGCGCCCTCGGCATACTGTGTTCCGGCCTGCAATGGGGTATGTTCAGCAACTGTCAGACGGGTCATGTGACAACTCGTCAATACCCATACCCTTCCGTCAGGCCAGTGGCGGATGCCGCGCCAACGGTTATTGTTGTTTCCGGTTGCTGTCGCGTTGTAGAGAAAATGATCGTCGAGGTTGACAGGAGCATAAAGCGGTGTGCCGACGGGATGGTTGATGTCCAATCCGCCGTGGGCCGAAGCGCCGTCGTAGGCGCCCATCCAACAGTCTTCGCCTCGATAGCAATCTTGAATTTTAAGGCCTTCGCCGGGAAGCGGACACCATGGTTCAACAGTTTCTGGACAGATGCGCGCGGATGCGTCCTGTATTGCCAGTCTCACCTGACGGCGGCCCGGAAGGCTGTGCGAACAATTTTCCTGCAGACGGCACGGGCCGTGTGTTTCCCGCATGAAATCGAAAATCGCGTCAACAGCATCCAGCCAGATTCGTATCCCGCCAATTTCCCACGGTTCGTAGAATGATGCCTGTGTTCCGACTTCCCGTTCCAGCCTGATATTCTCTCCGTCGATCCTGCAGTCTGCCATGAACCGGTAAACCGTGGTTGCTCCCCGTTCTTCCCTGCCTGATTTCTCGAGGGTAGTGCGGACGATCTCAGCTTTCGTGCCGATGATCTCGATCAGCGCCGTGCATCCGTCCAAACGTTTAAATTCCAGGGTATCCCCGCGGTTCATTTCCACGGCGGTTAATGTTGCTCCGGCATTTCGTTTAACTATCATTATGACATGTTATTTCTGGGACAGGACACTAGCCTGGAATGGCGCTTAGTTAAGCCCTTTTCAAAGCGTATAGTTTCACCGCGC
>CAYYVQ010000072.1:0-13131 GCA_964475205.1 uncultured Victivallales bacterium | reverse complement strand
CGCGAATTCACACGACGGTGGTAGTGAGAGGAAGATGAGAGCATGAGAGAAGGCGATTTGACAGAGCAAATCATCGGGGGCGCAATTGAGGTACATAGGCATTGGGGGCCAGGCCTTTATGAGGAGATTTACGAAAGAAGCCTTTACCATGAGCTGCGGCTTCGCAAAGTGGCGTTTGAATCACAAGTGAGCCTTCCTCTGCTCTACAAAGGAGAGCAAGTTGGTGATGATTTGCGTTTGGATTTGATTGTTGAGGGCAAAGTGGTTGTAGAGTTGAAGGCTGTGAAAGCGCTGGAGGCTCTCCATGAAGCTCAGCTGCTGACATACATGAAACTGACAGGATGCAAGATTGGCTTGCTCATCAACTTCAATGTTCCCGTGTTGAAACAGGGAATCAAACGGATGGTTCTGTGATGTGCCCCTCCTCTTCCTCCCCTTACAAACCGTCCGCGCAAATGGGATATTGGCTATCACTGTGTTCGACTCAAGACAACCAAAGTGGTGATAGCCAATCTCCCATTTGCGCGGACCTCTTCTCCGAGTCTCAGTGTCTCCGTGGTAAGATTTATGCGCTAAAGGGCGGCAGGAGTTTGATTTGTTGTTGGATTGTGGCGTATTCTGATGGGCAGTGGGAAAACTCGCTTGTTTTGCGACTTGGTCTACGATATCTATTTATTACTCATTAGTTGAGTATACGTGATCGTTTTTGTATTCTTTAGTTATGAAACAGGAAAAAATACTGGCCGAGCGATTGGGCACAACAACTCATGTATCACCCTTGCGGATTAAACTCGAACGCTTGCGTCAACAGTTCCCTTCACCATCTGCTGTCTGCCTCGAAGACTGGATGATTGATGTTGCAAACGATCGCGGCGCACGCATTGTTTTTCGTGAAACCCGTTCTGAGTCAAAACCCGTCGGGATCCCTGAATCAATGCTGCTTACGGAAGAACTCGTTATTGGCATTTGTCAACTGCAATGCCTTGACCGACCCCAAATGTTGCGCCTGGCGGGGCAGTTCATATCACGCGAGGCTCTTGATTTGAAGCGCCTCTTTCTTATTGCAGAACGGGAGCGAGCCGGTATTGTTTTATCGGAGCTTGCCCGCCAGGCATTGCGGGTAAATCCAAGCCATCCTTCATGGCGATCCATTGCAGAGCGTTTTTCTGATGAACGCGCTACGCGTGATGTTCTTCTGCATTGGACCCGGCTTGCGGAACCAGTTATGAAGAAAGGCCGTTGTAATGCGCAGGAATGGAGACTTGTTGCCTGATGACCAATGCCGAGAAAATTCTGACTGCTCTGGACGAGGAGCTCACATCAAGGATTGATCTGACTCTCTATGGTCGTGCGGCGCTTCATCTTGGCTTTCCTCAGTCCCCGAAAGAACACGAACTAAGCCGCGACGTAGACGCAGTTTTCTGGATGGGGCAGGCCGAAGAATTGAACGAAAATACCAACTTCTGGACTGCCGTAGAAGAGATTAACAAACAACTTGCCGATCATGAACTCTACATCAGTCATTTTTTTACGGAGGATCAGGTTATTCTCAGACCAAGCTGGCGCTGTGAACGTGTGCGCTTGCCCGGCGAGTGGAAAAGTCTGGATCTCTACCGCTTAGCAGACATTGATCTTCTTTTGAGCAAACTGATGCGGGATGATCCTCTCGACCGTTGGGATGCCCTTTTTATCGTCTCCGCGGCAAATCTGACAATCTTCGAGATCGAGGATGCAATCGCCAACGCCCGTGTGCCTGATTCTGCGGAAGTTAAAGAGGAATTCGAGCTTGCATCGCGGAAACTTTTGGACGAACTCAAACGGTAAAAATATTTCCAATCTGTCAGGAGTGAGGGCATACAGGCAGAGTCACTGGCAACGTCCGCCTTCGCTCAGGTAGCTACGGCGGACGCGGTAACCCGCTGTACCTGGGGGCGTTTGATGTAAGGAGGATGTAATTGAAGAAAACTATCTTCGGAATGATGATTTTGTTGCAATGCGTGTTGCTTGTTCAGCCAGCGTTTGCCGATTGGCCGGTATTCAGGGGTGATGCGGCATTGCAGGGAATCAGCGACGGTAAGCTTGGATCTAACCCTGAACTGGCATGGTCGATCAAGGTGGGCGACGCGGATCTTTCATCGCCGGTTACCGATGGCAGAAATGTGTTTGTGTCCTCGGCTGAAGGCGGCATTTTTGCGTTGAGCCTGAAAGACGGAAAACAGGTATGGAGCCGGAAGGTTGAAGCGTCCGTCAAAGCAGCTCCGCTTTTTCTGAATGGCCGGTTATTCGTTGGCGCGAGGGACGGAACGATGTATGCGCTTGCCGCGTCAAACGGCGAGGTTATATGGCAGTATAAGGCAGGCGACCAGATAATGAGATCCGCCAACTGGACCGCTGGTACGGAGACAAACATTGTTTTTGCCTGTTATGATAACAATGTTTACTGCATTGATTGGACCGGCGGGGCTCTTAAATGGAAGCACGAAACTGAGAACTTTGTAAATGGAACGCCCGCGGTTGCGGGCGGAGAAGTTGTCTTCGGAGGATGCGATCAGTATCTTCGGATTGTCGACAGCGGCGCCGGCAGGGAGAAATTCAAAGTAGACGTGGGTTCCTATATTGCGGAGTCTGCGGCCGTGGCAGGAAATGATGTGTTTGTCGGGCATTACGGCGGGAAGCTGGTGCATGTTGATTTAAAGAAGCGTAAAATTATATGGGAATATGAGTCAGAGGAAAAAGAACCGTTTTTTTCTTCTCCTGCCGTCACGGCAGATCGTGTTCTTGTCGGGTCCAGGGACAATAATCTGCACTGTGTAGAGCGTTCAACCGGGCGCAGACTCTGGGTTTTCAGAACCTCGGGAAAAGTCGACTCTTCGCCGGTAGTGGCTGGAGACAAGGCGGCGGCGGGATCATCCGACGGGCGGCTGTATCTGCTCGGCGCCGCCACGGGCAAAGAGATTGCGCGTTACGACACTGGTTCAGCCATCCGGACATCTCCGGCGATAATCGGAAACATGGTAATTGTCGCCACTGAAGGCGGATCAATTCTTGCAATCAGGTTCAGCAAAAAATGAGAATTGCGTACATAATCCCGGGATCAGGAAATTCCTTCTACTGCCAGAATTGCATACGTGATGCGTTTTTGATCCGCAGTCTGAGGGATCAAGGCCACGACGTGGTATCAGTTCCTATGTATCTGCCTCTTATGGCGGAAGCCTCTGACATAAGCGCCGGGTCGGATGTTTTTTTCGGGGCAGTAAGCCTGTATCTGCAACAGAAGGCGCCGGGGCTGCGCGTAGTGACGCGTTCCCTGCAGCGCTTACTTGATTCCGCGCCTGTATTGAAAATTGCCGCCAAACGGGCGGGAACGGTCCGGGCTGGCGGGCTTGGCAGTATGACCCTTTCCATGCTTGAGGGGCGCGATGATGTGATAAGAGCGGAAGCCGGAAAGATGATTGAATGGCTTCGCAAACTGGGGAAGATAGACCTTGTTCATTTCTCGAATGCTTTAATACTGGGACTTGCTCCTATGTTAAAGAAAGAACTCGGCGCAGGTATTGTATGTCATCTCCAGGATGAACATCAGTGGGTTGACGCCCTTGAGGGCGAATACGTCGGCAAATGCTGGCGAGCTATGTCCGAACGGGCCGGGGCTGTTGAAGCGCTGATTGCTGTAAGCCGGTTTTATGCTGATTACATGGCATTGCGCATGAAAATCGATCCTGCGGACATACGGGTGGTTTATCCCGGCGTGGATGTTTCCGGCTATCCTGTTGCATCTCCCGGTAAAGGTCAGCCTGTTATCGGGTACTTGTCACGGCTCACTGAATCGCTGGGTTTATCATCGCTGATAGAGGCTTTTCTGATGCTAAAGAAAGACAGCCGGTACGCCGGTTTAAAGCTGAAGATCAGCGGAGGCGGCACTTCGGAAGACCGCGGGTTTGTGGATTCACTTCTCTCGAGATGTTCCCTCAGCGGTTGTGATCAGGACGTAGAAGTTCTTGATGATTTCGATGCTCGCACGCGGAAGCGTTTTTTTGAATCGCTCGCTCTTTTGTGTGTGCCCTGCCGTGAGCCTGAGGCCATAGGCGGGCAGGTTGTGGAGGCGCTGGCATCGGGAGTGCCGGTGGTTCATCCTGATATCGGCGGAGCGCCGGAACTGATAAAGGCCGCGGGTGGCGGAAAGATTGTGGCTTCATCGGAGTCTGCGGTTCTGGCCGAAGGTATTGGGTGTTGTCTTGAAGATCGTGAATGGCTGGGCCGCGCGGGCCGCAACGCCAGGCGATATGCGGAGAATGAACTGGACGTTTCGGTCTCAGCGGCGAAAATAGCGGAGGTTTACAGCGCGGCAAAACAAAAAGGGGTGAATCAGGATGTCTGAAAAACAGGAAAGCCTGCTTGAGCTTAAGGATATCTGCAAGGCATACCAGGCCGGCGGCGGCCGGCGGAAAGTTGATATTCTGCGTGGGCTGTCGTTGCGGGTGGCGCATGGCGATTCACTTGCCGTAGTCGGTCCGTCGGGGGTGGGCAAGAGCACTTTGCTTAACGTCATGGGCGGACTTGACCGCGCTGATTCAGGGCAGGCGCTGCTCGGCGGCAGAGACCTGGCGGAACTTTCCGATGATGAATTGTCGCGCCTCCGCCTGAGGCAGGTAGGTTTTATATTCCAGGAGCATCATCTCCTTCCGCAGTGCAGCGCCCTTGAAAACGTTCTTATGCCTACTCTCCCCTTGCATTCCGGACGATCGACGGATGAAGACATGGAAAAAGCCAGGGGCTTATTGTCGCAGGTGGGGCTTGCAGGGCGGATGAACCACAGGCCGGGCGAGCTTTCCGTGGGCGAATGCCAGAGGGTATCGGTGGTAAGGGCCTTGATTAACTCGCCCGGTCTATTGCTTGCTGACGAACCTACCGGTTCCCTCGATGGCGCTTCCGCCGCATCGCTTGCCGATCTTCTTGTGGATCTTAACAGTCAAAAAGGGCTTACCCTTGTTGTTGTGACTCACTCAATGGACCTGGGTCGCCGTATGGATCGTTTAATGAAACTGGAAGACGGCAATCTGCATGACATCGACTAGATACATTCTCAGAAGTCTTCTGCATTACTGGCGGACGAACCTGGGTGTTCTTTGCGGCGTAGGTGTTGGAGCTGCTATTCTAACCGGTGCGCTTGGGGTGGGCGATTCCATGGAGTTCAGCCTTGAGCGGATGGCCATGGCCCGAATCGGCAGTATTGACTATGCCGCGCAAACAGGCAACAGGCCTTTCTCCAGACCCCTTGCAGGAAGACTGGCCGCGGAAACCGGTATGCGCGTTGCCCCTGTGCTGATGCTCAGCGGAACTGTTTCTCCCTCGGACCGGCAGGCGCGAATAAACAATGTCAATGTATTCGGTGTCGACTCAAATTTCTGGAAGTTTGCGCAGTCGGGCGGCGGGGTTGAACTCTCGGGGATGCGGGTTGCATTGAATCAGAAAGCCGCGGCTCGTCTGGGGGCCCGGGTTGGTGACTGGCTTGTCCTGCGCGCGGCCCGGATCAGGAGGATTCCCGGAGAGAATCCCTTTTCGGAGAAATCCGGCAGTATGGCCTCCGCGCGGGTGCAGGTTGCAGCCATACTTTCAGGCGCGCAGCTCGGGCGGTTCGATCTCCACCCTCACCAGGCAGCGCCATACAACGTTTACATGGATATCGGGTCGCTCAACACTGTTATTGAAACGCAAGACCAGGCGAACCTTTTGCTGGCCGGGAACAAGGCAGAGAGAGCAATCTCATTGAGCCGGGCGCAGGAAGGGCTGCGCAATGCATGGACGCTCGAAGACGCGGGGCTGCGCATAAAAACAAACATGGAAGGCCGGTTTGCGTATCTCGCGTCTGACTCTGTGTTCCTGAGACAACCGGTTGTTGACGCCGCCACGGATGTCTTTCCAGGCTCGGAAGGAGTTTTCACATATTTCGTAAACTCGATCAGCGCGGGCGGCGGCGCGGTTCCGTATTCATTCGCGTCCGCTCCGGGTGACAGTCTGCTGCCCGAAGGAATGAACGACAGCGAGATCGTAATTACCGACTGGGTTGCCGACGATCTTGACATTGGCCCCGGCGGCGAAGTCAGAGTTTCCTATTACCTCCTGGCGTCAAGCGGGGCGCTGAAAGAGACTGAGCGGGCCTTTACTGTCCGCAAAGTTGTTCCTGTTGACGGGGAACTTGCGGCCAACGTGCCTCCTGCCGATTTTCCGGGTCTTACGGAAGTCGAAAGTTGCACTGACTGGAATCCTGCCGCTCCGATTGATATCGACCGGATTCGTGACAAAGACGAACAGTACTGGAATAGACACGGAGCCACCCCGAAGCTTTATGTAACCGCGCAGGCTGCTGTTGACATGTGGTCTAATCGCTTCGGCGCCATGACCGCAGTGCGGCTTCCATTTGAAAATTTTTCTGTAGAAGAAATTGAAGGTAAAATTGCCGCGGCCATTGACCCTGTGGACTTGGGGCTGGTTTTCCGTCCTCTCAGGGAAGAAGCAGTCCGGGCCGGCAGCCAGGGCGTGGATTTTGGACAACTATTTATCGGGTTGAGTTTCTTTCTTATTCTGGCCGCCCTGCTGCTTGCCGGGCTCATTTCAGCTTTCGGGGCTGACCAGAGGGCTGAGCAGATAGGCGTTCTTTCTTCAATGGGTTTCAAGCCTTCCAGTATTTCCCGATTACTGCTTGCAGAGCATTCGATTGTGTTGCTTCTCGGAGTATTCTCCGGTTCTGCGGCAGGAGTTTTGTATACGCGCCTGATGGTACGGGGTTTGACCTCGCTGTGGCGCGATGCGGTAAGAACAAGCCTGTTATATGTTCATGTTGATCCTTCTTCTATAATCTGGGGTATTGCTGTTACCGGGGCTGTTTCGATGGCTGTTCTCCAGCTTGCGGTACGACGGGCCGCAGGCAGGAACAAGAGCGCCCTGTTGAGACAAAGGCTTGCTGAATCGCCGGATTGCGGCAGACGGGCACAAATAGCATGGAGGACAGTTGTCGTAGCTCTGTGCGGGTGCGGGGTACTGGTATCGGTATTGGTTCCGGCCGGAACCGGCGCCGCGATGACAGCGGCTTTCTTCACCGCCGGTGCGCTGATGCTTGTCGGCTTCTGGTTTCTATGTGACATAGGGATCCTTTTGGTGGCAGGCGGACGGCTGTTGTCAAGGACCTCAACATTTGCAGTTGCCTTGCGCAATGCTTCGCTGCGCAGGTGGCGGAGTTTGCTTGTAATTGCCGTTTTTTCCTGCGGTGTATTCCTTATTGTCGCCGTGGCGGCCAACAGGAAGACTTCACAAAATGAAACGGATGTCCGCAATTCCGGCACAGGCGGTTTTATTCTGCTTGGCAGATCCTCGATTCCTGTGGAAGCCGATATTACCACTCCGGAAGGGCAACGTTTCCTCGGGCTTGATCCGGAAAAACTTGACGGTGTAAGTTTTGTTCCCTTCCGGGTCAATGAAGGCGGCAGCGCAAATTGTCTTAATCTGAACAGGGTTTCCATGCCGCGCTTGATTGGTGTGAACAGCGAAGAGCTTGTGCGCAGGGATGCGTTTGTTTTTTCAGACCGGATTGAAGGAATGGGAGCGCTGTCCGGGTGGCGTTTGCTTGAGGCCGAGCCGGGCGAGGGCGGCGTGGCTGGCATTGCCGACCAGACCGTGATTATCTGGGGGCTGGGCAAGCAACTGGGAGACAGGGTTGTATACCGCGACTATGACGGCAACGATTTCGGCGTGAAGCTTGTTGCCGGGCTTGCAGACTCTGTTTTCCAGGGAAACATAATAGTTGAAGAAAGCAGGTTGCTGGAGCGCTTCCCCTCCATCAGCGGGTACCGGATGTTTCTTGTTGATGCCGATGCCGGGAGAGCCGACGATTTAAGCGAATACCTGAACAGCAGGCTGGCTGACTGGGGCTGTGATTTTGTCCGGACCGACCGGCTTCTTGCAGAGTTCAATTCAGTTCAGAACACATATCTTGACATATTTCTTACGCTTGGCGGTCTCGGTCTTCTGCTTGGATCTGTTGGACTTGGAATTGTTGTTTTGCGCAATGTCATGGAGCGCCGCGGTGAGCTTGCTGTATTGCGGGCGACCGGGTTTACCCGCGCCATGATTCGGCGGATGCTGTTGTATGAACATGCTGCGCTGCTCTTATGCGGTCTTGTTTCCGGCTCGATGTCCGCGCTGGTGGCGGCTGCGCCTGCGCTGAATGTGCCGGGCACACAAGCGCCATTCGGATCTATCGTGTTCATGCTTGCGGCAGTATTGGTCTGTGGATTGATATGGGTTGTGCTTAGCACATATTGCGCGACCCGAGGCAGTTTGATTTCCGCGTTGCGGCGGGAGTAGCGCTGCTGAAGAGGTTTCTTTCAACCTGCTGCTGTGAGATGGAGTGAAGAGGCAGAGCCGCGGGTTACGGGATAACCCGCTGTACTTGAGGAGAGTACAGCAGGTTGTGTCAACCTGCTGCCGGGAGGTGAAGAGAGAAGGAAGAGCCGCGGGTTACGGGATAACCCGCTGTACTTGAGGAGAGTACAGCAGGTTGTGTCAACCTGCTGCCGGGAGGTGAAGAGAGAAGGAAGAGCCGCGGGTTACGGGATAACCCGCTGTACTTGAGGAGAGTACAGCAGGTTGTGTCAACCTGCTGCCGGGAGGTGAAGAGAGAAGGAAGAGCCGCGGGTTACGGGATAACCCGCTGTACTTGAGGAGAGTACAGCAGGTTGTGTCAACCTGCTGCCGGGAGGTGAAGAGAGAAGGAAGAGCCGCGGGTTACGGGATAACCCGCTGTACTTGGGGAGTACAGCAGGTTGTGTCAACCTGCTGCTAATGCGGATTTTGATTTGTTGCTGATTATTGATGCTGTTGGAGGGTAGCGGGTTAGCCGGCATTGATCACACATTTTCGAGCAGAAACGGTTCAGAATATTGGCAGTGTGGGTGGAAACCGAATGGCGCTAACTTAAGCAACTCGAGCGTATCTCCAAGTGCATTCTCAATATCCAACAGCCAACAAGGAATATCCAACTGAACAAATGGGGAAATGCATCATGCATAGCCTCAATACGCACAATTACTGTCATCCTAGAATCGGCAACCCCTTGCGGCTTGAAATTCGGGAAGCTCGCCCGCACCCTTTGGGTGGGGGCGCAATAAATTGTAAACTCCTTATTTGTAATAATATACATCGCTTCCCGAATTTCAAGTGCCGTATATAGGGTCATGTTGTCTCTCGCTCTTGCCCTGGACATTGGAAATTCCTTGTTGGATATTGGGTGTTCAATCTCGATGCGCGAAGGTCGGAGTTTTTCCGCTTGTCCGAATGGACGCGATGTGCTTCATTCTTTGCTGTTCACAAGGCTTCTGGTATACGTTAGACAGGAGATGAGCTATGAGTCCGGCACAGGTAGTTAGAGAAACATGGTCGACAAGATCGGCTTTTGTGCTTGCGGCAATCGGTTCGGCGGTTGGATTGGGGAATCTATGGGGTTTTCCGTATAAGCTTTATACTTACGGAGGCGGGGCGTTTCTGATTCCTTACTTTATTGCCATGCTTGTTATGGGGATTCCATTGCTTATCATGGAATTTTCTGTCGGGCATTGGGCGCAGCAGGCTCCGCCCGGCGCATTTGGGTCTGTTTTAAAAAAATACCGTTACGTCGGCTGGTGGCTGGTGCTTCTTGCCTTTATCATCATAACCTATTATTCCGTAATTCTTGCCTACTGTGTGGACTACCTTATTGCTTCTATAGCCGGATTCGGTTCCCAGGTGGCATGGGCCGCCGAGAATACAAACGGCGCACAGGATTTCTTTTTCAACGGGCTGCTTAATTACGAAGACACCATGGCCATGGGCATGCCTGCGGGACGAGTTGTCGGCGGAACCATAATTGCGTGGATTCTTGTCTACCTCTGTCTTTTCCGCGGGGTCAAGTGGGTCAGCAAGGTTGTGCTGCTTACCGTGCCGCTGCCATGGATCATGCTTGTGATACTCACGGCCAGGGGACTGACGCTTGAAGGCGCCATCCAAGGGCTTGAATTCTATCTTGAACCAAGGTGGGAAAAACTCCTGGAGCCTGATACATGGCGTTTTGCTTTCGGGCAGGTATTCTTTTCCATGAGTCTTGGTTTTGCCGTGATGCTCAGTTACGCCAGTTTTCTGCACCGTTCCAGCGACATTAACAATAATGCGCTGATTATCGGGCTTGGCGATATGGGAACGAGTTTTATTGCCGGGATAGCGGTTTTCTCAATGCTTGGCGGTATGTCGCTGGCTTCAGGGACGGCTGTGCCGGACCTGGTGCCCGACGGCACGGTCGGGCTTTCGTTTGTTGTGTTTCCGTACGGGCTGGCGCAGCTTCCTTTTACCGCGTTTTTCAGTACCGTCTTTTTTCTCGCCTTGTTGACGCTGGGGATAGACTCAGCCTTCAGTATAGTCGAAGCTTGCCTCACTTCGGTGTGCGACAGCAAACCGGAGTGGCCCAGGAAATATGTTCTTCCGGGTATCTGTGTGACTGGTTGCGCTTTGGGCCTTGTGTTTACCTCCAGCCGCGGCGGGTTGAACTGGCTGGGGCTTGTTGACGGTTTGATTAACGGGCCGTTTGGAATCCTGATTGTCGCGCTTGCAGAATGCCTGGTGGTCGGCTGGGCATGGCAGGGCAGATTTGTAAAGGAGATGCGCAACCATGCCAACGAACGTTCGGACTGGCGGCTTTACGGATGGTGGGATGTTATTGTCAGGTACGTTGCTCCGGCCTTGCTGGGAATACTGATTGTGTGGAGTGTCAGCGGCGAGGTTCACGCGGTGATTGATGCCTGGAAGGACGGCGGAGAATTCGAGTTTCCTTATATGCTTGCCGCAGGCTCCCTGGTTTTTATCGCTGTGCCGATCGTCTGCCGGCTTCTGAGCCGAAAGAGAAAGGGCGAGGAGGAGATTGCCCCCGAGGAGAAGCACAAAGGCGTAAGATTTGGCGTCCTTTATGTTGCAATAGTCATGGTGATATCCGCGGCAGTAATTGAGCTGGGACAGTTTTCCGGATGGCTTGGCAAGCGGGATTCAAAATTTACTCCTGACGGTGAGCTTGGCGCTACAGCATATATAGTGATGACCGTTGCAATGCTCGTTATATTTGGCGGAGTGATCTGGTGTTTCTGGCGGGCTTTGTGCGCGGCTGATAAAAGGGAAGATACTCCGGTACTGCCGGCGGAATAAAAGGGGGATAGTGCATGAAAATAGGGTGTCCTAACCATCCGCGCAGGGATGTGCTGGAGGAAATACGGTGGATAGGAGATAACGGATTCGAATTTGTCGACTTGTTCCTTGAGCCTGAAACCGGTTCCTTAGAAAAGGTCGACACTTCGGCCGTCAAGGCTCAATTAAACCGGGAGGGTCTTTCCGCTGTGGGGCATATGGCATGGTATCTGCCCATAGGTTCCGCCATGAAGGAGCTCCGGAACTGTGCGGTTGATATAGCCGGCGGCTATCTTAGGCTATTTGCCGAGATAGGCGTAAATAAAGCCACAATACATTCCAACTGGCCTTCCATGTCGTTGTTTTCCGTGCAGGAGGGCATTGATTTTCAGATTGAATCCTTGAAGAAACTGGTGGACGTGGCCGGGGAAGCTGGCATTCAGGTATTATATGAGCCGATTGGAAAACCCCAGGATTCGCAAGAGAACCTGGAAGTGATTCTTTCCGCGTTGCCGGAGATCGGTTGCCATCTTGACCTGGGTCACTGCAATCTGCATGGGAAGAGCCCGCAGAATATGATCCGCAGTTTTGGAGACAGGCTTTGCCACGTGCATCTTCATGACAATTTTGGAAATGCGGATATGCATTTGCCGCCCGGAACCGGCAACATTGACTGGGACGAGGTTTTTCAGGCTTTTAAAGATGTTGGTTACAGCGGCACAATCACGCTGGAGATCTTTTCTAAAGACCGGGATTATTTATTGCTGGCAAAGAAGAAGGTAGAAAAGCTGAGAGGGTAGCGGGTTACGAAGAGGGCAGCGGGTTACGAAGAGGGCAGCGGGTTACGTGATAACCCGCTGTACCTGGGGGAGTACAGCAGGTTGTGTCAACCTGCTGCTTGGAAGGGTTCTGCCTGTACTTGTGTTTTGGTGTGTAGGATTATGAGGAACAGAGAGAGAAGAGGGCCGCGGGTTACGTGATAACCCGCTGTACTTGGGAAAAGTACAGCAGGTTGTGTCAACCTGCTGCTGGAGGGTAACAGAGAGCGAAGAGAGCAGCGGGAGAGCCGCGGGTTACGGGATAACCCGCTGTACTTGGGGGAGTACAGCAGGTTGTGTCAACCTGCTGCAAAGAACAGATAAAAACATAGTTTCGGTACACATTATGGATTTTCCTCAGACCTTGAGTTTCAGGCGAAGAAATCTTCCGCATTGGCTGGTTGCTGATGGGACTTACTTTGTGACTTTTCGACTTGCAGGCACTTTACCTCGAAAGCTTGTGCGTGAGATACGCGCTGAACGTGAGAAGTTGCGCGGGTTATCCGAAAAAGAGGCAGAGTATCAGAGGATTATCAGGGAAAACTTCATTCGCATCGAATCTGTTCTTGACGAAAACGCTACCGGCTGGCAGTTGCTAAATGAACCAGACGTGGCAGAAGTGATCATGAAGTCCTTACCGTGGCTGGAAGAGGAGAGTAGGGGATGGAATCTCTACGCAGTGGCGATTATGGGATCACACCTGCACATGGTTCTTCGGAACGAAGCGGGTAGGAGTGTTAATTTAATAGACGACCTTACGCAGTTCAAGAGACACACCGCGCGTTGCATCAATCGCCAAAGGCAGAGAACCGGCCAGCTATGGGCCTCGGAAAATTTTGATCACTGGTGCCGCAATGAAGAGAAAGTTATTGGCGCAGTAAGGTATACTGCCAATAACCCCGTGAAAGCCCGACTGTGTAAGTCGTGGCGACAGTGGCCGTGGACAAAAGTCAAGGATGAGTGGATCGAACGCGCAGGTTATGAGCAGCGGGGGAGCCGCGGGGAGGCAGCGGGTTACGGGATAACCCGCTGTACTGGGGAGAGTACAGCAGGTTGTGCCAACCTGCTGCCTGGAGTTTGGCCCTCATGGACTCATCCGGCAGCATAGAATAGG
>CAYYVQ010000071.1:0-13229 GCA_964475205.1 uncultured Victivallales bacterium | reverse complement strand
GTTTTGGCCTGCAATGGCTGTGCTATGGAACGTTTATGCCGGAGAAGTGTGAGAACTGCGGGTTAACCCTGGACGGCGTATTGAATTCAAGCCTGCCGCAAAAGATCTCCCCATTCCGCTTTTGCTCGCTCAAATGCCCTGTAGCGATGCGATAACCTGTTCTTTTCTGCCTCCTCCATCTCCGCAAAAGTTCTTGATTCACCGTCCGGGATAAACAACGGGTCATAGCCAAACCCCATATCGCCCCTCCTTTCTTCGGCAATGATTCCCTCGCATGTGCCGCGCACAGTGCGGCATTCGCCGGCCGGGCCGCATAGAGCCACAACACATACAAACCTGGCGCTGCGATCGGAAACGCCATCCATTTCCTTCAATAACTTCTGATTATTTCGCCGATAAGATACCGGTTCGCCTGAATACCTTGCTGAATAAACACCGGGCGCGCCACCCAGGGCGTCAACCTCCAGGCCCGAATCATCAGCCATTGCAAGTCGTCCCATAGTCTTTGCGGAAATTTCAGCCTTCTTTATAGCGTTGCCCTCAAAACTGTCGCGATCTTCCTCAACTTCTGGAATTCCTTGACAGTCGTCCAGTCCCAGCAGCTCAATCCCGCTGTCTGAAAGAATCTCGCGAATTTCCTCAAGCTTGTGCCTGTTTCTTGTAGCAATTAAAATCGCCATACACTCCCCTCTCTAACTCGCATTATTCATTAACCGAAATCGGGCCCGGCCTACTTATGGTATCACCAACTTCCCGCAACGCGAACTAAATATAACTTCCCGCCTCTTCTTCCTTCCGCAAATACATTGCGCCACAGCAACACTTTTTCGCCTTCACATCTACTTGGTATTCCCGCTTGCACTTCCGCCAGGAGTCCGCTATATTTTCTGCTCGCGCTCGGGTGGCGAAACTGGCAGACGCGCTAGGTTGAGGGCCTAGTGGGAGTTAAATCCCTTGCGGGTTCGAGTCCCGCCCCGAGCATTCCACTCTATACCAACAACTTACAAAAAACAATATTTTGCCTGCTAACGCTAAGTGTTAACGTATTCATCTGTGTTTGCCTGTGTCAGCGTTATTCGCTTCTGCGATTCAAGTTTAACCCGTATATCTCAGGTTGCCATTAAATGCCGACATGTTTCTTCTATTTTCTCGCCGAAAACAAAGCGGGTTTCAAAGGGGCGTCAATCGCGATAGCTGCATAAGAATGATTGACAGAACGTGTGCCGCGCGAGAGAGTGAGTGTAAGTCATGAATACAAAGCTGACATTGCCGATGGATGATGTGCTCGTTGTGCCTGTTGGAAAACTCAGATGCCGGGCGAGTTTGTAACCTTCCTGGGCAGCCACCAGGAATAGCGGGCCGTTTCGCTCTGCGCCATTCCTTGCGAGTCATGGCTGAGGGTTTAAACCAATATCGAGGAGATTATGCAAAAGCACAGACAACGTGTGGCCGTGGTAGGCGCAAGCCCCAAGGCGGAACGATACTCCAATCGCGCAGTGCGTTTGCTACTGAAACATGGGCATGAGGTAGTTCCAGTCCATCCTGCTTTGACGTCATTAGAGGGGCTGCCTGTTGTTCACCGGGTGGCCGACCTTACCGGACATATTGATACCCTGACACTGTACGTAGCGCCCAACGTATCGACGAAATTGGCAGACGCCATAGTCGATCTGCATCCCGACCGTGTAATATTCAACCCGGGAACAGAAAACGCGGATCTGCAGGCAACACTGGAAGCTCATGGAATTAAGGCTGAACAGGCTTGCACCCTGGTTTTGCTGAACACTGGACAGTTCTAGCCTGATCTATTCATCAACTTCTGGAGTTAACCCGCATATCTCATGGAATTTCGTAGCGAGAGCATACAGGAATTTTGTGAGATATTAGCCCGCATTGATCACACTTTTTCGAGCAGAAACGGTTCAGAGTATTGGCAGTCTGGGTCGAAACCTTTCGACTGATTGTTTCCGTCCCCTTATCCCATCTTCGTCCCGATCATCGTCGCTGCCATCCTCGTCCCGATCCTTGTCTCTATCATTATCGACAAAGATCGGGACAATGATCGTGATAAGGATAAAGAGGATCAAGATCGGGCAAACCGGGTTTTGGCCTGCAATGGCGCTGCTATGGAACGTTTATGCCGGAGAAGTGTGAGATATGCGGGCTAACGCCTTACAAATTGCTTGGCGTTTTTCATGAATAGATCAGGCTGAAGAAACCCGATGACAGGTCTTACTTACTCTGGACAGATTTGAGTGCTTTAGACTAGACTGGGATTATAAGAAACCAACAACAAGGAGGAGTGTTATGCCCGAAGAGCGAGATGCGAAAACAGTTATCGGAAAAGATGTCGAAGTGACAGGTTCAATCAAGTCCAGCAATAATATCCTTATCGAGGGTAAAATTAACGGAGATCTGGTTTGCTCCGGAACGGCTTCTATCGGAGAGAATGCTTCCATTAAGGGAAACCTGTCGGTGGAAGCGGCGGTCGTGCACGGCCAGATATACGGAAATATAACGTCAAAAGATAAAATTGAGCTCAAGGCCTCGGCGAAGGTCAATGGAGATGTGAAATCGAAAAGGCTCGTTGTCGAAGACGGGGTAAGCTTTGTTGGCAAGTCGGAAGTCAACGCGGGCAGCATTAAACCTTCACAATCGGAAGAAGCTTCCGTGCAGCAGCCGCTGAAAAACGATGATACCACCCGGCCGCCACAGGAAGACAAGCAAAAACAAGCAAGCGGACAGAAAGAGGAGACCAGGAAGAACATAAAGGACGATCCGAAAAACCGCTCTTCCGTTTTTTTTAACAGGAAGTAGCATTCCACTCTTTAACTGATGCGAAAATCTAAAAGCAAAGATGTCAGTTTTATCGGAGGTTATTCCGCAGCAAAAGCAATAAAGCGCGCCCGAAGCCACGCAGGCAGCCATGCTCCTGCAGTGCAGGGCGCGCAGCAGAAAGCATCCGGGTCTGCCCAGAAGCAGGAGAAACCTCAGCCGGAACGCCGCAAAGCCAGGATCGGAAGCACGGCAATTCCCAGCCGGACCGAAGTTGTCTGCTACGAATGCGGATATACCTTTACACTGCAGGGAAGCGCCCAGAAAGCTTATTGCGCAAAATGCCGGAACTTTCTGGACAGGTCTGATCATACGATTTCGCAAGAAACAACAGAATCCACAAGAACAGTTGGCGCCGTGCTTATTGAAAAAAATGCTGTACTCAAAGACGTTTCCATCGTAGCGAGAAATATTGCCCTGAGCGGAGACGCTGCACTGGCCACCCTGCAGGCTTCTGACACTCTGCAGCTCAATAAACACGCCCGTTTTGACATTACACGAATTCAGATGACCAACCTGTCAATTGGCGCGGGCGCCGACATCACAATAGATCGAAGCATATCCTGCGGCAACCTTGAAATACTGGGCCGTCTTAAAGCCGATATAAAATGCACCGGAATTACCAGAATATCTTCAAACGGGGTATTTGTCGGCAGGTTAAACTCGCACAGGCTTATCATCGAGGACGGGGCCCGGCTTGAGGCGGATCTGCATGCTGCCCGCCTTTGTGAAGCGATTGCCAACTTTTGATCTTGCCTGTAAAGCCGGAATAGCCAAAATAGATAAACATGAAACCAAAACACGGACTTGGAAAAGGACTTGGCGCCCTGCTGAAGGATGAGAGCGAACCCTCTTCTTCCCCGGTAGGATCAAACACTATACCTCTGGATTCTATCACCAGGAACCGGCACCAGCCCCGCCGGAACTTTGATGAGACTGCTATTGATGAACTCGCAGGCTCTATAAAGGAACACGGCATACTGCAACCTCTTCTTGTCCGCCGCCATGATGACGGATACGAACTCATAGCCGGCGAAAGACGTTTTCTCGCTGCAACAAAAGCCGGCCTTGAAGAAGCGCCTGTTATTGTAGTCCAGGCAGAAGAACAGGATTCACTCGAATTGGCCCTGGTTGAAAACCTTCAGAGGGAAAACCTCAATTCTATTGAAGAAGCTCTCGGATACAAAGAATTGAGCGATCGTTTCAACCTGACACAAGACCAGATAGCAACCCGGGTTGGAAAAGCGCGCGCCTCCATAGCCAACACATTGAGAATACTCAGCCTGCCGGAAGAAGTCCAGGCAATGATAAGCGACGGAAACCTTTCATCAGGACACGCCAAGGCTCTAACAGCCGTCCATGATGCATCGGAACAGATACTGTTCGCAAAAAGGGCAGTATCCGAAAATCTCTCCGTGAGAAACCTCGAAAAAATGATAAGTAAAAACAGGAAAGCTCCCCGAAAGCGTCGCGCGAGCAGGAGCGATATTCCAAAGGAACACATCGACTACCTGTCCGAACGAATGCACAGGCAATTTGGCACCTCGGTCAGGATTACTCCCTGCAAAACATACGCAAACGGAAAGAAAAAGGCCGGCTCACTCGAAATTGACTTTTACTCTCCCGACGAACTTGATAGAATTCTCACCCTTATAGGCATGCCCCAGGAATAGCCTGCAAACCGCTGTCAACTTTGACAGAAAAGGAGACACCATTTCATGTGCGATCATTGTGGCTGCAGTCAACTGCACGAACATAACCACACTCACAGCCATGATCATAGTCATGGTGATGATCATGACCACAGTCATGTTCACGAGGCGTATTCAACAAAAGATCGGTCATCGGTCAGTATCGATCTCGAAGAAAGGATCCTCTCTCGAAACGACGAAATTGCAGCCGAAAACCGCCGGATATTCAGCGAGAAAAACATTGTTGCCATCAACCTTATTTCTTCACCGGGCACGGGCAAAACCCTTCTCCTTGAGGAAACTCTGAAAAAACTTAAAAAAAGCATTAACTGTGCGGTAATAGCCGGCGACCAGCAGACAGACCGGGATGCAAAACGCATTGAAGCCACAGGCGTCCCGGTGGTACAGATCGAGACCGGCGATGCCTGCCACCTCAGCGCAGAGCAGGTGCGTTCGGTCCTTGAAGAAACCCTTCAGGACGACACCGACATACTGTTCATAGAAAATGTGGGGAACCTGGTTTGTCCTTCGGCATTTGATCTTGGAGAGAATTTTAAAGTTGGAATGGTGTCAGTAACTGAAGGCGAAGATAAGCCTGTTAAGTATCCTTCACTTTTCTCACAGTCTCCAGTTTCCATTATAACGAAAACAGATCTCTTGCCTCACCTGGACTTTGATATCTCTCAATGCAGGCAGTTCATGGGCCGGATTCATCCCGGCATGTTTATTTTCGAGCTGAGCGCCAAGACCGGAGAAGGCATGGATGTGTGGGTCAACTATCTCCAATGTTGTGTCTCTTAAAAAATGCTCCTCCTATGAGGAAGGTCTATTCGCTGCCGTCGAAGAGCTTATCAACAGCCTCGGAGGAATATCCCGTTTTGTCCAGCCTGGCGATAAAGCGCTCATAAAGCCTAACCTGCTGACCGATCGCAGGCCCGAAGAAGCGGTTACCACTCACCCGGAACTCGTTCGTGTCATAGCTCGCCTTGTTAAAAAGGCAGGCGGCACGCCGGAGGTAGCAGACAGCTCGGCCAGCCCGGTCAAAACCGAAAACGTCTGGCGCAAAACTGGAATCCAACAAATATGCGACGAGGAACATATTCGGCTTATCAGCCTCGAGAAATGCGGCTCGGTAGAGTTCAATGAAGGCGGGTACCGTTACAGCATAGCCAGGCCGGCTCTTGAGTGCGATGTGCTCATAAACGTGCCCAAGGTAAAAACTCACGTGCTTACAACATTAACCGCAGCCATCAAAAACCTTTACGGCACAATTCCCGGTTATCAGAAGGCCATGCTGCATAAAAGCCATCCGACTGTCCGAGACTTCGGAATGCTTTTGTCGCGCATATACAGACAGCTCGCGCCCCGCCTGAATATTGCCGACGCCATCTGGGCATTGGAAGGGGAAGGACCTTCGGGGGGGAACAGGACCGACACGCATTTTCTGGCTGCATCACCTGACGCGTTTGCTCTTGATATGGCATTATGCTCTATCCTCAATATCAGCCCGCGAACAGTTCCTTACATAGCGAGCCTGCAGAGGGAATTCGCCAGACAGAAAAATCCGGGCTATACAATTACCGGATGCAGAATCAAAGACGTTCGCCCGGAATCTTTTACCATGCCTGGCACGACAAAAGCCCGGCTTATACCCGGATTTCTTGTAAAACTTCTGGAACCCCTAATCTGGATCAGGCCATCTATAAGTACAGAGTGCAGGTTGTGCCAACGCTGCGTCGAAAGCTGCCCGGTTCACGCTTTGTCAATTCAGAATAGCGACACAAAACCTTCCCTTGACCCCGAAAAATGCATCGGCTGCTGCTGCTGCCACGAAATCTGCCCCTTCAATGCCGTAACAATTAGACAAAGTCCCCTGCTTAATGTAATAAGAAGAGGCAAACTTCTCTGATTAATATGCAACACAGACCCAAACACTTAATGGAATATGCCGCCCTTAGATGCATCGGGGCAGCCAGCAGAAGACTTCCCTACCGGGCAGCGCTCTTTAATGCATGGATTCTGGCAGGGTTATCTTATGCCGCAACAAGAAACAGGGTCAACGAAGCAAAGAGAAGAATAAGGGTGGTTTTCCCCGGACTGGAGCAGAAAACAGTGCGGTCAATTGCATGGCTATCATGGCGAAACATATTCTTCAGCGGCGCTGAAATGCTGAGAATGCCCGGTGCCAGTCTTGAATGGCTCTCAGGGATGACCGAGTGTGAAGAAATGGTAGAAACGCTCAAAACCCACTCCAAAACCAGCCGGGGCGCCATAATAGCATGTCCGCACATGGGGTCATGGGAACTTGCCGCGGTCACCTCCCGTCTTCATGGTCTGCCTATATTCAGCATAGCCGCCCAACAGCGCAACTCTCTGATAGACCGCCATATCAACAAACTCAGGACCGCTCCGGGTGTCCCAACCGTGGCCAGGGGCTCGGGAACAATGAAAAATGTTCTGACCAGACTTCAAAACGGAGAAATGCTTGCAATTCTTCCAGATGTCCGGGTTCGCCAACCAGGTTTGTCCGTGCCCTTCCTGGGCGGAGTTGCCAATATTGGCCCCGGCATGGCTCTCTTTGCAAGACACGCTAATGTGCCGGTTTTCCCTTGTATAGTGACAAGGACCGGCTGGTCCCGGCATAGAATAAGAATATGTAAAAGCGTTTTTCCTGATAATGATGTTGAAAAGAAACAGGATATGGAGAGAATAACCACTCTGGTTATGAGTGTTATGGATCAAGCTATACGCAATGAACCTGAACAATGGTTCTGGTATAATAAACGCTGGGTGCTCGAACCGCTTTCAGCGAAAAAAAGTTAAACTTCGAAGGCACGGTCCAGCCTCAATAATTCATGAAGTGTCTGGAGAATGTTGTAAAGATCATGAAATCAGTGTCATCTGGAATAAATGCTTTGTTTCTGGCAGTCTTTAACCTGATCTATTCATCAACTTCGTAATGAGAGTGCGCAGTCAATGGCTTCGCGCAGATAGCCGGGTGGAGGCGCATGAACATACGTCAAGATCGGCTGGCCAGCAAAGTCGTTGAGATGAAGTGATATGCACACTCGTAATAGATTTTTATGAATAGACCAGGTTACAAAGACCAGATGAAAAGACAAAGCTAACATCATTTAACGCTGATGTAAGATAGTGAGAAAGAAAGCAGGGCAAGAATATGGAAATTCAGAGTCTTTTTGCCGAAAGAATCGGCGGAAAAATGTTCGGCAAGAGCGACGAAATATACAAATTCGAAAAAATAAAGCGTGCAAAAAAAGCAGCCCGCGAGAAATACCCCCAGACCGAGTTGCTTGATTTCGGAGTGGGCGAACCACACAACATGGCGCCCTCGGTAATAAGGGAATCGCTGAAAATAGAGATCGACGATCCGGCAAACCGCGGCTACGCGGACAACGGCATAATGGAGTTCAAAAAAGCCGCTGCCCGGTACCTCACGGAGTTTTTCGGAGTCCGGGATATAGATCCTTCTACCGAGATTAACCACAGCATAGGATCGAAACCGGCGCTTGCGATGCTTCCTCTTTGTTTCATCAACCCCGGCGATACGGCGCTGGTAACGGTTCCCGGCTATCCGGTTCTCGGTACTCATGTCCGATATCTTGGCGGAAATGTTATTAATGTTCCGTTGCTCGAGCAAAACAACTTCCTGCCCGACCTGGATGCAATTGACAGACAAAACCTGGATAAAGCAAAGCTGTTTTACGTAAATTACCCCAACAATCCCACCGGAAAGGCAGCCAATGCTGAAGCATTTGACAAACTTATAGCTTTTGCAAGCAAGCACAATATCCTGATAGTACAGGATGCGGCTTATGCAACCCTGGTCTATGACCGGCAACCCCTGTCAATACTCAGCCGCCCCGGCGGCAGGGAAGCCGCTGTAGAATTGCATTCAATGAGCAAGAGCTACAATATGACCGGATGGCGGCTTGGTTTTGTTGCGGGCTCGGCCCGCGCCGTTAAGGCTTATGCTGAGGTGAAAGATAATATTGATTCCGGACAGTTCAAGGCAATACAACGGGCTGCATGCGCTGGAATCGCAAAAAAAGAGCTTGCCGATGATATACGCAATTGCTACCAGTCACGGCTTCATAAACTCGTTTCAGCGCTTCAGAACGCCGGTTGCCCCGCAGAAATGCCCGGAGGCACCTTCTACCTGTACGTGCCCTGCCCGAAATCGTCCGGCAATGTTACTTTCGACTCCGCCGAACAGGCCGCAGAATTCCTTATCACAGAATTACTTATCTCAACCGTGCCATGGGATGACGCAGGAAGTTATTTGCGGTTCTCCGCCACGTTCAAAGCGTCTGACGAAGTCGAGGAAGACAGGATAATGACAGAAATGGAAACAAGGCTTAAAAAGGCTGAACTGAAGTGGTGATCGCGCAACTTCCCGCTGCACCCAAAATAGGCCAATCAAATGGAGTGTTATTTCTGAGACTAGTGAGGTGTTGTTAAGAGGAAAATTAGAGGGTTGGGCTGTTGTCCAGAATTATAGCCCGCTTTTTTCAAAATAAAAATCATGGCCACAATTTACATTGTCGACGACGAACCGCATATTCTGTCTGTTCTGAAGACGCTCCTGGAGACGCAGGGACACAAGGTCATTGCAGCATCAGAACCCCAGGCCGCCCTGGAAAAAATTGCAGCCAACGAACATGTTGATCTGTTAATATCCGACGTAAGAATGCGCACCCTGAACGGGGTGGACCTGCTGGAAAAAGTCAAGGAGGTCCGCCCTTCTCTTCCCGTAATTCTCGTTACCGCTTTTTTCACCAATCAAGCCCGTAAGGAGCTTCTTGAACGCGGCGCGGCGGCATGCATTCAAAAACCTTTTGATATGGCTATGCTGACGGAAGCAATTAATAAGGCGATTGGTTGACAGACAGCTCAGCCAGGAATCTTCCCTGCTTGCATACCGCTGCTTTTCTTTAATTCCGATACGTGTCTGTACATGTTCCGGCCCGGGCAGATGCTCCGGGAAAGGTCTCTATGGCCGTAAATTCTGTGACTCTTTATTCCGTAGCGGTCACAGATAGCTTTCACTAGAACTCCCATCGTTCTGACCTGCTCTTCAGGCGCCTTTTCCTTTTCGAAGTTGCCGAGAAAGGCTATCCCGATATTCCGCTCGTTCTGATCAAGGACGTGCGCGCCTTCATACGCAAGCGAACGGCCTTCCCACACCAGCCCGGATTTGTCCACCAGAATGTGGTATCCAATATCGCCATACTTCCTGTCAAGATGCCCCTTTAGAATCCCTCTCAAACTATAAGCAACGGCGTTCCTGTGAGTGCGTGAATGCGATGTATTGCCCGTATGGTGAACAGTAATCCTGTCAAATTTCCCCGATTCCCTTAGCAGCCATGTCCTGGGTTTCACATCCGTCCATTCCAACCTCTTCTTCACGGTCAGATCCTCGGGAAGAAAATCCAGCGGGACCGCCGGCAAAGAGAGCTTGGCTGTAGCCGCAAGGACATTGTTCCGTAGCACAGCTCCTATTACCGAAGCAGCTCCCAGCTCTTTGAGAAATTTTCTTCTTGTCCTATGGCAGTTCATAAAGGTTTCTGTTCCTGCCCGTTTCTGTTCTCATACTTAACCTCAGCCGGCTGATTTGGCAAAAAGCCTCACAAATCAGCATTAAAAATCAGCGGGACATCATCCCATTTTCGCTTTTCCTTCAACATCATAAATTTCTCCCGGCAGGCATTGCTTATTTCCCGGATCACGGTGTCAGTATGTTTTCGTGTCGGGTTTCTCCTTCCTGATAACCGGGTGGCAACGAACCGCGAGTTCTGCAAAACCAGAACACCCCTGCCGTTCACCGAATCCCATACGCTGAGAAAAACAACGATCATCCTCTGCAGAGCAGGCACAACTGCCAACTCCATACAGGCTTCATTTTTACCGAAAAAACGGTCAAGGTCCAGCAGCACCGCGCCTCCATCCTCAGCAGCGGCACATGCCCAGAATCTTGCACCGCCTGAACAGCAGGCAAGCAGTCTTTCCGAATCCCTCATATTGCCAAGAGCCGCAAACGCGGTCGATGCCATCATGCCGAGATTTGATCTCTCTACCCATTCGCCTGCGCGGTTTTCCGCAACAAAGCGGGCAACACCCTTGCACACTTCGCCGGCATAGTAACCCTCTTGAAGCCCGGCGTCCTCCAGGACTGATCTCACCTGGCAATCATACAGGCCCGGTTCATCCCCGCCGGCGCAGTTGGTTTCATATTTAAAAATCATGATTCTTTCCCTATCATGCCCTGGATCGCGCTTACAAACTGGTTTACATCTTTGAAACGTCTGTAAACAGAAGCAAACCGAACAAATGCGACCTCGTCAAGCCGTTCCAGCTTGATCATTACTTTTTCCCCAACAACCTGGCTGGGAACTTCACGGTCATATTCTCCTTCCAGTTCCTCAAGAATTTCATCCACAATGCCCTCGATCGTCTCCACACTGATGGGCCTCTTTTCGCATGCTCTTTCCAGCCCGCTTATCAACTTTTCCCGCTCAAGGTCTTCATGCCGCCCGTCGCGCTTTATGATTCTGAGCCGATTCTTGAGTATTTCCTCATACGTTGTGAAACGGTGGCCGCATAAAAGACACATTCTCCTTCTTCTTATCGCGTCCCCGTGGCGCGCCGATCGGCTGTCTATGACCTTATCTTCAAGATGTTTACATTTTGGACAACGCATAATTCAGTAAATCCTTTTCTTTCCGGCATTACTAACCTGATCTATTCATAAAAATCTATGGAGATCAACCCTTATCCGCGGCTCCCCGGCCTATCGGCACATGGAAAAACTATCATCCGCCTTATTCGTATAGAGATTCCTGTATCTTTGCATCTGGAGACAGTGTTTCCGGAGTGCCGGAAATTGACATCATCTTGTTTGCAAGCTTTTGGAGTTTATCTGCGCTGTCGGAAGCGAGGTCAAGGCTCTGACGTTGGGATTGCGATACGTCGCCTAGACTCCCGGCAATAAGCATCTGCAAAGAACAACTGATAACCGCAAGGGGTTGACACAATTCCTGGCCTATCTCGCCAAGCACGACCAGAAGGTCCTTTTTTGTCAGCTTCGGTTCAGGCGGAGGTTTGCCTTCTTTTGCAGCAGCTTCCTCCGCGCTGGCATCTTCAGAGGCCGTTTGCAGGAGCTTGCCGATCTTTTCCGCGGTCTGCTCAGCCATACCCCTGACGGTTTCATTAACCTTGGCAAGTATCTCTTCCTGCGGGGTCCCATCGTTGGAAGCCTCCTGAAGAACACGTTGAAGGTCAGTCAGTAATACCGCAAGCTGCCCTACAGCGCCAAATGCAAATCCCTGCGGACCTCCCTGTGCACCGCCCTCCGCTCGGGGACTCGTCCCGCCCTCGCCTGCATCGGCGTATGCTGCGCCTACCCCGCTTCTGGCAACCAGTTCTTTCCATTCCTTTTCGTTTAAACCGCCAGCCTCCAGCTTTTCATACAGTTCAGTATCATCAATTTCTTCGCCTTTGGCCTTGATGAAGCGCAATATACGTTTTTCATTCTCTTCAATAGCCTTGCGCTTCTTCATATAGTCAATCGCCAGGGTATCAATTTCCAGTTCATCAACCATTTCTTCGACCGCACCAGAAATCTCTTCTCTCTCGGCATCCCCAATAGACCCTTCCTTTTCCAGCCGTTCAAGAATCTGCTTTTCTATCAATCGGAGAGTTTTCCTAAGTTGTTTTCGTCCCTTCTTGGTACTCGTTGCGTCCCCCTCGGAAAGTGTCTTGTATGCTCTGCGCATGGACTCAACAACAATGTCAGAGAAAGGCTCAACACTCGATATGCCGTCCGGACTATTGAGGCCGGCTGCTTCAAGAATAAAAGCCGTCAGTCTCTCGGCATCATCAACGCGCTCTTTAAGCGCTTCGCGAACATTTTTTCCGGCCTGGCCACCCTTCAAAAATGCCACAATGTTTTCCGCTTCTTCCGCTTTTTCTTCTCCTCCGCCTTCCCTCGGCTGCTCCAGTCCTTTTCGTTCAACGACAACTTCGTCTTCATCCACCTCCTGGTAGCGGACATGCCTGGCCTTAATATGATCCAGACGGCTGGAAGCCAGCAAGGCAGTAAATCCGCCTGACTCCTGGATATCCTCGGGACTGGACAGCAATACTTCCATGAATTTTTTGAATTTGTCCTGGTCCATACCCCTGAACAGGCTGAGATCGGAAACGTCCAGCTTGGACAGACGCGAAACAAGCATCCTGGCCAGCGGGTTTTTCAACTCAATCTGAACACCGTTAATCGCGAGTTCATCGTCCCCGACGTGAAGTTCAATCTCATCATGTTTGTCCAGTATCAGGGTCAACGTGTTATAGCAGCTCTCAATACTCTGAGCGCTGACACTGTGCTCAGGTCCGTAAAGTAAACTGTTGTTAAGGACTCTGCCCATGGATATGGCCAGAACCTGAAAATCAGAATGGTCTCTATCTGATCCGCCGTCTCCCATTTTCCTGCTCCCGACTGTTTTACTTAATATTCAAAATAATTATAGTTGCCCATGCGGCAAAAACAACAGTAAACACAACGGGATGCGCAACGCGCATCTTACTTCTGCAACGCTCTTGGTTTCCGACCCTGATACATCCTGGGACAGGACACCGGCAATTCTCATTATGGCCATTTTGCCACGTTTGGCGTGGCCAGAGTTCCGG
>CAYYVQ010000070.1:0-13269 GCA_964475205.1 uncultured Victivallales bacterium | reverse complement strand
CATTAGTGCTATTTAGTGTCCATTAGTGGTTTTCTACTGCCGGATTCAGGTTAATCCCTGCAGGAGCCTCGTCCTCCCAGTTGCGATACAAGCATTTGAAACTCAATTCGTAAAAGAAGGCGAATCTCCGGGTTAGCCGCATCGACAAAATTGAAAAATGTGCTTAACTAACCCGCATTTCATGGTTCACAACCTATATCTCCAGGATGCGGCTTTCCTTGAATTCCTCACCGTCTTCATCCTCGAGGTATTGCGTCGTTCGGTATTGATGAACACCGTTAAGCTTATGCAGAATCTCACTCAAAGCTTCCGCCGATTCAAGACTGGATCTCAGCACTTCTCTAAGGGCCTTATCATCTTGACTCAGCATAACGTCCATAATGCCAAGGTTAGCCAGAAGCACCGTTGCCGGTTGTCCCAGATGATGACAGGCCGCGCCAAGGCTCTCCAGCATGACGCGTTGACGTTCCGCCTGCCTGAGGGCCTCTTCTGCGCGCTTTCTGTCACCTATGTCTATAAAGGAAAAGACCATTCCAACTGATTCTCCGTCAGAATTTCTGTTTAGCGTCGCCGATATCTGGACATCGAAAAAATCGTTCGACCCTCTTTTCTTAGCCTGCGTCTCGCCCATCCATGTTTTTTCTTCACCGGTAACCGTGCGAATCATTTCTTCGGCAACGGCTTTATCTTTGAAAAGATTCACTACCGACATACCATTCAATTCACAGGGACCGCCAAACCCCCACATTTCGGCAACTGCAGGATTAACATATTCAAGCTTGGCTTTCAGGTCAGCAACTGCAATGCCGTTGCCGGCATTCTGGATTGCATTATGCTCAGTACGAAGCATCTCCTCCGCTTGACGGCGCAAGGTTATATCTCTTACAAAGAAACAGAGTTGAAGATCTTTAAATTCCAGCTTGTTCACGGCAATTTCAGCGGGAAAATAAGTGCCGTCTTTGCGAATACAATAGGCCTGGATCAACGTGAACCGTTCATTCTCCAGGTTTTCAATGAGGGTGTGGACAAGCGACTGATCCGCGCCCGATATAATGTCAGAAATTCCCATTCCACTGAGTTCCTCCTTGTTATATAGAAAGAACTCTTCCGCACGAACATTCGTGTCAAGAACTTGACCGGAAGAATCAGTTATGATTGCGCCATCGTAGATGCTCTGTAGCAATTCATTGTATCTGGTTTCTCTGGGCTCTTCATTCTCGTGGCGCTCTTTTTTCTTTCCTGTGCCGGATACAACAACCCGTTTCTTACCCCTCACCGGCTGAACCGGCACATCTGGAATAAGATCAATACGCATTGTTTGAGATAAATCATTCTGAGACATCAAACGCGCATCTCCCGGCGGGAATTTCGTCTCCCATTTAACGTTTTGCTTTCTGGTCAGAAATAATTCGGCCGGCTATCCTTTTCCAAATGCCTGCCTTGTAAAACCTGAAACGCAGATTATCAGACCTGTCAGTCCATGTAAAGCTCTCTGAACGATTCTCATTTTTACCCAGATACATTCGCTCTCTCAAAAAACCATTGCAAATACTTCGTGTCCGGACATTCCCGCCATTTCATGAGAATTACTATTCGCGCAAACCGCTATTTCTGCCATGCTGAAATGCCAATCAAGTCCTCGCCCGCCGCGCCGGGACCGCTGTCATCACCAGGAGGGCTGATTACGGCTCCTTCATAGACAATCACATCAGAAGAGCCGCCCTTCCTGATGTCCCCGCTGACTATAAGCTGGCCCTCGTGCTGCCCGTTCGCAGTTTGCTTATAGTCCCCGGTCTTACAGTAAATGGCGCCCTTGATAACGCCCGATGAAGTGTTATCTACGTCGCCGTCACGGCTTACAGCGGCAAATGTGCCCGCTGCGTCTATATTTGCGGTTCCGCTTAACTTGACTTTTCCGTTTGCAATAATTGTGCCGTTGAAGTCATGGGTTATAGATACGTCGCCTGTCACATAAACCACACCTCCCGGCGGGGTATAAGGATGCGTCGGTGGAGTCCAGTTCGCCTGGTCAAAATATGTCCCGTTTTCCTGGGCATATGTCGCCCAGGGAGTCAGATCAATCTGGGGAATCTCGACAGGAGTAACGGCCTCTTCCGATTGCCCATCGGATATGTCGGCTTTTTTATGCACATCCAAACCGGGAGCAGTCAGGCTTCCGTCTATTTCCACGTTGCCGGTTTTAATGCTTGTACTCGAAGAAAGGTCTACATCGGCCCCGGCATCACCAGTGACAGTCAGATCTCCGTTGGAATGTATCTTTGCCCTGCCATTCGTGCTGGATATGTTTCCGCATCCGGCAAACCGGAAAGAACCTCCGCAGACAACAGCATAATCAAAAGCATCCATATCATTTGGATCATCCCATGACTCACTGCCTCCGCCTCCATAATTTCTTACATCGATAACCACCTCGGCGCTTGCAAGACCTACAGTTCCTGTGCTGAAAACGACTGCAACTTCATCGTCAATCGGGTTGACTGTAAGTTCATAATTTCCTCCGCCATAGGAAGCATCCGGAAACGCAGCAGAATTTGAACGCGCTGCGAAATTAGTCCTCAACACGCTGTAAGCCCACTCCGCCCCTGCTTCAGCAACAGCAGTTGCCTTGGCTCTGTCCGCAAGCTTCCTGGCCATAAAAGTCTTATTAACCCCGGTGGAAACCGCGGTTCCTACAATTGCGGTTACTATCAGAATCACGAACAGCACTGTAAAAAGCGCCGCTCCTGAGTTCCCGTTTCTTTGCAATTCAGTTTGCATCAGTTCATCTCCTTTTCCGGCGACCCTGACACCCTTCACCATCTATCTTTATTAAGCATTTTACATGCCAATCCCCAGCTCCGGTCCCGTAACTTTCCCCTCTTCGGCCCAGTCAAAACGACGTTAGGTGTTAGCCATTTTCTCGGTCCGCCGTAGCTACCTGAGAGCAAGTACAGCGGGTTATCCCGTAACCCGCTCTTATAAGCAGCAGGTTTACACAACCTGCTGTACTCTTCCATCGTCTACCCACATACCCACAAAGAACCAGAAACAAAGCGCCTACTTCCCGGTGTTTCTCGGCCTTATTTCCGCAGTCAAAGCCGAAGTGTTGGTTTTAACCCCTTCGTATCCCGCCGCATCCTTGTAAATCTCAAGATCAATCTCTATTCCCCGTTTCAATTCCTGTCCGTCAACTGTCAGTTCAAATCTACCATAATCAGGGCCTTTAGTAAAGATCCCTCCAATGTCAACCACTCGATCCTCTCCCGCCCAGTCAATGGCGACGTCCTTAAGCTTAGGGGTGGAAGTCCCCTGTTCATTGGGCGTCATTATGGTCTGGAACTGAACGTAACGCTTGTCCCCGGGATCAATCGCTCCCCCCGAAGCCATTGCTGAAACATTCGACCAGGCCGGCGCATCAGACATCGTTCGGTTTGCAGAGGTCCTTATTTTCATTTCCAGGGACGTCCCCCCAGGCTCCACAGCATTCCAGTTCATAGCGCTGTAACCGGGCGACTCTATCCTGGTATCAAAAATACCCGAAGTATATGTGGCGTTTGTTGGATATCTTGTATACACGTAAGGCACACCCAAAACTTCATCAAGGGCAACCACGTCGCTTCTGTCACTCCATGTCGGATCAAGCAAATCAGCCTGAGATGCGGAACGATTGGTTATAACGTAGCAGGATATAACTCCTGGCTCGTCAACCTCGTTCCATCGCCAAGCAGTGCCATGGTTCTGGTTTGAGATGACAAGAAAAGAAATAGTATATGTCTTATCTTTCTCAATATTGAAATCAAGCGAGTCAGACCAGGGATGGCTGCCCCAGGTAAAGACCTCGCTGTCATCACCGCCATCGAAGGTCAACTGCTTCTGCGTTGCAGCCACTATGTCTTGTGTCGACACAAATGAGTCAGCCGCTTCGGAAATATAGGCATATTTTATCCCCAGCTTGCCGGCGCCCAGTCCAGACCTGAACGCCACGTATACCTTCCCGCCATGATATTGCAGCCCGCCGAGATCCAGATCCGAGCCTTTCACCAGAACCCGAGCAGCCATACCATGCAGTGGAAAATTCGTTGCCGGCTCTCCGGACGAGTCACCCGTCTGGCTTGATGCATACCAGTTCCAGGTGTTGCCTTCCATTTGCACAACAAACTCCTTGGGGTTCAGCGTATTGTCAAACACCACTTCAGTCCCGTCCGAAGAATAGCCGGTCTGGCGGAAATTGGTGTCCTCCCACCTGTCATTGGCAAGTTGAAGCGTAAAATACTGGTCATTAGTGGTCGCCGGAAAAAGCAACTGATAATTTCCAGACCAGGATCCGCCTGCCATGTACTGCGTGACTACAGAAGCGCCCGATTGGTCAATGGGATTCTGCGCCTCGCCTTCGCGCCTGCCGTACGAAGGAGAAACATAAAGCGCATCAATTCCTATTTTGTGACCGGCGCTGCCAGCATTCTTCTCAAGAGTCTTGAACTTGAACGTGTGCATACCGTTGGATAAAACCACGGAACCAAGCGAAACATTCCGCTCCCTGGCCATAACCTCATTGTATCCGTCGTACCTGGCGCTTTGCGGATTAAGAGACCATTCAAAAAGGTTGGCAAATACGATCTCAGTGCTAGCGTTATCCGAGTTATACGTACCCGATCCGTCCCCATTGGCAACAACGCTGTTAAGCTGCTCCTGCCGAGCCGAATCAGAAAGGTTCGTCATACGGGGACTGAATGTTGTCACTCTTAACTGGTTAGGCGAACTCTGATACACATGATAAATAATCGTATCGTCCCAGATAACCTTGCCGTCGCTGTCTGTCTCAACTATTCCGTCGCCGTCATCATCCCTGCAAAGAGGGAAACTGACACCTTCAAACTTGTCGCTGCCTTCCGGGTAGAAAAACATTTCATCCAGAGATGACAATCGCATGTGATATTTTATCTTTTCCATTGCGGTCTGAACATCGATATCCAGCTCGTCCTGAACATTGTCCTGCCTTGCCCCGCGCATCAGATACACAAAACCAGCCATTGCCAGAGTAACACCAACTGTAAGAATTACGGAGGCCACCACCACTTCAACCAGGGTAAAACCTTTCTCTCCCGCAGATCGCAACATAGTTCAATCCTCCGACTCAAAATAATTGGCAAAATACGACCTGATATGCTCCGAACCCCCATCAAAGTCCAGGGTCTTCCTGTTCAGGATATCAACAATAACCACAATCTCCTTGAGCAAGCCGGTTTTTACCTCGTTCACATACGTTGTCCGCCTGTAGTCTCCATCGTTATCAGTAAAACCACTGCGGTCGACCCTGACCTTACTTTCCTGCAACATATCCAGAGAACCGAACGGTAATGCCCGCGCCCGCTCCAGCCGACTCTTGGCAAGATTAACAGCCGTGTAATGCCACCTTGCCCTGTCGCTTAACTGCTTACTTGTAACTATCAATGCGCACATACCACCTATGCACAGGGCGAAGATAGCCATCGCTACGGCCGTCTCCACCAGAGTCATGCCACTGCACGAATGTCCACTCTTTCTATCCATCATTTTTTGTTCTCCGGAAGCATCCTTTACATTACATAAAAAGCATTATGTGTACCATCCAAATTTTCCAAGCCGAACACAAGAAATAACCGGCCAGTTTCTCTTTTATGCGAATTTTGTCCCACATCAAAAACAAAATTCAGCCTGATTAGTCCGCATTTTACGACCGGAATAAATCCTTGCAAAACTGCATTTTTTGTCATGATGCCGCCTCACGGCACGAACTATGCTTTAGCCTGATCTATTCATCAACTTTGTATAGATTTTTATGAACAGATCAGGTTAGATTAATATTGTATTTTATTCGTGCAACCATTGTTAGCGTTGATAAACTCGGTGTGAAGAAATAAGGGTGGCAAGAAAGGTTCAAAATGAAAACGAACGGTTTTACTATCATAGAAATCATGATTGCAACACTGATCGTTGGTATCCTGCTGGCAATCTCGCTACCGATGTTCAGTAAAATCAGGGAGCAATCCAGGATAGATGAAGCCAAGTCCGAGGTGGAAATGCTCACTGCGGCCGTCCGGCAGCTGGCATGGGATACGGGCAAATGGCCGGGGGGCGCCACACGCACCAAGGGAGACCCCGAATGCTGGGATCTCTCAACCGACAAAGCAGGATTGCTCGGCAACGACGGGACTTTTGACCCAGACAAGTGGGACGGTCCATACGCACGGAATTTTGACGTTGATCCATGGGGAAATCCCTATTTCTTTGATTCAGACTACTACCCCAATGGAATGGGATCCCCTCCTAAACTGGCAGTGGTCGGTTCCTTCGGGCCGAACGGTTCGGGCCGGAACGTTTATGACGACGACAATATCTACACCATTATCGAACGATGGTAATCCCTGGCCCGCATATCTTAAATTCTCCGGATTGCGAAAATTGCCTGCTTTGAATTCGCCATATATATTTTTTGTAAAGCGAGGAACAGCCGTCACATCTTTTATTCTGAATTACATATTTTCTTGTTGTCTAGCACAACACTTGCTATATAAAGTTTCTTAATTCAGCTCGATATGAAAAAAAATGTCAATGAACTTCAGTGAAATAATCAAGCAACTTAAACACGGGCCTACCGATGTGGTGGGAATCGATGTTGGAACATCTTCAGTCAAAGCTGTGCGCATAAAGGCTACCGACAGCGAAACAGAGCTTGTAAGCGCAGAGATTATGCCTGCTGTCAAAACCGGCAAGAAAACCGAGACTGATTCTGAGTCAGACATCCCGGTAGTAGAACCCCTTAATCTTCCACGAAAAGTCAGCGGCCGCTACGCCTCCATAGCGCTGACCGGCGAAAACGCAGTGGTAAAGCTCCTCAGCTTTCCCGGTCAGTTCACTGAGGACTCTGTCGACAAGCTGATCCAGGGCCTTGGCCTGGAAAACCCGGATGAGTACCGTATAGGTTATAAACTGATTACACAGGCTTACGGGAAGAACGAAGCCAAAGTGCTTACAGTTGCAATTCCAGAGGCCGACGCGACAGTGGCAACCGACCTGCTGCCCTCAGGACTGCCTGCCCCTTTTTCCATCGAAGTATCAGGATTGGCAACCATGACCGCTTTTCTGCACGGTCCTGCCGCTGATTTTAAAGATGAAGCGCTTGGAGTGATTGACTTTGGATCGAACACAACGTCGTTCGGCTTGTTCAACAAAAATGTGCTGGCACTTATAAGACGCTTTAACGTTGGAACCAATTCAGTGCTGGATAATGTGCAGAAGGCGCTCGGTGTCGACAGTGAAACCGCACAGGGAATCATAGCCGACGGCGCTTTCGATATCTCGCAGTCAGTGATCGAGGTGATGGATCCGATACTCAAGCAACTCATCGTCTGCCGCGACTTCGTTGAACGGCGGGAAGATTGCCATGTTACCAAGATCTTTGTAACCGGGGGGCTGGCGCTCTCCAGCGATTCCATAGAAGAGATGCATTCGTCCCTTGGAGTGGACGTGGAAACATGGAATCCCCTGGATTATGTCAACACCGCAAGCGACGCCATACCGGAACCGCTTGCAGGCTCAGGATGGCGCTTTACCGCGGCTATCGGTGCAGCCTTGGCAACACTGGAAGAATCATGAACTTAAGAGTAGATCTTATATTGCCCTCAGAACAACGAAGCGGAAGCGTTCTGAGCCCAAAATCGTTAACCAGGATAGCTTCCGTTGCGCTGCCGACTATAATGGCAGTGGTAATAGCCATTTTCGGCTACCAGTATCTGAAACTTCGAGGCCAGGTCAAAAACCTTGAAGAAGCCTGGGAAAGCGCAAAGCCCAAAGAAGCTCGCTCCGAGGAGGTCAGGCAACAGCTTGCCAGGAACAAGAAAATACTTGAAGAAATTGAGGGTTGGAAAAAATCAAACATCGACTGGCATTGGGCTCTGCTAAGTCTACAGAAACAAGTCCCTGATAATATAGCTCTTACATCTCTGGCTCTTGACCACTCCTTGAAAACCACCCAGGACAAACCGGTCCGGGCTTATTCGATATTGTTCAGCGCCAGGGCCGAAGGCAAAGACGCCGAATACACCATAAGACGGTTTGAAGGAGCGCTCGAACAAGCAGCGCAGCTCAAGGATATGCTGGAAACTGTTGAAGTGGTGCAGGGCAGCTACAGGGAAGACACAGCAACTGAAAATGAATTCGACAGAGTGTTCAGAATGTCATGCAAGTTTAAACCCAGAGCATTCCAATGAGACTACCGGAAGATAAAAAGGAACGTAACCAGATATTTGTACTGGCCGGCATTGTTGCCGCTGTCCTTATTTTCGGCATTTTCCAGGGCATAAGCGCATACAACAACAAGAAGCGTGAAGCCCGCCATCGAATAGAAGAACTGCGCGACAGCATCGATAAGGCCAGCGCAAAAATCCAGAGAATGCGCAAAGATCGCAAAGAAAACATTGAGGTCCTTGAAAAAATTCTGGATATCGCCGATCAATACGTGGTTGAACCTCATCTGGGCGGAAACTATATGCTGGAAATTAAAGGAATCGTCAACGGGATGGTCCGGGACGCGGGCGTCAATCTTTCAGATCCCCTTCGGAATAAGGGCGCAAGAAATCTCCCGGGAACGTATGGCGCATTTCAGTCTTATCAAACCGGCCTCTCGTTCAAATGCGGCTATCCTGACCTCCTGAAGCTTATCTACCACACAAGAAAAACAAACCCCCTGGTTGCCATAACGAACATCAGGATACAACCAGACGAGCGGGACAAGGCAGTCCACAGCATAACAATGGACCTTCAATGGCCCATCTGGTCTAACCGGGAGATGAAAGACAAACTCCGCGAACAACTGGAAGACCAGACAAAAGAGAGAAAATCCGACGGCAAAGAAGAGGAGAATGAAGCCGATGAAAGAAGCTAGAAAGACAGGAAAAAACATCCTGCTTGCGGCATCCATGTCTGCGCTTGTTCTTTGCCTCCAGTCAACAGCAGCCGAAAATAGCGCCGAAAATAACGATGACAAAGAGAGCGGACAGAAACATTTCCTCGAGATTGATTTCGAAACACTGCGCGACCCGTTCTGGCCCATAGGATGGCGCCCGGAACCCGAGGTGCCTGAACAAGAAAGAAGAGAACAACAAATCAAAAAAAGGATACAGTGGCCCAAGCTCAAGCTTAAAGGAGCAACAGACAGATTTGCCATCATCGAAGGCTTTGGTATTGTTGAAGAAGGCAAAGAAATATCCGCCGCACGCAATGGTATCAAGTACACCTGGAAGATCAATCAAATAGACAAAGACAAAGTTGATATTCGGAAGCTTCGCACTGCGCCTTTGCGCTGACCGTCCAGCCCCGGATATAGAAAGGAAAACGCCATGAAGAAAGCAAGCTGGTTACTAACAATGCTAAGCCTTTTTACAGCCTCTGTTATGTGCATGAACATAGCCGGATGCGAAGATGACGAGTCCGTATCCGACGCGGATGACGTGCTCGAACAGTTTGAATCGCTGGATAGAGACAATCTTTCACTATCTACCCTTAGAATCAGTCCTGAATCGGCGACCATCACTCATGTCGGCCAGAGAATCGCCTTTACAGTCGACGACGGCCGAGGCGGCTTCCTGTGGGATGTGGCAGACGCCAGCGCTGGCACAATACAGGTAACTGGAAATGACGGAAGAACCGCTGTGTACACAGCCGGCGAACGCAAAGAGAATGATGTGGTTGTCGTGGACGCGCTAGGCAATGCCGCAGTGGCGGAACTGAAAACTGAAACATCAGACCTCAGAATAGTGCTTGCTCCATCTTCGATACCGCCTTCCAGCGCCGGATCGACTTATACCCTGAAAGTAGCCGGCGGACGTTCGCCCTACGAGTGGAGTGTGCTTGATCCAGGCCTTGGAGACATTGACACTACAGGAGCCAATGGCACTAATGCTACGTATGAAGTCCAGTCCAACAACGCGGGAACAAACGAAGTGGTAGTCGTGGATGAAGAAGGTTCTTACGATAGCGCTACTATTATCCATGAGTGAAAAACGGCTGATTGAATTGGCATAACATTAAAAAGCAACTAAGCTCGAAACGGGGTGAAAAAGATGAGAACAACAATACTTGCAATAATCGGCGCTACATTTCTGGCATTCATTGCCGGAACAGGAATCGCGCAGGAAGAGACCGAACAGCCCACACCGGAATCAGGCGATCCGGCGCCCCCCCCTGTCGAAGCTCCGGGCCTGCAGACAAACGAGGCTGATCAAATAACAGGAGAGGAAGAACAGAAAGAAATCGCTGCGCCGAGCGCAGAGGAAACTGAAGAACAAACTCAGCCTGCGCCCGAAACAGTCGAAGAGGCCGAATCCGAAGACGATGAATTGATAGTTGTACCCTCAAACAACGAAGACGAAGAAACCCTTTCTCTGACCATTAAAGAAGGCGCCACTGACATCGAAGGCGCTGAAGCCGAGATGGCAGAGGATCTAATCAGCATATCCCTGGACGACGTACCAATGGCCGACGTAATTAGACTTTTTACAAGCGTATCGGGAGCAAACATAATCGCGGCGCCTACGAATCTCCAGGGCAAAGTCACCGCTAACCTGTCGGACGTCGAGTGGAAGCCGGCGCTGGAAACCATTCTTTCCATGCATAATCTGGCCCTGCAGCAGAAGAGGCCGGGAACCGAAATATACAGCATAACCTCCAAGCCGCCCGGAGCGCCTGAGCCGCTGGTGGTGGAAACCCTTTTTCTGAAATACGCTAGCGTCGATGATGTAGTCTCCGTCGTGAAACCCATGTTAAGCGAAAGAGGGTCTGTTTCCCCGTTCCCGTCGCGCAATGCGCTGGTCCTGCGCTCAACGGCGGCCACTCTCGATGAGATAAAAGAGATAGTCGACAATATTGATAGACTTCGCGACCAGGTATTTATTGAAGCCAAGTTCATGGAGCTTAACGACGACGCAATCAAGAACCTTGGCATCAACTGGCAGGTGCTCCAGGAATACGGGGCACAAGCCTCCAGCCTGGAATGGAGCGTCGACGAAAACCGCTCTTGGAACCAGAGCAGAGCAGATACTATAAACAGGTTCGACAACAGAAGCAGGGAAAACATAATCGACCGGCAGCACACTATGAACGGGGAACAAATGGAATCCGATCCTACCAGGAGCGTCGTCGATACAGTAGATGAAGGCCGAGACGTTTCCCGTGATATAGAAGATTCATTTTCAAAGGTCATTAACGATTTCAGAACCGCAGTCCTGAGCGCGGATGATTTCCGTATCGTTCTCAGCGCTCTTAAACAAACGGACGGTGTGTCTATAGTGTCAAATCCGAAGATAATCGTGGCAAACGAACAGCCGGCCCTGATACACATTGGAGAAATAGAACGACCCTTCGAATCCACCGTCACTCCCGCAACGGATACCACCGGCCCTGTAATAACATACAATCCGGGCGAACCGGTAGAATTCGGCGTCAAGCTGAATGTTATACCTACAGTAAACACGGAAAGTAATATCACGGTCAAAATCGAGCCGGAACTGACTCGGTTCGTTAGAGATTCAATAGCCCCGAATGGACAGACATACCCGATCATCGCCACCAAGAAAATCTCCACGGTTTTCTGCCTCGATAGCGGACGAACGGTAGCTATTGGCGGATTAACTGAAACCGAAAACAGCGACCGCACAAAGAAGATACCCCTGCTTGGCGATATACCGTTGATCGGGAAATATCTCTTCTCGCACCAGAGCAAGGAAACCAGCCAGAAAGAAACAATGATATTCGTTACCCTGGGCTACGCAAAGCCGGGAGCCATAACCAGGGAAGAAGGACTGCCGGAACAGACAAAACTGACACAGAAACGGATGATAGAAGACGAAATCAAGGCATACGAAGTCAGGAAAGAATTGGAAGAAATTCGCCGAAGCCGCGACGCTAAGCTGGATGAACAAGCTGATAAAATCAAGCGCCAGCTTGAAAAAGAAGCCGGCAACTAACAACCCCAGGGCGAGGCCTGCCTCGCCCTCTTCTTTCTTCCAGCTTGCCTCTTATGCCTAATCCGCATATATCACTCGCTTTTTCTTTTCAGCAGATCCCGAAGCGACCCGGCGTATTCCGGAAACAAGCCGTCATCCTCCATTTTGTCCAGCACTGACAGAAGTTCGCGGTATTTGCCCGCCATATACAAGCTGTAAGCATAATCCCGCCAGTATTCCTCCGAAACTTTATTCTCCGAAACCAGCTTCCGGTACTCAATTGCGGCAAATCTGAACCGGCCGTCAAGCAGAAGAGACCTGGCATATACGGTCCTGGCAAAAACACTGCTGCTGTCAAATTCAAGCGCGCGTTTCGCCTCGGCTCTGGAATCTGGGGCTGTTTTCGAGGTAAGTTTTTCCAAAGTCCTGTCACCAGGCCATATCAACCGGAATTCATTCTTATTGAAAAAATCCTGGGGCTTGCTGTCTCGTCTTAAAAAAAACAGAGTGCGGTCATCAAAAGCAACAAGAGCCCAGCCGGCATCCTCGTGCAACTCACGCGCCAGGCGACCCGGTGACGTCTGTTTTCGCAGCGGCACGATAGCGCCTTGAATAGCGTAACTTTCAAAAATTTCTTTCCATTTACCGCCAGTGGCAGCAGGGACAATGCCATCAATGCCGGAACAACAAACAGCAGTTTTCTCGACCTCGTTCCTGCAACAGCTATGCAGTACTGCAACAAGGCAAGCAACAGGGCCGAAAAAATAAACGGCCTGACAAAAAAACTGGGCCGAGCGGCCAAAGCCATGCCAAAAACCAGCCAATAACACCAGTAACTGCGCCTTTCACCGGAAATCTGAACAGCGCCCAGATATACTGTCGCGCAAATCAGGCCAATTACAAGCGCCTTTGCCAGAATCAGACCCGGGATCTGACCGCATACCCAGGCCCCGTAGAACAGAACAGAAGGGAGCCATTGGTGCAGCAGCCACGGCTGATCAGGCTGCGCAAAAGAAAAACTGTTTACTGCCGGAATGGCGCCGCTGTGCACAACCAGCTCTCCGGTCCTGACATGGAACCCGACATCAACGCAGCTTAACTCGAAGAAGGCGCAGTTAATTCCAAACAGGACTGTTCCGGCAAACAGTAGAAAACGCGCCCGTTTATTCAAAAACACCTCCTTTTTAGAAGTTTCTCAACTTCCACGTTTCAAGTCAATACATGCTCTGCCAACACCAGCAATTCTCATTATGGCCTCTTTCCGCCAAAACCTATTTGTATAACGATG
>CAYYVQ010000069.1:0-13986 GCA_964475205.1 uncultured Victivallales bacterium | reverse complement strand
CCCATGCCTTCGAAGCTAATATTACTCGCAAGTAACTCTTGATGAATAGATCAGGTTAGGCGATATAAAAAGTAAATCCTGCGTAAGATAGAGGAATCAAGAATGCCTATTTATGAATTTTACTGTTCGCAATGCCACATGATATATAGTTTCTTTTCAAAAAAAATAGCTGCAGACAAGCAACCCTCCTGCCCGAAATGCGGCAAAAAAAGGCTTCAGAGGCAGGTTTCATCTTTTGCCATGATCGGAAGAAAAGGCGGGGAAGAAGCGGAAGAAGATTTTCCTGTTGACGACGAAAAAATGGAGAAGGCTTTGACATCGCTTGCCAATGAGGCGGAAAATATCAACGAAGACGACCCAAGGCAGGCTGCCCGTCTTATGAGGAGACTTTCCGGGGAAATGGGTATTGAATACGGAGAAAGCATGGAGGAAGCTCTTCATCGAATGGAGTCGGGAGAAGACCCCGAAGCTATAGAATCTGATATGGGCGAACTACTGGATAACGAAGAAGAACCCTTTGTTTTTAAAGAACAGAAACAGAGAAAGGCCGGTGGGAAAAAACGCAGATCTCCACCCGGCAGGGATCCGGAGTTATATGAAATGTGAACCCGGCCGGCTTCGGCTTTTTATTGCGGTAGAGCTGGACAATAAGGTTAAAAAGAAACTCGAGGAGACAATTGACAATCTCCGCCGCACACGGGCCCGTGTTAAATGGGTGGACTCTTCGAGGATGCATCTGACCCTGGTGTTCCTGGGGAACACACCCGAAGGAAAACTTGACCTGGTAAAAGCCTCTATTGATAGAAGCGTGAGCAGCGAGGCGGCTTTTGCATGCAAGGTGAAAGGACTGGGTTTTTTCGGCTCGCCTCGCTCCCCGAGGGTTGTATGGGCCGGTCTGTCCGAACAGGTTGATTCACTGCGCCGGATCAGGAGCAGTATTGAATCTGAACTCACGAAGGCAGGGATTGATTTTGACCGTAAGGATTTCAAACCGCATCTTACTCTGGGGAGGGTTAAATCTTCGAAAGGCGCCCGGGAACTTGCTGCGCAGATAGAAAAAATGGAAAGCCTTGAACTGGGCATTCTCAAGGTAGACTCGCTGGTTCTTTTTGAGAGCAGACAAGGAACGGAAGGTGTTGTTCACCTGGCAAGGCACCAGGCTGCATTACCCCGATAAACAGCCGAATTTGTTTAAAAAGATTTGTCGGGCGCAGTGATCCTGATGATTTCGGTATCCGGGGAGCCTTCAATGGTATAGGCAGGCAGGGATGCGGGAATGAGACATGAACTTCCCGGCTTCAGGGCATATTCCCGGCCTGCAAAAAGCCTGGGTTGCCCGGTAGATACGAAAAGGATATGATAAGTTGAGCCGTCAGGCTGAACAGCGAATTTCCTGCCCGGATTGATTTTTTCTACGCGGAAATACGGGCAGGCGACTATTTCAGTAATAGCAGAATCGCCCCGCTTTCCGGCAGGGCGGTTTTCCGTCCTGGGGTCGGCAGTATCCTCCCAGTCTACTGTCGCCATCGCTTCGGCAATATGGAGCTGTCTTGGCTTTCCGTCTTTTCCCAGCCTTCCCCAGTCATATACCCTGTAAGTCGTATTGGAGTTCTGCTGTATTTCAAGAAGAAGGCAGCCTTCTGCTATGGCGTGAATGCGTCCTCCCGGAATGAAAATTGCGTCCCCGGCCCGTACTGGAATCCGCTGGAGCGCTTCTTCGAGGCTGCCCTGTTCCAGGTGTTTCATGAATTTCTCAGGGCCCACTCCCTGTTTAAGGCCTGCGTAGACAAAAGAACCGGGTTCTGCGGCGAGAACATACCACATTTCAGTTTTGGGTTCGCCGCCGGTAGCGGCGGCGTTGGCATTGTTGGGATGCACCTGTACGCTCAGTCGTCTGGCTGCATCGATGATCTTTACGAGCAAGGGGAAGACGGGAGAATTCATGTTTTTGCCAAGCAGTTTATCCTGCATCCCGGCTACAGCATCCCCGAGAAGTTTACCGCTTAAAGGACCGTTGGTTATTTTGCTTGAGCCCTCGGGCCGGTCGGCCACTTCCCAGGATTCGGCGCATTTTTTGAGTCCATGTTCTTTTCCGAAAACTTCGTTGATTTTGTTGCCGCCCCAAATGTAGTCCTTGTACACAGGCTGGAGCATCAACGGGTATGGTTCAATATTCATAAATCCTGCATTATTATTGATGAGGTCTATTGAGCAAGAAAAAAGATTGAGTCCGGGTGCGGGGTAATGCTATTTTTTCGTTATGAAGAATCTTCTGTTTATTATCATTGCAACTTGTCTTTTCGCCGGATGCACTACCACAGTTCCGCAGAGAAGGAAGCAGGCGGTTCGTTATGAAGCGCGCCTGTCGGCGCTTGAGGAAAGTGTGGAGAGGCTGGAAAATCGCATGCAGGGCCTCCATCAGTCTCAGCAGGATGCTTACGACCAGATCGACAGACTGGAGAGTGAGCAGGACGATAAAGCAGCAAAAATTGAGAAAGAACTGGCGGAAGTCGTCGGGACGGTAGCAGATCTGGATACACGGCAGGCCCGCATGAAGAAAGAGGTAGTCGATCAGCTTATCCCAAAGATTGCGAGCCTTTTGCAGGAGACCGGGTCCGGGGCGTCCAGACAGAATCTGAGGGGGAGAGAACACGAGGTTCGTGCAGGCCAGACCCTGTCGGAAATAGCCGCTGCATATGGGGTGTCTGTCAACGCCATTATTGATGCAAACGACCTTAAGGACCCGGACAATATCCGTAAAGGCCAGAAACTGTTTATTCCGGAATAGGGATTCGCCAGTTCATTGTTTGACGCGAGTTGTTTACCGCTATGGGCAACTCTAAAAAGCCGGACGGGGCCTGTGGGACGGCGCCTGGTTCTGTATTGATTGCTGATTCTTCTCTTGTGGATGTGGCTTCGAGTTTTTGACGGACGTTTGTCAGGTCGCTCTGTAGGGAATTGTTTTTCTTATTCAACGCCAGCAGAGCCTGAACCAGTTTCCTGATTTGGACGTCTGTTCCTTTGGACCGGCTTGTCAGGGCATTTTCCAGTTTTCTCAAAGTGTCCCGTTCTTTTTCCAGATTTTGCTTCAGTCTGCCTGCGTCCGCAAGGGCTTTGGCAACAGAAGACTCGATTTGCTGCCGGTCCTGCTGCCATGATTCATCCAGATTTGCAAGGCCGGATTCCACTGAACCAACATTGTCTTCAACTTTCCGCATGAACATGTATGCAATGCCCCCTCCTGCGCCAAGTATTACCATTATCAGCAGAAGAAAAAAAAGGGATACAGTCAGAAGTTTTCTTCTTGTCCTGCGCCTTTCATAATCAAGGAATTCCTGGAAAGCTTCCAGTACGGGCAGGCTTTCCTGCTGGCTGGCCAGATCCATGCCGGCACGAACGGCAATTTGCTTAGACTCAGAGCCCGGGATAGGTTCAACTCCCAACTCTCCTGTCCTGTCGCTTCTGTTCTTGTTGCCGTGCGGATCGGCAGATTCCGGCATGTCATTAAATTTATTGTTCAGTGTATTTTTCGGCACGATAACATGTATCCTTTATCCGGGCGCTTATTGTCATGCAAAATGTTTAATTTGTAAATCCTCGTTTGCGGGTCCTTTACTTCCGGGCGGCGCTCGGTTTCAGCCGTACACCCATAAACTGACGCACCAACATGCAGCATGCCCGAACTTGCGCCAAGTATCTACGTAAAAAAGCATAGACGTTACAGCTCCAGAAGTTCAACACAACTCGTTATTTCAATTTCATCCAGGGTTTGGCGCGAAATATGGCTTTAGGCGGAAATTTTCGCTCTGGCGGTTCCTCACGGTTATTTTCCCTCCAATGCTCGAGTTCGCGCTGAATCTCGGTCTCAAGGCTTTTCAAGTGAGTCAGTTTTCCGTTGCCTCCGTTGTTGCCGGCGTGAGAACCCCGGCTTGCCGACTCTTCCAACGGCGGTTTTTCAGTGATATTGAGCCCCGTCCGGCAGTCCCCGTCTTGTTTGCCGTTAAGCTGGTCGGTTTCCAGGGAAAATGCGTTCTGTTCATGTTGATCATTCCCTGTCAGCTTTTCCAGCCTTTCCATGCGATGATTGTAATTGTGTTCCTTCTGTTCGCAGGATGCCCTGACAATGTCGAAGATGGATCTGTCGCTTTCGAGTTCCTGCCGAGCGTTTTCTGAATCCTCGACAAGAAGTTGCTTGAATTTCTCGAGCCTTGTCGACATCTCGCGTTTTTCTTGCTCGGCCCTTGCTTTAAGGTCATCATACTCATGCTGCTTTTCTGCAAGCCGTCGCATGGTGTCTTCGAGCGCTGCGGAAGCTGTTTCGGCCTTTTTCCGAAGCGTGCCGATCTGCAAGTCAAGCTCTTCATGGTAGCTGTGACTTGTCGATTCAAGTTTTTTTCGGAGCTGTTCGTTTTCCGCTTTGAGCTTCTGTTCCTGGAGGATGGTTCGTTTTTGAAGGCGGCTATATTCCTTTTCGCCTTCGCGCAGCTGTTTTTCTTTCTGCGCCAGTTCTTCGCGATATTGCAGATTACTGGTTTTGAGTTCTTCGGCCCTTTTGCGTGTCTTTTCGATTTGGCCTTTAAGTTGCTGCTCGCTCTTTTCCTTCTGTTCCAGAACGGAGTTGTACTTGTTTTGCAGTTGTCTGAGTTTTTCGGATGCTTCCTTGACTTCTTTTTCTTTTTTCTCCATGGCCGACTTGCTTCTGGAGAACGTTTCCCGCAGCTTTGAAAGCTCCTGCTTGGTTGTTTTAATTTCCTTTTTCAGGCGTTGTGCGTCTTGTGCGGTCTCTTTTTTCTTCTTGTCGCGGTTGGTGGCGTTTTTTTCAGGTTTTATCCGTGATTGTGGGCTTTTTTCAGGTGTTTTCTTTTCCGGTTCCGGTTTGTGGCTGTTGTGTTTCTTTTCCGGACCGATTTTTTCAGCCTTTTTTTTCGGCGCTGACCTGCTGTTGGACGATACACCTGTCTTTTCCTCAAGCCTGACGGTCTCGTTGCTATGGATGTTCTTTATGATTGCCGACACAGGCACCGTGCCGTTCTGGACAAGCTCTTTGAGAGCGTTGATATTCAGGGGCCCGTATTCAGTTCCGCCAGGCAGTTGTACCACCCACTGCATTTCCAGGAAAGGTACGCTCTTGGCATGTTTCCACGTCGTTTTATCCCTAGAAACCTGGTTGCCGGGGGCTATCCTGCCCTGTTGAGCCCAGGTTTGAAGTGTGGCGCGGTCAACCGGCCCGAATACAGAATCTTTGTTTGTTTTCAGGAACCATTCTTTTTCAACAGATTCAGTTTCCGAAGTTGGAGATTTCAGATCAGGCATAAAACAGAACCTTACTGTGATAAAATGCGCAAGATGTTGATGGTTTAACGGGCAGAGTGTTGTAAAGAAGCAGCTGGTATGTCAAGGGCATTTCGAACGGTTCCGGCCGGTGATTACGGGTGTGATACAGCGCACTTCCGTCGGACGTTTATAATTAACCGGTTTTGACGAACCTCCGGTTTCGGTTCCTGTTTGCAGGCTTTCCTTTTGCCAGCGGTTCCCGGCTGACATGCAGAAAGACGCTTTCTTCACCAAGTTCCTTCTCCAGCATTCGCAAAAGCGATTCGCTTGGAAATACACGGAATTCACGGTCTGTATCCAGCATGACCTTCTCTCCGGTGGGAAATTGCAGGCAAAGAACTACTTTTGTCTTGCCTGGATTTTCAGCAAACAGTTTCTTTACATGGTTTAATTTTTCTTCCTTCAGGCTTGTGGTAGGAACGGTAAGGCTCAACTGTTTGGCAAAATGCAAGGGAGCCTCCGAAAGCGGATAGATCTCGTGGGCTATGAGCTTTGGTTTTTCTTCGCGGCGCGAAACCTCTCCGCAGATAAGCACCGGGGAGTCTTTCGCAAGGCAGTCTGCATAGGATTCATATTTATCTGGAAAGACCAGCGCTTCCACGTTGCCGTCAAGGTCTTCAACCTGAAGAATCGCCATCATTTTTTTTGTAGATCGGGTGACCTTTTTGTTAACGGATGATATAATCCCCCCCATGCGGGTTAGAGATCTGTTTTCAAGATCGGACAAGCCTTTTACGTCTGTGAGCTGATAGCGTCTGAGAAGAGGTGCGAACTCGGTCAGAGGATGTCCGCTCATGTATACTCCCAGAAGCTCTTTTTCGCCCGCCAGCAGTTCGCTCTGCGGCCACGGCCTGCACTGTGGCAGTTCGTTGCTCACGCCGGATTCCGGGGATTCATCCATGAGTTCGAACAGGCTGCCCTGTCCTGAACGGCGGTCCTCGATTTCCTCTGTTGCTCTTGCCATGGCGTGATCTATTCCGTTGAAAAGTCTTGCCCTGTTCTCCTCTATTGTATCCAAAGAGCCCGAACGGATCAGGCTTTCCAGGACCTTGCGGGTGGCCATCTGTCCGCTCAGTCGAGAGCAGAAGCCGACCAGTTCGGTGTACCGTCCGTTTTTTTCTCTTTCCCGCACTATAGTCTGTGCGGCCCCTTCGCCTACGTTTTTGATTCCGGCCAGTCCGTAACGGATGGCTTTTTTTGACGCCGGTTTAAAGACCGTGTCGCTCAAGTTTACATCGGGAGGAAGCAGTTCAAGACCCATTCGATCGGTCTCGGCGACGAAAAAAGGCAGCTTGTCAAAGTTGCCTATTTCGCTGGTCAGCAAAGCGGACATGAACTCTGCGGGAAAGTTGGCTTTGAGGTATGCTGTCTGGTAGGATATTATTGCATATCCCGTACTATGGGCCTTATTGAAGCCGTAGCCCGCAAAACTTTCTATGGTGTCGAAGATTCTGCCGGCCTGTTGCTTGTCGATATTGTTTGTTTCTTTGCAGCCCTTGATAAACTTTTCCCTCTGCTTTCCCATGAGGTGAACTTTCTTCTTGCCCATGGCGTCTCTCAAAACATCGGCTTCGCCCATGGTGAATCCTGCCAGCACATTGGCGGCTTTCATCACCTCTTCCTGGTAAAGCATGACTCCGTAGGTCTCGTTGAGGACGCCTTCAAGCAGGGGATGATCGTACTTGATCTTTGCCTTGCCGCTTTTCCTGTTCACGTAGTCGTCAAGCATGTTCATGGGACCGGGCCGGTAAAGGGCAATCATTGCTATAAGGTCTTCGATCCGGTCTATGCCGATTCTTCTTATGAGATCGCGCATACCTTCACTTTCGAGCTGGAACACCCCGATAGTATCGCCGCGGTTGAGCAGGTCGAAGGTTGTTTCATCATCCGGCGGCAGGTTTTCGATATCAATCTCTATTCCCTGGAATTCCCTGACGAGTTCGACGGTATGGCGGATAACCGTCAAGGTGCGCAATCCAAGGAAGTCCATTTTGAGCAGCCCTATTCTTTCCAGCGGTTTCATTGTATACTGGGTAACCGGCTGCTTTTCCTTATCTCGAGACAGGGGGACTATCTCGCGGAGCGGCTTTTCTCCTATAACTACACCCGCAGCGTGTGTCCCCGGGTTTCTGTATAAGCCTTCCAGGACAAACCCGTAATCAAGTATGTTTTTGCAGTCCGGATCGTTTTCGTAGGCTTTCCGGAATTCAGGGTTCATTTCCAGGGCTTTTTTAAGCGTCATTTTAGGGTCGTCCGGGATCATCTTGGAAAGCTGGTCGCATTTCGCATAGGGTATCTCAAGGACTCTTCCTACATCCCGGACCACCAGTTTGGCTCCCAGAGAGCCGAAGGTTATAATCTGTGCAACGTTGTCCCTGCCATACCTGTTGATAACATATTCTATAACTTCTTCCCGCCTTGATTTGCAGAAATCAATATCGAAGTCCGGCGGCGAAATCCGTTCGGGATTCAAAAACCTTTCGAAAAGCAATCCAAAACGCAGGGGATCTATGGAAGTGATGCCCAGCGAATATGCTACAACGCTTCCTCCGCCTGATCCGCGGCCGGGACCGATGGCAATGTTGTTCTTTCTTGCAAAATTTATGAAATCCCAGACAACCAGAAAATAGTTGATGAATCCTGTTTTTTCTATTACGTCGAATTCGTGGAGCATCCGATCCACAATCTGCTGTTCTTCTGGGTCCCGCGGGTTGTCCGGGTCTTGCAGTTCGTAACGTTCTGAGAGGCCGTCTTTGCAGAGTTTGATCAAGTATTCTTTCTGAGTGTAGTTCTCAGGAACTTCAAAAGCGGGGAAATGTAATTTGCCGAATTCCAGTTCCACGTTGCAGCGTTCGGCGATTTCCACTGTGAGATCGAGCGCTTCCGGGATCTCGCCGAAAATCTGTTCCATCTCTTCGCGGGTTTTCATGTAGAATTCGTGCGTTCCGTAACGCATTCTCTTTGGATCGCTGAGCACTGTCTGGGTCTGCATGCACAGTAGAACTTCATGCGCGCTGGCGTGCTCTTTTTCAAGGTAATGAACGTCGTTTGTCGCCACGTACGGGATGCCGTTTTTGCGCGCCAGCTCCAGAATCATGGGATTGGTTTTTTTCTGTTCGTTCAGGCCATGATCCTGGAGCTCGAGGTAGAAATTCTCCTTGCCAAGTATATCAGCGTATTCTCCCGCAATTTGCGCCGCCCTTTTCATGTTGCCCTGGTTCAGTTGTGAAGTAATCTCGCCCTTCAGGCAGCCGGAAAGACCGATGAGACCATCGCTGTAACGGGAAAGTATCTCTTTGTCAATGCGTGGCTTGTAATAGAAACCCTCCAGGTGGGCGCTGGTTACCAGTTTGCAAAGATTGCGATATCCCTGGAAATGGGTTGCCAGTAGAACCAGGTGATTTGCAGCGTTTGATGCGCCTTTTGTCTTTGTGTCAAACCTGCTTTGCGGCGCCACGTAGACCTCGCAGCCAAGTATAGGCTTGACCCCTCCACTGAGAGCTTTCTGGTAGAAATCAACTATGCCGTACATTACGCCGTGGTCGGTACAGGCTACGGCAGGCATATTATTTTTATGGGCCTTCTCTACGACCTGGTCGATGTGGCAGGCGCCGTCAAGAAGACTGAAGTTAGTGTGTAAATGAAGATGTACAAATGGACGCTGTTTCACATGAACTATGTTAATTCTATTTGGCCGACCGTCAAGGAAGAGACGCGGTTAAACGGCATTAAAAAAAAAGGAGCCGCACAGGGCGGCTCCGGGATGTTTTGTTCAGCTTGCGCTGCGCTGGGCCAGCATCCTGTCAATCATCATGAGTCCGCCTGGCGCGTCCTTGGCCATTTTCAGTTTCTGTATTATCGAATCAACCGAGGCTTCCTCTTCAACCTGTTCGTCAATGAACCACTGCAGAAAGCTTTTTGTCGCATAATCGCCCTCGGCATCGGCCAGCGCCATATGCTCATCAAATTCCCTGGAAACGCGGCACTCATGTTCATAAGCGGCTTCGAATGCATCTATGGGACTATCCCATTCTGCAGGCGGAGCTTCCACCGTGTCGACTTTTACCCGGGCGCCTCTTTCCTTGAGATGATTATAAAGTCGGAATGCGTGTTCCCGCTCTTCTTCCGCCTGTTTTTCCATCCATGCCGTAGCGCCTTCCAGGTTTATTGAATCGAAGTAAGCAGCCATCGACAGGTAGAGATTTGAATTGAAGAATTCTCTATTCATCTGGACATTAAGAGCTTCTGTGACTTTTTCTTTGATCATTGCGATCCCTTTCATCGTTGTTTTCAGGTTAATTGCTTGCGAATCTATTGAACTCAACTGATATAATGCCAGTTCGCCTCTCCTTGGTCAAGCGCCGCATAGTCCGGATGCTTGAATTTCTGGGATAAAGACGGCGATAATCAATAATCAGCCCCGGCCATAGGGTATTCCCCGGTTTGTCAATTCGAAATATCCCGGGATTATGTTTCCGTCAGATTTCCGTTTCCGAAAGGGAGCCGACGGCTGAAGGTAAGGTTTTTCGGAGAGCGAGGTAAGGTTTCACCCGGTTGCTGGAGGCTCTCAAATCATAGACGATTGCCGTACAGGGAGGAGGTTCTGATGGCGGCCGAAAAACGCGAAACAAACATTGAGCGCAGGGAATGGCTGGAATTGCTGGATTATGTCTTGAGCAAGGACGATGATCAGCAGCCCCCTTATCCTGGCAGTCTGGAAATTGAGAGCATAATCCACTAAAACACCATGCCAATGCTTGTTCGAAACGCCAGGGAGGGAGAAGGCATGGTAGGGCATATATCAACATTCGCTTTCGTGGCTAAGCTTTGTGAAGTTGTATACAAACGTCAGGAAGGAAGATTATGGGTGATAAGAAGAAAACGCAGTTGTTGGTAATCGGAGCCGGGCCTGGCGGTTACCCGGCGGCTTTTCATGCGGCTGACCTTGGCATGGAAGTTACCCTTGTGGATCCGGAAAAGAATCCCGGCGGGGTGTGTCTCTATCGGGGGTGTGTGCCCTCCAAAGCCTTGTTGCATATAACATGTTTTCTGCATGAAGTAGAGCAGGCCTCGCGGTGGGGGATCTCCGTTGGCGACCCCGAGATCAATTCTGCCAAGGTGGAAAAATGGAAACAGTCCGTTGTAAAAAAGTTGACCGGCGGATTGGGGCAGCTTTGCAAACAGAGAAAGATCCATTACATTCGAGGCACCGCGCGCTTGAAGGATCCTGACACGGCTGTTATTGAACCAAGCGAAGGAGAACAGAAAGAGCTTGTCTTTGAAAACGCCATTCTTGCCACCGGATCGGAACCGCAGACGATCCCCGGAGTTCCCGATTCCAGCCGGGTTATGACTTCCCGCCAGGCGCTTGATGTCGGTGACTTGCCGGAAAACCTCCTTGTTGTCGGCGCCGGATACATCGGCCTCGAACTGGGGCAGGTTTACGCCTCGTTGGGCAGCAAAGTTACCGTGGTGGAAATGCTCCCCGAGATTCTTTCCGGCGCTGATCGCGATCTTGTCAAGTTTCTCTCCAAGCGTCTGAACAGGATGTTTGAAGGAATCCACACCGAGACCAGGGTCGAGAAGATGGAGGAAAAGGATGATGGTGTGCATGTCTCTTTCAGCGGCGACAAGGTCAAAAAAAACGTTTTTGACAAGGTTATGCTTGCGGTGGGAAGAAAACCTCTTACCGACAAGGTGGGCATTGAGAATACCTCCATTGTTGTTACCGACAAAGGCTTTGTGGAAGTCGACGGGCAGAGACGCACGGCGGAAAACAACATCTTCGCACTGGGCGATGTTGCCGGCGAGCCCATGCTTGCCCACAAGGCAACTCATGAGGCCCGGGTTGCCGTGGAGGCCATCGCCGGGAATAAAGATGTGTTTGAACCGAAAGCGATTCCGTTTGTTGTTTTCTCGGATCCTGAAATCGCCTGGTGCGGATTGACCGAACGGCAGGCTGAGGACAAAGGGCTGGACGTGAAGGTAGCCTCCTTTCCGTGGGCTGCATCCGGTAGAGCGGTGACCCTTGCGCGGACCGACGGAATGACAAAAATTATTTCCGATTCGGAAACCGGCAGAATTATCGGGGTGGGCATAGCCGGACACAACGCCGGAGAGCTGCTTGCCGAAGGTGTTCTTGCAATGGAAATGGGGGCAGTGGCCGATGACCTGGCGTTGACAATTCATACCCATCCGACCCTGTCTGAAACTTTGATGGAGGCTTCGGAAGCGTTTTCGCGACACAGTACACACTACAAGGGAAAATAAAATGAATATGAAAGGCTCTCAGCAAACTCCGCATGCTACGGTGAGGCAGACCATTATAGAAAACGCACAGAAAGGCGAGACTTATCGTATTGAATTCAACGGCGATTCCGTTGTTTATGAAGGCGTGCCGGTTGCTCTGCCTGGAATGACCGCGCCGGATGAAGACATCTTTGATTTCAGGATCACCGGTCCGGACGATAAACGCGGTGTTCAGCGGCGATCCGTGCATGAAGTCAAGTGGCTTGAAAGGGCCTGACATTCAGGTTCGCTTATTTTTTCCTTGTGTGCGGAATTTCGCTGCGTGATTTACGAGTTTTCCTGATTCTTTGTTTTCCTTCTTCTTGGCTATATTGACCTTTGTGGTGAAACGGCGAGAGCAGTGAGACGAAACAACAGAAAAGGAGTATAAGAATGGCATCTGAACTGGCTCAGAAAGAATGCAAGGCATGCAAGGGAGAAGAGTCTCCGCTGAAGGGAGAAGCTCTTGATAGTTTAAAGAGCAAACTCGGCGAGGACTGGGAAGTCGTTGATGAACATCATCTGAAAAAAGAATACAAGTTCGACGATTTTCGCCAGGCTCTTGAATTCACCAGGAGGGTAGGCGAACTTGCCGAAGAGCAGCAACACCACCCTGATATCTACCTTACTTACGGGAAGGTGGAACTGCAGGTGTGGACCCATAAGATCGGCGGTCTGAGCGAAAGCGATTTCGTTTTCGCGGCAAAATCCGACGAAAAACTGTAGGGCTCACCGCTCTTCCCTGCACATTTCTTATGATCATAATAGTAATGGGCGTTTCCGGGTCGGGCAAGACCACGGTCGGAACCCTGCTTGCCCGGGAACTGAACTGGGAATACTACGAAGGAGACGACTTTCACCCGCCCCGGAATGTTGAAAAGATGAGACGGGGCGAGCCGCTCAATGATTTCGACCGCATGCCGTGGCTTGACGAGCTTGCCGGTCTTATCGACCACCTGTGCAATGAGCATAAAAACGCGATAGTTGCCGTATCTGCCCTTAAACGAAAGTACCGCGATTACCTGAAAGACGGCCACCCCGAGGTTGAGTACGCGCATCTCAAGGGTAGCGCTGAGCTTATTGCTTCCCGAATGGAAGAGCGAAGACATTTCATGGATCCAGAGATGCTGGCCAGCCAGTTCGACGCGCTCGAAGAGCCATGGGAAGCCTGCAAAGCTGACATCAGCAAATCCCCCGAAGAAATCGTAAAAGATATACGCAGCTACTTTGCCGTCTGAATCAGGATCCATTGAAAATGGCTGTGCCCGCCGAAGCCCGAAGGGCGTAGGCAGGAACGCCCCGCCCCGCCGCAAGGGCGGCGCGGGACGTCGTTCGGGGGGTGGGGGGGATAGAAAGAAATTAATGCTTGTGGTTATGCTCCTTATCCTCGAAGTACAAGTTGTCAAATCTGTCCAGCAGCTTGCGCAGTTTTTTGACGTGATTTGTATCGGTTGTCTGTTTACATTTCATTGACTGAACCAGCATCCGGTGCAGGGCCGTAATCTGTGCGACGTATTTCTTGTATTCCTTGCTCTCGGATTCTTTTACCGGCTTTACCCGTTGGTTCATAAAATACTGGTAAACAATTTCCTGGATTTTGTTGGCGTGAAGCTCCTTGTTGCTAACCCAGCGGACAAGCTGGTTGGCGTTCTCTGTCGGATTTTTCTTGAGCTTATCAATCTGGTTCATAGATTTTTCCACTGTCTGGAAATGTTCTTTCAGCAGATCAACCCGCATCTTATCGCCGTAGATGCCGCAGGGTATTTCGCAATGCGCTTCTGTAATTTGCCCGGTGAATATTCCGCAGCCGATAATCAATGATGCCAAACCCGTTCTTACACAATTACTCATATACTTTCTCCTTTTTAAACGATCCTTGATCACACCTTTCATTAGAATTTTTAGCATATGCATTGCCGGTAAACTATAAGGGTATTTCTTATTTATGGCTTCGATAATTCTGTAAACATGCAGTGGCGAACTTTTCGGTATCAAGCCTTCGGCCAGGACACATGTAGTAAGATCGGTTAATTCAAGACCTTGAAGTATTCGTGTGCCGCTCGTTAACCTGACATGGAAAGAATGCTCAAAGTCCCCGAACCGCTGCGAGATATTCTAAAAACCGGTTCAAAGACCTGTCAGGGCGATCAATACATATTCCGAGGTCGCACAGGCAACGGACACCTCAGCTCCCGCATGGTTCAGACCATAGTACGTCGTGCCTCTGATGCCGCAGAAATTCAACGCCCTGTCTGTGTGTCCACTCTCAGACATAGCTACGCAGTACGGCGGCTTGAAAACGGAATAGACATATCTTACCTCCAACATGAACTCGGCCACGCCTCAGTCAGGACAACTCAGCGC
>CAYYVQ010000068.1:0-14196 GCA_964475205.1 uncultured Victivallales bacterium | reverse complement strand
TCATTGATCTAAAACAACCTGCCCACTCTCATTACGAAGTTGATGAATAGATCAGGCTAAGCAAGCAGCCCTGAAGATATCCATCTGTCCGCGGGGTTTTCGCCGCCGAGCCAGCCGCTCAGACATTGAGCCAGCACATCGGGCTGAATCTTTTTCGCCTCCAGGTCGTTGATGTCCGCCCACATAAACTCGATGTAGTCTTCCATCGATAATGGATTTGAAAGGCTTGAAAGGGAAGGAACTACAGTTTCAAACAGCAGGTTTATTTCACAGCAGGTCTCCCTGTCTCTCTTGTAACAGTGCTCGATCCCGCCGAGAAAACCCCTTACCTCCGCATCCACTCCGAGTTCCTCTTTAAGCTCCCTGGCAAGCGCAACCCCGGCAGGCTCACCGAATTCAACATGACCGCCTGGCAGATAAGTGTTCCACGCGCCCCTGGTATGGCACAACAACACTTTCTGGCTGTCGGTCACAACTGCCCTGCTTATCACTTCTATCGTGCCTGCGCCTTCGCTGATGCTGCCCATTTATACCTCTCCTCTCGATAGCGGGAAAAGCCTGTCCCTGTTTTCTATAACCCATCCGCTCAAAAACAATGAACCGCAAATGCACACGACACCTGCTTGTGCATTCGCGCCCGCTACTGCGTCTGCAAAAGCCTTATCCAATCCGCTAGTCAGTGCATCGTATCCCTTCTCCCGTGCAATAGCGGCAAGCGCGCTATTATCCATGGATCTTTCATTCGGCACATCAACACACCAGATCCGGGCAATGCTTCCCTTCCACTGTCTTAGAAAGCCCCCGGCATCCTTGTCGTCACACATCCCCAGAACCATGAATACAGGCGCCTTGCCATACCTGGCGACTATTGCCTTGCGAAGCGCAGCCGACGCAGAAGGATTATGCGCCCCGTCAAGCGCTACGGGCGGACTTTCGGCAAGTATTTCAAATCTGCCTTGCCATCTTGACTGTTCAACGCCCACTTTAAGAACCTTGTCCGGAATCGTTATATCAAGAACCCGCTCCAGTTGATCAACAACCACAACAGCGCACGCAAGATTCCCGGCCTGGAACTCTCCGGCCAGCGGCAGATTCATTACTCCTGGCGACCTGTTACCGGTTTCAATTCTGACTTTCTGTCCAAATCCTTCTCTGCTGACTATATCTGTGGATGAAACATCCTCAACACAAACACAATTTACGCCTGCCTCTTCGGCTTTTTTCCGTATCACTGTTTCGGCGGCTGCGTCCATCCGTCTGTATACTACCGGCGCTCCCGGCTTGATAATCCCGGCTTTTTCTCCTGCTATCTTTTCAATGCTGTTTCCAAGATACAGGGCATGCTCGATCGATACGGGTGTAATTGCGGAAATCAGCGGCTCCACCACATTTGTCGCATCAAGCCGTCCGCCCATTCCCGTCTCTATAACGGCAATGTTGACCTGCCGGTTCCGGAAATGCTCAAATGCCATGGCCGTTGCCATTTCAAAAAAAGTTATGCCCCGCCCAAGCTCCTCTTCTACAACAGCAACACGATCCTCCATGTATCGGGTCAGATCAACTATGTCGTCCTCGCTGAGTTCCCTGTCATCCACCCGGATACGTTCGCCAAACCTGATAAGATGCGGTGAGGTGTATAACCCTGTACGAAAACCCATTGCCTGCAGAATACCGGCCAGCAGAGCGCACACCGAACCCTTGCCGTTGGTTCCCGCTACGTGAATAACTCCGAAACTTCGTTCAGGATTGTCAAAAACCTCCAGCAGCGCCTTTTCCGCGTCAAGCCCCGGCCTTATACCATGGCTTCGTCGCGCATACAGGCGCTTCATAATCTCGTCATAATCATTCATAATTCACTTAAAACCCGCCCGTCATCACTGGAAATTCTCACCCCTACCCCCTGGCAACTGTAATAACATTGACTTCAACTGCTCCCGCTTCCTTCAAGGTCTTCGAACATTCGTTCACAGTCGCGCCTGTTGTCATAACATCGTCAACAAGCAGAATCGATCTTCCGTCTATTCTTTCCCTGCAAGCCACACGAAAAGCATTCAAAACATTTGTCCTTCTCTGCCTGGCATTCAGCTTGACCTGGCTGCCTGTGTCCCTGACCCGAACCACGCTGCCGCCATAAAATGGCGCGTCAATCGCTTTGGCTAAACGCCGCGCCAGCAACGAGGCCTGGTTAAATGTCCTTTCCCTCTCTTTACGGCTGAATAGAGGCACAGAAACTACAGCGTCAATGCAGCCTGGCCCATAATGGACCTTAACACAGGCCTCAAGGTACCTGGAAAGATCATCAGCAAGCCATACATAGGCATTGTATTTGAACTGCGCCATGGCTTTCTTCACAGATCCGTAATACCTCAAAGCCGACCGGGCGCGGTCAAAAAAAACATTTTCCCGCTTGCACCACGAACACGTATATTCGTGGCACACATCGCCTTCAGCGGGATCGCCGCACCTGGCGCAGAAAGGCTCCGTAATCAACGCAAACCGCGATCTGCATTGCCAGCAGATATGTCCGTGCCCCTCGGCGACGTTATTGCCGCACGAACCGCAGTGTCGAGGAAAGATAACATCCAGAAGGTTATATGCAAGCTGCCTCATTCTCTGACTTAGACGTATTTCTCCAGGATCGGCCCCAACCTGGATTTCGATTCCTCAGAAATAGCTTCAGGCGGCGTCATAAGCGCAGATCCGAGAGCATCCTGGCAGTCACACTTGCGCTCAGAAGAAAGCTCTGGAATCAGCTGCCTTATAATACGTTTAGCCAGGCTTGAATTTGCCTTGAGATTCTCCACAACCATCTCGACACTGACCGCTTCTTCCGATTCCTTCCAGCAATCATAATCGGTCACCATCGCCAGAGACTGGTAACATATCTCGGCTTCTCTTGCCAGCTTTGCCTCCGCCAGGCTTGTCATGCCAATTACATCAAAACCCATCTGACGGTACATATTTGACTCGGCCTTGGTCGAAAATGCCGGTCCTTCCATGTTTACGTAGACTCCGCCATCCACTACCTTGACCTTTTCCGGCTGATCGTCTGCGGTGATAACTTTCTCGCTCACTTCCAGAAGAATTTTTCTCAGGTCCGGACACACAGGCTCGCCGAAACCGATATGAGCAACCACGCCCTGCCCGAAAAACGTGTGGTCCGCAGACCGCTTTGTCCTGTCAAAATACTGATCCGGAAGGGCCACGTCCCGCGGACGCAGATTCTCATTCAAGCTGCCTACCGCCGAAACTGATATGATCCTCTCCACTCCCAGCGCCTTGAATCCGAAAATGTTTGCCCTGTGATTCAGTTCTGAGGGCAGCAGCCGGTGCCCCGCTCCATGGCGAGGCAGAAAACATAATTCTCTTTCGGCAATTTTTCCGCAGATATAACTATCCGACGGTTCCCCGTAGGGAGTATGAACTTTCTCCTCCTTAATGCCCGTCAATCCTTCCAATTGATAAAGTCCACTGCCGCCGATAATACCAAGTTTCATAGATACCTCATTTCTGCCGTTCTTTCAATAATGCTGCAAACACTAACCTGACCTATTCATCTCATTTCCGCATAGACGTAAAGGCGATGTATATTAAATTACCGATTACACTGATATTTGCCAGCAAAGCCATAGCAATCCGTGTCATAAGCTTAATCCATGGTTTTATTATTTCTCATGCCACCGATAAATTTTATCCGGCGCGCTTCGCATAAAAAGGATAAAGAGCCCCGTCTGATCCCGCCGGTATATATTTCCACCGTTTGTAACTCCATAACCATTTGTCAGCGTTCAATGATACTTCCTTTTCCGTTGCAGCGGCTATCCGCGCGGCAACATCCAAATCGTTCATACCCTCGCTACGAGGATCAAAGCTCTCCGAAACATAAGCCCGGTATCTTCCTCCATCACTTGGAACACAGAAAGCCATAATTATCGGCACACCTGCGCGGCAGGCAAGAATCCCTGGAGCCCTCGTAACAGGAACAGGCAATCCGAAAAAATCGACGTATGTCCCGCCGTTTTGAGGAAGCGTATTCTGGTCAGCCAACAGACCTACGCTTTCCCCGCCCCTCAGAGCCTTTAGCATCCCCCTGACCGCGCCGCGCCGAGGCAAAACCTTTTGCCCGGTTGCCTGCCTCATCAGGTTAAGCTCCCGGTTCACTGCGGGGTTTTCGAGGTCGGCGGCAACGCTTATCAGTGGACTTCCCCGCAACGCGACCGCAAGGCCCAGCACCTCCCAGTTCCCGAGATGCGCGGTTACCGCAACCGCCGGGACGCTATTCAGAACTGCTTCCATAGAGCTATCGAAATCAACAAAACGTTCTATTCGCCGTCTGCTTTGCCGCCCGAACCAGAAAAGATCGAACAAAACCAGGGCAAAAGTCTGAAACGATTTCATGGCGGCGCTCTGGACCCAGATCTCAGACGCGTCCGGGAAGACGGTTTCAAGATTGGCCCGAGCAACCCTTCTCTCCCGTCCGGCCACCGAATAGCCTATTCTTCCCGTGACATGCGCAAGACCGATAATAGCCGGTCGAGGGAAATGAGGGACAACTGATCGAGCGAACCTGAAAATCATTGTCTCCCAGACATATCTGAACTTGCTCGTTGCCATAAATCACCTGCGAAATGCGGAAACACCGCCGGAATGTTGCGGCAGAAACTTCAAGGCACAGCATAGCGGTTCGCCTCAATACCGGATGGTAGGCCGTGACGGATTCGAACCGTCGACCCGTACATTAAAAGTGTACTGCTCTGCCAACTGAGCTAACGGCCCACATTCAATAAGGGAGGTTAGGCAAATGATTACACTATGTCAACGTTCTGTTCCATTTTGAATGCTTTTTTGTTCCGCACCCCCCCTCGACAGCAGCCACTGACTTCCTATCATTATGTTGCATCCAATATGCTACACAAAAAAGCGCAGTGTCTGTGAGTTCATAACGCCTTATTCCTGCCCCTGGTTCTCTACCCATCCGGCGAATCTCTTTTCTATATCCTTGTTCCATACAGTGGCAACACTCGCCATTCCTCTAAGGTAATCGTCCCCTGAAAAACGCAGTTTCCACGTTGCGAATTCAGCCGCATCTGTGGCCTTTGCGGCTGCATCTACAGCTTCACAATCAACAATGTTTTCCAGTTCGCGGTCAAGTTCGGCGGCCACATCAGGCTCTTCATCAATCAGGTCATGAATTTCTTCCGGGTCAGCCTTCACGTTAAACAACTGAGATCTGTAACCGATGTACCTGATATACTTCCAGTCATCCTTGCGCAGCATGAAGCTGCCAGTCTGTTGAAAATTACTGTGATACTCGCTCATCACAACCCCGGGATGCGCTGATCTTTTCCCATGAGCCGCAGGGACAAGCGAATATCCTGAAAGGTCATCGCGGCCAACGGCGCCTGCAAGGTCCATCAAGGTCGGATATATGTCGATAAGTGAAACCGGCTGCTTAACCCTGTTGCCTTTCTTTATTCCCGGCCCGGCAACAATCAGCGGCACCCTGGCAGATCCTTCATAAAAACAGTTCTTGAGCCACTGGCCGTGTTCCATTCGCATATCGCCGTGATCCGATGTAAAGATCAGCGCCGTGTTATCCAATTCTCCAGCCGCTTCCAGGTCGTCGACTAGCTCCCCGACAATCCCGTCAATCTCGGCAACCATGGCCAGGTAATGGCGCCTGCAAGTGAAAATGAAATCTGTGATGAACTCCCGGTTGCAACCTTTCGTTTCTATCATGCGCCTCATGGCAGGATGCGTCTCAGTCTTTTCCAGGGGCGGCATTGAGACCTTGTCCGGATCAATATGTTCAAGCCACTGTTTCGATGTTCTATAACCCGCTCCGGGATGCGTATTGATCAGACCAAGGTGCATAAAGAAAGGATTCTTTTTCACTCGCTCATTCCGCAACCAGCCCCGCGCCTCGTCAAGCCATCTCCAGTCCTGAGCCCGCTGCCTTTTTCCCTTGTCATTAATCCCATGCCTGGGGCCGGAACTTCTGAAAACTCCGTCTGGAGCGGAGCGGACCCATGCCGACATTCTTGCAGCGGTTGAATGATTGCCGCTGCGATGGTCTGTGCGCCCGAGCACGGCACACTGATAACCGGCTTCCTCCAGGTCGTCAACGAAGGTCCGCTCATTTTGCGGCAATCCGCGATAGTTATTCCATGCTCCAACCTGCCACACATGCCTCCCGGACCACATGCTGCTTCTTGACGGACAACACTGCGGACTGTTGCAATAAGCCTGTTCAAATACAACGCCTTTCCGGGCCAGCCTGTCTATATTGGGCGTATAAGCTCCTGGCTCGCCCATGCAGCCCAGCGCCCTGCCGTCGAGACTTTCTACCTGAATAAACACGATATTCGGCTTCATCAAAAACAGCTCCGGTTAAAAACCTTTTTTATACTCTGACTTCCTTTCACACTAACCTGTATTATTCGCGGCACACAAATAATCTACTCCCCCTGGCCGTAACGGCTGCGCCCGCCGCATCCAAACGGGTTGACGCCGCGTTCGGGAGTCGGCCCGGCAGCTTGCGTCACGTCTTTGGCGCAACTTGTTGCGCCAAAGTGATCTACTCATTAACTCCAGAAGTTGATAAACAGATCAGACCAAAAGGTTGTATATTGTTATTTATCTGACAATCTGTATACTGCAAAAAATCGTATAAAAGATCAAAAGGAGATGCTATGCCTAAAATTACATTGTTGGGCGCCGGCAGCGGTTTTACACAGACGCTTTTTACGGATATTCTGAACATTGATGAGTTGCCGCGCGGTATTATCGGGCTGGTGGACATTGATCGCAGACGGCTTGACGTCAACATAAAGCTCATGCACCGTCTGCTTGAACTTATGGGCAAGACTGAATCGTGGAAGATAGAGGCCTCTACTGATCGGAAAGAGATACTTAAAGGCACTGATTATCTTATCAGCACAATTGAAGTTTCAGGCGTCAAGTGTGTGCGCCTCGACAATGATATACCGCTCAAGTACGGAATCGATCAATGCATTGGCGACACCATTGGACCCGGGGGCGTAATGAAAGCGCTGCGCACCCTTCCCTCCTTCCTGGAGATTCTCGATGACGCAAAGAAACTCTGCCCGGACGCACTGATTATGAACTATACCAACCCCATGAGCATTCTTTCTCTTGCGGCTACCCGTCATACAGACCAACCCTACGTTGGCCTCTGCCATAGCGTCCAGGGCACGAGCAGGAAGCTGGCCGGCTTCACGGGCATTCCTTATGAGGAGATGGTATGGGAGTGCGGGGGGATCAATCATATGGCGTGGTTCACAAGACTTGAACACAAGGGTAAAGACCTCTACCCGAGGCTCAAAGATTATGCGGAAGATCCGGAATTCCTGAAGCAGGATCCTGTTCGGTTTGAGATCATGAAACAGTTCGGCTACTTTGTCACCGAATCAAGCGGCCACTTTTCCGAGTATGTTCCTTACATTAGAAAACGCAGAGACCTGATCAAAAAGCACTGCGGGAAAAAGTACCTCGGCGGAAGCAGCTTCTATGCGGACAACTGGCCCGCCTGGCGCAAAAAAACTGATAAAGCCCGCCGCGAAATGGCGCAGGGCAGGAAAGAAATCAATTTGAAGCGCAGTCACGAATATGCCTCGGATATCATCAAGGGACATTTCCTGGACAGCGCAAGTATTATATACGCATCAGTGCCCAACACAGGCCTTATTCCCAATCTCCCGCAAACGGGCGTGGTGGAGGTTGCAGTATTGGTGGACAAACGTGGTTATACCCCAACATATTTCGGGGCGCTTCCCGAACAAGTCGCCGCGCTATGCCGAAGCAACATGGCTGTATTCGAGCTCAGTGCACACGGCATTCTGAATCATGACCGCGAAAGCGTAATCCAGGCCATGATGCTCGACCCCCTTTCCGCAGCCGTTTGCAGTCCGGCGGAGATCCGGCAAATGGCCGAAGAACTCTTCAAAGCCGAAAGCAGGTATATCCCCGCATGGTGCCGCGCAAAGGCCGGGACAAAAAAGAAATCCAGAACCAGACCCGGCAAAAAAGCCTCGGGAAAGAATGCTGAATCCGAAGTCTCAGGAATGGCGGCTCGCAACGTCGAATGATCTGGCCCTTACCGTTACGCCACTCATGCTCACCTCAGACCGCCATAATTAGAATTGCTGAGTTTTTTTTAATATCAGTCTCGACTATGGCCGGCGGCTGCTTTTTGCGCCTGGTCGGCTGCATGCCTGGCTTCGTTATCATTGCCGGCCGAGAGCGCGACCTGCTGTAAGACCTTCCAGTTTTCGGGATTCTCCGGGCGAAGCCGGCAGGCATCGCGCGCCTCTTCCAATCCGTCGCCGGGCTTTCCGGTAACAGCCTTGGCAAGAGCAAGGTTGCGCATGATAAAATCACGTTTAGGACCGACATCAAGCGACATCTCCAGAACCTGCCGGACCATCTTCATCCTGCCGCCCTTAAACGCAGATTCGGCAACATCAAGTAGCAGCATCCAGTATTCATAAGCTATTTCCGGGTCATCAGGAGCCTGCAGGCGAATAATGCTCATGCGTTCGAGCAGCGGCATAACACGCCGCGCGGTCCATCCGGTGGTGAGAGCATTGCCCAGGGCAAGGTTAATTTCAGCCAATTCGCGCCGCGCGTCTCTTTTAACCTTTGTTTTTTCCTCAAGGCCTGTCATGCCGCTTGTCTCCTGCCCGGAGCCGGATTCTTCCTCTTTAGATAGAACAGCCGCCTTAAAAATGATATCAGCGGTCCAGGAGGAAAGTAGAAGTTCAAGGTTTTCCATGCCTGGATTAACATTACGCTTTCCTGTTACATAGAATTCGGGCAGCGGACGGTCATCAGTGGAAGCGGGGACGGAACCGGCCAGCTCAGCTAGTTGCTGCGGGCCGGCAACAAAACGCGCCAGAATCCCTTCAACACTGTCAAGGTCGATACTGCCAAGGTCAACAGCCGCAGTTTCAAGCTGAGCCAGACGCTGCGCCAGAACTTCTGGATCGAATCCTTTTTCAGCGTTTTTTTGTCCAGACAGTCCAGCCAGGGGACGGGCGCCATTCAGGCTGGCTGCCCACAACGTCGCATCCGGATATACGTCCAGGAAGGCTTGCACGGTTGATTGGAACGCCCTCGGCGACATCTGCCACAGCGGAAGCCAATGCATAAAGACACCGCCTTCCGAAAGAGATGAGCGAGTGTTTTCAAAATATTCGCGGCTGAACAGTCCGCCGGCGCCGGCGGATTCAGGAAAAACAATATCAGTGACAATCAGGTCAAGCGGTTCATGCTCGGCGGCCAATAAAGCGCGGCCTTCGCCAATCACAATATCGAAAGACACTGGCCCCGGTGGATGAAAACGTTTCATCTGCTCCACAACGCCGGGAACCAGCTCGGCAACCCGCACAAAGCGTTCCGGAGCGGCGGCTTTGCTTGATGCGGCCGTTACGCCTGAACCAAGGCCGATATGAAAAGCGCGTCCTCTTGGCCGGGGACATAGCAGGGAAGGAAGCGCGCCCATAGTTTTTTCAAGGCGTCTCCATGGTGTCGAGTCCTCAGATTGCATCTTACGTCCGATATACATAAGCGTGATCTCGCGGCCTTCAAAATCATTCCATCCACGGCCCACAGAAACAATTCCTTCAATTCCTTCCTCAATATCTACAATCTCGCCTTCAGCTCCGACATTTCGTTCAAGTTGCTCAAGAATGACTTCCTGATAGATATGGGTTTTCCAGGCCGGTATCAGGGTTGCCGTGCCTATGGCCGCCAACAGGATCGTTCCCGGAATCTGTTTCAACGGGTAGCGAAATATACTTACACCGAATCTTCCCCAGAATACAATGATTGCAAGTCCCGTTGCCAGCGCAACAGCCAGGATAAGAGTCAGCCGCGTTCCAAGGACAGGCAGAATGACAAGCGCGACAAGCGCGGGACCTGTTATTGAGCCCGCTTCCATGGCCGCAGAAATACTGCCTACCGTACTGCCTGATCTGTCTCGGGCAGGATGGATGCTTTCAATGAGCAATGGAAACATAAGACCCAGCGGCAACGCAGTAGGCGTGATAGCAAGAGCCGCCCTGAAAAGACTCCCCGCATCCATTGTCCTCAGATGTTGTATCATTTCACCGCTGACCATCTGGAGTAACGGCAGACTTGAACCCGCGCCGGCGCCGACGAGGGCAAAGGATGCGGCCAGCATCAGCGGAATACGGCGCCTTGCAACCCGGCTCAACAGTCCACCCCCGATCAACGCTCCGGCTCCAAGAGCAAAAATATAAACAGCCGATACGCTCCCGAAAGCCGCCAGGGTCCCTGAGGTCAGGAATGAAAGCGCCCGGAATTGCGCTATCTGGCATAACATGACCAGGCTTCCTGCAAGAAACGCCAGAACCAATGCCCCCTGGCGGAAACCTCTATCTTGTCGTCCCTTCTCATTGCCGGACGATTCCGCGATTCCCCGTGAAGGTTCAGCTCCATTTGCCTGATTTGCATTCAGTCCGGGCTCAATCAGGCCATTTTTCGACCGATATCCCGCAGCTCCTGCTATTGCAGCAGCAAATAAAGCCGGCAGCGCTGCGGAGACAGTCGTCGCGTTCAAACCCCAGCGGGGAATCAACAGCCCGGCTGCGAGCAATGCGCCGCCCGCGGCTCCGGCGCAATTGACAAAACGCAATAATCCCGCGGCAGACGCCACATTCGGGAACGCGACCCTTTCCTGCCAGCACACTGCTATCGGAAGCGTTCCTCCCATTAATATTGCTGGAGGCAGAAAAATAAACATAGCCAGGAAAAACGGGACAAGCGCTCGCGATAACCCGAGTGTATGCGTCAGCAGTGCATAGACTTCAGGCAGGAATAGCGGAGTCATCATGGAAACCAACGCCCAGAATCCTATACCAAGCTGCAGAACTCCGAAAAAAAGCTGAGGCCTCGCAATACGGTCAGCCCTCCTCCCGAGCCAGGCCGCTCCTATTGCCAGTCCGGCAAGGTAGGCGCACAAGGCCGCCGCGCCCGCTGGAACCGTGCCGCCATGAATAATTGCCAGGCGCCTGGCCCAGATCATCTCGAGCATCAGCGAGCTTGTTCCAGTGAGAAACAGAACCACGCCCGGCAACGACACGGCGAGAGCCGAAGAAAAAGTCAATCGGTCCGGTGAAAAGCGTTCTTGATTCAACCTGCTTTTACCAATCATTGTTTACATTGAGATTTTTTTCTGCGATTGTCCGGCAGGCTGCCATATCTTCTTTTGAAAGCGGAGGAAGCGGCAGGCGCGTATCCCGACGCATTGGCACGCCCTGGTCCCGAAGCGCCTGTTTCAGCGCTGAGAAAAAATTGCCTGTGGCGGCCAGGGCCCGGATGATGGCTATGGAGCGGACCTGTGCGGCTTGGGCTGTCGCCATATCGCCGCGCTCGAAGGCTGTTATCAACTCTAAATAAAGCGGAGCGGCCAGGGCGAACGTCGAACCTGTGGCGGCCCGCGCTCCCACCGACCAGGCGGCAAGCAGCATCTGGTCGCGGCCCCACATAAGATCAAAACGTCCGTTCTCCAAATTCAGGGCTTCCATGAAATCGTCCAGCGTCTCGTATGTGTACTTGACTCCGGCCAGATTCGGGATTCTCGGTTCAGCCGCTTCAAGAAAACGCGCCACACTCAAGACGGTACCGGTAAAACCCGGCATGTAATAGAAATAAAACGGCAAATCCGGAACCGCCGCCGCCACCTGTTCACACCATTGAATTACGCCCTCAATCCCTGAGGGTTTGAAAAAGCTCGGAACCACCGCTGCCACTGCATCAGCGCCTGTCTCACTCGCATGGCAGGCCAGTCTTTTCGCGTCTTCCAGGCAATTGTGGCCGACATGCGCGAACAGTTTTCGGTCGGCTGGCAGAACGCGCCGCCACTCTTTCAAGCACTTTTCCCGTTCTTCAACAGTCAGCGACATGCTTTCGCCGGTCGTCCCATTGACAAACACGCCAGCGCAACCTGTCCGGCACAAATGCTCGGCCAGTGGAGGTATCGCGCTGAAATCCACGCTCCCGTCTTCCCGGAATGCTGTGGGCACGGCGGAAACCAATCCTGTTGTTTTCATAAAGCCTCCATAAAATTGACGTTCGAGTGTGCTTTGCCTAAAATACAGAGTAGCTGTATATATAGATCGGTATCAAGACGAAAACCGGGAGAAAGCAGGTCAACGAACGATGACATCAACACCGCAAAGCAATGGCATACCCTTTGACCGTCCAGCAAACTATAAGGGAAACGCAAACATCATCGCAACCCGTAAGGCGGCAGCCCGTAGGCGCCGCCGTCTTATCATGAACAACGATGGCAACGATTTAAAGCGTATCACCGCCGATCAGCCTGTTACCCCGGATCTGTTTCTGAGCACACGCACGGCCCCTCTTGCCGGAAGCCACGTCAATGCGGTCTTTTACTGTACCGGCGTTTTCAACCACTACACGCACCGCAGCAACGTCTCAGAATTGCTCGACAGCGACCAATGCGCGGCCCGTCGTGTGCACGAATTGATCCCTCTCGGTACTGACTCGCTGGAAACCATCGTAGAGTTCTGTCACGGGCACAATATGGAAGCTTTCTGGTCGATGCGCATGAACGATACGCACGATTCCAGTCCTGCCGCGGCGTTTTTGATTACCGACTGGAAACGGCGGCATTCGCACTGGCTGGTCGGCAAGCCCGGAGTCGAGTATCCCTACGCCTGCGGCCGCTGGTCGGCAATTGATTACGGGATCCCAGAAGTGCGCCAAAAGGTCTACCACATCCTTGAGGATGTGGCCACACGCTACGATGTTGACGGGTTGGAACTGGATTTCTTCCGGCACCCGGTACTGTTCACACAGCAGTTAACGGGAGAACCCGTGACCACCGAGCACAGCGCAATGATGACCGATCTGATCCGGCGCATTCGGTCCATGGCCGACAAGGTCGCCGAAAAACGCGGCAAGCCGCTGCTGCTTGCCATGAGAGGGTTTGATTCGATTGGATTCTCAAACGCGCTGGGCATAGATCTCGAACGCTGGCTTGGGGAAGGCCTGATCGATATCTTTACGGCTGGCGGCTACTTCAAGTTCGAGCCGTGGCAGAACCTGGCCGCCCTGGGAAAACGTTACGATGTTCCGGTTTACGCCGGGTTTACGTCAAGGCGTATTTCGGGGGGCGGGAAGCCCGAAGCGGCATCAGATCTGGAAATATGGCGCGGTGAAGCCCTCGCCGCCTGGAAGGCCGGGGTCGACGGGATCTACACTTTCAACCGGTTTAACCCCAGGGATCCCCTGTTTCGTGAGCTGGGCGATCCTGCATTACTGTCAACCCTTTCCCGCAAAGATCAGGAAACATACGTGGCGCATATCTGGTCGCGCCCCGAACGCTGGGTCAAAGACGGGGATCGGTTTGTCAAGGCGGCTTTATGACTCATACGGTGATACGGTCAAAGCTGGACACCGTCCGGAAGCCGTCAAGGCTATGTGCGAGGAATTTGTCAGGCTGAGCAAGGAGCATGCACGATAAACCAAAGATCTTATGACGACCGTATCCGCTGGTTCCACGAAGCCATGACCATTATTCGATTGCAATTCGACAGGGAACCCGAGTTCATGGAAGAGCCAGATCACGCAGCCTGGCTGAAGCGGCAAGCATAGCCGGCCAGAAAACTGGTAGACATGAATAGCAAGCTTACTTTCGCTTATAGCGATAGGCCAGCATTGTGCCGTTATTCTGGCTGTCGTCAGCCACATGCAGCATGCAGGCATTCAATTTCGGATTGTAATGCCCGGTCCATGTAGCATACCTCCCGCGGTGCATCTCGGGCGGATTCTTGGAAACCACTTCCCATTCATTTGCTCCGGGATGATAGGCATAGATGGCCATCTCCTTTTCTCTTCCTCTCCCTGGTCGGTGATGGAACAGAAGCACAACATCGTTCACGCTGTCGTACATGAACATGGCGATATTCGAGGTGTAGCCGGTCGGTGTGGGAGTTACTTCCGGCTCCAGCCGCGAAAACGTTTCCGTCTTCACGTCAAACATCCACAGCGGACTGTCGCCCTTCTTAATCTTGATATGCGGATAGCCGCCTCCGCCAATGTAGAGACGGTCGCGCTTGCTGTCGTAGCACACCTGCTGGTCAATATGAAAGGGCGGGATATTGCCTTTCTTCTTGATCTGTTCCC
>CAYYVQ010000067.1:0-14246 GCA_964475205.1 uncultured Victivallales bacterium | reverse complement strand
GCGCAGAAAAACATTGCAACACAACCGTTAAAAAGGGGGTTTTTCAACGGAATCGTTATTCACAGTCTGACCCCGCTAGGGAGATTCCAAAGCAGCCCATAATTACGCATCGTTCAGGCTCGTGGCTACGGTACGGCAACGGTTTCGGTCAGCTCCGCGTTCAGGCGCGCGGCCACAACGCGCCTGCTGAGCGTGTCGTTGACATAGGCGTGCGTGTCTGACACCGCCACATAAGTCGGCCAGGCCAGCGGAATGTCAGGATGCGCCCGTTCCGTGCTCTCGTATTTGTGCGCTGTTTCGACCATCTTGCCGCCGCCCATGGAATCGGCGTTGCCGTAATGCCCGAAATTGCCAATGTAATTATTGTTGTTATCGATCATCTCCACCCGGTATTGGCCCAGATTCGGGTAAAACACCCTGCCCCATGCATCGACGTCAAACCCGGCGCCTTCACACATGCAGGTCGGGGTTCCGACCGGATAGGTTTCCGAATACGGCGCAAAGCCGTAGCGGAACCATTCGGCATTCTGAAGATACCCTTTTTCCCTGGTATTGTAGTAATAGTGATAATCGATCTTGATTTTCGGGGCTTCAGTAATCTCCCTGGGGATTTCGCCGACCACACTTGATGGGATCTCGCCTTCCTTATGCCAGATGCTTCCTCCCTCGGGCGGAAACTTGGCGATGCCGCCATACATATAGCTGTACCAGTACCCGCTTGAAGGTCGGCCTGACGACCAGCCTACACCCGGAGTGAGCTTATCGGGAATCGGTTTGAGCTTATCATCGAAGAATTCCGGCACGATGCGGCCAGGCTCGCGCATCATCGAGGCGATATAGATATTGCCCTTGGCATCCACACGCGGGATCGAGCCGCGCGTCAACTGCCATATCGCCGTGCGCCGCTCCTTACGGTCGTACCCCATGACATTGAGACTGCTAAATCGCCAGTCCTTGCCTTCTTGTTTGTAGTGGCCGGGCGGAATAAAATAAATCTCGTCCTCATGCAGGGCCATATAATTCTGTGAAAACGTCATGATGCCGCCCCAGGTCGTGCCCTGGTTGCTGTCGTGCCCCGGCCAGTTAAGCGGTTTGATATCGCGGGTCCAGAGCCTCATGGCCCGTTTCGGACTGTAGCTCAACGTCACAATATTGCCGTCATCGCGCACCAGCAGCTGAGTCGCATAAGCGCCCATCTCAAACGGCGCGCCAAAGGAAAACGTTTTTTTGATTTCGTGGGTTTTGCCGCAGATGCGGTGCCATCTCTCGCCGCTGGTCTTGACGTACAGCTCCTCGCGAATGCGGTCGTAGGACAAATCGCGAGGCCCATTCGCACGCTGGCCATCGGGGCGAGGGTCGCCCAGGATTTTAAATCCTTCGCCAGTATCCTCCACGCAGGTAAAGTTCGGTCCGTAATGCATTTTCGGCAGCCAGAGACGAATTCCATCCTCGGAGGCCGTCATTGCGCCAATGCGAGCGCGGCCACCCTTCGGCACTTTACCTCGGTAAAGCTCATTCCCGTTTTCATAGCCGTCGAATTTAATTAACGTTGCAGGATTGCCGCTTACGCATACATAAACCGCGCCACTCTCGGGATCAACGGCCACGGTGTCAGGATTCTTCACGGATATCTGCCCGGCATAACTCCCGTCTTTCTCATTGTAGACCACGACCCGGTTGGCGCGAATGTCGGCCACATAGACTTTTCCATTGGCCACGGCAAGGGCTCTGGGCATGGTCAGAAGCTCGCCTTCGGTTCCAGTCTGATCGATCTTGCCGAGAAAGACTTCCCCGTCCGACAGCGTTTTCGCGTCAAAACGAAACACAACCGGCGCCACAGGGTTCTTTATTCCCTTGAGCGCGGCATAATGTTCGAATTTCTTATTTACCCCCAACGAGGTCACATAGATGTATTTATCATCGCCGCTTGCCGCCAGACTGGGGCGTTCGCCCTTCCGGCCATAATGAGTGCTCATGGTCAGCCCGTTCATATCCGGCAGAATTCTTGGTCCGATAAACTCGTCGGCCGGACGTGACACGCCGCCATCGGCATCCAGAGACATCAGCGCCGGTCCGCGGGTTCGAGCCTCACCGGCAATCCAGTACACATTTCCTTTGGAGTCAACGGCAGGCATCGGCGAATCCGTGATGCTTCTGCCCCGGTCATGCTTAAGATCGTCATAAAAGCTGAGCTGCTCCCAATTGTAAATGCGAGGCACAAGCCGTCCGTCCTCGTCGCTGAACGCGCGGGTCCCCTCGACACGTTCCTGAGGAATATCGGCCGGAAACGGCTTAAGGTTGCGCACACTGTGACCGTCGTGATCATACACCTTGATATCAAAATTACCCATGTTCCCGTTGGCCGTGCTGTGCTTGTGAAAGACATAGATCTGATTATCGGGCGCCGTCACAACACCAATAACAGCTCCGCTGCCATGCGGATCATGTACCGGAAACCCGTCAAATTCCGGCTGGATCCCGGCGCGCACACGAAACGAGAACGGTCCGCCCTGCGCCGGTTTGCCCTTGTCGTCTTTGCCGTCCCATTCAAGAACCTGCGTAAGACCGGGCCTTAGCGGCGCAGGCGGCGGATTTTCCTGTTCGGAGCCTTCCGAATTACCCAGAACACCGGCTGCCAGATGCCGCACAATTTCGCCTTTGCTATTCAGAACCGATACCTCGACATCGGTCGGGCCGGACAGCTTGAACCCGACCAGCGCCCCGTCCCCCTTCTTCTTTGCCACCGGCCCTTCTTCAAATTTAACTGAACCTGCTGCTTTTGCGCCGTGCGCCGCAATCAACGCCAGGATTAAAACTATCATGCCCGCAATCATTCTCATGTGTCGCTTCATTATCATATCTACCCCTCGTACTTCATGCTTTTTTGTGTCAAATTCAACATGTCGTTAAATCTCAACAATAGCAGTGACCATATGTGACAAGACAACGCAAAGTCAATTATTTTTTCAGTCCGGGTAGGGGCCGGGGGCAACCCCGGCCCCTACCCGGACTGGCCAGTTTGCCTGCGGAATTGACATAGCCAGCTCAATTCCGCAGTACATCGGTTCCGGCAGTTCGAAGGATGACGGTTTCGGCATGAGGGTTCCCCGAGGACATCTGATTTACGTACGTGGCGCAAAGAACATATCCATCAGCGGGATGGGGACCATCGACGGAAACGGCGACACCTTTCTGGGGTCCACCGATCCCGTCCACTCACCCTGTCACCGTCTGCCGAGGGGGTGGCGTCCGTCGCAGATGCTTGCTCTTATCGGATGCGAAAATGTTTCTATAGCGATATCACATTGACCAATATGCCCTTCTGGACTCTCTGGCTCCTCGCCTGCAACCATGGCGCCATACATGGCGTGAAAATCAATGCTCCCGTGGTCGAGCTTTCAACCTATATCCGGCATTCAAAATCCGGCATTCAAAAGGAGGTTCGAACAGCCTTCGCTCTTCGCTAAGCTGCGAGCGAAGGCTGGTCGGGGCGCCGAGATTCGAACTCGGGACCTCTTGAACCCCATTCAAGCGCGCTGCCAAACTGCGCTACGCCCCGTTACTTCCAGAAAGAAAAAAGCAGAGAATAAGCCAAGCGCCCGACACCGTCAAGCAAGTTAGCAAATCACCACGCATTTCCATGAATTGCGCGCCAATCCCTTACTCTTCTTCGATAACGGCTTTTTCCTTAAGCTCATCTACAAACTGCGATATTGCCTTGCCGCGATACAGGTGCCGGAGATATTCGCGAACTTTCTCGCGGGCCTCGACATAAGTTACCTCGCCGCCTTTTTCATGGGCGGTCTTTCTGAGAATGTGCAAACCCAGGCTGCTTTCCACAACATCGCTTATCTCGCCGATATCCAGCGAAAAAATGACCTCATCCAGTTCAGGCAGCATCATACCGCGCTGCACCCACCCCAGACTTCCGCCTGTCTTTGCGCCGCTGTCGCATTCTGAATGAGCCGCAGCTTCATCGCTGAATTTTGCTCCCTGGTCTATCCTGTTTTTTATGGACAGGAGCTTGGACCTTGCCGTCTCTTTGTCGCTCTCTCCACTGGAATCCGGCTTTACAAGAATATGCTGGACCTGCGCCATTTCAGGTTTTACGTAATCAGATTTATGTTCCTCAAAATAGTCCTCTATGTCCTTTTCCGTAGGATCGCCAATATCAGACAGTTTCCGTTCCACAAGTAAATCAACCTTCCGCCCCTGCTCTATGCTATTTCGAACAAGATCTTCGCTCAAGCCCTGGGTTTTCATCATTTGATCAAAGGCTTCTGTGCCACCAGCTTTTTTAACCATATTCTGATAACGCTCGTCCACTTCTTCGCGAGAAACCCTGATGTCCAGCTTCTGTGCTGCCTCGAAAAGCAGCGCCGATCCTATAGCCTGTTCCCTGGCTTTGTCCATAATCTCTGAACTCAGTTCCTTAAGCCGCTCGGCAGTCATATGATCCGAATAGAACTTTATCAACCTGTCGTATTCATACCTTATTGCGCTTTCAGGTATTTCGCGTCCGTTAATTTTTAATGCCATCTAACCCTCCCCTGCCGTTTGTCCGGCCGCTTGTTTTTCCAGTTTTTCGCCTATTTCTTCCGGTCCAGTGTTGATTGATACGGGAATATAGTATACCGCAGCGCTCCTGGCTTCAAAGAAATGAATAAGGGAGTTATACTGCTCTCTGAAATCTTCAAGTTTACGTTCTACGAGTTCGGTAGTGTCGTCAGACCGCCCTGCCCGGTCACCGCCGGAGTCGAGCCTGATCCTGGTCCTTGCAACTTCGGATCCGGCTGTAAGCATTATCAAGGCCCTGAGATCCAGGAATTCCGACACGCAAGCCGCCTGGCCTGCGTTTCTCGGGAAACCATTGAGAAGTATCCAGTCGTCCTGATAACTGTTGTTCGCGGAGACAAACCGTCTGATCAGATTCCCGGCGATGCCATAATCGTGCTGTTCCAGAACAGATCCGGTTGCAAGACTTTTCCTGATTACTTCCAGTTCTGAACGGCTGAGATCATGTTCCGCCTTTCCGGCGTTGATTCTTCTGAGTTCCGCCCCGAAATCAAAATGGAAACACCTGCTGCCCCACAAACCGTTAGAGGCAAGATAGATGCCAAGCGGCGTCTTACCCGACCCGGTAGCGCCCGCAAGCAAGGCCGCCCTCGGTCTGTGACCAGGATTCACTGGGATACCCACACGCGGCGACTGCGTGGACCGTCGAATTCACAGAAATAGATTCCCTGCCACGTGCCTAGTTGAAGTTGTCCATTCTCAACGGGAATCCTCGCCGAAGAGCCCATGAGACTGCTCTTTACATGCGCCGCCGCATTTCCCTCGGAATGGCGGTATCCATCATTCCATGGGACAAGGCGCTCAAGCGTCTCATTGATATCCCTCATAACATCGGGATCGGCATTTTCATTAATCGTGACTCCGGCCGTAGTATGAGGCACATACACGCTGACAGTACCGTTTTTTATTCCTGCAGAAGCAATGCATTTGCTGACATCACGAGAAATATTGATAAATTCACTTCGCGCATTCGTATTTACCGTAAATTCTTCCATTCATAACCTCCTGTTGACAGTTATTAATGCATACGACAATATTAAGCCAAGGCTTCCAGCACAAGAGAAGAATCAATAAGGAATTTCGGGACGAAATCATGAAATCCGACAATGAATCAGATTTCGTTGAAAAAACCTGTAATTCGAGAAATGATTGAGGGCAGGCGCGCCCCACTTCTATTCGTAATCGTAATCGAGTACAGGCCAAAATTCGATTAGGATTACGATTATGATCGGGAAAACATAAACAGGCCTGGACCCCGCCGGTCGGGTCTATCAAGAGAAACAGGGCGCGGAACAATACTATGAAAGCTCTTATACAGAGGGTTGCCAGGGCAAGCGTTGCAGTGGAAGGACGGCCTTTGACTGAAACAGGAAAAGGCTATCTTGTTTTGCTTGGTGTAACCCGCAATGACACAGAGGAAGATGCATCTTACCTGGCTCGAAAGACTATCGGACTGCGTATATTTCCGGATCTGGACGGAAAAATGAACCTTTCCATCCAGCAGATTGACGGTGAGATACTAGTCGTGTCTCAGTTCACATTATGCGCCAACACAAAAAAGGGAAACCGGCCCAGCTTTGTGGAGGCAGCGCGTCCGGAAGAGGCTGACAGGCTCTACAATCTGTATATCAATCTGCTCAGACAATGCATGAGCCCCGAAAAAGTCAAAACAGGAACATTTCAGGCCAGCATGTCCGTGGAACTGGTAAACGACGGGCCTGTGACAATAGAACTGAATTCATCCCAATCGCCGGATTAGCCTGATCCGCCCATTAACTCTTCAGAACCGGGAAACAACGTACGCAGCGGGAATTTTGTGAGATATGCGGGTTAACTATGTCGATTCTGCTGAAACAACATGTAACTTGAGGAAAGATACAGGCGGAAGCCTCGCTGCTGTTCATAATCGTCATCATGCTCGTGCTCGCAGTTAATTACAGCCAGTAAATTCGATTCCGATCAGGCAGAAACTTATGTTTATGGAATAGTGTGTCAGAAAAAATGGATAAATATCCCGGGACGAGCTATCGGTGATCCGTTTTTGTCTGAAAGTACACACTCTTCTTGACAATGCGGTTTGACGGGTTTTCAAACTTTTGCCTTTTGCAACAAACTAATGCTCTGCTATTATATCTGGATTATGCACAAAAAAGATTCATTTGATTTCTGGTACGCTGTTAACAACACCGAGGTGCTTCTTATGCCCCGGAACAATCTTGAAACCTTCGGCGCCACGGTGTTGAACTATCATTTAGTCAGCGAGCTTATGGACAAGGCCAACACCACACGTGTGCGCGAAGGACGGATTCAGGCCAGCAAGCCGACTATTATTACTCCTGAAGCATATTCCGACACTGTGTTGGAAGGGTTCGGCGACGAAGCGCGGGAATACGTAGAATGGTTGAAAAGCCATGAACAGCAATTGCGGATTCTTGAATACGGATACAACCTGAAGAAAGAGAACTATAGCGAGCATATCATCAGCGAGAACCCGGACACTGTCGCTGAAAATGTCAGGAAATCAGTAGAAGAGAAGCGCGATCCGCTCAGCGCAGTGGTCTACGGAGTGGATGATCCATGGGATGTATGCCTGGTAAAACTGTTCTGGGAAGTGATCAAAAAATCCGTTCCGGCAAATGTGCGCGATATGGAACACAAGGGGATGTTTCTTATGCAGAGCAACCCGACCCAGCGCATCCGGGAGGAGCTGGAACATGATTTTGCGGCAGCCGCCAAAGATCCGGATCTGATCAAAAACCTTGCAAAGAAATTACGGGATCATAACCTTTTCGAAGAGTATGAGGATCGTTTCTTTGCCCTGGTAAAAGGCAGCAGGAACCGATAACAGGCTCTTCGAACAAGGTGTTTCTATAATTCAGAAAGGGAAGTGTGTAACATATGGCTGGAACCATTACGGAAAAGATTCTTGCCAGGGCATCTGGCAACAGCGCCGTGGAAGCGGGACAGAACATCTGGGTTGACGCTGACATTCTGTTGACTCACGACGTCTGCGGACCAGGGACGATTGGAATTTTCAAAAGGGAATTCGGGAAAGACGCAAGGGTATGGGATCGCGAAAAAGTCGTCATAATCCCTGATCACTACATTTTTACAAAGGATGAGAAAGCCCGCCGTAACATCGACACCCTGCGCGAATTTGCCGCAGAACAATCGCTGCCCCATTTCTATGACGTCGGAACCAACCGTTACCAGGGCGTTTGCCACGTGGCGCTGCCCGAACAGGGCCATGTGCGGCCCGGAGAGGTGATATTCGGGACAGATTCACACACTTGCACACATGGGGCGCTTGGCGCTTTTGCCACGGGCATAGGCAATACCGACGCTGCTTTTGTGATGGGCGCAGGCAAGCTTCTCATCAAGACACCCCCTACCCTTCGTTTTATTCTCGAAGGTACACGCCCCGAGTACGTTACGGGAAAGGACATTATCCTGAGAATAATAGGCGACACAGGAGTCGACGGGGCAAACTATTCAGCCATGGAGTTTACCGGAGAAGTTATTGACCAACTGGACATTGAAAATCGAATGACAATCTGCAACATGGCCATTGAGGCCGGGGCGAAAAACGGAATTATCGAGCCTGACAGCAAGACCGTAGAGTACGTGCGCCAACGGACAGGCAAGCCGTTTGAGCCGATGCGCGGCGACAGCGGAGCCAGGCCATACAAGACAACCCGTTATAATGTCTCAGAATTTGTCCCATGCGTTGCCGAACCACACAGCCCGGCAAAGTACGCCCCTGCAAAAGATAAAACCGATATTAAGCTCGACCGCGCATATATCGGCTCGTGCACTGGCGGCAAGCTGAGCGATTTTATAATGGCGGCGGAAATCCTCAAGGACCGTAGGGTTGCAATTAAGACATTCCTCGTGCCTGCCACAGCGGAAGTGGCAGAAGGACTTCTGCGCGAGACCGTTGATGGAAAGAGCCTGGTGGAGATCTTTGCTGAAGCAGGATGCGAGGATATTGCGCCTCCCTCCTGCGCGGCCTGTCTTGGAGGCCCCGTCGACACATACGGACGAACTACGGGCACGGAGACGGTTATCAGCACAACCAACAGAAACTTCATAGGAAGAATGGGCTCGAAACAATCGGCTATTTTTCTTGCTTCCCCTTTGACAGCGGCTGCTTCGGCGGTAACCGGACACATAACAGACCCAAGGGACATCTGATCAAAACAAACACAGCAGGAATCACGATTTAAACGTTAGACAGGACACTTAAAATGAGCCATACAGAAAAATCCAGGATCATTAAAGGAAAAGTCTTTGTCGTTGGAGATGACATTGACACTGACCAGATAATTCCGGCCCGGTATCTCAACCTGGTGCCTACAATAGAAAAAGAATACAGGCAGCTCGGATCCCATGCCATGTCAGGGCTTCCGGACACCTATCCCCCTTTCGTTGAGCAAGGCGCTGTAGAATCCGAATATTCTATAATAGTAGCAGGGAAAAATTTCGGCTGTGGTTCCTCCCGCGAACACGCGCCCGTATCGCTTGGAGCAGCGGGTATACAAGCCGTCGTGGCGCAGTCGTATGCGCGGATATTCTTCCGAAACTGCATTTCTCTTGGAGAACTCTATCCCCTGGAAACTGAAGAGAGTTTGTGCAGACGTTTTAAGACAGGAGACGCCGTTGAGATCGACATTAAAAACATGCAGATTTCCAGAGATGGAGACACTTACAAACTCAAGGAGCTGGGAGCTGTGAAGCCGGTAATTGATGCGGGCGGCATTTTTGAATATGCGCGTTCTACCGGTATGATCACAACTGCCAGAAGCTAGCATAGAATGGAGAAAAACGCGCCCAAGGTAGTTGCCATAGCCAACCAGAAAGGCGGAGTAGGCAAGACAACAACTGCGATAAATTTGGCCGCCTGCCTGGCTGAATTTGATCGAAACGTCCTGGTGGTTGACATGGATCCGCAAGCTAATGCGACAAGCGGACTTGGACTGGAACAGGAAAACGGAACCAGCCTGTACCGGGCGCTTATCGGAGAAGGCTCAATACATGGACTCGTTCGCGAAACACTCGTGAGCCGGGTTCATATAATACCCTCGGAACTGGACCTGGCCGGGGCGGAAGTGGAAATAGCGCGTAGCGATGCCTACCTGCACAGATGCAGCAAGGCCCTGACCCCGGCAATTGAAGACGGCCGCTACAACTATATTATTATAGACTGTCCCCCGTCGCTCGGCATATTGACCATGAACGCATTGGCCGCCGCACACACAGCAATGCTCCCCATCCAATCGGAATACTACGCACTGGAAGGCCTGAGCGTGATATCACGTTTGATACGTCAGTTGAACGAGAACAGGACAAATCCCGGTCTTTGCATAGAAGGCATTCTGCTTACGATGTTTGACAAGCGGACCAACCTTTCATCGCAGGTCGTGGAAGAGGTAAGGCGTCATTTCAACGAAAAGGTTTATGATACTGTTATACCCCGCAACGTAAGGTTGAGCGAAGCGCCAAGCTACGGGATGCCCATAGTTCTATATGACCGCAATTCAGCCGGATCAAAAGCATACATGGCAATGACAGAGGAATTTCTCAGGAGAAACGGCGACAGACCGGAATAATTTTTCAAAAAGGCGGCCTGCCCCTTCATTTTTCCCGGTCGTATTCTTTACCAAATTTGCCTACATATATTGCGCGGGGCCTGAAAATCCTGTTGTTTCTCAGATATTCCTGCACCCTTGCGCTCCAGCCTGCAACACGGCTTACTGCAAAAATGGGCGTAAACATTTCGGCAGGAATACCCATGCTGCTGTATACCAGCCCGGAATAAAAATCGACATTCGGAAAAACCCCCTTTTCCTTGCCGAGCGTTGATATCACCAGGTCCTCAAGTTTCAGGGCTGTTTCATAAAGAGGATTAAGCTGCGCGTGTTTCCGGGCAACATGCCGCGCCAGGGGTGCGAGTATCCGCGCGCGCGGATCATAGGTTTTATAGACCCGGTGTCCAAATCCGGGAATAACTTTTCCAGCTTTCCTGGTTTTCCTGAACCAGCGTTCCACATTCCCTGATTTACCGATGGCCTGAAGCACACGCAGAACCTGTTCATTCGCTCCTCCATGAAGAGGACCGCTCAAGGCTCCTATTCCCGCTCCGACTGACGAATAGACATCAGACATTGTGGACGCTACAACCATTGACGCAAAGGTGCTCGCGTTCATGCCATGATCGGCGTGCAGGATAAGCGCAATATCCATAATACGTTCTTCTTCCCCGCTCGGCTTTTTGCCGGTCATCATATACAGCAGATTCGCGGCATGCCCAAGCCGGGGATCCGGCTCAACCGGAAGCTTGTCGTCCCTTACTCTGGAAATTCCTGCCGCCAGGGTCGCAAGCCCGGATATAAGGTGAAAGCATGAGTCAAGACTTGCCGCGTCATCAGCCTTCAGTACGCCCGCCGGTCTGCGGCGCTTTTTCTGATGAAACTCGTAGATTGCCCTTCTTTCACCCATCGGAACAGTTTCCATAGGGATTGAATCTTCGTCCGCAGCAATGGCGTCGTCAAGAGACGGCCGCCCGAGCACATCATCCCGCCATGTCAGTCTGCGGCGCATAAGGTCGGCGCCCAGCCTCAAAGCCGCCATGGGATGCATTGATTCAAGTGGAAAACTCATCATCATCCGCTGAGTATTTGGCAGATACCTGTAATCTATGAGCTTCTTGTTGAAACGCTCGAATTGCTTATCAGTAGGCAGCTTTCCTTTAAGAAGGAGATAGCTGACTTCTTCAAAACAAGATTTCCGGCACAGATCAAAAACATCGTAACCCTGATAGATAAGTCTGCCTTCCGACCCGTTCACATAGCCTACTTTTGTTTCGCAGGCTATTGCCCCTTCCAACCCCGGTCCTACAGTGCACTGGACCGGCCAGTCAATTTTCTTTCCCGCATACGCGGATTCGGAAGAACCAGCGCTCTCGTTATGCACTGCTTCGACCACACCGTCAACAAGTCTATCAATCTCAAGCGATCCGTCTCCCATTGTCCACTTCTCCATCCTGATTCACATTGCTGCTTTAGCCTGTTTTTTAAGTCTTTTAAGCCGCCCTGACACGGCAACTTTCTCTACCATGGACATTTTATCCACAAGCAGTACGCCATTCAGGTGGTCTATCTCGTGCTGAACTGCCCTTGCAAGAAGCCCGTCAACATCCACACGCTGACGCTTGCCATTGGTGTCGGTATATGCAAGGCAGACAGTCTCTGCCCTGTTAACCTCCACAAATATTTCCGGAAAACTCAGGCACCCTTCTTTTGCCGCGCATTGGCCGGAAGTTTCCTCGATTTCAGGATCAATCATAACAAGGGGCATTTTTACAGCATCTATATTGTCTTCATTCAACTTTGCCGCGCTGATGTCCACTACGCATACGGCCTCAGTCCGCCCCACCTGCTCGGCAGCCAGCCCGATTCCATCGTTAGCATACATGGTTTCGAGCATATCATCGGCCATATGCCTGATTTCGTCGGTTACTTCACCAACCCGTTTTGCTGCCTGTCTCAGCACCTTATCCCCGTATGTTCTAATTTGATAATCCATCTTATTCATCCTCACTTAAGCATTATACTTGCCTGGATTATTTGCGCAAGGCGCGAATAATCCAGGCAAGCCGCGCCTGCCTCCGCCGGAGGCAGGAAAGTTTCGATAGCGGGCTGGACAATCACATGCAACCTCTTATATAGTGCCGCCATGGAAAAAGTTCTTATTATTATACCAACTTACGACGAAAAAGAAAATGTAGGCCCTATTTCAACGGCAATTCACAACGCCGTCCCGAAAGCTGAGGTTCTCTTTGTTGACGATAACTCGCCTGACGGAACCGGGCGAATAGTTGCGAGCATGGCGGCCGAGAAGCCCTGGATTCATGCCGTCCACAATCCAGCCAAGGCCGGACTGGGCAGAGCTTATATTACAGGCTTTAAATGGGCTTTGAAACAAGATTATGACCTGATATTCGAGATGGACGCCGATTTTTCCCACGATCCTGCCGAAATACCGAAATTTATTGAGGCAGCTGGAAACGCGGACCTTGTGCTCGGGTCCAGATACGTCAACGGCATAAGGATAACCAACTGGCCGCTCAGCAGGCTGTTGCTCAGCAAGTCCGCAGCGAAGTATGTGCAGATTATAACCGGCCTGCCGGTTACCGATCCCACAGGCGGATACAAATGCTACCGGAGAGAGGTGCTTGAAGCAATCAAGCTTGATTCAATAATATCCAACGGTTACTCGTTCCAGGTTGAGACCACCCATTCCGCGTGGATGCTTGGTTTCAGGATCAAAGAAGTGCCTATCACATTCGAGGACAGAAGATCCGGATATTCCAAGATGAGCACGAAGATATTCAATGAAGCGCTTTGGATCGTGTGGAAGCTGGTCTTTCGTTACGGACCCAGAAGAAAACCTCTGCCGAAAAAGAAGGGGAGCAATGATGGGGCTACTCCGTGACATAGTTTTGCTTATGCGTCCTTTCCAGTGGACAAAGAACGCGCTGGTGATGGCGGCTTTTTTCTTCGCCTACTGGGATACTACCAGGGACACGCCTCTTGGCATTGAATCCTTATTACGGGCTCTGCTGGCCATGGTTCTCTTTTGCCTGGTCTCAAGCGCAACATACGTGATCAACGATATAAGAGACGCCCCTGCCGACCGCCAGCATCCTAAAAAAAAGAACCGGCCAATCGCGTCGGGGAGAATATCCCCCGCCCTTGCATGGCCCGTTGGGATTGTCTTGCTCACTGCCGGGGCGGCCGGCGCAAGGCTTCTTTCCTTGCAGTTTTTCCTGGTTGTTACAGCATATTTAATAATCCAGATGATTTACAACCTGGGTCTCAAACAGGTGGCCCTTCTTGATATAATGGTAATAGCTGCGGGATTTGTGCTTAGAGCCATTGCAGGGGCGCTGGCGCTCGAAGGGGTTGTCATCTCCCCATGGCTCCTGCTGTGCACCTTTCTGCTGGCTCTTTTTCTTGCCCTTTGCAAGCGCCGACAGGAAAAGATACTTACACAGCATACATCCGGCAATCATAGAAAGAACATGCGCAGCTACGACACGGATCTTTTGAACCAGTTGATCTCAACGGTTGCAGGCGCAACAATAGTCGCATACTCGCTCTATACCTTATGGCCCGATACCATAGAAAAGTTCAATACTCACAACCTGGGCTTTACCATTCCATTCGTTGTCTTCGGACTGTTTCGCTACATGGATCTTGTGTACCGACATAAAAAAGGCGAAAGACCTGAAAAGGTCCTGGTCACGGATCTGCCCACACTGGTCAATCTGGCTCTTTACGCAATCGCGCTTTTTACAATCTTCAAGTTAAGCAACTAAGCCGGATTTCTCACACTTCTCCGGCATAGACGTTTCATAGCACAGCCATTGCAGGCCAAAACCGGTTTGCCCGATCTTGATCCTCTTCATCCTTATCACGATCATTGTCCCGATCTTTGTCGATAATGATCGAGACAAGGATCGGGACGAGGATGGCAGCGATGATGATCGGGACGAAGATGGGATAAGGGGACGGAAACAATCAGTCGAACGGTTTTGCCCCATACTGCCAATACCCTGAACCGTTTCTGCTTGAAAAAGTGTGATCAATGCGGGCTAAATACGAAGTCGG
>CAYYVQ010000066.1:0-15736 GCA_964475205.1 uncultured Victivallales bacterium | reverse complement strand
CGAATTGCTGTGTCGAATGCACACGATATTAATTTATGAACACGATATACACCGAAGACCAGCGCTGTTCGGGCCTCGGCTTCGGTGAAGCCTGGCCTACTCATTCGCTTTCCAAGACGAAAGCTCCACAGAACTGCCATCTAACCATCTGACGAAAATTCGTTGACTCATTTACTCAAAGAATTATTCTGTAATGAAGTATATTCAATTACAAATTTGATGTGGAATCGTGCAATTTTTCGACTCAAGTCCGAGAAATTGCTATGAGGAGGCTGCAGATGCGAACAGTGACACACGAAGAAATTCAGGCGAGTATTGACAGTGTCCACAACATGACTGAAAGCCAGACGCGAAAGTTCATGCTCCGGATGCAAAAGGAACAGCCCTACATCCAGGTTTACGTGGCGGCTATCTGTGAAAGGGGTGAATTTGAGAACGAGAACGACGCCGATGCGGTTGCCAACCTATCCAGCATCGTCTGGCGCTCCATGCGCCGTGCCGCGGGCGGCCCGCTCGTCAAGGTCAAGGGACACGAGATCGAAAAACGGGAAGAGCAGATCATGCAGCTTTACCGCTATGCCGAAGGCGAGCCGGAATCCAATTGGCCCAACATGGTACAGGCATGGATGGAAGGCTACAACCAGCGTCCGCTACTGGAATTCGTACTCGATTCCCTGATGCCGCCCGAGAATCCGTATGGTGTCACCGAGGAAGGCAGCGGAATGATCTTCACGTATGTGAAAGTCATCATTGATTGCCTGGATAACGCCAAACCGAAACGAAGGATTTAAGATGATTGCCGAGAAAACGCGATACCCCGGTCAATGCATGCTGTGCAAGCAGACGTTCAACAAGGCGCAGATGACGCGCCATCTCAAGAAATGCATAGCTCAGACAGTCGAAGAAGCCGGCAAGGCCGTCAAGATGTTCCATCTTGTGATCGAAGGGAATCATATGCCTATGTATTGGTTGCATGTGGAGATGCCCGGCGCTTTGACACTAGAAGGCCTGGACAGTTTTCTGCGGGACATCTGGCTTGAGTGTTGCTGGCATCTGAGCTGTTTTACAATCGACGGGCAGCGGTATTCCGTGCATCCGGCAGATGATATGCTCTTCGGTCCTCGTGAGAAAACCATGAGTCAGAAGCTGTACAACGTTCTGGGGCCGGACACGAAGTTCCAGCACGAATACGATTACGGCTCGACCACGGAGCTGAAGCTCCGTGTCGTAGAAATCCGGGAGCGCCAGGTCAAGAAACCGGACATCACATTGCTCGCGAGGAATGAACCGCCGCCGTGGGAATGCGCCGAATGCGGGAAACCGGCCACACAGATTCAAGGCACGGGCTGGGGTATCGATATGGATTCCGTGTTCTGTGACGCCTGCGCAGGCGATGAGGAAGAAGGTTATTTGCCGCTTGTCAATTCTCCGCGTACGGGTGTCTGCGGTTATTGCGGATAGAGAAAGACGGCTCAATCCGGGTTTCCCAATGACATCCGTAGGCAGTACTCCGCTGGTTTGTCTATGATGTGCCAGAGAACACACTTAACCGACACGCTTCCCCTCTCCCCTTGATCCATCGCCCTAACCCAGCTTTCGCAGGGCAACGCCGAATTTCGGCCAAAAGTGGCTGATTTTCGTTGTAAGTCGTTGATACATGGCGAGAGGTTGCGGGCGTAGTGCCCATAAAGGAATTTATTTCTTGTTTTTCCAGCGCTCCGATGCTCGGTCCTTTTCATCATGTTTTTTTCGTCTAAAAAAAACCAAATATGGAAGTTCCGCCCGCCTTTTCCGTCGCGGCGGATACGGCGAGGTCTTCGGGAGTTCGCCGCACAGGGGGTTCGGCTCCTACAGGGGTGTTGGTGGAATGTCAAGAGGGCACTTTAAAGATCGCTAATTGTTAATTCGCAGGCCTGACCCTGTGACCCACACTGACCCTGTGACCCACAGCTCAGCAGTGGCAGCGGCGAATCCAGGATCACCGGCGTGGTGACCAATTTTGACGCGACTTCCACAGGCGGCAGCGGGACGGAGTCGGATCCGTACACGACAGCCGAAACCCGCCTGCGCGCGCCAGAGGGCCAGGTAGTGTATTACACCTACACGGCCGGTTCGCTCAAAGACGATCTTGGCGGGGATGTCTGGCAGCTTCGCAATCTGGACGATAGCGGTGACGGCGGGCTGCTCATGGTTGAGCCGCCATCTGGCACGATATTTATAGTGCGTTGATTGGCTGGCAGAAAAAGTACACGTTTCTTGCCGATGTTGCACGGTCTTTGCGATTTGGTAGGTAATTTTGCTCCTTCCATATCCTCTTGATCTGTGTCTCGATCCTTGTCCCGATCTTCGTCTTCTTGATCTTCGTCCCGATCTTTGTCCTCTTAGATGTTGGGGAATGACAAGGATCGGGACGAGGATGATGAGGGGGGAAGAAAAGATTTTGAACCACGAATGGACACGAATGGGCACGAATGGGAAGTAGGGGAGAGTAGTGGGGAATGACAAGGATCGGGACGAGGATCGGGACAAGGATGGGGAATGATGAGGTGTAAAAGGGCAAAACAGTTGGAATGTTAATCCGGTTTTTTGTTTGTCATGGAACCTGATGTTTGTCCTGGAACCTGCTGGTTTTCGTATTGTACTGCCCCTCTTCCCGCTCCGTCATCTGCGGTTTCTGATGCGTTTTGGCAGCAGGTTGACACAACCTGCTGTACTTTCTTGGTACAGCGGGTTATCCCGTAACCCGCTGGGTTCATGTAAGCTGCTGGTTCTATGTTCCCTCTCTGTCATCTGCGATTTCCGATGTGTTTTGGCAGCAGGTTGACACAACCTGCTGTACTTATCAGGTACAGCGGGTTAGCTGTCTCGCCGTATCCGCCGCGGCGGAGAAGGCGGATCCCGCAACCAGCGGCAATACAACAATAAAGAGGCGGTAACAGCCGATGGCAGCATCCATCAATCGCATAAAGTCAAATCATATCCTGGTGTAAATGTTACTGTGACGCGGTGGCGGCATAGACTGGTGCGCCGGGGTGGCGAGAGTCGGAATCGAACCGACGACACGCGGATTTTCAGTCCGCTGCTCTACCGACTGAGCTATCTCGCCCTGCAATGTCTGACATGTTTCACATGAAACAAAGAAAAGAATATTAGCGTCAGAGGCGTGGGGAATCAACCCCTTAATTTAAAAATCCGATGGAAAGCTCGGGGATGCTATAGATGTGGCGACTGCTCTGAGTGGCAGCAGGTTACGGGATAACCTGCTGTACTGGTATGACCAAGCGTGAAGGTGTGCGGCAGCAGGTTACGGGATAACCTGCTGTACTGGTTTCGTATTTCTCACTGGAAAGTTGCCAGGATACTATGGGGCAACTCGTGACGAAGTCCGGCGAGAAATATGATTTTCGGTATTCAAAGAATCATGCCGGCGCGGGCGCTGGTTAGGCGGGTGTTATGGATAGTGAGTTGGCCGTTGACGCAGAGATGTTTAATGCCGGCAGTGAGCTGGTGCGGATTTGAATAGTTGGAATGGTCTTTGAAATTGTCCGGATCGAAAATTACAAGGTCGGCGTAGTTACCTTTTTTGATAAGGCCTCTACCCTTGAGCCCGAAATGCCGAGCAGGCAGAGAAGTTACCTTTCTTATGGCTTCGGCGAGGCTCATACCGGGGATGCCCGAGCATATGTCAAAGTACCTGGCATATGTTCCATAGGCTCTAGGATGCGGAAAGTCCTGTCCTAGAGTTCCGCCTGGAGTTCTGAGGGAAGCGTCGGTTCCTACCATAACCCAGGGAGTTGCCAGTACTTTGCGCATGTTTTCCTCTTTCATTCCACCAAAGAAAGCAGTTGTCTGCAGTTTGTCCGTTTTTGCCAGATGTATTATTGCGTCAACGGGGTGAAGATCCAGGCTGGCTGCTACATCAGTGAGTCCTTGACCACGGAACCGGGTATTGTCCGGGTGAGAGGTTGAACCGATGATCACGCAGGCCCAATCTTCCTCGTCCCTGGCGTTCAGCAGGTCTTTGCGAATTCTGTCAACACTGCCTCGGTCAGCCAGCCGGGCAAGCAGGTTTTCCCGTCCGCCGTCATGGGCCCAGTCGGGAAGAACGACATCAAGATCGGTGTATCCGGTTGTGTAAGGATAGCGGTCGGCGGCGACGGGCAATCCTGAGTCGATGGCCTGATCGATATAGGAAAGAGCTGTGTCTATCAGGGGCCAGTTTTGTCTGCCGGATGCTTTGAGATGCGATATTTCAGTAGTGACCCCGCTTTTTCGGGCGATTAACAATGTTTCTTCGATAGCTGCTATCAGCGCTGAGCCTTCGTTGCGCATGTGGCTGGTGTAGACGCCTTCCCTTGCGGCTACTATTCCTGTCAGGGCTGATATTTCTTCGACATCCGCAGAAGATGACGGCGCGTAAATCAGGCCTGTGCTGAGCCCTCGGCCACCCTGATCCAAAGCTTCCTCAAGAAGTCTTTTCATCATTTCCAGCTCTCCGAATGTTGCCCTGCGGTGTTCGAAACCCATGGCCGCCACGCGCAAGTTGCGGTGGCCCACGAGCGGGGCCACATTCACGGCCGGGGCAATTCGTTCCAGCAACATCCTGTAGTCTTCCATTGTGCGCCAATGTGCAGGATATGTCTGCGCCTCCCAGTCCGAAGGCATTCGGTGGGGCGGATACAGGGGCGCCGCCGAGCTTCCGCAGTTGCCGACAATTTCAGTGGTGATTCCCTGGAATATTTTGCTTGTGGAGAAGGGATCAATCAGAAGGTAAGTATCGGAATGTGAATGCGCATCAATAAATCCGGGGCATACTGCAAGACCGGATGCTTCTATAGTAACATGGGACTCTGCGGCGTTGAGATTGCCAAGTTTGCAAATGGCATCTTTATTGATGCCAACGTCTGTTTTTACAGGGGCCCGGCCTGTGCCGTCGTAAACCGTGCCTCCGGTTATCTTGATATCAAGCATTGTTTTTTCCGGAGCAGCTGTTTGTTCAGGAAAGCATATCCGCTACCTGCCGCTGAAGTTTGCCGAGGCTGTTAAGGTTCAATTGCGGGTCGCGGATGATAAGGGTTTCTCCCGTTTTCCTGTGTTCATAGATCCTTATCTTATCGCCGTGGTCGGTTGTTTTAGTATCGCGCTCCACGAGAAGCTTTTTTCTTTCGAGCATTACTGCAAGGATGTAGCGGACGCCGTCTTTGGAACTGTCTTCTTTCTTCATCAGGCGGCGCAGAAGGTTTTCCGCGTTTTCTTTTTTGAGCGGTTCTTCGGGTTCCGGAGGCGGGACCGTGTATACTGTCTGCCATACGCTGAACGGCGGGCTTTCGTTCTGACGCCTGTTCCAGCAGTCGAGGCAGTAGTCGGAGCGGATATAGCCTGCTTCCGTGAAATCGAGGAGGGAGCAACACTTTTCTTTATCGTGAAAAGGTTTTTCGCAGCCGGAGCAATTCTGCTCCATTGATTTTATGTTCCATTCGTTAGTCATTATTATGGTGTTTGGTTGCAGGTTCTCAGCGCGCCTTTGAGTGTCGTTTGTTTTTGGGGAAGTGTCAATGTTATCCTGAAAAAAGGGGCATTTGAACCACGAATGGGCACGAATGGGCACGAATGGGAAGAGAGGGGAATGGCAAGGATCGGGACAAGGATAGGGGATGACCCGGAGTATTCAGCGTGCGGTGGTTATCATGTCGTAGCCGGCCTCGTCGGTGTAGGTTACCGGGATTATATCGCCGGGAGATGAGTTTTCAGGGACGTCGTTTATGAGCGCTATGCCGTCGACTTCGGGGGCGAATCTTTGTGTGCGGCCTACCCATGAGCCTGCTTCTTCGGTTTGTGATTCAAGCAGCGCTGATGCGGGGCTCCCGATAAGGTTGCTGTTGATTTTATTAACAATATCTCTCTGGATATTCATGATGATGTCGCGTCTTTCTTCGGCAACCGCTTTAGGCGGGCGCCCCGCCATTTGTTCTGCTGGGGTGCCTTCTTCAGGGGAGTACGCAAATACGCCAAGATGGTCGAACTGTTGGGTTTCAACGTATTCGGCCAGATGTTCAAAATGTCGATCTTCTTCCCCCGGAAAACCGACAAGGCATGTGGTTCTTACAGTTGCGCCGGGCAGGTTTTTCCGTATAAAGCCGACCATGTTCTGCACCTGCCTGGCGGTATTGCCCCTTTTCATCTTTTCCAGAATGTCCGGATGACTGTGCTGGACCGGGACATCAATATAGGGAACAACCCGGGGCAGGGAGCTTATGCATTCCAGAAGTTTCCGGTTTATACGCGGGGGGTAGCTGTACAATATTCTTATCCAGAATTCACCGCCTATTTCAGATAATGCCTTCAGCAGACCGCATATATCCACATTGCCGGGCAGGTCTTTTCCGTATGAGGTCGTATCCTGTGCTATCAGGTTGAGTTCTTTTCGTCCGTTTTCAAGGAGTTGTTCTGCTTCGGCTACAAGATCTTTGATTGGCCGGGAGCGGTATCTGCCCCTGATTGACGGTATTGTGCAGAACGCGCATGCATGGTTGCATCCCTCGGCGATTTTAAGGTAAGCGAATGGTCCTCCGGTGAACACTATGCCGGGGACATCCGGATTAAAAAGTTTTTTTGCCGCCGGGTCCACTCGCAGAATTTTTTTCTGACCAGCCATGACCTCGCGGACAGTTTCGGCAAGTTGATCAATATTGTCCAACCCCAGAACAGCGTCCACATTCGGAAAGCGATCAAGCGTATCCTGTTTATATCTCTGTGCAAAGCAGCCTGTTACTATTACAGCCCGGCATTGCCCGGATTTTTTAATGTTGCAGGCTTCTTCGATTGCTTCGCAGGCTTCTTCCCTGGCGTCTTCGATAAAAGCGCATGTATTGACCACCAGAACATCGGCCTGATCGGGAGTGGGTGAAAGGGATAAGCCGTTTTTAATAAGTGAGCCTGCCATCAACTGGGTATCCACAAGGTTTTTTGCGCAACCCAGGCTGATGAAAGAGACCTTGTAAGTGGATGGTTGGGAAAAAGATGTGTGGGTTGGTGAGGACGCGTTGGAGTCTCTTGAGACACTTTGTGTGCAGGCAGGTGTCCCTGCAGGGGTTGGGGTTTTGGCGTTTGGTTTATGGTTCATACTTGTTTTTCCGGCAGGCGGGTGGCCGGGTTAACGGTCGATATATGGTTCAGGCGGATCGAAAGCCGGGCGAAGATCATGCTTTATTTCTGTGCCCGGTCCGGGTTCCGGTTTTTTTGAGCGGCTGAAACAGCTATGGAGGGACGAAACCACAAGGATCACGACAAGAAGAATACCTATTCCTGCCGCAACTTTGCCGCCAGTGTTCTGAGGGATTGATGGTTGCGGCGGCGCCCACTGTTTTGAACGGAGGCGGCTGGCGACGCGTATTGTTGCCGGGCGCAGAAAGTTGACTGCCTTGTTGAATGCCTGTGTTATATATTTCAAGGCATTCCGGGCAAGCTGCTGCACGTGAGAGAAATTGAAAGCCGGTTTCTGCCTGGGCGGGGCTGCGGGCCGCGGCGAGGTCCTTTGTTCATGCCTTTTGTAAGACACCGAAAAAAGGTCGGGCTCATGTTCTTCGGGTTCAGCGGGTTCAAGTTGTTCGGCAGGTTGTTCCTCATGCTGGGATTCCTGCTCTTGCATTGGGGTTATTTCCTGCTCAGAGACTTCCCTTACGGCATCGTCTATGCCTGGCGGAGCCGGAGGAGGGGGCGGATTGACGAATTCGTTGACATATTCATTGATCAGAGGTTGCGGATCGAGACCGACAAATTCAGCATAGAGTTTAATGAAGCCCTTGCCATATATCGGCGCTGCCACGTCGCTGAAGTCTTCTTCTTCGATGGCGCTGACCATCTGGACTTTCATCCTTGTGCCGGAAGCCACTTCGGACTGGGACAATTCTTTTTCTTCCCTGGCTTCGCGTAGTTTTCTTCCTAGTGCCATAAATGTCCTTAATCCTTATGCCTGTTCACCTGTTCAGGGATTATTGGGGATTTCTCCGTCAAGATCAATGAGTATTTCCCGCGGTTCCGATCCCTGAGGGGGGCCGATCAGGCCCTTTTCTTCGAGAATATCCATTATTCTTGCAGCGCGGGTGTATCCGATTCGTAAGCGGCGCTGCAAGGAGGATGTTGATGCTCGATGTGTTTCGCGGATAATCTGCACGGCCTGGTTTATCAGTTCATCGTCTTCGTTATTGACTGCGCCCGGCGCGTTGCTTTTTTCAATTTTTTCCTGGATAGAGCTTTCGTACTCCGGTTGACCCTGTTTCTTGATGAAGTCTACAATGTTGTGGATCTCGTTATCGGAAGTCATTGCCCCCTGTGCGCGCACGATTTTGCTTGTTCCCGGCGGCTGGAACAACATGTCACCGCGTCCGAGCAGTTTTTCTGCGCCTACCGTATCAAGTATTGTCCGGCTGTCCACTTTCTGGGCAACCTGGAAGGCAATTCTGGCCGGGAAGTTGGCCTTGATGGTGCCTGTTATGACATTGACCGACGGGCGCTGCGTAGAGAGTATCATATGTATGCCTACCGCACGCGATAACTGGGCCAGGCGGGCAATGCAGTTTTCCACTTCGGCCTGTGCTGCAAGCATAAGGTCTGCCAGTTCGTCGACAATTACCACAATATAAGGCAGCTTGGCAGGTGTTTCGTCCTTAGTCTCCTCTGCTTCCGGATCCCCGAAGAGCTGTTCCTGGGTTGCGACAGGCCGGTTGTTGAACCCTGCGATATTTCGGACGCCGACTCTAGCGAAAAGCTTGTAGCGTTTTTCCATCTCGTTGATGGCCCATCGCAGGGCGAGCGCAACTTTTTTCGGGTCGGTTATGACGGGAACGACAAGATGCGGCAGATGGTTATAGGCCGAAAATTCGACGATTTTCGGGTCTACCAGCATCATTCGCAGTTGCTCTGGAGTTTTGGACATCAACAATCCGGCCAGCACTGAATTCATACATACGGTTTTTCCTGCTCCCGTAGCTCCGGCTATCAGGAGGTGCGGCATATCTGCTAGATCTGCTACGAGATTATTGCCTGCAACATCCTTGCCGAGCACCAGCGGAAGATGTCTTTCTTTCTGCTGCCACTCGTCGCTTTCAATTATTTCCCGTATGGTAACCAGGTTTGCGGTACTGTTGGGGATTTCGATTCCTACCACACCCTTGCCTGGCACAGGCGCCTGCACTCTAACGCTGGTGGCCTTTAGGGACAGGGCGATGTTATTGCTTAACGAGCTTATTTTCTCGACTCTTACGCCTGCGGCTGGTCTCAGTTCGTAACGTGTGACCACCGGGCCTTTTTCCACATTGGTGACTTCGGCATCAATGCCGAATTCAGCAAGAGTTTCAGAAAGGATCCTGCCGGTTGTTAAAAGATCGGTCTTAACAGTCTTGCTTTTATTCTGCGTGTTGTTTTCGAGGAGGTCGATCGGTGGAAGCCGGTAAGACGTTTCCGAGGGGGACAACCCGGTTTCAGCCTGCTCTGCCCGGGGCGCGTCGAGGGACGGAGCAGGAGACGGAATTTCTTCTTCCTCCTGCAATTGAGGTTGCGCTGGGGTCTGTTCCGGTTCGATGGCGGCCGGCTTCGGTTGCGGGACAGGTTTGCGGTTCTGCCTCGGAGCTGCCCTGGTTTCCTCGGCCTTCATCTGTTTTTCCAGCCTGCGTCTTTCCTTCTCCAGCATTTTTTCCCGTTTTGCCATAAGTCGTGCTTTATCCTGCCGCGAGGCAAGAAAAGCCTTTACTTTTTCCGCAGCAAGGCAGTAAACGGAGGCAATACCGGCTGCGGCCTTTGAGTAGACGTGAAGGCCCGGCAGCATGACTGCCGATCCGATGAGTATGGACCACATCAGAATGCCGGTTCCTACGGGGCTCAGGGCCAGGACCAGGCTGCGAACTGCCAGGCCCGTGATGATGCCCCCCGGCTCCACGATGTTCATCTCTGCGCATTTCACCGGCCATAGATTGTGAAGCTGGAATACTGACAGCAGCCCCAGCATGGAAAGGGCTGCCCATCCGACCTTGTTCCATATACGTTCTATTCTTGTAAACAGCATTGCGCTGAAGGCCAGAAGCCAGAAAGGGGTCAGGTATGCGCCTATGCCAAGCAGGTAGAAAAGCACGAAAGACAGCCATGCGCCCACGGGCCCTATCAGGTTATTTGCGGGGCGGTTCGGCGGCTGCTTGAGGAACGGAACGTCCTGCCAGTGATATGAAAAAAGGCTCAGGAAAAGAAAAACACAGATAGGAACAATCATCAACCCCCATAGCCGTCTGAGTCCGTAATCGATGTTCTTTTTTGATTTTCCCATAGCGCTAATTCCCTTTTCCAAGTCAGCAATCCATGATGCATCCGCCGGAAGCATATCCCGCCGAAACAAAGGCCTGTTTGATCGCCAGGTTCACCGCAACTTTAAGAAACCTTGTCTTTGTGCCGCTCGAAACCATGCGGGCTTACGGTGCGGTTTCTTTTACGTCACTGTTTCCGCGCCGGTTTTCTGAAATGGTTTCCGGCGCAGTGTTTGTTGTTGTGTCTCTTGAATCAATTGTAACAACACGAACTCTTTCCGGTTTGACTGTTGTGCGCAACTCAGTTCTTTGCGGGAGATAAACATATACGGGCGCCCTGTTGGTCTCCTGTCGGTTGATTTCCGTGCAATCGGCAAACACATAGATCTGTTTTCTGAGGATTTTTTGAACCAGTTTCTTTCTGCCCTGGACCGTCACATCCACTGTCGGGGGATCAAACCGGTACTCAGCGTCTCTTCCCTGGGGCGACATTGCAAGAACGGCAATATTGGTCCACTGCCTGCTGACCGACTCGGTTACTATATTGACTGTTACTTCAATGGTTTCAGGATCTATTTCAGATCCCCATGCAATAGGTGGGATCACGCGAACTTCCTCAGTAAAAGATTCCACCCTGCCTTCTATCTGTACAGGTTCGGTTGTTACCACGTTTTTTGCTTCTTCCAGTCTTCTCTTCGGTCCGTAGATCTTAACGGTGCGGGGTTTGTAACTGATTTCCACTTTGCCAAGCAGCGGTTTGCCGATGGTTTCAGGCTCCGCAACCAGGAATTCCTTTTCAACTTCTCTGTCCAGTGTTATATCGACTGTTCGGGGCGCGATATTTACGACTCGTACTCCGCCGCCCGTGCCGGTGATGTTCCTGTGGTTAATGGCGACCTGTTCGGATCCGGTAGGGTTTTTGGCCTTGGGTTTGATTACCGCTTTGACTTCGCCTTTGATATGTTTCTGGGCAAGCCGCAGGATGTCTTCGGTAGACCCCCTGAACGTGATCTCAACTGAAGATGGATCCTGCTCCAGTATTGCGATGCCTTCTTCTTCCATCCTGACGTTCACCGGGATTTGAAGTTTGGTTTCATCGCTGGTGGCTCCCCTGATTGCGTAGAAGGTGAGTATCCCCAGCAACAGGGAAAGCAGCTTCAATTTCCTGTTATTGGAGAAAAAGCCGGCAATCCATGTGAATTTAATTTTCTTCATCATCATTTTCTTTCAGGTCTTTGGCTCTCTGTTCCGATTTAGCGATTCCTTCCGGCGTAAGATCCAGTTTTTTCTGTGCTCTTTTCCATGCGCTTTCGGCTCCGCGGCCTTTGACTATGAGCGCGGTCAGGAAGCGCCGCAGCCGCTCCGAGTCGAGCCCGCGGCTCAAGCGCCCCCGGTAACTTACCGATATTGTTCCGGTTTCTTCGGATACCACGATGACCACTGCGTCTGTTTCTTCTGTAAGTCCGACCGCGGCCCTGTGCCTGGTGCCCAGTGTCTTGTGGATCTCAGGGTTAAGCGACAGCGGAAAGATACATTTTGCTGCAACAATGCGGTTCCCGCGTATAATCACGCCCCCGTCGTGCAGGGGGGTATGCGGAAAGAATATGCTGGCCAGCAATTCAGGGTCTATAGTTGCGTCGAGCTTGATTCCCGATTCCTGGATTGCCCTGGTTCCTATTTCGCGCTCGATAGCTATCAGCGCGCCCACCCTGTGTTCGGCAAGGTTGTCTACCGCGCGCACGACATGGTCTATAATATCTCTTTTCTTTGCCGGAGCCGCGAAGCTGGACTGTTTGCCCAGTTCGGCGAGAGCCCGCCGCATTTCCGGTTGAAAGATTACCAGGAACGCCACGGCCAGGCCTACCGACAACCTGCGCAGAAGCCAGTTGATCTCCGCAAGCTGAAAAACATGTGTTGCCCCGATCAAAAACATCAGCAGCACTACCAGGCCAAGCAGCACCTGCGCTCCCCTTGTTCCCCTCAGGAACAGGAAGACATAGTAGAATATGCCGGCCAGCATAAGGACTTGCACTATATTACCGAGCCATATCCACATATTATTGTTCCTTGTACTTGTCTATAGCCGTGAGAGTTTCAACAACATCGCGCGATTCTTTAACGTCGTGTACTCTCATTATATGCGCTCCATTCATAACACAAAAGGCTAAAACTGCAAGAGATGCGGCAAGGCGGTCATTTGTCTCCCTGCCGGTTATGCGGCCAAGGGAACTCTTTCGCGAAGCGCCTATGACTACCGGTCGGCCGGCATTGCCCAGCGCTTTAACCCCCGCCAGCAGCTTGAGGTTATGTTCGAGGGTTTTTCCGAACCCTATTCCGGGATCCAGGGCAATACGATCGCGCTCTATGCCGCTTTCCTCGAGTTGACCGGCGCGGCATTCAAGCCAGTCCAGGATTTCGGTCAGAACGTCATCATAGCGGGGCTGTTTCTGCATTGTCCGGGGCGCGCCCTGCATATGCATTATGATAACGCCTGCTCCGCTGTTTTCCGCAACCAGGGGCATTGTGCTGTCGTAGGTAAGCCCGGAGACATCGTTGATTATGGAGGCTCCTGCGGCTAATGCCCGACTGGCTACCTCCGACTTGCGAGTGTCGATTGAGATTGGCAGTGAACTGGACGAAGAAAGCGCTTCGATAACCGGAATTACCCTGTTGATTTCTTCGGCTGTATCTACAGTTTCCGCTCCGGGCCGGGTTGACTCTCCGCCAACGTCAATAATATCTGCGCCCTCTTCTTCGATTTGCTGTCCGCGCCGGATTGCCTGCCGGGTGTCCAGGTAGCGTCCCCCATCGGAAAAAGAATCAGGTGTTACATTCAGTATGCCCATCAAGAGGGGGCGCTTTGAAATTGTCAACGATGCTTCGCCGCATTTCCAATGTAACGGTATGATCTGGTTCATTTTTGTGTTTGAGCTTCGGCTTTGCTGCTTGCTCTGTTCTTTTCTTCCGGGTTGTCCCCAATTTCGGGATCTGTCGGTGAATCGGAATCGGTCTCATCAGGTTCGGGCCGGTTGTCTGATCCGGTATTCTCTTTTTCCGGTTTGTTTTCCCCGCCGTTTTTTTTGTCGGCGCCAAGTTTTTTTCGTTCTTCCCTGGAAAGTATACGCCCGAATTTCACGATTTCGCCTACGCAACGCCCTTCCAGGGTTTCATGTTCGAGCAGAGACTCTGCCAGTATTTCGAGCTTGTCGCGGTTTGTTTCGAGAATATTCTTTGCATGGCTATATGCCTCACGCAGCAGTTTATCGACTTCCACGTCTATTTTGCGGGCGGTATCTTCACTGTATGTCTGGCTGCGCTGGACTTCCCTGCCGAGGAACATGAGTTCCTGGTTATCCCCGAAAGCCTGCGGGCCGAGGTCTTCGCTCATTCCCCACTCGCAAACCATCAGTCTTGCAATTTTCGTGGCCTCTTTCAGGTCCGATGCGGCGCCCGAGGTTATATCGCCGAAAATCATTTTTTCCGCCACTCTTCCGCCCATAAGGCTGGCGAGCATGCCTTTGAGTTTCTTTTTTCCTTCCATGAAACGGTCTTTCTCCGGAAGCTGGAAAGTTGCGCCAAGGTAAGCCACTCCCCTGGGAATGATGGTTATTTTGTGCAGCGGCTCGCTCTCTTCAACGAGCTGTGTGACCATGGCGTGTCCCGATTCATGGTAGGCGGTGATTTTCTTTTCGCCTTCGTCCAGAACCCGGCTTCTCTGTTCGCGTCCCCATCGAACCTTGTCTCTTGCTTCTTCCATGTCATGTTGATCCACGAACTCTTTGCCTTGTCTCCCTGCCTGGAGCGCGGCTTCGTTGAGCAGGTTCTCAAGGTCTGCACCGGAAAAACCCGGCGTTCCGCGAGCCAGGTCCATGAAGTTGACGCTTTTGGCGAGCTTGATATTCTTGGCGTGCATGGCAAGGATCTTGGCCCTTCCTTCCAGCATGGGCAAAGGTATGGATATCTGCCTGTCGAATCTGCCAGGGCGCATCAGGGCCGGATCCAACACGTCGGGTCGGTTTGTTGCGGCCAGAATGATTACCCCTTCCTGTGTTTCGAACCCGTCCATTTCCACCAGTAACGCGTTGAGGGTTTGTTCCCGCTCGTCATGGCCGCCGCCTATACCTGTAAACCGGCTTCGACCCACCGCGTCAATTTCGTCGATAAAGATAATACAAGGTGCGTTTTTTTTGCCCTGCTCGAACATGTCTCTTACTCGCGAAGCGCCGACACCCACGAACATTTCAACGAAATCCGATCCGCTGATGCTGAAGAAAGGAACTTCGGCTTCGCCTGCGATGGCCTTGGCCAGCAGTGTTTTGCCGGTTCCGGGAGGGCCCATGAGCATTACGCCTTTGGGGATTCGTCCTCCAAGCCGCTGGAATTTTTTCGGATCTTTCAGAAAGTCGATTATCTCCTGGACGTCTTCCTTGGCCTCGTCAATTCCCGCGACATTTTCAAATGTAAACTTGTTTTTTTCACGGGCAAGGAGCCTGGCTTTGCTTTTGCCGAAACTCAGCGCACCGTGTCCCGCGGAACGAACCTGGCGGATGAAGAAGAAGTACAGTATTCCGAAAATAAGAATTATCGGTAATATGCTCGTGACGATGTGCCACATATAGGCATTCTGCTCGGGTACACTGTAATTGACTTCGTGCTTGTCCAGGAATTCCGCAAGATGGCCGCTGTCAACGACATTAACCTTGAAATTTTCAGGGATACCAGTACGGCTTGCAACTTCCTGGTTTACGGTTCCTTTAACCGAAACGCTGTCTGTTGACTGGGACTTAATGACCTGGCATTTCTCAATTTGGCCTTCTTTTACCAGTGTGACAAAATCGGGGCTGTATGGTATTTCTTTGTATTCGTCGCGGTTGCCGGCGAACATGGTGATCATAAGAAGCATTATGCCCAGGATTACTGCCCAGGCCAGGATCCCCTTTAAAGGGGCCTGGGGGCGCCGTTCTTCGTTGCCTTTTTGCGGACGCCGCTGTTGATTTTCAGGTCTTTTTCCCGTATCTGTCACTTTTTGCCCTAACCTTCCTGTGCCTGCATACTTTGTTGATCCCTTCCCGGGGCGCGATTACATCCTTGCTGAGGGATTAACAATTATGCAGGTAATATTTTTTCCTATTACGCGGAATCAGTCATGCCATATCAAAGCGTCTATACGCCATCCCGACTTGTCGCAGTCTTAATGGCGGAAGCGTTCATTGAATCCTGCCGGCGCTGACTTCGAGTAAGCGCTTAATCCATATTTAAATACTAACAGCATAAATACATTTAGCAAAAGCGAATTTTGCGAGGCAATTCGAAGATCCTACCGCGAACTAACCGGTATGCTTCAACAGAAAAGAGTTTTGAACCTATAAAGAGCAGTTGAACCACGAATGCATACCTGTCTGCGTGCGGACACGCACAGGCAGGCGAATAGACACGAATAAATG
>CAYYVQ010000065.1:0-15776 GCA_964475205.1 uncultured Victivallales bacterium | reverse complement strand
GTGAAATGTGCTTAACTAAGCGCCATTCTCTGCTAGAATGTTTAAATTATGAAACTTGTTGTTGGTTACCCGCCCATACCCTCGAAAAAAGGCATTCCTCTTCTTTCTCAGAACAGGCAATTCCAGTGGTTTAACCGCCCAACCTATATTTACCCCGTGGTTCCCGCATATGCCGCCACCATGGCAAAAGCCGACGGCCACGAAGTTCTGTGGGCCGACGGCATCGCCGAGGGATGGAGCGTAGAGGAATTTGAGAAGCGCTACGCTGAATTCTCCCCGGATTTGATTTTAATCGAAGCCAAGACCCCGATAATCAAGAATTACTGGCAAACGATCCGCCGATTGAAAGAGCTGCATCCGGCTGGACTGGTGGCGCTTTGCGGCGACCACGTCACCGCCCTGCCGGAAGAAAGCATGGCAAATTGTCCCGTAGATTTCATAATCACAGGAGGAGACTACGATTTCACACTCAAAGATCTGCTTACCCAACTGGCTAACCATCCAGAGGCGTCAGACGGTGATCTGCGTCAACTCAACGGGCTCCCCTCCGGGATCTATTACAGGGCCGATAAAGAAGTAAAAAATACCGGACAATTTCGTCTGGAACGGGATCTGAATGACCTGCCCATGCTGGACAGGGAGTTGACCAGGTGGGAGTTGTACGCCTACGAGAACGGAAATTTCAGGTATACCCCGGGCACATACACAATGGCCGGCCGCGACTGCTGGTGGGGCAAATGCGCTTTCTGTTCGTGGACAACCCTGTACAACAAATGGAGAACCCAGTCTCCCGAAAAGGTGCTGGACGAAATAGGCCGACTCATAGATGACTACGGCATAAAGGAAGTATTCGATGACACTGGCTGTTTTCCAGCCGGCAACTGGCTCCGCGAGTTCTGCGAAGGAGTCATTAAGCGTGGCTACAACAGGAAAATTGTTATTGGATGCAACATGATTCCCGGTGTGGTTAACCAGGAACAGTACAACCTGATGGCTAAGGCCAACTTCCGGTTTGTTCTATTCGGCCTGGAATCCGCCGACCAGAACACACTGGAGAGAATACATAAATGCGGAAAGGCAAAAGATATTGAAGAATCAATGCGCATGGCAAAACAGGCCGGTTTGCAGCCGCATGTAACGTGCATGGTGGGATATCCATGGGAAACAAAAGAGCAGGCCAAAGCCACAGTAGACCTTACAAAGAAGCTTTTTGACAAAGGCTACATTGACACTCTTCAGGCAACCATTGTCATTCCTTATCCCGGCACCCCTTTGTTTAAGGAATGCGAACAAGAGGGATGGCTCAAGACAAAAGACTGGGACCGGTACGACATGCGTGAACCAGTAATGAAAACAAGCATGACCGATAAAGAGGTAATGGAACTGACAAGAGGAATCTACAAATCCTTCCTGACGCCTCGCTTCATTTTCCGCAAAATACGCCAGATCAGATCGTGGCAGGATATAGTCTTCTACCTGCGCGCCGGCGCAAGGGTACTGGGGCATCTTTTGGATTTTAAATAGACAGAGCCTTTTTCCTTGCCCGCTCGCAACCTCTCAGCGACGGTTGTCCTCATTTGCCCCGGCAATAGTAAATTCCTTTTTCAGGTACGCCGTAGACTGTCCCGGATTCCTGTCCCAACCCTTCCACGGACGAAGAAGTTGCTTGCCCGACTGCATATTGATAAAAGCATTCGGGGCAAATTGCCAGTAGTTCATTTTAGGCAATATAGCCCTGGCGCTGGCAAGCCCGCTGTTTGCCCAGGCCAATCCTTCGAGAGATTCCGTCCCAGGCCAGTTTTCCGGCTTTTCCTTCACGTATTGCCAGGTCCTGCCGGTAACAATGTTCGTTTGGTGAGTGCGCAGGTACGCTGAAAACCATGCATTGTTGCGCTGTGGCGTCACCTCCGCGGTCAGGATATGTTCCCCGGGTTCAAGCTTCAACTGATAGACTTCCATTGTAAACGGATTGCCGCCTTCCCCTACAAGCTTTCCATCCAGATAAACTCTATACCCCGCATTCGCATGGACCCCAAGCAAAGCATTATCCGGTTCCTCGTGAAACCACATCAGCTTCTCCGCCTGGCTTGCAGCCGGACTTTGCGGAGCTTCTTTAATAATACGCTCATAAACAGGAGCCGCCGCGTCTATACCGTCCATAGCCTCCGCATAAGCTGCAGCACGCAACCTGATGACTTCCGCGGCCGGAGAACCCTTAAACCTTTCGGCATATTGCAGGCACCGTTGGCGCGCTTCCTCAAAATGACCTATCCGTTCAAATTCGAACAGATGCGCCATGATAGCTGCCTTCCTCAAGGGGTCGGGAGGAGGCTTCAGTCTGTTTGCGGAAAACGCGGATCTTGCAGATGAAGGTTTTTTCTGATACCAGTAAGCAACGCCTGACATATACCCCTGAGAACGATTTGCGTCGCCAAACTCGAAAGTCACGGAAATGTTTTTTTCAAAGGGAACGCGGTCATTTAAGTGGAATCTATATTGCCCTGTCCGGATCGGCGCTTTTTCAACAAGCCCGTGCAGCGGCCGGTCAAAAATCCCGAAATAATACCAGCCCCCGTTAAAATAATCTTCCAGCCCGGTCCCGTGCAACATGGGCTTGCTTCCATCGTCAACCCTGATGACCTCATCGCCTTCCAGGATATGCCATGACCCGTCGGTTCCTATCACGTTCAGGTAACAACCCGCGTAATGCCCCTTGCCTGTCGCGGCAAGCATCTCAAAGGGAACTCCACCCCTCTGCATGGCGCCCCATTTAGAATGAAAATACAGTTTACCTTCGGGGACCCTGTCAGCCAGATCAACACCGCACTGTATCTCAACAGGCAACCGACCCGTATTCACCAGTTCAACTTTTGCTGATTCAGCGAAAGGCATAGGAAACGCACACACAAAAGTGTCATCAACATTGCCCATCGGCAACGCCGCGAAAGCCCGCCGGAAATATGGGTTGCAGAAAAAATCGCCTACAGGAACAGCCACACTGGGCTCGTCCATCCCATCCCAGTAGATCCTCAAATGCACATCGCGCAAAGGCTGCACCTTTTCCAGCGCAGAAGCATCGGTTGTTGTCCCCATCCTGAGGCTTAACGTTTCTATGCATCCGGCATTCTCATGTTCAAAAACCGTAGTGGTCGAACCTGGTTCCAGAATCCCGGTGTGCTCAATTTCACAGCGGTCAATCCTGCTCCGCAACTGCCCGGCAGCATTTGACCAGACCCCTATTACCTCTCTGACGGCGGCTTCCTGGTCGGCGGAAATTCTGTGCGGAAAAGACTCGACTTTGGTGCCTTTTGGGAACACCTCATAGTTAACATGGTAATACTGGCGCCATTGTGGTTGAATCTCCGGCATTCTAACAGCAATCCGCAGCGACTCGGCAAAAGGCAAAGGCATGTAACAATAGAACCCGCCGCTCAAACTGTCGCAAAGTGGCGGAACAAATGGAAATTTTCCGCCAAAAAGCTCTTTGCGTGTCAAGCGAAGGCGCGGTTCTTCTTCGCCGTCAAAAAAGAATAACCATTCATCCCCGCGAACGCTGGTCATCCAGATTCTCTCCACACATCCCGGCCCTTGCAGGTTGACAACCTCCACCAGCCCGTCAGGCCCGGTTTCGCGCCACGCAGCCCAGTCAGCGTTGCCGCCTGTCCTGTCGTAACTCGACTCCATGCGTGCCGTTCCCTGCGGGCTTAGGGCAAAGGCAGCCGTATTTGTCAGATCCCTGACCTTGTCCGTCAGAGTAACATCAGGCTGCTTCTCACCGGCACAGCCGGACAAGAGTAAGGCGACTAACACCGAACTCAAAACCAGTCTCACCATATCCCATACCTCTCGCTACAAATCATCTCGGTATCAGCAGCAGGTTGACACAACCTGCTGTACTCTCCCTAAGTACAGCGGGTTATCCCGTAACCCGCGGCTCTCTTCATCTCTCTTTCAGGTACAGCGGGTTATCCCGTAACCCGCGGCTCTTCTCTCTTCCCCATCTCCCGGCAGCAGGTTGGCACAACCTGCTGTACTCCCCCAAGTACAGCGGGTTATCCCGTAACCCGCGGCTCTTCTCTCTTCCCAAGTACAGCGGGTTATCCCGTAACCCGCGGCTATCTCCCCAGCAACACCCAAGCGTAAGCCCGATCAGTTGCTCTTTCGCCTTTTTGCAAAAAATAAACCGCTGCCCCAGGCAAACAGCACGATGCAAACGCTGATGCTGAGAATAAATGGAATCACAAAAGGCCTGTACGTGAAAACTACACGATGCTGTCCGGCAGTAAGCCCCACGCCGCGCATAATATAATTACACCGCAGTATTTCCGCCGGCTTCCCGTCAACGGAAACCTTCCAGTCAGGATTATACTTGTCATTTAGCAGCAAGATTCCGTCTGCTTCTGTTTCCGTTTCTATCTCAACCCGCGTCCGCCCATAATCTGTAATATTCACCCGCGTCGGTTCTCTATTCGATGGCATAACTTTCGGCTTCGGCTTGTCTGAAACAAGTAAAGTGCGGAAAGGATTCCATTCCGTACTGGTCAGTGTCTGGAGCGTCTTCTCCTGCTCCAGGAACTCCCACTCGTGATAAACCAGCGCACGTGGCAGGCAGCCGTTGAAACGTATCAGCGCGAATTGTCCAGGACGGCGCTCGTTAACCAGGATTCTGCCGCCTGTGATTGCAAAACGTGTATCGACTTCGATGGCAGGATGCTCAAGAATTTTTTCAAAAGCTTCGATCGGCCCTAATACAAATCGAGTATTGGTCAACTGCCACAAACGTATAATATTGTTGCCTATAGCTTTGAAAAAATTCTGATAGTCGTCCGACAGATCCGCAAGGTTGCGTGGATTCAACATATAGACACCGTGATGCCTGAAGTTTCGCCACACTACGTCGAATTTACTGCGTTGACTCAAATAGTAGGCAGTCCTGTAAAGCTGTTCTTCCTCATTAATCCTTTCTGCCACAGGATTAGGGGCGTAATAAGCTGACAGATCCCTTACGCGCACGTAATTTCGTGCGACCAGGACAAGGTCAAGTGGAACCGCAACCAGAAGCACGGCCAGCGATATCTGCCTGGCTTTCTTTGTGTCCGCCATAAACCTGCAGGCCGCAAAGACACCTGCTCCAATCAGGAATAGCACTCCTCCGTGCGCCAGCGCTCCCTGCATTCTTTCAATCAGCAGATCCGAATGGCCAAGAAAGCCCAGTTCCTCCCAGTAGTCTCTGAAAATGCCGCCGAAGCCACCCATTAACCCGCAAGCAATAAAGAAAATCACCCCGACTATGCCGGAACCCATAAAGAATGTGCCCATCTGACGTTTAATGTGTTTGCCTTGCATCTTCTCAGAGCCGCGAAGCAGGTCAACATGATGCAGGAAAATGCTTAGCCCGTAAGCAAACAGAATTGCGACAGAAAGTTCTGTAATGTGTATGAACTTTATCGGAGCCCTGATTTTCGAAGCCAGCGGCAACATATAGAAAAGTCGATAGAGCGGGAAATACCTTCCCATTGCGAGCAGCGCGCTTACTAATGCAACAACTCCCCAGAAAAGTACTTCCCCGCGGCAATTCCAGATTGAAAACCCTGCGGCTGTCTTTTCTCCGCCATCGGCATCAGCATCTATGGCTCCTTTCTTTCGGCGCAAGCCCCATGCAAGCCCGTAGAAAGCAAACAGCAACTGCAAAACCCCGAGATACACAGTATGCTGTTTCAGGTTCACCATACCTTGTCGGCCCTCGCCCCATTGCCACGACCGGCCTACCCGGCCCCAGTATGGTCCTTCAGGATCTCCGCTCTCGAAACCAAATATTCCCGGCGCTACAAACTCCAGAATCTCTTCCGGAGGCATGCTCCAGTTTGTGGCAAAAATCCATTTTTGTTCTGCTGTTTTTGCCCCTGCTGAGGCCATCTGCTGCTCACGTTTCGGAAGAATGGTTTCTGTCAGTTTCTCGTACCACCCCGCGCATACAAGCCCCAGGAAGAGCAGTGCTACAAATCCGCCCAGAATAGTCCTGGTCAACAGAACCCCCCTGGTGTCCTTGTTTGCGAAGAAACTACTGGACAACTTGAATACCCCGTATGCGCCCGCAACAATAAGCAAAAGCCCCATAACGTCGGCCTGAGCAATCAGGCCGAACCCTGCGAACGCGCCGGTCATGGCGAAATAGAACATGGATTTGCGTTCAATCGCCCGGTCAAGGAAGCCGAATACAAAGACCGCATAAGGCATCATGTAGAAGATCCCGCGATGCCCCGCGGAAATCAGCGTGAAGAAATATCCTGCAAAGGCAATCGCAAGCCCGCCAAGCAAAGCAGGCACAAACGGAATCCGCCGCCCCCGCAGAAAAAATACCCCGGCAATATAGAGAAGGACAACGGAAACCATATAGGATGCCACATGATAAACAAGCGGCGGAAATATCACGGCTAAAATTTCAAGTGGATGAAACGTTCCGCCCCCTGCCCCTCTACCAGCAACCCGATGCAACCATGCGCCCCAAAACGATGCAAGTCGATGACACTGATAGTCGGCAGAAAAAAAAGGCGACTGATCCGGCGAGAAAAGTGTCTTGCCTGAGAACAAAGGATCCCAGAACGCGGCAAGAACCGCCACAACGCTCAAAAGGCATGCTCCGATAATGTGCTTTCTATTCATATAAAGCCTTCACTACTTTTCGGGTCATTCTTAATTATAGAGACTATCAAATACTCTATCGGAAGTCCCGGCGCTGTCAATCAGGCAATTTACTCACCGCTTCCAGCGTTCTGATCTTCTACTGCCTTTGAATTCTTCCACCTGTTCAGTATTTCCCGCCCACTGGTGATCCACCCGTCTTGTTCAACTATAAACTCAAGTATTCTCGAATAGACATCTTGCCACTTGTGCCAGTCCGAGTTATCCAAAGATGAATTGTGCCATAGAAGACAAAACACGCCCCCGACTCGCGCCACATCCTGAACCTGCTTCTTGACTTCTTTCAAAGCAATTTCAGGGTCGCGATATTTCTTTTTTAAAGTTGCATCCATGACGGAAAGCGGGATCTCCCACAAATCAAGAGCGACTCCACTCTCAGTATCATAGATCTGGAAGGGAAATGGTGGCGCATCCGGATAGAAATTCCTATACAGGGTTGAATCGTATAAGAATCCAAGCTCTGATTGTATTGTCCATGTAGCAGGTATCTTAAGACGCAGAAAATGCTGCCTAACCCCGTAAGGTTTCTTCGAGACCATCTCATCAAATCTTTCTTTTTCGGCCTTCATTGCGTCTTTATCAATAAAGCTATAAAAACCCGGATGCAAACCCGCTTCCATTCCAGACTCTTCCACCTGCTGAACCATTTCAGTCAATTCACCTGGCGCTATACCCCTGTCATATTTAGTCTGGAATGCGGTCGGGAAGAAGTATGTCGCCTTTAAGCCAAGTTTACGTTCCCTGCTCAGCAACCATTCATAGCCTCTGCGATCCGGGTCATTACCGCTCGCAACCTCACAGATCTCTTTAACGCGCCTGAAAAACATCCCGATATCTTTTCGTCTTAATATATCCGAGCCAAGCCGCATAACGCGATCTGCCGGATTGACATATTTGTGAATGTGATCAATGTCGTGGGTAAGGCAACATGCAAAACTATGGCCGTGCCAGATGTCTGGATCAGCCGGAAGGCAGATGTTACGCATTGGCCACGGCTTTTTCCCCTGCCCTAAGTTTGAATCTTGCATAGGCTCAATCTTTCTGCCCGCCTCCTGCCCGTCGATTCGTCTATCACTATTGAGATTCATTCGACTCTGACTGTCTGGTTCTAACCTGATCTATTTACGTGCAGAGTTTATTGCTTAACTTTTTTCGTGAATAGATCAGGCTAAAGACTCTGGCATCCGATTTCTTTCGCGACTGGTTGGACGATTTTCTTAACCCGGTCAGTATCTTCTGGAGTCCATTCGCTATCGGGCATCCTGCGCGGATTAGCGTTAAATTGTCTCCCTAATACTCTCTTGATTCGCCGTCTTCCCGGCATCTCTTCCCCGATAAAGGAAAAGAAAGATTCCAACGCCAAGCTCTCCCCTGCAAACAACTGTTCCGAATGCAACCGTATCGATCTGGCCCCAGGAAGCTGGGAAAGAAACTTGTGAATCCAACTATTCGTTTCTGCCCACAGCCAGGCGTTTTTATCAACTACGTCGTAATCTGCCCAATTGCTATCTATGTGGCTATGGTCACAGGGTGTAATTCGGGTGGAATCAAACGGAGATCCTGCATACCAAAGGCGCTTTGTGGCAGATTTAACAACGTCAACAGGATTTCGAATAAGATGTATAAAACGAACTTCTGGAACAGCATCAGCAATCGCTGGAGCTAGAAACGTTGAATGAGGACTTGTCTCAATGTAGCCACACCCAACATCCAACGCAAGTTTCAGTCGATTTTCTCGAAGTGCTAGAAAGGCCTCTTTAAGGATGGGGCTTGCACTGGCGTTTCCCATGTTGACATAAGCGCTCTTGGATAATCGATACATTTTAGGCCAAGGCTCGTGATAGCTTGTTAGACTGTCACAAAGGTTGGCAAGCCGCGAAAGAGTTTTTGTACCACATCTTCCAGTTGACAAAACAAAAACACAGGGGTGAGCCGAATCAAAACGATCCAAAGCTACCGACCGCCTGAAACTCAGGCAGAATCTCTGCATCACCTCTCGGACAGTGCGATCCATGTAGTTGTCGAAAAGCTCTACAAATCGTTTAGATAATGCCATCCTGCTATCTCATTTTCAACTTGCCTTGAACAGTTGAATAAATTTTGAACTCGAATACCGTCAAAAAGCTATTGCCATTGTCTGCAACCAAATCTGAGGCAAACATACCATCAGTTTCATTGCGAACAAAGGCAAAACACGCTCGTCCTCACAAACTTTCGCGTGTAAAAAAAATGACTAAAGATTGATCCATTGGAAAAATCTAAAGCATAGCAAAAGCATAAGGCAACTCGATTCTGGATTCTGCGAGGTTAAATCCATACCTTCGTCAGCATACATCTACTTGCTAAGATTAATACATATCTGCACACACGATTCCATATCCCTCAGACTTTCTCTGCTGATCAGTTGCGAAAAAAGAATACAAAGAAGCGTATCCCAACAAGGAAATGTTCTGATTTTCTTGTCGCCTCCATATCTTTTTACACATTTTGCAAAACGATGGTTCGGGAAGCAGTCGATTACTTCGGCAAAAATGATTCGACCCGTATCCATAAGTATGCTCAAGTATCCTCCGTCAATAAATGAAAATTCTAGCGAATTTGAATCGATGCGGTTCATTTTCATTTACAAATTTTCAAATAACAGTAACTTACAAATTAATCGGTGCCGTTGAACCGGACAGTAATGATTTGTCTACAAAAGCTTAATAACAATTCTAAGATTGCTCAGTAACCTAAGATTTTGTTTCTTATAACTTGCAGAATCCACGCCATCAATAGGTACAGAGAGGCTGCACAATGAATATTGCTGTCTCTGCACTCAAAATGGAAGGTCTGAATGGAAAGAGTCATATACTTGATGTAGCTTTATATCTGGATAAGCATCTATGAAAGTCTTCATTTCACAAGCCAGGATTATTTATGGCGGCCGGATAAAAATGCTTCTAGGTATAACAGAGGCACTTAACCGTATGAGTATCGTGCCAACTTGGATCACTACCAGCATGCCCGGCACGTGGGACGAAATTCGGGAGAGATACGCAACTTCCGCTCGATACTCCGTTAAAAAAATACCTGCACATTGCCCGAAAACGCTAACTGCCCTGCATACCATACTGTTCAACCGTGATGTTGTAAGAATATGCTGCCGCAATAACGTTGATCAACTCATTAACTCCACCAATACCGTCCAGGGATTTGAAAACTATCCCAAGGTTATTTCTTATGTTCAATTTCCAAGGGAGGTGAGGGCCTCAAGCTCACTTCAGAACATCCATGATCCACAGTCACACCTTTCAGTATATAACTTTAGGTGGTGGATTAAGCGGCTAAATCGGTTGGTTTATAGCCTGGGTAAACTTAGAAAAGATCACCTGGTCTTTTGTAATAGCGAATTCTCGCGTTCGGCTTTTCTTGATTGGTACGGATCTGCGCCTACAACCGCTCCTGTTGGAGTCTTGTACCCGTTTGCAGACGATGTTCCACAGCGCCAACAAATTGATTCGAATTGCCGCAAGAAAGTTATATCCAGCCTGGGGCGTTTTTGTCCATACAAGAGGCAACTGGAACAAGTGCAACTCGCAACCAACATGCCCGATTGGCAGTTTAACATCATGGGGCATACATCTCTTAACGGATCGTATTACCGTAAAGTGAAAGCTGAGACTAGCCGCAATCAGCATGGCAACGTTAATTTGTTGCCGAATCTGCCTTACTCGGAAATCGAAAACCAACTTAGTCAAAGTAGATTTTTTTTACACAGCACAACTTGTGAACCGTTTGGCCTTGTCATAGTTGAAGCTATTCTGCGCAATTGTGTGCCGATTGTACATGATTCCGGTGGACAACGCGAAATCGTGCCTTTTCAGAAACTACGTTTTTCGAACCTCATGGATGTGCCGCGAATTGCAGATACACTGGACAACAAACCAGAGTTATCTAACGAACTTCAAGAGAAACTGCAGAAAAGATCTCGGGACAAATTTGTAAAGGAAGAGTTTATTCATCGTTTTACAGAGTATTTTTTGCAAAGCAACAATATAGATACATAATTAACGTAAAAAAGAGGAAAGCAGTATTATTACCTCATGATAAGGGCACATTAAGTAGACATACTCATGAAAAACTCGATTGTTTCTGACAATATGCCCTCTGGGAGACATCGCCATAAACAAAACACAACGCTTGCGGTCTAGTATGATCCGAAATTCGTATCCTTGTTCAGAAAGGAATTAGCATTTGAAAAACAAGTTTTCGACATCACTGTTCCGAAATTCCGCAAACACAATCCTTCGTGTTTTCGGATTGCACACACGATTTCCGTGGCCTCAAGTGGCATCAGGACAACGTGCCATAAATCTCGGAGCCGGATGGCAGAGACAAGAAGGGTATGACTCACATGATCTGGTAGATCATCACGGCTTTAATTTGGATCACTCATTTGATTTGGAAGATAGACCGTGGCCCCTTCTCGAAAATCAGTTCGATGTGATCGTTTTGAACAACGTCTTGGAACATTGCCGGGATGTAAATGCAGTTATGGAGGAAATTTACAGGATAGCCAAAGCAAACGCGCAAGTTGTTATCCGTGTTCCCTATTGGCATTCCAACACAGCTTTCGTAGACCCAACCCATTTATCGTTCTTTTCTTTTGATACGTTTGACTATTTTGATCCGTCCACGCGTCATGGCCAGATTCGGAGATATTACTCGAAAGCAAAGTTTCGCTTAGAAGACCGCTGGCTTAATTGTCTTGGACTTCCCATTAGCTCAAGCAATGTGGTCTTGAACTTTTTCCTGCGTTTGCTGGCACAAAGGGTCGGTGGGATAGTACACGGCATGACATTTTTCCTGACAGCACTCAAACAAGCACAAGATAATGTTAACAACAAAGAAATAGACACAAATGAAAGGTGTAAGCAGCAGGTGATATAAAGATCCAACCTCTTGGCAAATCAATAAAGTCGGTAGTGCATCCCATACTGGCTTCTATATAACTTTTCTGTTTCGGCGTCATTTAATGTGGCAGAATACGCCTTTAAGAAACGCCTGACTTTCATGTTGCCCCCCCCCAAGGCATGCGCTATAATTTGAGTAGAAGTTGGTAGTCAGCCACCGTAATAGGAATTACTCGGAAATTGTGTACTGAGGAAAGAAATAGTCAATAACTCTTACATTACACATATGAGAAATGTGATTGCCATCAATAAGATCTAAGCATAGGAGAAAGATCATGAACAGAACATCGCTACATATACCTCCCATCAACATTCCTGCAAAGTCAGCAGTGACCGTCGATGGCATTTCAGTCTCTGCCTTCGGCCAAGAAGTTATCGTGAAAAACGGAGCCAAAACACTTACATTAACAGCTGAAGCTGGAGATCGCCCCAGCAAGTTGGAGCACATGCAAGAGAACGGATGGAAAGACCCTCTTCGATGTGATAATCCGACACAACTTGATGTAGAATGCAAGATCAAACCTGATAAAGGCACCGCAAATATCGCAGTAGTTGTATCGGAATATCAAAGCAGGAATCCGGCGGGCGAGCCAATCGGCGGAGTTATTGTTATCAGGGTTGAAGATCAGTACAACAAGCAGGATGCTCCTCAGGAGTTCAATGACTCCGTTGTGACCATAACATGGAGTAAGCTCGTTGGCCATGAAGGAACCCCCTAGCGGCATGCGATCAATCCAGCGATATAAGGGAGTCTTTTTTTAAAGTCGGCAACGGTTTACCGGCAATGTTGCAACTATGTCTCCATCAATTCCTGATCCATTAGTCCATGTTAGTTCTGAGTGTCCCCCTTTGCCATGCTCCATGATTTGGTCGAATGATTTCTCAAGGAGAATAGGGTGTTATCCCATTACTTGCGATAGCAAGACTTGGCACGGCCCTTGAAGATATCTGCGCAAATTGCGATGATTGTCGCTAACCTTGCGCCAAGCATGAATAGAATTACCATCTGGAGGTCCATTTGTTCAGCAACGGTATTAACAGCCTCCCACACAGGAACCGGAAGGTATCCCCTGAAAAACGACCATCCGAATAAGCTGTAAAGCAGAATTGCTTCAAGAGCAATGGCCGGACAGTAAAAGAACAAATGCCGGAAACGGCGACAGGCGAGTTGGTGAGAATTGTAACATGCCATGATGACACTCAAGGTTGTCGCTATGCTTATCTGCCACATGTAAGGGGCATAAGCCGAATAGTGGCGCCATGCTTCACGCAGATTCAATAGCCAACTCCCGGCAAATCCAAGAACGACAGCGGTCAGCCCGCCGGCAATTGCCACAAATGCAAAAACCTCCAGCATTATGCGACCTGTTCGTTCTCCCTTTTCATGCCTTTCTGAAACAAGAGGAAAAAGAAACGGCACTACTGCTCCGCCTAAATAGGCGGGGATATTGCCGAACATGTAGGCAATGTAATATCCAGCAGAAACACCTTCTGGAAGACGCTGACGTATCACCCATGGCTCAATCAGACCCTGGAGCGCCATGGCAAGCCCTATAATCGCTACCGGCACCCAATACCTTCCTATTTCCGGAAGATGTTCCCGATAACTCTCGGATCTCATGCCAACATGAGCATAACGCTTCAGGCCTGCCCCGAGCACTCCGATGCCGACAACCATGGAAAGCAGGGAAGCCAGCAGGTAACCGGTAAGTTGCAGTTGCCGCAGGACCGCAAGGATTATCGCAAGCCTGCAAAGCGGGGCAATAAGCCGGGAAAACGTCAGCCGGTAGAACTGTTTAAGGCTTTGCGCCGCCATTGTCACCAGCGGACGCCAGCACGAAAGAACCGCCATTCCGCCTATCAACCATACAAGGTTGGGATCCTGGGTGTCCAACCGTTCCTTGACGAATTCCCACTGCCTCCAAAGGTAAAACACAATAAGGACCGATAAGCCCATTACCACCAGGAAAAGGTCGCGCAACATGGCTTTCACCTTCCCGTGCTGTTCGGTCACATGGAAAAAATTCAGATATTTGCGAGCAGTATTGACAAGGGTAGTCAGAGGAATAGCAACAAATACCGCCAGCCGCGTCAGCGGCAGAACAGCGCCCAGCTTTTCCTCGGCAATATACTCGGGAACAAGAAAGACGCCTATGTAGAGTGATATAATGTCTGCAAAACGGGAAACAACAAAGAGAAGACCGCTGTGCCACCATAGAGGGCCAAGCTTGTCTTCTACCTTTTTTAGATGAGAAAACATTTTCACGTGAATTTGGGCCTTTCAAAACGCCTGTAGAGATCGAAAAGTCTTGATGCAACAGCTTCCATATTGAACCGTTCAAGAAAAGCCTGACGACCGGAATCGCCCAGCAATTTCATTCTTTCCCGGTCACAGAGCAACTCGGCAATCTGTTTCGCGGCTTGTTCCAGGTCATGCGGATCAACAATGATGCCATTGCCCATATTTTCAACGAGGCGCCTGGATGCCCCGACTCCACTGGTAACAACCGGAAGTCCTGCCTGCGCATACTGAAACACTTTTGCAGGTTGCGCCCATTTGTTTTTTTCAGGAACCGGCTCTATCAGGTTCAGCCCTATGCAGCCGAAGCGGATAAAACCCAGCATTTGATCATGCGTCACTCGCCCGGTTAAAAACACCCTTTTTTCTATACCTGCATTACGGGCCAGCCTTTGAATCTGGATTCTGTAGTCTTCGGATACACCCCCCGCACAAAGCAGACAGACATCTTCCATTGATTTCAAAGGTTCCGTTCCCAACAAACGTACAGACGATGTCACGCCTCTGTCCGGAGAAATGTAGCCGGCGAAAACCATAACCCTTCTGTTCTTTAATTTCTCATTCCATTCCCGGGAAGGAGCTTCAAGGTGACGGGAAACATCCTTTGATGGATAATTGGGTATTATAACCACATTCTCAAGATCTCTCCTGAAACGTCTGCCCAGATCCTCGTTCACAGTTACCAGCGCATCGAGTCTCCTTGAACAGAATCGCTCAAACTTCTCATAACAGCGACGGACAGGTTCATATAAACGCTTCGAGATGGGCAGAAAAAGCCTGGCAAAGCCTTCAGGCTGATATTCATGACAGTCATATATAAGAGATGCCTTACGGAAACGCGACAACAGGAACCCAATCACAAGGCTCTGATATTCATGACAATGAAAGACCTCCGCTCCCGAAGAGTTGCGCAACGATACAAAAAACATCCAGAGAAACACAAACGGGTCGACAACCATACGCAGAGAAACAGGCACAGGTCTTCGAGGCAACTCAACAACATCCATGCCATCTCTTTTAGTATGTCTAATTGGTTTTAGAGATTCGCCCCTGGCAATCAATGTAACTTCATAGCCGGCTTCCTGAAGAAGACGCGCTTCTCTGAAATACACCCGCCCGTCGCGGGAGCTGTGAGCAAAGGCTAATATACATACCTTCACAAATTCTCCTTTTCCGATAAGAACATTGCCACACAAGCAAAACCACAAGGTTTAACATGTTGACACAGAGCAAAGCACACTGACAAGCTCCACTTCATGCAATTATCAATTCCCACTCTTCTCATGGAGAGACAAGATCCAGATAGTCCTCAAAAAAACAATTATGCAAATCTCCACAAAATTATGTGGTTGCTGACTCCTGAGTTAGATGTTAGAAGCTTAGGCGCTGACAAAAGGTGAAACGTATTACGGCGACACTGAGTCACGGAGCAGTCTCCTTGCCCCCTGGGGAGCTTTCAAATGCAGCAGAAAAATATCGAATGCAATTTCGGAGAAGAAGAGAAGATTATAACCACAGAGACACTGAGTCACGGAGAAGAGGTCGCGTGAATTCGTGTCTGCTTGCGTGTTGTGTGTGAAATATAACGTAATTGAGCAAGCGGACGCGAATTCACACGACGGTGGTAGTGAGAGGAAGATGAGAGCATGAAAGAAGGCGTCGACCTCTTCTCCGAGTCTCAGTGGCTCCGTGGTAAGATTTATGCAAGGGCTTGGGGGGGGAAGAAGATTGTAACCACAGAGAGCGCAGAGAACATAGAGAAGAGGGGGAGATTGTAACCACAGAGACACTGAGTCACGGAGAAGAGGTCGCGTGAATTC
>CAYYVQ010000064.1:0-16517 GCA_964475205.1 uncultured Victivallales bacterium | reverse complement strand
GAACAGAAGTTATTGGTCATTGGTCATTAGTCATTGGCCTGCCCGCCTGCTTGCGAAGCTTGCGGCGGGTTGAGAGGGGGGAGATTGTAACCACAGAGACACTGAGTCACGGAGAAGAGGTCGTGTGAATTCGTGTCTGCTTGCGTGTTGTGTGTGAAATATAACGTAATTCAGCAAGCGGACGCGAATTCACACGACGGTGGTAGTGAGAGGAAGATGAGAGAAGGCGCGGACCTCTTCTCCGTGTCTCAGTGCCTCCGTGGTAAGCTTTATGCGCTAAAGGGCAGCAGGGGTTGGGGGGAAGAAGGTGAAAGTCATTGGCCTGCCCGCCTGCTTGCGAAGCTTGCGGCGGGTGAGGAAAGAGAATGTCCAATGATGAAAGGGCCAATAAGTGCAAAGAGTACAGCAGGTTGTGATTTAACCTGCGGCTGATACGGAGACAAGATGACCCGGTTTACGATAAGAGGAGCTCGAGGAACTCAGCCGCAATGCGGTCGGCAATATTTGCGGTACGGCGGAAGCACTACCTGTTTCAGCGCGGAATCCGAAAAGGGTATTTTAGTAATAGATGCCGGCACAGGAATCTCACACGTCGCCAGGGATATGATTGCTTCGCAGCCGCAGCCTGAAATCACAATCCTTTTCACCCACTATCATATGGATCATCTGATAGGGCTTCCTTCCTTCGAACCGCTTTACAGCAGAGACACAAAAATTAGACTCATGGGTCACGCCGGCAACAAATACCCATGGAGGGAGACCCTGCGCACTTTTATCGGAAAACCATTCTGGCCAATCGGGATTGACGATTTAAAATCTGTTATGGATTTCAAAGACTTGCCTTCTGACAGATCAGAAATGGAGATTTACGGCATGAAAGTCTCATGGATGCGCGTTCCGCATCCGCAAGGCTGCACAAGCTACAGAATCAGCGCTGACAGCGGCTCGGTGGTTCTGGCTACAGACACTGAATACTCAAGGGGTGATGTCGAAGATAAATTCATCTCATTCTGTAAAGGCGCCGACGTCCTTATTCACGACGCACAGTACACGGAAGATGAATACAGATTTCGTGCCGGATGGGGGCACAGCACGCCGGAAACAGCGGCGGAAACCGCCTTGTCCGCAGCAGCAGGAAAACTTATTCTGACCCATCATGCGCCCGCAAGGACCGACGACCGGGTAGAGCGAATGGAAAAGGCTGTCCGCAATGTTTTTCCATGCTCATTTGCTGCGCGCGAAAACATGCCTGTCATCATTTCCTGACTCCAGACCCGAAATAAGCGAGTGTTTCGTCGTGAGAGCGCGCAAGCGTCTGCGCATGCATGACTTGCCACCCAGCATCCAGCCCCCAGCATCCAGCATCCAGCATCCGTCTTGCATACTTCCCCGTATTGTCTTAACTTTACGTTCGGGGCACATAATCGACTGGCAAAAGGAGGCTGTCAATATGCAAGAGGCAAGCAGAAACACGATTTTACTGGCATCTATTCTGAGCCTTGGGATTTTATCCGGATGCGGAAAAGAAAAGCAGGAAACCGGAGAAACAGCAGATGGCGCAACCATTCTTACAGCATGGGCACACCACGGGAAACCTGAAGAATGGGCCACAATTCAAGACCAGGTGGATAGATTTAATAAGTCACAAAACAAAATCAGGATCAAGCTTGTAGAGATTGCCGAAGGCAATTATGACACCCAGGTTCAATCGGCAGCAGTCACAAAAAAGCTTCCGGAAATACTTGAGTTTGACGGCCCGATGCTGGCCAATTACGTGTGGAAAGGATACCTCAAACCCCTTGAAAATGTAATTTCCACCAATCTACAGCAGAAGCTGCTTCCTTCGATACGCAAGCAGGGCACTTACCGCGACAGTCTCTATGCGGTTGGAGCGTTCGATTCAGGACTTGCGCTGTACGGAAACACCGGAATGCTTAAGGCTGTCAATGCCCGCATTCCCGGCGGGATAGACGATGCGTGGACAGTCGAGGAATTTGACGGGATACTTAAGCGTCTTGCAAAAAAGAGCAGCAAGGAAGGAAAGAAGGGGTATGCGCTTGATATCAAGCGGGACTACAAAGGCGAATGGTGGACGTACGGTTTCTATGCAACGCTTGCCAGCGCAGGCGCTGGATTGATCGACACCAGGGAATACACCTCTGCTGAGGACGCACTCAATTCCGGGGAAGCTGTTGAGGTTATGCGCTGGTTCAAACAGTGGGCGCAGAAGGGTTACATAGCTCCTAATACTGATGGGCGCGCGTTCACTGATAAGCGAGTGGCTCTTTCCTGGGTGGGACACTGGGAGTACCCGCGTTACAGCGACGCGATCGGGAACAACCTGGCGCTTATTCCCCTGCCGGATTTCGGTCACGGCACAAAAACCGGCATGGGGTCATGGTGCTGGGGCATCACCAGGAACTGTCAAAACACCGAGGCTGCAGCCGAATTCATCGAGTTCCTTTTGAGCGACAAAGAAATCCTTAATATTGTGAGGGCAAACGGCGCGGTGCCAGGAACCACAACAGCCGTCGAAAAGTCAGATCTGTATAAGCCTGGCGCTCCTCTTCACCTTTTCGCTGAACAGCTTCGCAAATGCGCCGTACCAAGGCCAAGGACACCGGCCTATCCGGTGATAACCTCAGCATTCCAGAAAGCCTTGCTTGACATACTCGATGGAGCAAACGTCAAGAGGCAATTGGACCAGGCAGTAAGGATAATCGACGCTGATATTGAGGAAAACGATGGATACCCCATGTCATCTGAAACTGTAAAATAGTTGATTATGGGTCTCCGAAAAAGCACTAAAGATACAGCCGCGGCCTGGCTGATGTCCGGGCCGTCGGTTATCGGCTTGCTCCTTTTTATGGTAGTTCCGTTCCTTATAGCGGCCGTGTTGAGTCTAACCAACTACCGCCTGAATTCACCTCTTCCAATAGACTGGGTAGGGTTTGACAATTACAAGTCATTGTTCAGAGGGGCCGACTTTCCGCGAGCAATTCTTAATAATATGATTTTCACTCTTGTGGTTGTCCCGGTTCAGACCGCCCTGGCTTTGGCTCTAGCATTGCTGGTCAATCAGCGCCTCAAGGGTATGGTTATTTTCCGGACACTGTTCTTTATGCCTGTTATTTATCCCATGGCGCTGGTTTCCGTCGTCTGGGGACTGATTTTCGCCCCCGGCCAGAGCGGTCTTATGAACCAGTTGCTGGGAACACTGTCTTTCGGCCTCTGGGACACAAGCGTCGATTTTCTTCATAATAAATACTTTGCCCTGCCATGCATAATGCTCATGTCAATCTGGCAGGGAGTAGGCTTTCAGATGGTTGTACTGCTGGCCGCATTGCAGGGCATCCCCGAAACCCTGTACGAAGCGGCAAGAATCGACCGGGCGGGCAAGTGGTCCAGATTTGTTCACGTCACCCTGCCCCAGCTCCGCAACGGGCTTATCTTCGTGGCCATGGTGACAACCATTCTTGCTTTTCGCCTTTTTGACCAGGTGTGGATTCTAACACAGGGAGGACCGAGGAATGCTACAACCACTGTAATGTTCGAGGCATACCTTGCTTCGAAGGAACGCAACCAGATAGGACTCGGTTCGGCAATGACGGTAATCTTTTTTATCCTGGTGGGAACGGTAGCAATGATTCAGCACTTTGGTATAAGACAAAGACGGGAGGTGCAATGATGTCAGGCCCGGGCTCTTGTAGTAAAAAACTGGTTTCATACGTTGTACTCATACTTGTCGCAGCCATATTCGTTGCGCCGGTGTTGTTCATGTTTGTTGCAAGTTTCAAACCGGATGAACGAGTCCTCCTGCAGGAAGCAGGCATAAGGGCTTTCGTGCCTGAGAAAGTTACACTGTCAAACTACCGCGCGGTTTTCGAACAGCTCGATTTCCTTCATTTTCTGGGCAATTCAGTTTTAATAGTAGGCTCCATAGTTGTTGCCGGCCTGTTCTTCAACAGCATGGCCGGTTTTGCTCTTTCGCGACTGAAGTGGCAGGGACGGGAGGCGGTGATTGCGCTGGTAATAGCAATTCTAGTGGTGCCATACGAGGCTGTCGCCGTTCCACTGTTTTTCGAGATGACGCTGGTCGGCTGGACCAACAGCTTCCAGGCACAGATAATCCCGTTTATTGCCAACCCGTTTGCAATCTTCCTTTTCTACACCTTTTTTAACAGTCTTCCCAAGGAGTTGGACGAAGCAGCAAGGATGGATCGCGCCAACCCGTTCCAGATCTATTTTCATGTGGTTGCTCCCCTGGCAAAACCCGCATTCGCTTCGGTGGCCATTCTTACTTTTCTGCTACACTGGGGTTTTTTCCTCTGGCCCCTGATGGTTACACGCGGCAGCGACTACCAGCCGCTGCCGGTTGCTCTTGGGTATTTTTCCGCAAACAAACCCGTACAGTGGGGAGACATCATGGCATTTGGCACACTCATGGTTCTTCCTGTTCTTATAGTCTTTCTGATCTTTCAGAAAGGCTTTGTCAGAGGAATAGCCATGGCCGGAACGAAAGGATAATTCAATATGGCAACTATTGACTTCAAAACAGTCGAAAAAACTTTTCCAAACGGAGTTCATGCTATAAAGAACTTCAATCTGCATGTGGTAGACGGCGAAATGATAGTTTTTGTCGGTCCTTCGGGATGCGGCAAATCAACTCTCCTTCGAATGGTTGCGGGCCTGGAAACGGAATCGTCCGGAGAAATCAGGATAGCGGACAAGACTGTCAACCAACTACCCCCCGAACAGCGCGATGTCGCTATGGTGTTTCAGAACTATGCGCTGTACCCGCACATGTCCGTTCGCAAGAATCTGGCTTTCCCTCTCAACATGATGAGGATGAACAAAGAACGTGTTAAGCAGAAAGTCAAAGAAGTCGCCGAACTTCTCCAGCTCAGCGAATATATTGACACCAAACCCGGTCAGCTTTCGGGAGGGCAGCGCCAGCGCGTTGCAATGGGTAGAGCTCTTGTTCGTGAACCAGCGGTTTTTCTGATGGATGAACCCTTATCCAATCTTGACGCCAAGTTAAGGGTGCAGATGCGAAGCGAAATAACCGATCTTCAGAAAAGACTCGGCACTACAACCATCTATGTCACCCACGACCAGGTCGAAGCCATGACCATGGGCGATCGTCTGGCAGTCCTCAGACAAGGAGTGCTGCAGCAAACCGGCCCTCCGCAGGAAATCTACACCCGGCCGGAAAATGTCTTCGTTGCCACATTTATCGGCAGTCCAAGTATGAACCTTATATGGACACGCCTTTCGCAAAACGGATCTGGTTCTCTCGGCTTTGACCTCGGAGGCGCCCATTTATCAATTCCGGAAGATACCCTTAACGGACGAAAGGAATTCAGCCGAAACGAGAATAAAGAGTTGGTTGTCGGCCTGCGCCCGGAGGCATTCATTGCTCCTGACGAGGCCCCGGAATCACAGCGACTCGAAGCCCGAATCTCACACACCGAGGAGATGGGCCACGAATTCATTGCGTATTTCCAGATCGATGCATCCCCCCTGCCCCGCGCCATCCAGGAAAAACTCGCCGCCGATGCTTCAAAGCTCGCCGCTCAGAAGAACAAGCCAAAAAAGGAAAACGGTAAACTCACAATGGTTGCCCGTCTCCCTCCCTCTCTTCAACTGCAAAGAAACCAGACAGCTACCCTCGGGGTAGACACCAGCCAGTGCTACCTGTTCGACGATAAAGGGGATTCTCTATCCTGACAACGCCTGTCAACCTATATACGGCACTTGAAATTCGGGAAGCGATGTATATTATTACAAATAAGGAGTTTACAATTTATTGCGCCCCCACCCAAAGGGTGCGGGCGAGCTTCCCGAATTTCAAGCCGCAAGGGGTTGCCGTTTCTAGGGTCAATTTCTATCGCACATGCGCCGCCCCAGCCCGGCAGGCTGCAAGAAACTGCCGGCCTGGCAGGCGGATTATTCGTGCATCTACAAATAGGTCAGGTTAAATTTCAAATTGAAAGGAAAATGTGAATTGACATGAAAAATAAAAAAAGAAATTCATACATAGATAGCGCCCTATTCCGCTGGCTTCTCACCTTGATAACCATTTGCTGTTTTTTCCTTATCCTGCAAAGAAGCTCTTCGGCAGGACAGGCTGACGGAATCAACTCTCCAGGTATGATCCCACAAGGCAATCTGAAGGAAAATGGCTTCCGCCACTGGAAACCGTTCAAAAAGACGCCTATCAGGTACGATTATGTTACCGGCTCATGTCAAGACAACCGCATAACCTATTATATGAGTTGTTCCGATTTCAAAAAACCCCGTGAAAAAACCATTATGATCTCCTTCCCTCCTGGAGGAGAACGGAATTTAAGAAAAATCAAGGTCTTGTTTTCGTCAAAATTGATCACCGACATCAATAATCCTTCCAACCCCCAAAAAACGGCAAATCTGATCCAAATGGCCCGCACAAGCATGCATTATGATCCTGAAAACGGCTACGTCTCCATGCAGTCCCTTTTCCCGGGAAGAGCAAGCAACTATCCAAAAAGATCGCTGATTCCGGGAATCTTCAGTTCACCTTCAGGTAAACCGGGTACCTGGAAGTATCATGGCAAACTCAAAGGCGAACCCGCCGATTATGAAAAAAATATGAAAAATAAGAAGAAACGCTGGATTGGTGAAGGCAGCATAATTCCAGTTAAAGAGAATCGGTGGCGAGTTTATCTTGGCGGTTACGGGGTCCCCTTAGCTGTCGCACAAAGCGATTCCCTGGATGGTACATGGAAATTCCTGAAAGACCGCAAAGGCAATATCAAAAACATTATAGACAAACCGTGGAAGGGAAACGGGTGTTTCCCCTATGTGCTGAAGATCTCCGAAAATGAATATCATGCCTGGATTACCGAAAAATGGCCAACCGGACCGGTATGGCATTACACGTCAGAAAACGGATTGGATTTTAAACCCTATGGTTTGCAGCCTGAAATAACCCTTTCCGCTGTTCAAGCGCAAGGCATCAAAGGGATTCGCGCGTTTTTATGCCCGGACAAAAATATCATTTACGGGCTCATACCCTTTTCTAAGGGTTCGGGATGGGAAATATACCAGAGCACTATACCTGCCGGGCTGCAACCCAAGTCACAATGATTCGGTGAACCGGGAGTCATGCCCCGACAATCGATTCAGCCCGCATATCTCACACTCCTCCGGCATAAACGTTCCATAGCGCAGCCATTGCAGGCCAAAACCGGTTTTCCCGATCTTGATCTTCTTCATCCTTATCACGTCCATTGTCCCGATCTTTGTCGATAATGATCGAGACAAAGATCGGAACGAAGATGAGATAAGGGGACCGAAACAATCAGTCGAACGGTTTCGCCTCACACTGCCAATACTCTGAACCGTTTCTGCTCGAAAAAGTGTGATCAATCCGGGTTAGTTAAAAAAAACTGCAAAGAGCTTACTGGCCTTGTGGCGCCTGGCTTTGGCAGCATGTTGTAGACAACCTGCTGTACTTGCCGGATTAACGTGATTTCTTTCCGGGGCGCATTATGTCTGCGCCCAGAGTTATGGAAAGAGTGCTTCCGTTGAAGACTCTCCCAACCCCGAAAAGGTATCGGTAGGCGTTCCTTGTTTCCTTGTCGAGCCCGCCAATCCGGGCTGTCCCTCCGTCAGCCACAACAACTTCGGTTGCCAATTCCTTCGCTTCCACAGTCAGGGCTTTCGGCCCCTCCAGTGTGAGTCTGGGATATACCTGCACTACAATTTTCCCATCGCCGACCATACGGGGAAGCGCCCAGAGGCTTGCCCCGATATCCCTGTAGACAATGTCGGAACTCCACCAGCCATGACGAATGCCGTATTTATATGTCCATACCTGGTGGGCAACCTGCTTGCCAACCCATATCCTGGCGGGATTGTTATTCCTGGTGAGTATAAACTGGCTGCTGCGCGATGTGCCACTCGCAGCGCTTTTTTCTGCCCGTAATGAGAACTTGCCCCGCAGATCTGTGCCACGCGGAGAAATGCGGACATCGGTCTCTCCCTTTTCGAGCCCCAGCCCGGAACGCTCTTTTGTTCCGGTTGCATCAAAACTTACGGTGATACGGATATTCACCGGGTCCCGGTCAATTTCGTTAAGAAGTTGCTTAATGAGCTTAATTCTCGCAGGTATATCGTAGACCATCACGGCATTATCAGTTTCCAGGGGAACCAGAAGACCGTTTTCCGACAGCAAAGGCTCCAGAGCCTTCTCTGCCTCTTTGAATGCTAGTGACTTCAGCGCCAGGACTTCTATTTTTCGCTCAACCGGCTGAATCCAGGTCGCAATTTTTGCTGCCGCACCGTTCGTGACGGAACCTTCCCCTTTTCCAATGGCCGTATCGCTCAAGTCAAAACAAAACCCAAGCGAAGCAATCAGAAGAATATATTTTGACTTCATAAATAGTTTTCCTCAACACCCGAGAACATCATAACCAACCCGATCAAGAGGTTTGCCCCTCACTCTTGTCAGCTTTAGCGTCGATTTTCGACAGGATCGAGGAGTCTCTCGTCGGGAACAGTGCAGTTCAATTCGTGCCCTATATATGCCTCAATTTCCGGTATCACAAATGATTCATGTTCACAGGCGAACGAAATGGCAGTGCCTTCCTCGCAAGCGCGGCCGGTTCGTCCGATACGGTGTACGTAGTCCTCGGCTTCGTAAGGAAAGTCGTAATTCAGCACCAGGGCAATATCATCTACATGAATTCCTCTGCCGGCCACGTCGGTCGCGACAACTATCTTTACCTTGCCGCTGCGGAAATTCTCCAGGACCTTGACCCTCCGGTCCTGGTCAACTGATCCCGCCAGGTAAGCGGCATTGAAACCCTGGTCTATTAATTTCTGGTGCAGCCGTTTAGTCGAGGTGCGCCGGTTGCCAAAGATCAGCACACGTTTGTCTTTGTATTCCTTCAGAATATTATTAAGCAGAGTGAACTTGCTGTGGCTCTGCACCGTATACACAATCTGCTGAACCGTATTCACCTCGACCTGCTCGGGGTCAACTTCGCAAAACACCGGATCGGGCGCCCACTGCTCGGCAAGACGCAGCACCTGGTCGGTCAATGTCGCACTGAAAAGAAAAGTCTGTCGCTTGTCCTTAGGCGGTGTCGCGCGGACAATCCGCTTTACGTCGGGGATAAAACCCATATCAAGCATCCGGTCAGCCTCATCAATCACAAGCGTGTCAATCTGCTTGAGATTGATCAGTCTGCGGTTAAGACAGTCAAGAAGGCGACCCGGCGTTGCCGCGACAAGTTCAACGGGTTTTTCAGTAAGCTCTTTGCGCTGCTTGTCGAAGTTCTTTCCGCCATAAACGGCCAGACAGCGAAACCGACAGTATTTCGCAAGATCTTCGGCGTCTTTGACAATCTGAAGGCACAGCTCGCGAGTCGGAGCCAGGACCAGCGCACGCGGCTTTCCCATTTGCAGGCGGTTAAGCCCATATTTCCTGTTCCAGAATTCAGTAAATATGCTGATAAGAAATGCTGCCGTTTTGCCGGTTCCAGTCTGGGCTCTGCCCGCGATATTCCGGCCTTCGCCAAGATGGGCAAGAACCCTGGCCTGTATCGGAGTGCAGTACTTGAAGCCAAGATCGCTTATCGCATGCATTAACGGTTCAGGAAGATCGAAATCGTGAAAACGCATTTCGCCTTCCTTCGATTCAACCTGGAAGTCGCTCGGAGACCATCTTTTGCGTTTTTTCCGTTGCCTTGAATCAGCTCTCCTTGGAGAACCGGAATCCTTCCGTTTCTTCAATGGTTCACTCCTGGGTTCCGCTTTCTTTTCTTGAGTCTTTACGGCGGACTTGTCCAGCTTTGAACTCGAAGAGCTTGATTTTCCTGATCCTGTGGCCATACCGGCTATTTTTTTTGCAAAACGCTTTAACATCCATTCCTCTCCTGATTAATTGCCATCAGGCGTAAGCAACCGGCTGCGCCGTCCATGCATATAACCTGCTTTCTAACAACATTACCTGAAAGCAGCGTAGTTTCAAATAACAAACTAACCTCCTCTATTTTTCGATACCGCGAATTCTGTAGTTTTTCAGAGGCCAGGCTCCCTGGCTTCTTGCCTTGCCGTAAAGCGCGTTCGCTGCGGCCTCCTGGCAGTACGGAGTCTGTCCCCAGTTGATGACAAGAGTCTTGATTCGGGGGTCACAAATGTTTTCGTACGGGGCATTCGCAACCACCGCCACTTTGTATCCTTTGTCTATCAGATCCAACGCCAGGCGCGTATTGGTCGGGCAACCTCGCCAGAAAAAGCTGTTCACTATAACGATGTTATGTTCCGAAGCCCGTTCCATCGCTTCATTATGCTCCTCTGGAGAGACATCTATGTCTGTCTCGAATAGCGTAATCTTCCGCGACCATCGCTCCATGAAAACCGAAAGCATACCGGGATGGTAGAAATTGTCGTAACCTTTGCTCTGCCACTCCCTGTATATCGGCTCGACCACCAGAACACTTTTTCCGGGGTCGACAGGCAGCAAATCCTGCTCATCGCGCACAACTATTACGCATTTCTCCGCCACCGATTTTATCGGGTCCTTTATCTCGGGTTTCCATATGGTCTTCTCCGCCTGCGGAGGGTCAAAATAGTCGGACTCCAGGTTCTGTCGGTCTTTCATGCTCAGGATCCTGAACAGCTTGTCGTCAAGATCCGACTCTGTTATCTGACCTTCTTCGACGTACCTCTTGATCCAATCAAAAACATCCTGTTCCAGATCCGGGTTGCACTTGGCCAGAATCAGGTCCGCCCCGGCTTTTGCAGCTTCGGCGCAAGCCTGGCCGAGACACCCGAACATGTCTACTACCCCCTTCATGCCCATGGCGTCGGTGGTTATCACGCCTTCAAACCCCAGTTCCTCCCTCAGGTAGCGGTAGATCGAAGGCGACACTGACGCCGGTCGCTCGTCTCCGAAAGCGGAACATACCTGGTGGGCGGTCATCACCGCAGGCAGCCCCTGGTTGATGAGTTCCCGGTAGGGCTTGAGGTCAACCTGTTCGAATTCCTCAAGCGTCTGATCACTTGTATCCAGAGCATAGTGCAGATCCACTTCGCTCGCGCCTCTTCCCGGAAAATGCTTGGCAACAGGAGTAATTCCTCCCGACATAAAGCCACGCATACAGGCTTGCCCGAATTCGACAACACGTTCGGGCGTATCGCCAAAAGACCTGGTACAGATCTCAGGATTGCGCGGATTGGTGTTTACATCCAACACCGGCGAGTGAACCATTGTGACCCCAATGGCCCGCAACTGCTCGGCAACACAACGGTATGCATCAAAAGCCAGACCAGGTTCTGCGGTTGCCGAAACGCCCATTGCCGAGGGCATCAGGTTCACACCCCCCCGGGCAAAGTCGCAGGAAAAGTCGCCTTCCTGGTCAATACAGATATGGAGAGGGATTCCGAGATGCCGTTTTTTTGCCAAATCCTGCATATTCCATATTACTTCCGCATAAGTGTTTGGATGGCAGTGGTAGGCCAGCTTTTGTTGTTTTTTGCCTTGTTCAAACCTTTCTTTGTAGGGAATTGCTTCATGCACATGTGGTGTAATCCGCAGTCCCCCGCAATGAAGCTGCTCGATTTTCCGGTAGATGTCAGGGCGAATTCTGAAGCCTGTGAATTCATATGTTATCAGTTGCCCGATCTTCTGGTCCCGACTCATACGCTTTATTGTTTCTTCTACATGCATACAAAACTACCCCCAATCATTTCCGGATTAGACCCTTTCTTCAGCCGCCATCAACACGGCAGCACGTTGACACAATTAAGGTCGCTGGGTTCGCCCAAATAAGAATTACTGTGTCGTTTGCTTGACTCAGGGCGTCCAGTTGTTGGATACTAACACAAATTGTTTGCTACGCGAACAATTCATATTGGTATAATCCGAAACCCAGAAAAATTGTCAGAGTGGAGGTCAAGGTTATGGCAGATAGCATTCCTGAACTTATCGAAAAAGCGCGCGACGCCCAGAAGACAATAGAGTTCTGGTCGCAGGAACAGGTTGACAGAATGGTCGCCGCTGTTGGCTGGGCGCTCTATAAGGAAGATAATGCCGTCGCTTGCGCGGAAATGGCGGCAAAAGAAACCAAAATGGGAGTCTACGAAGATAAGCTCCTCAAGCATAAGAAAAAAACCCTCGGCACTCTTCGCGATCTGCATGGCCTCAAAACTGTAGGGGTTATAGAGGAAGATGAGCCAAAAGGACTGGTCAAAATCGCCAAACCTGTAGGCGTTGTCGCGGCCATAACACCGGTGACTAATCCAACATCCACACCGGCCGGCAATGGGCTGGCAATATTGAAAACGCGCAATGCGGTAATATTCGGAGCACACCTGTTTGCCAGAAAAACAACCGGACTGGCAATTAAGTTCATGCGGGAAGCGCTCGAACAGATAGGCGCCCCGCCCGACCTTGTGCAGGAACTGCCCAAACCGACAAAGGAACGAATACAGGAACTAATGGCCGCCGCCGACCTTGTAGTCGCCACTGGATCGGCAGCCCTTGTAAAAGCTGCTTATTCCAGCGGTACACCGGCCTACGGTGTCGGCGCAGGCAACGCAGTTGTCGTGGTGGACGAAAGCGCGGATATCACGGATGCCGCCCACAAGGTTTTCCTGAGCAAGACATTCGATAATGCCACTTCCTGCTCCAGTGAAAACTCGCTTGTTATTCAGAAAAATGTGGAAGAATCAATGATTTCAGAATTGAAATCCAATGGCGGCTACCTTTGCTCCGAGGAAGAACGCAAGAAATTACAAGAGCTGATGTGGCCGGATGGCCATACGCTGAACGCTAAAATCGTTGCCAGACCAATTGCCAGGATCGCCGAAATGGCGGGCTTAGAACTTCCCGCAGATGTGAAATTCCTTATGGTTAAAGGCCAGGATCCAGTGGAAGATGATTGTTTTGCGTCTGAAAAACTATCCCCGGTGTTAACGCTGTGGTCATACGACACGTTCGAGGAAGCAATAAAATATGTCGAAAAAATCACGCGCAAATGCGGCTACGGACATTCATGCGGCATTCACAGCACAGACGAAAAAAACATTATGGACCTGGCCTTAAAGTGCCACGTGAGCCGGATGATAGTAAGGCAACCGCAGTGCTACGCCAACAGCGGCAACTACGACAACGGCATGCCATTTACAATGACCCTTGGATGCGGGACATGGGGAGGAAACATCACTACGGAAAATATCGCATGGAAACATTTTCTGAATATTACGTGGGTTTCAAAACCAATTGAACCTGTCGTGCCGGATGAGGAAAAGATATTCGCCGATCACTGGAAGGAATTCGGCAAGTAGAAACTTTGGTTTGCTTTATACCTCGCTCTACAGAGTCGCGAAACTTGGAGAAAACAAAAATGGACACAAAAAAACTTTACGATGATTATATGATCACAAGCATGGTAGCCGGATTTCAGCCCGTTCAGGTCGAAAAAGCATCAGGGTGCGTTGTAACCGGTCATGACGGCAAGGAGTTTATTGACCTTTTCTCAGGCATAGCTGTCTGCAATGCGGGCCATGGACACCCGGATGTAGTCCAGGCCGCAAAGGAACAGATGGATAAACTTATCCACTGTTGCACTTACGTCTACTACAACCCAAGGGCCGGAGAGCTGGCACAAAAACTTGCCGAAATCACACCGGGAAAGCTGAAGAAAAGCTTTCTCGCAAACAGCGGGGCCGAAGCCATTGAAGGCGCAATCAGGCTGGCAAAGCAGCATACCGGCAAAAAAGAGATTATAGCGCTTACTCACAGTTTCCACGGAAGGACCTATGCCACACTGTCAATAACAGGAAACTGGAGCAGGAAGAAAGGCGGCGGCCCATATATGCCCGGAGTTTCCTTTGCTCCAGCCCCTTACTGCTACAGGTGCCCGTTCGGATATAGCGGTCCGGAAAAATGCGGACTTCAATGCGCAAAGCATGTCGAACATATAATCAAGTATCATACCTATGGAGACGTTGCCGCATTCATAGCCGAACCGCTCCTGGGAGAAGGCGGAATTATTGCTCCGCCCGAAGGTTATTTTGAGACCGTCAAGGAAATCCTGGACGCCAACGGCATTCTCTTTATTTGTGACGAGGTGCAAAGCGGATTCGGACGCACTGGAAAGATGTTCGGGGTTGATCACTACAATGTTGACGTCGACATTATGACAATGGCAAAAGGAATAGCAGACGGATTTCCGATAAGCGCCTTTACAGCCAGGGAAGACATTGCTCAAGCCTTCACTCCGGGCGATCATCTCTCTACGTTTGGAGGCAACCCGGTAAGTTGCGCCGCCGCACTGGCCAACATCAAAGTAATGGAGAATGAAAAGCTCCCGGATGCATCGGCTGAACGTGGCAGGGAACTGCGAGAGCGTTTCAACTCGATCAAGGCCAGGAACTCTCTGATCGGAGATGTACGCGGCAAAGGTCTTATGATAGGAATTGAGCTGGTCAAGGACGATGCCAAGACACCTGCAAGCGACGAGGCCAAGGCGGTTAGAACCAAATGCAACGAAAATGGCGTCCTCATAGGAGTAGGCGGGGTACATCAAAACGTAGTAAGGATTCAACCTCCGTTAAACCTTTCCGCCGGGGAAGCTTCAAAAGCAGGGGATATCATAGCCGAAGCCATTGCACAGGTCTCTTGACGCGCAGGATTACGATTACAAGAGAGGATCGGACGCCACAATTTGGAACTTGCCCGCATATCTCACGGAATTTCGTAGCGAAAATGTGGAGAGCGCTCCTGCGGGGGTGCAAATTGGTAAAACACGGGCTAGCAGCGGCGCTATCCTCTCTCGCAGCAGAAATTTTGTGAGATATGCGGGTTAAAAAACATCAACAATCAACAAAATGTCAAACTCCGCATAAGCAGCAGGTTGAATCACAACCTGCCGTACTCTTTCCAATATATAATTGAACCTGAATCCGGCAGTAGAAAACCACTAATGGACACTAAATAGCACTAATGTTTTGAAATAGCTGGAAAAAGCATCAAAAGAAAACTTCATGAGCACATTGAACCCTGCACCAAATGGGTGCAGTTGCATTGTGGATAATACCCTCATTTATTCGTGTCTATTCGCCTGCCTGTGCGTGTCCGCACGCAGACAGGTGTGCATTCGTGGTTCAACTGCTCTTTATAGGTTGAATATTCTATGCTTTGTCAGTCCAAAGGAAGCTAACCTGAGGGATACTCAAGAGCCTGTTCGCAACCTTTCAATACGCGCAGAGCGCCTGAAGCCAGGGCTTCCATCTCCAGGTTGCGAGTGTACACTTTGACCGGGGCTATGAAGCTTATCATTCTCTCCAGATCTCTGATCAGCCGGACCCAGGAACTCAGGCCGCCTGTTATGACAATCGAATCGACCCGGCCTCCAAGCACTGCAGCGCTGGCGCCTGTTGCCTTTGCTATGGAGTATAACATCGCATTGAACACAGTGACGGCGTATTCGTTTCCATCCCCTATCAGTCTGTCAAACTTTCGCATATCACGTGTGTTGAGATGTGCGTAAATTCCGCCGCCTCCCACAAAAGCCTTCATCAGATCATCCCTGTTGTGACATCCCGAAAGACAAGCATCTACAAGCGAAACAGCGGGAACTGTTCCAGCCCTCTCAGGAGCCATGGGTCCGTCACCCCCGATTGCATTGCCAACGTCAACAACCCTGCCCTTTCTATGCGCGCCCACACTGATTCCACCGCCCATATGCGCTACTATCAGGTTGCATTCCCCGTATTCCATCCCCATCTCCAGGGCAGCCTTCCTGGCGGCAGCTTTCTGGCTCAAAGCATGAAACAGGCTTTTTCTCTCGATCCATGGGATTCCCGTCAATTTCAGTGAAGGATCCATCTCGTCAGTGGTAATCGGATCCACCACGTATGCAGGCGCTCCAAACTTCCGGCCGAGTGCGTAGCCTATCTGCGGCGACAGGTTTGATGCATGGGATCCGAATCTCGATTCCCTTGCGTCGGCAAGAAGCTGTGCGTTTATCCTGTAGGTTCCGCCGCTTACCGGTTTAAGGATCCCGCTTCTTGCCGATATTGCGGCAATATCGTCCCGGTTGTACTGTTTTTTTTCCAGCTTAACAACAGTAGCTTCCGTGATTTGCTTGCATGCGTACTTATCGCTTGCGCCATTGTGGTGCAGCAACCATTCATCCCGGCGATTCTCTTCTTCGAATACGGCCAGTTTCACCGAAGTAGAACCGACGTTTATTGCAAGAATTCCGTTTTTTATCTTCATTTGACTAGTCCCGAAATAAGCGAGTCTTCCTGCTGCCAGCACACCATCGCCCGCGCCTGCGCGACTTTCGTCACGTCGCCCACTTCACCCATATTTCACATACTGCAATCTGGCGTTTTGCCACTTCGTGCCCTCGCAGTGGCGCTTTCCGCGCTCGCAACAGGAATTTTGTGAGATATGCGGACTAGAAAACAGGACAACATAATGGACATCATTTTCGTTGTCATGCTATCCACCCGGG
>CAYYVQ010000063.1:0-16559 GCA_964475205.1 uncultured Victivallales bacterium | reverse complement strand
CCGTCTTCGCGCATGCCGCGAGACAGCCAAACAGTTTGGTTACAAGCTCTTACCCGTAGAGGAGGAGCAGAGTGAGGCGGTTGCGTAGTAAAAGAGTCTCAGACAAGGCGGGCAAGTTTTCTGGCATCGCGTTTATCGGTCTTGACCCGATCCCCGCTTTTTGTGGGAATCAGCGAAGGGGCAATAACATCAATCTTGTAGCCAATACGTTTGAGGTGCCGGGCCAAGGTGAGCCATAAGGTCTGGGTGCCAGATGATACGGCACACGGACACTTGACTTGATACTATCACATGATATCATACAGACAGAATGAAGAAAAAGAACCGACGCACTCTCGACAGGATTCGCGAACGGCCGGATGGGTCGGACATCCTCTGGAAGGATATCGAGCGACTTATCGTTGCGCTCGGCGGAGAGATATCCGAGGGGCGCGGCTCACGCGTCCGCATTTACCTGAACGGCGTCAGGGCGGTATTTCACCGACCCCACCCCGAGCGGGTGACGGACAAAGGGGCGGTCACTTCGATGCGTAGATTTCTTAAGGAAGCGGAGGTGATATCATGATGGAGTACAAAGGCTATATCGGGAACGTCGTCTTTGACGACGAAGCCAACATCTTCCACGGGGAAGTCATTAATCTTCGTGATGTGGTGACCTTTCAGGGATCAACCGTCACACAGCTGCGCAAAGCGTTCCGGGATTCAGTGGATGATTACCTTGAGTTTTGTGCTGAGCGCGGCGAATCCCCGGAGAAACCGTACTCAGGCAAGTTCATGGTGCGTGTTGAGCCCGAACTTCACAAGGCTGTCGCGATCCATGCTCGCAAGGAACACAAAAGCTTGAATGCATGGGTGCATGACACCCTGGAACTCGCCGCAAGATAGTGGTATCGGGGTCAGACTGTGAATAACAATCTTAGCCTTGAGGTTCTGCGCAGCGAATAGACTTCATCACGTTGTCCAGAACCTCGGCGGGTGTCTCCGTCTTTACACGCCGCCGGGTGTGGTTCACCGCATAGGAGCTGATCCCTCCATAGCGGCTGCCAACTTCTCTCTGCGTCATCCCCGTCAATCTGCATACCAATTCCATCGCCACAGCCTTTGCCTGCCCAACCCCGGATGTATGACCATCAGCTTTCAACATCTCAGGTTTTATGCCGTATTCTCCGGCCACAACCTGAGCAATCAGGTCTGTAGCGACATGCTCGCCAGGATAATTTACATCCCGACATCTGACATCCCATCAACTCCTTCGCCGAACTCCCACGCAACAATGACTTTCTTTCCCTGCCACTTGTATCCAATCCGGCAGATTTACCCAAAAATTCATACTGATAATTTGACTTTTGCACATTCAAGAATAATACCTTGCCTGTAAACAGTTTTTTCGACAGGCTCGTTGTATGGGAAAATGACACCTGACAGCAGTATAACTACAGTCATACTATAGTGCCATGAAAACAGCCATATCCATACCTGATGACGTATTCACTCGAGCAGAGACATTTGCCCAGCAGCGCAAGTTGACGCGCAGCGCTCTATTCACGGTCGCTGTGGACGAGTACATTCAACACCATCGAGACGACGACGTAACCCGTAAGCTCAACTAACCCGCATTTCTCACAATCCTCCGGCATAAACGTTCCATAGCACAGCCATTGCAGGCCAAAACCGGTTTGCCCGATCTCGCGGTGTGTCTACACAGCGTCGCCCGGACAAAACGGTTTCGACCCACACTGCCAATACTCTGAACCGTTTCTGCTCGAAAAAGTGTGATCAATCCGGGCTAAGTGTATGCCAACGAGGATTCTTCTCTTGACCCCGTTTTTGCGCGTCTCCATTCTCTGTCCCTTCCTAAGGAGGATTGGTAGTGCAACGTGGGGATATGATGCGTCAAGTTGATGAAGGTCTCCGCTTGGTTCTCAACCTGTAGAATCGTCGAATAAGCAGTCGGAGGCGATGGTGTCAGAATCACATCCTTGACATTTGACATTTCCGCCTAAGCACTTGTATTGTGGCAACTTAAAAGGCTCACCATATCAGGCCAAAACATCAGAAATCACAGTATAGCAAGCACAAACCAATCGCGCATTCGCACATGCGCTGTTTCCAGATCGCGCGCCGGAATCGTACGCCCTTACTCTCAAACAACTCTACCGCAAACTCCATCGTATACCCACACTGATATTCATGTATTATGTTGCATCTCGACCCTTGTCCCAATCCCCCGGTACCGCTCGCCATGGCACGTGACAATCAGGACCTGCACTTGCTGTGCAACGTTGCCGATGAAGTCAAGGACGTTTTCCTGCCGGGTGGCGTCGGTGTTGACAAGGACATCGTCGAGAATCAGGAGTTGCGGACCAGCCTTGGCCAGTTCCAACGCGACGGCGGCGCGTAGGGCCAAAAGCAACTGTTCGCGCGCGCCCTGGGAAAGCTGATCAAATGCATAGGTTTCTTGACGCTTGCGGCCGATGCCGGCAACATGCAGGTTCTCGTCAAGAAAAACGCGGCGGTTATGGTCCCCTGTGATCTCCGCAAAGGTGGCGCTGAGCTGATCCTCAAGAGGTTTCAAAACAGTACTCACAGCGGCTTTCTTGCGGTAGTCAATCAGCCCGCTCAGGAACCGGGCGGCCAGCGCCTGATCCTGTATGCGTGTGCATTCGGCTTCTGCGCCGGCAAGCGCTTCCTGCAGCGTAGTTTCGCGGCTGTACAATCCTTCTGATCCGGCCTGCTCCAACAACGTTTCAAGCCTCTGGGTTTTCTGTTGCAGATTCTGGTGTTCCCTGGCGGCCTGCTCTGCCGCTTTCAGCGCGCGATCATGCCGCGCTTCAAGTTTCTCCCAGTCCTGCGGCATCTTTTTGCGCGCCACGTCAAGCTGGGCCTTCGCTTCCACGAAGAAGGCCTGGGCATTTTCTTCGGCTTCGTCAATGCCGTCGGGATAGCGGCCGTCAATTGTGTCGATTTTCGAGTTTAAAGTCGCGATTCGATTCTTGATAGTGTTCACTTCGGTCGCCGCCTCTGCCTTTGTTTTTTCGCAGGCTTCAAGTCGCTTGCTCTCCGATTCGATGGCCTCCTGCAACGCGGTCAATGCGGTCTCCTCTTTGTCAAGCTCTGTGCGAATAGCAGCCAGTTCGGCCTTTAACTCGGCTTGCGACAGGGATTCTTCAGTTTTTGTAATGTTCAACTGCGCGCGCAGTTTTTCAATTCCGGCCTCGGCTTTGTCCACTTCCGCGGACAGGCTATCCGGATCGTCCCAATCCTCCAGAAGTTCGGAGAGTCGGGACTCAGCGGTCTTGATTTCTCTATCCAGATCCTTGATTTGCTCGACCATTGTGCGGGCGCTGTTGATGGAGGCAACGCCGGTTTTCTTAAGTTGCTTATCCAATGCAGTTTGGCTTTCCACGATTTGCCGCTCTATCTCCGCGGCTTCTTCCGCGCCGCTGGTGATATGCAAAGATCCCCATTTGGGCAAATTGAGATGGAGCGAGCCAGTGGCGGTGACTGTAGCTGTTTTGCCTGCCGCAATATCAATGGACTCTTGATTCCCGTCGCGATCAGATGCAAGGGCAGCATTCTGCTCAGGTGTTATCTCGACTCGCAGCCCCACGGATTCCGCGCGGATGGTTAGCTCACGGACCTTCTGGTCCAGTTGCTCAAGCTTTGTCACCTGCCGTTTTGACACGTCCGGCAAGCCGGCCCGCTTGCGGCGCAGTTGATTCACTGCCTCCTGCTGCTTATGGACAGAGGCAAGCTTCTTGCGCAGGATTTCAAGGTCGCGCTCCGCACCGCGCAAACCATGAATCTCACGCATTCGCGACTCCCGCTTTCTGGCGCTATCAAGTTTCTTCTGTAGCGTTTTTGTTTTTTCCTGCTGATCGGCCAGCTTCTGGCGAACGGTTTTCTCCGCCTCGCTTGCCGCTTTTTCTTTGGCCTGGCAATCAACCAGATCCTTTTCCACCTTCTCAAGCTCAGTTTTCGCTTCTTCGAGGGCCTTTTTTTCCCTGGCTACGGCATTCAGCCTCTCTTGGGCTGAATCAAAATCGCCCTGGAATCGCTCCAAATCCTTCTGGAGAAGCTCGACCTGTTTCAGTTCTTCCGTCAAAGCCCTGGCCTTTTCCTCCGATGCGTTTTTTTCGCGTGTCCTCACCGTCAACTCGTCACGCAGTTGCAGGAGTTCCTGTGACTGCTGGTCGATCTGTTCCATCTTTTTACGTACATCAGCCAGCTCAGTCTCAAGACTCTCACGCTTTTGCTGGGCCTGTTGCAACGGACTGTTTTTGGCAACTCGACCGGTGGTCGTGAATTGCGCCGCCTGCAGATCACGGAACCGGACGGCAAGTCGTTCGATCAATGGGTCGATATCCACTTGCGCCAGGCCTGTGCGTATGCGCGCGCCCGCATCATCGTCCCAGTCTGGCCAGTCAGCGGATTCGCCCTGACGCGCCCAGAGATAACGCAGAAGCCCCCAGTGTTCCGCCTTGGTTGCCCCGCGCCCGGATTTGGCCCCGCCGATCAATTCCAGGACTTTTCTGTCAGCAGTATCGCCATCGGCAATAGCACGCCATTCCCCATCCCGGTCCTCGCTGAGTTCGCTTGCCGGGGAATTGAGAAAGGTCTTGTGGATTCTGAATCTGCCTTCGGCTGTGGTGAAGGCAACCGTCACCTCCGGTGCCAGGCTGGTTCCTGCGGGACGAAGGCGCTCTATGGCATCGCCGGAGACGTTGTGCCGGTCGAACAGAGCGCGCGTGGCTGCGAGCAAAAGGGTCGTCTTCCCTGCTTCGTTCCTGGCAGTCAGCACGTTGAGACCGTCCGCAAGCGGTCCTACGGTCACGGCATCGGTGAACGGGCCTGTATTCCGCAAGGTTATGCTATCGAGCTTCACTACGCGCCACCCTCCTTCTCTGCCTGTCCGACTTCGGACGTCAGCAGAGCGGTCATGGCTTCAAATGCGTCCTCACCCAGTTGGTCTGCTTCGATTTTTAAATCGCTGCAAAACGACTGAAATTCGCTAATCGTAAGTTCATCCAGCCCGGATATGTCAATTGCCGGAGGGGTTCCGGTATTGAATAACCTTGAGCGTTCGACGTCGGCGACTACCTGCGCCAGCAGTGGATGTTCTTGAAGATATGAGTTCCACAATGACTCCGAGATCGCCGTCGATGTCCTGTCGTCGAGCAGCACGGCGGCATAGTCTTTCGCGGACTGAAAAATCTTCGATTCAAGTGACTCACGATATTCAGGCGAACCCGGTCCCTTGAGTTCAATGCGCAGGACGGTGGAATCGGGCGGGGTATCGTTTCCCGATATGGCTTCGGCGAAAACCTCATTTGTAGACTGGCGATTAAGTAAATCCACTGTAACTGATCGCCAGGAGAGGGTTGCGCTGTTGAGGCGTCTGAGCGAGGGTGTTCTCTCCGGCGCGGATATCTCAATCAAAGACACTGAACCGGAATCCTGCCCGAAGTCGTCCGGCTCGGGTGTTCCCGACATGGATAAACGGCCATCATCGTAAGTTTGCGGCTTGTGCCAATGACCGACTGCGAGATAATCCAATCCGGCGCGTGTCGCCGCATCAAGCGCAATTGGCTGATCGCTGGGCTGATGCTTGCCCTCGATCGCCAGAGCGCCATGCGTCATACCAATTTTGATCTTGCCTGGATCAATGTCTGCCGCCATATCTACTAATGGCAGCGACGGATCTTTCGAGGAAATCTTCTGTGTAATGGGTACAGGAAGGATGACCGCACCAGCAATTTCTACAGGAGTCCGCGACGAGCATACCGTCACATGGGGAGGAGGCGACGCAAAGGGTTTGCGCATCCAGATGCAGCCGGGGCCGGTTAAAGGATCGTGATTACCGGGGAGAATCACAATTGGCACATCAGGATAGGCTGCCAGAATGGCGAAGGCCTTATCGACTATACTGTTTGCTATCTGATTGCTCTCGAACATATCACCGGCAATTAAGACAACGTCTACATCGTTCTCTCTGGCAATTTGAAGTATGTGATCGAGAGCCAAAAGACGCGCAGCGCGCAGAATTTCAGCCTTCTCGCCAAACAGAGTAAAACGCGCTCCTATTTGAAGATCTGCTGTATGGACAAATTTCACGCCTTACATCCTGTCCGAGTAAATAACAAGAATGATGCCGGCACAATCGATAACAATTTGTTTTCGAAAATGAGACCGGACCAATGCACACGAATTGACAATGGGTTACAGAGGCATCGCTTCACACCAGTTGGGTGTAGAACCGCGTTCCGTCCCCATCCCCTGCGAAGGCGCATTTTCCTATACCATTCTTGAAATTCGTTTTTATTTGTGTTCATTCGTGGTTCCTCTACTGCCGGATATAGGTTTATCGCCATAATATAGCGATATTATTCTCAAAAGCGAGAGTATTTCCGGAATCCCTTATCGGTTGATTGATTCACTTTTATACTCTTTGTGTTGGCCTGATTTCTGAACAGCTAATAAGTCGAGTTTCCCAGCTTGCAAAGCCGGAGAACTCGATACCATGGAGACCGACAGGACAACCCGGAACAGAGCCTGAGTTATGTCCCGATCTTTTGCAGAATCGGGAATACGGCGCATGCTCCGCATATATGCACGGAAGCGCAGAGGAGAAGAAGCCTCCACCACTCGTGGAGACATTCCTGCCTCTATCTTGCGGAGCCACTGAAGCCTGGTTCAGACTGGTCTTGTTTTTCTTTATTCTCTGCTGAAGTCCCGGTGGGGCGCGATGTTCAGGCGACTTAATCTTCTGCCAGATGAACTTCAAACTCAATGTCGCCGAGGCTCAATTTGTCGCCTTCTTCAAGCGTTGCCGACTCCACCCCCTCGTCGTTTACGATGGTTCCATTGGTCGATTGGAGGTCGCTGAGAACATATCCCTGTTCTTCCATGCGGATAATGCAGTGGGTGGAGGAAATGCTTGGATCGTCTATTACAATATCATTTTCAGGCCCGCGACCTATGCAGACGTCTCCTTCTATCTCGTATCTGCCCCTGTAAGAGCCTATCCCATTCAATCTCAGCCGCCGGGATTTCATTTAATTTACCGCCTTAGCGTTGCAGATTATATTGTCGGATCAGGATTACTTTTGTCCCTTCCATATATTCTGTCAAGCTAAATTCTTTTATTCATTGCTACTCTGGCCGTCAGGAGACGGAATACAAGGACGAAAAAATGGCTACGCCCGCGTGCCGTGCTCAACTGCCGGCTCCTGTTTAAAAATCCGGATGAAGGCTCGACAGCCTGGTGTTTTATATATAAAATCTCAATATTGTTAAGTCTGTTGTGTAGGAGGAAGCGAATTAAGAGTCCCGTCACAAATTCCGTCAACGCACAAAGCGCTTTTACTTTAGTCGAAATCATGATTGTTGTGGCGATTATCGGCGTTCTGTCCGCCCTGGCGGCGATATCTCTTCAAAAGGCCCGCCAGCATACGCGAAGCACAATTGTGGCAAACGATTTTACACAACTTTACAATGCTTTCAAATTGCACAACATGAACAACATCTCCTGGCCGACCAACAGAAGCGCAGGAGTCATTCCATCCGAAGTCCGCGACTACCTCCCAAGCCGGTTCCAATGGTCTGAACCGACCTGCCTTGGCGGAACATGGGACTGGGACGGACCAGGCAGTGAAGCGGGTTTAACTGCCGGGATTACCCTTGTAGAACCAGACTGCCCGCGCCATCTGTTCAAGAATATAGATCGAATCCTGGACAACGGCGACTTGTCTACCGGCGACTTTCAAGAAAACATTTCAGGAAAGGAAAAAAGCTTTACCTACGTCCTGGAATGGTGAAAGTCACTTCCGTTTCAACCGCCGGGCAAATATCCTGCTTACGGTCCAGAATTCCCCCGGACACAGAACTCTTATACCGGCGCCGTAAATAGCTACTCCCGCAACAATAGACGACCCCACTGAAACAAGCTGTGCAATTTTCTCCGGCCACGCCAAGGGATTCAGGCTTTCCCTCAGAAACAGGTGGATAAAGTGGACGGCAAAAGCCATGACCAGCGCAACGCTTAGCATCAGCGAAGCCTTTCTGAAAACCTCCGCCCAACCTGGAGAGCCTGCCTTGCGATGAAAAATACAGCCCAGGCACAGGCAGTTTACCACGCTGGCCAACACAGTTGCCATTGCCAGACCGGCATGCCTGTATCCCAGGGGCCAGGTTGCAATAAATGTAAGGTTCAAAATGAAATTCAGAATAACCACGGGTATCCCTACCTTGATTGGCGTAAGAGTATCCTTCATCGAATAAAATGCCGGAGCCAGCGCCTTGAAGGCCCCAAAAGCAACGAGACCGGGAGCATAGAACATTAATGCCCGGGAAGTAAGCACAGCCGAACTGGAATCAAACCGCCCCTGTTCCCACTTGAATGCAAGCTCAACTATAGGGAACGCAAGCGCTGCCAGTCCGGCAGCCGCCGGGATCATAACAAGAAAAAGACTGCGCAACGCAAATCCCATGGTCTGTCTTATCTCCTCAATATCTCCTTTGGCTGCGCTGCGGGAAAATGAAGGCATTAACACCGTTCCCAGGGCCGTGGCAAACACTCCCAGGGGCAGGTAAATCAGTCGCTCTGCATAAGTCAGGGTGGCAGGAGCCCATTCCCCCACGAACAGCGCCAACACGCCGTCTACCAGGACATTAACTTGCAGGATGCCCATGCCCAGGGCCGCCGGGCCCATCAGCGTAAGCATCTTTCTTATACGTCTATCACGCCAATCGAGGCCAAATTGCGGGCGAATTCCTACCCGCAGAAGCGCAGGGATCTGCGCCGCAAGCTGAATCACGCCCGCGGCAATGATGCCCCAGGCAATACCGTTTATCTGTCGCCGGGGATCATCTCCCAGGCGCGGACAGACAAAAACAAGAGCAAGTATCCACACAACATTCAGCAAAGCCGGTGTAAACGCGGGAACAGAGAAATGCCGGAAGGTGTTGAGAATAGCCATACACAGAGCAACCAGACATATAAAGAACATGTAAGGGAACATTATCTGCAAAAGCCGGAGAACAGCCATTGCCCTCTGGTCGGGAACTCCGATGAAAATCGCAATAGTTACCGCCGCAACAACGGCAGCCACTATCGAGGCGAGTATCAGCGCCATCATGCTCAAAACTCTACCGGCAAGTCTGTTGGCTCCCTCCATGCCATCTTGCTCTAATGCGTCTGAAAAAACGGGAATAAACGCAGCCGAAAGCGCGCCTTCGCCGAATAAACGCCTGAACAGGTTCGGGATCCGGAAAGCAACATCAAACGCCGACTTCGCCAGGGTAGTTCCGAAAACCACCGCCATCAGAATCTCCCTGGCAAAGCCGAGCAAACGGCTCAGGGCAGTGTAGCCGCTTACAACCGCCGAAGATCGCAATATCGAATGCTTATCGTCTGATGACATCTGTGAGCTATATCCTATTTCAGTTTCGGCCAGGCAGGTAAGCCTCCACTGCCCGAAGCACTTCCTTGGGGGTTATTGACCGCATTGCCGCAATTGCATCAGGACAATCCCTCCCTATATCCCTCTTGTGATCAACATCCCTGGCTGCAAGTACAGTATGCCCTGGCCCGACAGGAGCGGTCTTGACAGGGTCGGTCATGCCGAAAACAGCAACTACCTGAGTTCCAACAGCAGCAGCCAGATGCATGCCTCCGCTGTCATTGCATACCGCAACCCTGCAACGCCCCAGTAAAGCCGTCAGTTCGGCCAACGAAGTTTTGCCTGACAAATCCAAGGCGTTATCCAGCGCTGAAGAAACCCGGCCGCAAAGCTCCCGCTCATTCTCAAGCCCGAATACCATTATTCTTGCGCGAGTTTTTGTTGCGAGTTGCCGCCCCAGCTCGATCCAACACTCGGGAGGCCATTGTTTGGCGGGACCGAAGGCCGCTCCGGGAATGAACCCCACAACTTCCGTCCCGTTGTCCGGAATCAACTCCGCGACTGTCTTTTTCGCACAATCAGGAACACATAGGTCCGGAACAGGCTTGTCCTTCGGGTCGCCGGGTTCAAGTCCGAGTATGACAAAGTATTCACCGGACTGGTGCGCTTCACTGTTGAGCCGGTCCTGCGCAATCACATCTGTCAGCATCCATGCGCGATGATGCCCGGCGCTTCCAACACGCCGTGGAATCCCTGCAAAAAAAGGAATGAAAGCCGACCGGAAAGAATTGGGAAACACGTAAGCGGCATCGAAGTTTTCTTTTCGCATCCAGAAACCGGCGGCCAGGGTTCCCGCTGCCGATTTGTCGAAACTCTGAACCTTGTCAACAAAGGGGCACATCTCCCACAAGCCGGCAAGCCCCGACTTTACAAGGATGCTGACCCTGCAATCCGGATTGACCTGCTTGAAAGCATCAACTCCGGGCATACACATAATACTGTCCCCCAGCCAATTGGGAACGCAAATCAAGATATTTCCGCGTTTTTTCATACGAAAGTTTCCGGCGCCGGTTCACTCATGCCGGAAACATATTCTGTTGATACATTGGTGAAAATCCTCCGTTCCGCTCAAAATCTCGATATCCACGCGCAAGAAGTATATCGGCACATCGCAACGGTCCAGCCTTGGAAACCTGACCGCGTCTTTTTCAGTGGTAAGGATAGCTTTCGCCCCTTCCTTCCTGCTCCTGTTGATAATGTCTATTATCTCCTGCTGGGAGTACCTGTGGTGGTCGGCGAATCTTCTTTTCATAACAATTTCAGCGCCTCTTCGTTCAAGCTCGCCCTCGAAAGCGCCCGGAACTGCTATGCCCGACACTACACCCACCTTGAGACCCTTCAGATAATCCAGGTTCTTTCGTTCGGAGTTAAAAACATTCGAAAGATATCGCGCACTATGCGTGCACTCCACTATTTCCGCGTCTGGATTCAGCCGCCGCAGCCTTGCCCTGAGTATTTCGCTGTCCTTTCCATCCGATTTTGTTATGAATATGAAATCGGCTCTTCTGACGTTTTTTATAGATTCCCGCAGTGTGCCCCGCGGGATCACATATTCGTTTCCGAACGGATTCGTTTTGTCAACAAGTAGAATCTCGAGCCTGTGCTTTAAGGCCATATACTGAAAGCCATCGTCAAGAATAAGTGTATCACAGTTCAGCTTGTTTATCGCATACCGCCCGCTCTTGACCCTGTCTTTATCCACAAGTACCGCCGCTTCAGGCAGATTCGACGCCAGCATGTAGGGTTCGTCTCCGCTCATTTCCGAATCAAGCAACAGCTTTTTCCCGTCTGAAACTACCCTCGGCTCGGCGCGGAGATGAGCAAAAGTCAACCGGTCGGTCATCCTTTTGAGGAGCTTGGGTTTTGCCTTTTTGTAACCCCGGCTCAATATGGCAATCTTGCGGCCCTGCTTGTTTAATTCCCTGGAAAACACCTCGACAACAGGTGTCTTGCCCGTGCCGCCTACCGTCAGGTTCCCGACACTGATAACCTGGCAGCCGAGAGTGTGGTGGCGCAATATGCCCTTGCGGTAAAGAAACAACCGCAACTGCATAAGCGTTCTGTAGATAAAAGACAGGTACTTGAGAAAAAAAAGTATAACACGAACAAACTTGTTCCGGCTGCTTGTGTCTGCGGGACATTCTATAAGCCCCACAACAAACCGTTCGATTGCGTCAAATCTGTTTATCTTCATAACCATCTTCTCTCATACCGGGAGAGAACAATGTTAGCCCGAATGATCCGCGTAATGCACGAATAATCCAAGCAGGGGCTTGCCGGGTCTAGCCTGACTTATTCATGAACAATCTACTGCGAGCACACATGTCACGACATCTCAATGACTTGTCTTGAAAGCCGACCTCGGAGTGTTCTAACGCGCCTTCGCCCGGCTTCCTGCTACAATCCCTTGATCTGCCGCAACCTGTGCACTCTCCCAACGAAGGTTTATGAATAAGTCAGGCTAGAGCAAACGATGAGCTACGGCGATTCTTCCCTGGCCTTGCGTCTTTGGATGCCCATTTGAACTACGGCAATAAGCTGGCTCGTGGTCCAGTAAAGGATCAATCCAGACGGCATATTATAGAAAAACACAAGCAGGAACACCGGCATGAACGCCATCATTTTCTGCTGCTGAGAATCTCCGGCGGTCGGCGTCAGCCGCTGCTGGGCAAAAGTCACGCCGGTCATAAGCAAGGGCAGAATATTCAGGGAATCCCATCCGATGATCGGTATAGCGAACCCGAAATCCAGGAGCCGTTCCGGTTCGCTGAGATCGCTGATCCACAGAAAACTGGCAAAACGGAGTTCAACGGCGCTTCTGAGCATGGTGAACAGCGCAATAAATACCGGTATTTGAACCAGTATCGGCAGACACCCGGCCGCAGGATTAACCTTGTGTTCCTTGTAAAGGGCCATGACCTCCTGGTTCATTTTCTGAGGCTTGTCTTTATATTTTTCCCTGATCTCCGAAACAAGCGGTTGTATTTTCTGCATCTTCTTCATGCTCTCAGTGCTCTTATGAGTAATGGGCCAGAAGACCACCCGGACTATTATGGTCAGGATAATTATGGCAATGCCGTAATTATGAAACAGAGCATTGATCTTGTTGAGCACAACAAGCAGCAGTTCGCAGATTGGCCGGAAAAAACCAAATTCCATTATTCTTTTCTGTTCCGAGCCGAAACTTTTCAATATATCGAAGTTCTTGGGCCCCACATAATAGGTGTAGTTCCGGGTCATATCTTCTCCGGAGTCAAGCTTTCCGGGGCGGGTCTTTACTGCGGCACTGACTCTTTTTAACTGCGCCGACCCGGCCCAGGTTTCCGGCACAGCGGGGTCTTCGGCATCATTAACATGGCGAACTGCCTTTACAACAAAACCTCCGCCCTGATCCGTCTCCGGATCGAGAACCTGTACAAAGAACTTGTTCTTCGGCGCAACCCAGCCGGGAGCCTCATCAATTTCAACTTGAATGCTCCGGGGCAACATTTCATCCGGAGAACCTCTGAACGCCGCACATCCGCCGGATGCGCCGCCGGGCCTGAAACGGTCGGCAAGGCTCCCCTCGCTTCCCTCAGGTCCCTTCTTGGCCCAATGCACAACATTCTCGCCGCCCACTTCCGACAAGGTGTCAATACCCAGATAAGTCATCCTGGTCATAGCCTTGGTCTTAACGGGGGTCATGGGGCCGGTCCCTATCTGGTAAGATGGCAATTCCACGGTTTCGGCGCCGGTATTCTTTAAAACATCCTCTACCGACAGGCTATAGCCGTTCAGAGGTCGAATCGTCCTCTCAAACAACAGCCCGTATTCGGTTTCCCGTCGAATAAGAAGGCCTTCTCCGTCAACAGTTTTTTCAATCTCGAAATCATGGTTAGTAGTCAATCCGCTGATACCCGAAAGCGAAAGCGCAGGGGCTGCCCGGAAATCCAGCTCCAATACCGGGCTGTCCTCTTCAGTTGTCTGACGGTAACCGGTTAGATACACGCTCTTGATTGCTCCTCCCCAGGAACTCACCGTCATGCGGATTGTGGATGTTTCAAAAGTAACTTCTTTTTCGGGCAACTGCGGCTTTGCTTGCACGGGTGTGCTTTCATCCGCAACCAGCGCTTCAGTCGTTGTTTCTGATGCTTCCGGCTCTGTTTCAATATCAGCTTCGGCTTCCAATTCTGTTTCTGTTTCTGTTTCGGTTTCAGAAACCGCGGCCCCTGGCTCCGATCCGGTTATTTCCCTCTTTGCATCTTCAGGTTCAGTAGCATCGCTCATATCCTTGCGCTCTACTTGTTCACCCCGGGTGGCAGGCGGGCGGGGCGCCCGGCGCTGAGTCTGCTGCGCAAGATACATCCATCCCAGGAGCATCAGCGAAAGCCCGGCAACTATAGCTATTTCAACTTTGTTCATATTCTATTATCTGCCTTCAACCCATCTCTTTTCCTTAAACAGGAGAACCCTTTACCACTTCCAATCTGTCTGGGAACAGGATCATAACCCCCCGGATGCAAAGGATGACATTTCAGTATTCTTTTCATTCCCAACCACAGGCCACGGGCGCATCCGTGTTCTCGTAAAGCTTGATCGCAGTAAATTGAACAAGAGGGGTAAAACCTGCAACAATCGCCAAGCAAAGGCGACACTACCGCGCGGTAGACACGAATCATACCGGTTAAAAGCAAAATAACGGGGTTTGTCAAAATATCTTCCTCAAGATTTTATCACTTTCAAGAAACACGAAGAATTCCGGCCTTTTCCGCAAGACTGACAAGCTCTTCACGGACAGCCCTGCATTTGACCTTAAGTATGGGTTTTCTCCCAACCATCAGTATATCAACACCCCTTGCAAACCTGGCCTGCTCAAGGCGGAAAGACTCTCTAAGCAATCGTTTCACCCGCGAACGATCAACCGAATCAGGAAAACTCTTTTTCCCGGCAATCACCGCAGCCCTTACGGTTCCGTGATCAACATTCATGGCCCACAACACCATTAAACGTCCTACCTGCTTTGCTCCTTCCCGGAATAATGCGTCAATTTCGCCGGATTCTGTTATCCGTTTGGTTCGGGGCAGCCTGTAAACTGACGATCCGGCATCAATCCCGGAACGAGGTTCTCCACCTTCTCCCGAAGAAAGACCGGATCCGCGCATAAGACCGGTTCCTTCAGGCTGAAAGTCGCTTGCGGCCCTTGCGTCTCCTGTTGGCGATCACCTGTCGACCGCCTCGAGTTGACATCCTTGCCCTGAAGCCTATCTTTCTTTTTCTCTTTATCGTTGACGGCTGGTAAGTTCTTTTCATTTTTCTGCTCGCTTTTTAATTAAGGTTATCCCAACGCGTAAAATGGCACGCTACCGTATCATTTCTTTCGGGCTTGTCAAGTGACAGACAACTGAATTCTGAGAAGAATCAGACAAACACCATGCCACCTTGGTGTCCAGCTCATCTCAAAGTCTTGCTGACCACCGCTTCGGCAATGGAACGGCCATCCGACAAAATCGGCGCTTCCCGAGGGCGCCAGCCCCTTCTTTTTGCGGTTGCTAAGAGATAATGCCCCCTGGTCAAAAAAAGGAGGAAATCCAGTTGATACGCAACCTTGTAACAGATTCCAGCCGTCTTATAAAGCCGGACAGGAAAGCCCGGGCGATCCCCTTCTTTTTTCTTTCGCGCCCTCAATTCACCGAATGCAACAATGCTTTCCAGCAAAGACACGAAAAACCGTGAATACGACCGCACCTGGTGGACGTCAAATCCCGTTTTGAGAATACTGAACAACTCCGGTTCGGTAAATCCGGTCCTTTGCAGCCCCCGTCTTTCCGGCGAAAGGCCCAGGGCCTTGTCTACCAGCCTCGTAAGCCCGGCCCTTTTTGCATGGCGCGCATGTATAATGAGCCTCCCATCCGGATTAAGAGCCTTGTGGCATTCGGCCACAAATTCGTGCGGATTCTCTATCTTCTCCAGGTAATCGTCTATCACCACCACATCGAACATCTTCTCCTTAAAAGGCAAATGGCCGTTATCCATCTCGTGTACGTTCTCTTCAAGAGCCTCCTTGAAGCATTCAGCCTTTTGCCTGCCGGATACCACAGTGTGCCAGTCTTCCCCTTTCCTTCGCAGGTGATAGCTAACCATGCAGTTCGACGCGCCTGTATCAAGACAGGCGCCTCCCTCGACAGAACCAATCGCCTTTCTGAGCTCATGGACCTTCAACTGCAAAGGCAGAGATCTCATGAAAATGTAATTCTCACGCTCCAACATGGCGCTGGTTTCAGTATTCTGATCCTGAGTGGACAAGTTCATAACGCAAAACTATAGCACTAAAGGCAATATGAGCACAAGACCCGCTTTCCTGTTTGCAGCAATTCTCATTATGGCCTCTTTCCGCCAAAACCTATTTGTATAACGATGTGCGTAGTAGCGCGGGCTTCACCGAAGCCCAGCGCTCTTGGGGCCTCGGCTTCGGTGAAGCCGGGCCTACTCGCGCGTGGCTGCAATATCATGCCGGAACTCTGGCCACGCCAAACGTGGCAAAATGGCCATAATGAGAATTGCCGTCCTGTTTGAAAGGTTTGTAAAAAACACTGACCCTACATTCGGCAGTTGCCGGATATAGGCTGACCTGATCTATTCATCAAATATCCAGAACTATACCGAATTTTTGAGGTTTGAAACACACCCAAAATAGCTAGCCCGGAATGGCGCTTAGTTAAGCCCTTTTCAAAGCGTATAGTTTCACCGCGCGTCCTGTGTGTGAGTGTGTGAGTATGTGAGTTTGTCAGGATGAGAGAGATCAACCCTGCCTGCCCCGTTCTCGCTTTTCCCACATACCCACACACTCACATACCCACATACAAGGATTTTCAATGCCCATCGTCAAATTCAATCCCAAACAGCGTTATCTAAGCGCCATTCAGAGCTAGCCCTGCATTGATCACACTCCTTCGGCATAAACGTTCCATAGCAGGCCAAAACCGGTTTGCCCGATCTTGATCCTCTTTATCCTTATCACGATCATTTTCCCGATCTTTGTCGATAATGATCGAGACAAGGATCGGGACAAGGATCGGGACGAGGATGGGAACGACAAGGATCGGGACGAGGATGGCAGCG
>CAYYVQ010000062.1:0-16970 GCA_964475205.1 uncultured Victivallales bacterium | reverse complement strand
AGAAAACAGGACAACATAATGGACATCATTTTCGTTGTCATGCTATCCACCCGGGACGGCACGGCTATGGGCGAAGAAGCGCCAACAACTGCGCTGGCAAACGTCGCCTGGCTGAAAAACTGCAACGCCTTGTACAAGACATTGGCCGTCTCAATCTCAGGAGCAACGAGAACATCCGCAAGGCCTGCAACAACACCCCGCTTGTTTTTCTTATCAGCGGATTCTTTGGACATTGCGTTGTCAAGCGCAAACGGTCCTTCAACATCAGCTTCAGAAACCATACCTGATCCGGCCATCTTTGTCACAAGCGCGGCGTCCAGGGTTGCAGGCATGGCAGGATAATTGAGTTTGTCGACAGCCGCCAGCAGCGCGACCTTCGGACGTTCACAACCAAGCCGTTTTGCAACAGCAACCGCGTTTTTAACAATCCTGACCTTCCGGTAAATGTTAGGAGCTATATTGACACCCGCATCGGTAAGAAACATGAGCCGTCCGCTTACCGGATCATTAAAAACCGCAACATGGCTCAACAGACGGTCGGCCCTGATTCCTCTTTCTCTCGAAAGCACTGCACGAATAAGTGTGCTTGTGGGTATACAGCCTTTTACCAGAACATCTGCTTTGCCCTTCCTGGTGTACGCGGCCGCAGCCTGAGCAGCGCTGACTTCAGACTCACACTCCGTTATACTCACTGAATCAGGCAGCTTGATCCCGGACTCTTCACATATTTGCTCGATCTGTCGAGCGGAACCGAAAAGAGCCGCTTCAGCAAAGCCCAATTCGCATACCTCTGCAACAACCCTTATTATACTTATGTCATGGGGCGCCGCAACGGAAAGCCGGTATGTTCTGCCGCTCTGCTTCACTGCGTCAATAAGATCATCAACCCGGTTGATCTTCATTATATTTCAACTTCCCCGTGTTGTTCGATCGCGATTCTTCCCGTTCTTACCATTTCAGTTATGCCAAAAGGTCTGAGCAGATTGACAAGCGCGTCCACTTTGCTTTCCGGTCCCGACATTTCTATAGTCAGGGTTTGCTCTTCCATTCCCGCCACAGTCCCTTTCATAATCTCGACCAGTTGCATTACCCTGGCAATGTCCTCGCCTTCTGCTTTCACTTTGATAAGAAGCAGTTCCCTCGCAATCATGTTATTTGAGTTCAGGTCTTCTACGTCGACCACCTCAACAAGGTCTTTAAGGTGAGCTACAACCTCTCTGACCCGCTCTTCATGGCACCGTATAACAATAGTCATCCTTGACATTGTTTCATCTTCAAGTTCCCCAACAGCCAGGCTGATTATATTTATGCCTTTACCCGCAAAAGATGCCGCAATACTGGCCAATACGCCAGGCTGATTTTTCACAAAACAGGATACGGTGTGCTTTAAGGCTTGTCTCATTCAATAATCCCCCTTATTTTTGTACCCATTGCATGAATATATACAAAATTCAAGCTATGCTTCCGGCTGATTTTAGCTGTATCAGCTTCAGCCCGCAAGACAAAACGGAAAACGATAATGTCAGGAGAAAGTGAGGGCTCATATGGTCACACATTCCAACAAAGAAAATGTTCACATTCCAGAATACCTTAAAACACAAATTATTACCGGAAAGGATATTTTCAATGAATTCAGGATCCGACACACCGATCTGGGTCCTGAAAAAATAGTCCGGATCTATGACCCTTCCACAAGTCGGATATGGGGATATGTGGCTGTGGACAATCTTTATCGCGGCGCTTCACTCGGCGGAATAAGGATTGCTCCGGATATTACCGCACAGGAAGTCTACCACCTCGCGGCTGCAATGACGCTGAAATCCGCTGCGGCCATGCTCCCCCTTGGCGGCGGCAAAGCAGGAATTATTTCCTCGCCTGCTTTTTTTTCCGAGAATCCAGACTCCAAACGCAACTTTATTAAGGCATTCGGCAAAGCTTTGTACGATATCCCCGACTATGTGCCCGGACCCGACATGGGAACATGCGAAAACGACATGCAGGTTCTTTACGAGGTCTTTACGGAATTGTCCGGAAAAAAAGGACACGGCAGAGGAGGCGTGGGCCGCCCGCCCGAGAAAGGAGGCCTGCCGATAGACGAATGGGGCATTACCGCCCACGGACTTTTTGCAGCGGCGCAAGTCGCCGAGGAATGTATGGACAACTTCAGTATCGAGGACGCCAGGGTAATTGTACAGGGTGTCGGTAACGTCGGGCTGCACATTGCCCGAAAACTGGCTTCCAAAGGAGCTGTAATTGTTGGCGCCAGCGATATTAACCGGGGCATTTACAACACTGGAGGACTTAATCTCGACACTATTGCTGAAGTATTCGACAAACCAGGCGGAATGTCCCTCTATGAGGGAAAGATGGATCAGGATTTTCCTCCCGTCAACCTTGACCGGCTCCTCGAAATGCCTTGCGATGTTCTTGTCCCTGCAGCCCGGCCAAACGCGATAACCTGCGAAAACGCGGACAATATCCAGGCAAAGGTGATACTCGAGGGCGCCAACAACCCCGCCCACGGCGTCATCGAATATTATCTTAATCAACGCAAAGGCGCCCTCTCCCTTACTGACTGGATTGTAAATGCGGGAGGCGTGATAGGCTGTGCGGTAGAACTAAAAATGGATACCGACCCGAAATACAGGCGTAAAGTCCTCGATGGTGGAGATAACGGGCGAGTTTATCTCGAGGAACTCGTCTACAGAACAGTATCTGCAAACGTTCGAGAGATCTTCGAGCGAATGGCCTCAGACCCTGGAAATTCAGGCAAAACTTTCCGTGAATATGCCATGGATCTGGCCAGATCAAGGCTGGCTGATGAAAAAATCAGACAGACAGTGTGGCTATAGGATCTTGTCAGTGCTTTATGCTGCCTATGCGGATATTGACGTTTTCACGGCGTTCAAGCCGGTCGATGCCCCCATCCTTGATCCATAAAATCCTGTCAGAGGTGGCCAGCATTTTCTGATCATGCGTTGCTGTAATCACAGTGGTTTTGTATTTTCTGGAACACTCCTTCAGGATGTTTATAATTTCAGCGCCTGTATCAAGATCCAGGTTGGCTGTTGGCTCATCGGCAAGCATTATAGTGGGATTCATTGCCAGCCCTCTCGCAATCGCTACACGCTGTTGCTGTCCGCCTGAAAGCTCCGAAGGACGGTGGTCCAGTCTATCACCAAGCCCCACCGAACTCAGAACTTCTGCCGCCCTGGTATCGGCTTCATCGTTTGACATGCCCGAAAATATCAGCGGCAGCATAACATTCCGGCGAGCTGTTAAAGACAAAATCAGATTGAACGCCTGGAAAATATACCCGATATGATGGTTGCGAAAATAGGCCAGCTGCCTGCTCGTCTGGCTTGTAAGGTCAACCTGTCCAATCCTGACCTTGCCAGAGGAAGGTTTGTCCAAAGCGCCTATCATATTAAACAGCGTACTTTTCCCTGAACCACTGGGACCCATGACCGAAAGGTATTCTCCTTTAAACACCTTGAAGTCCATATTCCGCAATGCGTAGATCTGCTGCCCGCCCATGGTATAGACCTTGCTCAGGTTCTCGCATTCCACGATAACTTCCTGTGATGAAACTTCTTGCTTATCTGCCATTTCTGCCTCTATTGCTAACCTTGTGTCATTAGGCGCCGGGCTTTATCAAACCAAGCGCTTCCCATGCCACGAATCACGCGTCCTGGCGCTTTTAACTCATATACTTTATTAACTTCAGTAAATATCGCGCATCTATAAAAAGTTCAAGCTAGAACGGTATCTTGATAACAGCTTTCGAAAGAAAATTAATCCCGACTCCGAAAACCGTTATGAGCCCCATCCCGCATGAGAACCCGGCCATAACAACCGGAACGTATTCTCTCCATTTTAATCCCATCTTTCTCTGAAAATAGTAGCGGCCTATGAGGGCGCCTATAAACTGGGTCACCACCACGTGAGGAAACGTCTGATTCAATCCCCGTATGAAGCCGTAAAAAGCCATACTGGGCACAGCCAGAGCGTTCAAACCAAAGAAAAGTCCGAAACAAACCAATGCGCCGCTCAGGAGATAGTCAGGACGGAACGCCTGTTCAAAAGTGCTGTATCGCCCAAGCGTCGCGGAATAAATGATTGACTGATTGCCCGCCTGTAGTTCCCACATCCGTTCAGCATAAGGATATTCCGGCCCGGGAATCGGATTCAGCGACCAGATAAACTGGGCAAATACCATTGAGGAAATCAGAATGATAGGTATCAGTATGATATCCGCCTTCCAGATTGAACGGAATCTTGTTCCTGTAAGTTCAGCCTGACGCCAGAACACGGTGCGCTCACCGAAATCCATGCGGGGGATCGGTAAAAACCAAACCTTCACATCGCCCGTGTACCCGGATAAAATAAAAGCCGCTTCCTTAGCGTATGGAATCTGCACAACTTGACCTGCCATACCTTCGAGCCGCGCAGTAACATAACTCAGCGCAGGGGAATAAAACAAGGCGAAGAAAATCAACACAACCATCACACCGGTATGCCAGTTGATAAGCCATCCGCTGAGCAGCACATATATGGTTGATGTAGTAATATACACTGCCACTAACACCCATACGGGCACATCGCCGCGTCCTTCTGGAATATCATCGATTCTTCTGCTACTTACTTCTTGCATCTTTTTGCGTTCAGCCATCTTGGCCCTCACGCCTTTAACAGTTCTGTAGATGCCCACCACGGCCACTGCTATACTCGTGCCGATGACAAAGCTGAAATAAAAATCTATATTGCACTTGAAGACGGTCTGAACAGTATCATCGCCCAATTCCCAGCTCTTGAGGATGTCAAAATGATAAAGCGTCGGGTTAATAACAAGTGTGAACATGTGTCCAACAAAACTGCCTACCATGGCGGTGAAAGGCAGAACCATACCGACAAGAAGCTGTGCCATGTTCAGGCTTATTCCCGTTGCCGCCGCAGGCAGAAATTCGCCGGTCTTCTGGGTCCAATCAACAAACGGAATCGGCAATATCTGAATGGTTTCCCCAAGCAAAGCTCCTGATACAGCCGGAAGCCCCATATATATCGCGCCAAAGCCCAGACCCAAAACCCCGCCTATACTGAAAACACGCCATCGCCAGCTTTCCTTGCTTTCCAGGCCCTGTGCCTTCTTTTTCTTGCCCTCCTTCCCCTCTTCGCTCTGTTGCTCTACCAGCGCCATAATACCCTGCGCGCCGATGGGGGCCATCGGAAATGGAAGCTTTTCAACGTCGCTGGCCATTCTGAACAGACCGTAACTGAGAAACGAGTAATTAATCCTTGATGCAACAACCTGAAAAAGCATAACCCCGATAGCCGGCAACCATTCCATCTGCAGAAAACTGCGCTTGTCAAGCACTTCCGGATCGGTCGGCGCAAACCAATGCGGCAGTGTCTGTGTTATCCCCATTCCTGCCGCAGCCCGGCTCTGGGCAAAAAACTGATTCCAAAGCAATCCCGAAAACGGCTCACCCATGGCGGCGGCCGCCATGTAGAACAACACAAAAACCTCCGGCCTCTTCAGCGTTTTGTTCGCCCGCCTTGCTACCTCGAGAAAGAGAATTACCGTTACCCATCTCGCTGCCGAACCTACGCCGAACCCGGCAAGAAGCTGCATGTACATAGCGCCGGGTACCATGAGCAGGGCCACAAAAAGGGCGCCAAAGAGCGATGTCCAAGTAAACCCGTCTTCAAACTTGTCAGGCACCTGCATCAGGTCCCTGTATTGTTCAGCATCTTTATCCTGTTTGGTCATGTGGTCTCTTCCTGACTGAATTGCTTTTCAATATCGGCTTTGCCTATTACCGCAAGTTCGTCCCATCTACGATGCGTCATTTCCCGATAATGGTCGGTAAGATCCTTGCCGAAGGTCCGCCATATCAGAAATTGCTTTCGTAAACCGCTGATAAATACTTTGTTGGCCCGCTGCCAGTCGCCGTAGGCACCGCTTCCCCGTTTCAGAAAAACCCGAATTTCATCTATTCCCTCGATATCGCTGGAGCGACTCAAGATAGTAAAGCGCTGCTCTATGCCCAGGTCGAACGGCGCAAGCGCAACATACCCTTCAATTCCCAGCATGTCGTTTTCCTTCTGCCGGATCACGCGACATTCCATAGTGGCAAATTCTCCTACTGATGTATCCCTGTAGTTATTGAAATGCTCCTCAAGAAAACTCACAATGCCGGTAAGATCATATTCCGATACAGTGAATGGAAACGCTATGTCGTACACGTCTCCTACCGGAGAACTGATATTCCAGGTTCGCTGTATGCCCGGATTAGCGGCTCTTGCCCCCTTAATCGCCGGATAGGCGGTCGAAAGCAGGACAATCGCCATCACTGTAAAGATGGTCACGATCGCATTCATTGAGCTGAAATTCATCGACGGAACCGAAAACCACCCCAATGCGCTGAGCATAGACAATACCTCTGTTACTACCTGGCCAAGCAGATATCCCCCCATCCCGCCTACAACAGCATATACAGAAGCCTCGGCAAAGAAGAGACCCGCGATATGAGCCGGAGCAAGCCCCAGCGCGCTGAATGAGTAAATCTCACCTTCCCTATCGGCCACACTTCCCAGCATCGTGGCAAATACAATCAGGCCTCCCAGAAACACCGGAATAAAAAGGTCCTTAACTCCGCTCGCCTCCATAAGGGTTCCGAAGAGAAGACGATGAACCGCCCCTTTGTTTCCTACAAACGCAGGCATGCCCATCACTTTTGCAATTTTCTCGCCAATCTCCGGTGTATCCCTGGAATCTTCCGGATAAGCAGTAATTGCGCGAATCCTGCCGCCCAGTTTTGCGGCATTGTCCGCGGAAATCATAACCGTGCTGTCGAGGCCGTATGAGACAAACGATGCTGTCTGCCCCTGTTGCGAGTCTCCGCCCTGGCTGGAAGCGCCCGCGATTTTCGACAATGCGTCACGGCTTACAGAGGCCTTATAGTCAACTGGAATCATGCTTGACCCGTTCATGAAATTCAGAAAAGCAAACTCTGTAGGTATCGTGCCGGCATACGTGAACTGTCGCCCCTCGAGCATAACCCGGGCCTTTCCAACGTCTTCATTCGACAAGCCCAGACTCCTACTGACACTGCCGGCTAAAACTACTCCATCGTCTTTAAGCAGGTCGATCTGAGCGTCTTGATCGAGGATTTTCCTGATGTGCGGCTGCCTCTGTATGTCCCTTATATCCATCCCGATGGCTGCCGATATAATAACGCTTCGTTCTCCGTCTTCAGTGGAAATGATTCGATCGACAGAACCACCAGTTTGAATCGCCTGGGCAATATCGCTGGCCTCAGGGGAAAGCCAGTAACGAGGAACAACCTCTGCGGTTCCTTTCAAGTAACCCGAAAGATAGCCATGCACATCTTCCTTTATTGGATTCCACAGTGGATTATGAACAAGCACACGCGAAGGCGTATAGCGCATCGGTCCGACATAAGTGCGGCGACTGCCCCAACTGCTTCCAAAAGACGCGAAACTCAGAATAGTGAATGTCAAAAGAACAACCGTAATGCACGTCAAAAGCGTACGCAGAGGCCGCCTGCGCATTGTCGAGATTCCCATGGCTATTGCCGCTGTCATGGTGCTGAGCCTGGATACATCCATACTGTGCGCAGAGGCGCTGACACCCTGCATTTTCTTCATCTCGGTTTCGAGTTTCCTGGTCATAATAAAGATTACCAGTGTACTGAGCAGGATAATCGCAAATGCCAGGAAGATAATCAGGGGCGTAGCCGCGAGCTTGAAAGCGGGATTAACAAGATAAAGAAGCCCGAATGTCACCAGGAAGAAGCATACAAACCAGCCGATCTGCCTGTAAATGTTAGGCGTTCCTATCAAAAGCCGTTCCATGCTGTAAGCAAAGGGTATAGCAAGCAGCAGCAGAAACACTACAGCAGTCACCAGGTCATTCATCACCCCGACAAGCGGGTCATACACCCTTCGTGAAAGTGACGACGATCCCTCAAGCATCCCCATGTACCGACTGGAATCCTCCTGCGTTTTCGCGTCGTTATTGAGGTCAGACGCAGACCCGTGGATAACTTCCAGAGATTCCTGCCCTATCTTATTCTCTCTGAGCAGGTTCAGTCGGTACTCATTCAGAGTATAAAGATCCTCGGCAGTAGTGCGCGAGGCAACCGGGTGTTTGAATGGATCCTCAAGGCTGTATCCCGCCCCCTGGTACGCATCCTTTGTCGGAGCGTTTCTAAGCAATACCGCTCCATAAGGATTAAAAAGTTTCACGCCCCTGGCGTAAATCGGAGAGAATAGCGTAAGAATGGTGTCATATTCACATAGAAGATGTCTATCGGAACCCAACTTGGCAGTGGAGGATGCCCGCATAACAGTTGTGGCAACAAGGCGGTCATAGCCATATCCCACCATAGTGAATGGTTTTACGTTGGCTATCTCAATAGGCACGTTCTGGTTCATTGTGCTGGCGCTCATTGAACTCCTGGTTGTACATGCCAATATTATGCCCTCTGCTGAAGCTCCACGCGCCCTGATGAATTTCTCCATCACCTCTCCGGCGTCAAACCTTGCTACAAAGTAGCCGGGGAAAAGCCCTCCCCGCTGATATTCACGCGAGATGGGTGGCAGCTCGAATATGCCGTCAGATTGGCTCATACTCAAAAGAGGCCAGGAAAAGCCGGGCGGAACTCGATCCAACGATCCGTGGTTCCATTCCGAAGCAACAGAACTGTTTCGCGCAAAAAGAGCCACCACAGCTCCGGGCACAGAAGCGCTGCGCATAGGATCTCCAACATCGGACTGCTTGATGGTGTGACCGAATCTTCGATTTTTTGACCATCTTGCTTCATTATAGAACACTCTGAGACGGAGGAAGTACGATCTGCTGAGGGCGTTTTCCTCTACAAGATGGCTCAGAAACCCAGCCATTCCACGAGACTGGGCGCGCATAGCGCCAACATCAAGATTTTCAACCGTATCAGAAGGCAAACCGTGCCTGCTTAAAGGATCAAACACTGTGTTTATAGACATATTATAACGCGAGAACATCCCGGCAATCACCCCGCTGTCCGTATGCAGACCGGGAGTAAACATCCTGCTGGATGGATACATCGTTGAAACCGAGCGCAAATCGAGCCCCCGTTTTTCACTCTCAGGCAGCTCGCCGGCTAAATCCCGTATTGTCCGGTACAGGATCGTCCTATAGTTGCCTTCTTCATCATCAATGAAGAACGGCATGCTGTCATCGCCATGAGCAAAACACCATCTCTCGCGATCATCGCCAATATTAATGCTCAGATGAAGGACAATCTCGCTCTTTTCTCTGCCCGCCTCTTCAACCAGTTCAAACGCCTGCTTACAGTACTTCTTCGCGTGATTGACCTCTTTCAGCCGTTTCTGCCCCAGGGTGCGTGCGTATTCCACAACACTGTCAATATTCCTGTGAATTGATTCCACGAAGTATTCTCGTTTCAGGACTTTTTTCTGCGGATCAGGATCAGCGACAAGCTCCTGGGCAAGGACTTCAATCTCTGATTCACTTCCCGGTCGACCGTCCTCATTGAGGAAACGAAGTATCGAATTCCACGCCAGGTCCTCCATCGCCAGCCGGTCAATCTCCCCAAGCTCGGCTGCCTCCGGCTTAAGCTCGTTCATCTCGCGGCGTATCTTATCTTTATCTGCGTCAAGCTCGTTGAGCCTGCCTTTCAGGTTCCTGTAACGAACACGAAGAGGAGCAAGTTCCTGCATCGTTACGTTTCCAAGGGTCACCACGTAATCTCTCAGCATGGACGCAAAATCAGGATAACCTGGTAAATTAAGGGCTTCTTCAGAAAAAACATTTTCAATTGCCAGAACCTGATGTATTCGATCCATATAGTCGATTTCTTTTTCAATCATGGCCATACGTTCTTCCAACGTATACCGGGCTATCGGCCTGTCCCCCGCCACCCGGTAAAGCGCTCCGTAAAAAGCTCTTGCTCCAAGGTGGTTCTGTGCCTCTCCATCAAAGAAGGCAAAGATAATGTCACGCTTTGGACGGTTCTCCGTAAAATACCGGGCAAGGTAAAGCAATGCGGCGCAATTGCCGGCATTACGCGCCCCCTGCGACAACTCTGGTATCTCGGAAAGCGTGTCCAGTGGCGCGGCCAGGACAATCGTCTCACGCCGTTCATCATTTTCATCCAATACCGGATCGGTACCACGCAATATCCCGAAAACATTCCGGCCCTCAAGCTCTTCCCACTTCGCAGACGCGCGCAGGGTCACCGTCCTGCTCTCTTCTGACAGTCTCAGCTTTTCCGCCACATCCTTAGTTACATAAAACCGGGGCAGATTGGCTGGAACATTGACATGATGCCTCGGGAGGGGAATATCGTCCGTCCCGCCTGTAAACAGGACTGCGCTCGCGCCCATGGCAAAAGCGTTCCGCCAGTTGTCGTCGGAATCAAAATCCATGACAACGATTTTATCTTCCGGAAACTTGCCGTCGTAATCGGCAAGACGACCTTTTCCTACGTATAAAGTTTCAGCGCTAAGTCCATCCTGTGGGGTAACAGGAACCTGAAGCATGTTATGACGAGCCGCATACATGGGAAAGGTCTCGCCGTCGGCTTCAATTTCACATAGCGGTGAGCGATTCTGTACAACAGGAAATTCCTGGACAAGCACTTTGTCCAGACCAACATCCTCAAGGCGCCTCTGAACATAATCCGCAGCCGCCAGGCTTCCTTCATCACGACCGGCAAGCCTGTGTTTGTTGGCTGTAAGTTCTGCGATATCTTTATCAAAGGCCTTCGCGTAATCATTCGTAACTGCCCTGGATTTTCCTATGCCGGTCGAAAACAGGCAAAATGCAGCCACAAAAATCCCTGCTGTTTTGGAGACAGACTTTTTGTTATTAAAAAACGTCATTCGCATGAACATCTTTCCAGTTAATTCTTGATCCTGAAATTTAAAAACGTGAAATATGCTCGCATTCATTCAACAGTCCCAGTATCGATTTCAAGGTCTTTTCTTTCGGCAATTTTTTCAATTGCCCCATCTCGAACCCAGGTGATCCGATCAGCCATATCAATCAACCTGTGGTCGTGAGTCGCGCAGATCACGGTTACTCCCCTCTCCAGGTTGAGCCTTCTTATAATTTGGTGTATCTCATCTCCAGTCTTAAAGTCAAGGTTCCCGGTCGGCTCATCGCAGAGCAGCAGACTGGGATTGTTAGCCATTGACCTGGCAATAGCCGTCCTCTGCTGCTGGCCTCCAGACATTTCTATCGGTTTATGAAACCACCTTTCTTTAAGTCCAACTATATCCAGAAGAGACATTCCCCTTTCATGCGCCTCTTCGGATTCTACTCCGGCAAAAGCCATTGGCACAGTCACATTCTCAAGAGCAGTCATGTACTGCACAAGGTTATATGACTGGAATATATAACCGATTTTCTGGCAACGCAAAAATGCAAGCTCTACGGCGCTAAGCTGCGCCACGTCAACTTCATCTATAAATACACGTCCGCTGCTCGGCGCATCAAGCCCGCCTATCATGTTGAAAAATGTGCTTTTCCCGGATCCGCTTGGCCCCATTACGCACATGAATTCACCTCGGTATATCTCCACGTTTACACCCTGAAGCGCATGCACTTCTTCCTCGCCCATCATATATATCTTCTTCAGGTTGCTCGTCCTGATAATGACAGGCTTTTCTTCAGTCTGCTCGCTCGTGGGCTTGTCCGCAATATCTGCTGCTACTTCAGACACGGTTACTCCTTCACTATTCCACCCGCATTGCTTCCATTGGCGCCAATCGAGCCGCCACAAATGCAGGATATATCGCTGCTATCACAGATATAATGATTCCGCTGGCAATAGCGATGCCCATACCAGCAAATGCCGAAGCAACCGGCACATTCTGTATCGCCATAAAGCCGAACCCGAAACTCGAACGCAAGGTTCCTAGAAAAAACCCTGCTAAAGCTCCGATAATGCCGCCAAACAAGCCCTGGAGACCGGATTCCAGAATAAAATTCAACATGATAAATCCGTCTGTGGCCCCCAGGCATTTCATGGTTGCAATCTCATTGAAGCGCTCGGTTACACTCATCAACATTGCATTAGTAATGCCGACTACACAGACGATCATGCTTACAATAATAAGCCACATCACACGATTGCTGAAACCCAACGTCGTGCCTTGCGCCATTTCTGCCTGGATACCTGCCTCGATATCAGCGAGCTTATTGTCCTTGATCTGCTTTCGGGCCAAGCCAACTATCCTGTCTAAACTCAGGTCAATTGCCATTCCAACTTCTTCAAGCGTCTCTTTATACCATCGAGCCGATGAGCTGGAAGTAAGAAAATTAAGAAGGGCTTCAGATGTGACTTCATTGAGATCGTCCATGCCCTGTTTTAGAGCGAATTTCTGCTTAAAACTGCTGTTGCCCAATGCTAGAAGCACCGATTCAGCGTCAAGGCTTGCCCTGGCTTCTTCTCTGAGAATAGCAATAACAGATTCATCGAGGCTAAACCCAAGCTTTTCAAGCATATCAACTTGCCGATCGTCAATGGCGCCAAGCATTTCCTGTATGTTCTTTTGCGGTCTCTGTTCAGCAAGTTTGCGCACAGCCTCAGCATGCCCGTCCATGATGGATTTTTTCAAGCTGTGCATATCCTGCCAGTCATCAAGCATCTCCTCAAATTGCTGAGCAGAACCTGGAACCTTTATTCCGATGTCCCTGGTTTTGCTGATAAACTTTTTGAATTGACCAGGTTGAACAAGCATATCGAAAACTGCCCTGCCGCTTAACCTGCCCACCAGCGGCCGCCGATCGCCTTCGCTCAAACCTCTTAAAAATTTCAGATATCTTTCTTCCTTAACGGCAAGTTCAGACAATGCCTCAAGATCTGAGTTACTGCAATTACCCCATTCTTTCAACTCCTGCCAACGGTTTCCGCCTTTCTCAGCATTTCTAAGCAAAAAATTTAATTCGTCAGGTGTCATCGGGCTGGAAAGCCTGTCTACCCAGAACAGGAATGTCTGCCGCGGCTCAATCTGCTTTTCCACGGTTTTCGCCACATTTCTTCCTATAAGACTGTCGCTGAGAATAGTCATTAGAAACGCGACAGCAAGGGCGACAATAGAAACGGTTATAGCGGCCCTGAAAAGCCTGAATTGAATTCCACTCACTACGATGCTGACACATCGCGAAAAAGGAAGCTTAACCTGGTCATGAATTTCAAAAGCCTTCAATTTCTTTCTCCAATGATATCGCTTGATACCAGCACAAGAACCCCTCTTTTGAGCATCTGCTGCATAAAGCCCAGAATTGCAACCTGCGCTTCTCTAAAAGCCAGCTTGTTCTTGCGAGCAAACTGTTCAATAACATCCTCAACCTTTCTTGTCTGGTCGCACATCTCCAGCACATCCCTTCCCAGAAGATCTACGCGAAGCCGCTTTTTTTCCGAAAAAGGCAGAATCAATTTGATCGGACCCACAAGATACCTTGGTTTTTTCATCGGTATGCTCACTATCACCGCTCCATCTTGCCTGTAATCCAGTTCCGCAGCTTCATTTATGCACGGCACAAGCTCAAGAGCCCTGATATCCGCAATGTCCTGGTTTCCTAATTCTGCTACCACTTTTCACCTATATGCTTTGCTCAAGGACCGGGGCGTCTTTGCAGCACATTACCTGCAGACCTTCTGGAAGAGATATCCGGTAATCTCTCGAATTTGTCTCCATGTATATCCGGTAAACCCGGTCCTCTGTCTCACACTTCCAGCCTAAACTCAAACTAACCCGGTACATTCCCTTCAATCTTTTAAAACCGATTGCAGTAGCCGTGGACACTATGCTTACTGCATCATGCCCATTCCACTTCACGCTTCTCCGGCTCCTGATCGAGCTTCCATACTCAAGTCTCGCTTCCAGCCACTTGGTCAGACTGGCCCTCAACCAGTAATCAGGAATCCCGAGTCTCTCAATATTAATGAATGTACCCTTGTCCCCTCTTTTTTCAAACTTCCAAACTGTTTTTCCAGGCTGTGATTCAAACCCGCTGAAACCGTATTCGTTCGGAACACTCGCTTCAATTCCCATTGCCTGCCAGAATTCATTCTGCCCCTCATCGGGCTCATGAACCTCTATTGAACTCAGTATTTTTCTTTCACCTTCTATGTTCCTGCCATGCGGCCAGAAAAGAACTGCCTCAACCAGCATGGCGCTTTCTTCAAAAAAACCGCCACAGTGCAAAACAGAGGCGCCCCCCTTCTTTTCCAGCAGACCGACCCAGCCTTCTAGCAGCCCGACCTTGCGCCATTCAACATCTTCGTCTTCGTCTACAACCCTCGGTTTATCAACCAGCATCTCAAGATTAGGACTATAGTCCAGTTTCCGCCAGAAAACCTGGAGGCGTTTTTTCCTGCGATCACCGAAAAATATGCTTCCCTTTTCCCTGTTTCCGCCGGCATTGCATATTTCCCAATCGGCAGGATGCTCTATATGTATCCCTTGCCAGCAAGTACGGTTGTATTTAACCTCCACTCAATCACCTGTTAAAAAGCTGCTACCAAAGCAGTATGCTCGGTGAACGGTACCCGGTGACTCCGTTGTAGACCCATCCGACAACCAACCAGAAAAAACCGCCTGTCAAATCTCCAATTATTACACCAAGAACAAAAGGCTTTATAGAAAGATACTGCGCCGCGCCGCCGAATTTTGTCACCGCAGATTTTAAAACCCATCCAAGAAAAAATGAAGGCGCAAACCTGAAAAAAGGGCCCGAAGCAAAAACAAGGAAAAGAATCGGGTGCAGCGGCCACCATGTATATTTGAGCCGAAGGAAACTGAACAACATCAAGAGTCCGAACCCTATCCCGGTGGCAACAAGAAACTGTTTATCCGGAAGCATATTGGCGATTCTGTCCAATGCCCCATAGTTTGCCACCTCTTCTCCCTGTCCTGAAAGCTCCAGTTTGTCAACCGTTTTGTCGGCTGCGCTGAACACTTCTTCAGTATCGTAACCCCTCCGCATAGGGGCCGCATAATTGTAATCGGCCCAAATTGAAAGAGGAACAGCCACCGCAAGCATAAGAAGCAAGGCAATAATCATCAGGCCTCCCACTTTACTCACGGGCAACCTGGTATCGCTCGTAATCTTGAGACCATTGGAGATAAACGGCATCATCGTTTCAAACGGGTCACACATAAGCAGATACATCATGAGGCCGAGAACAATGATTGCTGTTGGGCCCAGCACAGTCATTCCGAATATCCCTACAAGTACCGCCGGCATAGTCCAGTTAGGCACAAAAAAGAAGGTCCCCGCTTCAGCGTTCATTCTTGCGCAGACAAGGTAAAGAAGCGTTGTGCTTAAAACAGCCAGAAGCGCAACAACAACATCAAGCCCCACAGCCATCAAGACCCCCGTGGCTCCCACAACACATATGATAAAGCCCCTGCAGGCCCAAACACTGTACCTGCTGGTCTCTTCCCTTCTCTGGAAAGTAACCGCTTCAGATAGCGTATGCCAGTAGTACCTGCGGCCCACATAAAGCAACATTACTGCCATGGCCATGAAGCTGCCGAAGCTCTGCCACTGAATAAAACCACCCTCCATCCTGCCTCCCGAAATATCAACCCCGATTTGCATCATTATAAACACTGCAAACATGGATATCACTGGCGCTATTCCCAGAGTAAACCCGATATCCGAAGCCAGTAGAAACGATAAACCCAGAGCCGCAGGCATAATCGTCGGAGAGGTAACAGCCCGTGCTCCCGTAATCTTCGCCAATTCGGGAAATTTTGACGCCAATGCAGAAAAATTAAATGTAAGAGGAATGCTGGGAAAACCCGGGAACCAGGCATTTAAACCGTTTATAATCATTAACGCAAAAGGAATTGAAGCGCCGATCCAGAACATGCGGTTTTTAAACAGCTTGGTGTCGCCTTTGTCGTCGCGCTCAAAAAGCGAAGTCGCTATCTCGGCAAGGGGATAGCGAATTCGTTCCTTTTCAGCCCATTGGCGATGCACAATCATTGCAAGACATATCACTCCTGCAAACATAAAGGCAATAATGCTGACCCACACCTTCAGCGGACCTTTCCATGCAGACCATGGCACCTCGCCAAGACCGATCGGATCACCTTCAGTGCCCATCGCAGTAATGTAGTTATCTACTATTGCGGGACTGCCTACGCCTTTGTTGGGCAGTGTCGAGTCGGGAGCATACCCGAGAATATCTTTCTGCTGCCAGCCGGGACGGCTTCGCTCAAGCTGCATCGGCTGAACCAGGGATTTCGGGAAGTACCTCATTAGACCCGCGTCTGCGATGCCGCAGCCAATGAGCGTAAGCGAAAGAATCAGCGCCAGCTCGCCCGCGCTGAATCGAAGACTTTTATGAATCCGCCTGAGAAGCGGATTTATCACAGCAACAAACACAATCAAGGCGCCGAAAACACTGACCGGAAGGTTTCCACGGACCAACCCCCACATCCCTGGAACATGCTTTGATGCAAAAGCTCCGCCGGCCCCCATGAGAACGGCCATGATAAGGCCTATTATGATTCCTCGTATCGTCATGTTACGAACCTGTTTCCCTTCGTCCTGAAATCAAGAGGCTGAAAACTTACGAAATCATTCTCCGCATAACAACAAAAAAATGGCGGATAATCGTTATTTTTCTAATCACAAGTTTCTTGAACTATATTCAGGCGCATGGTATAGGTCTCTTTTCCGAAATAAGCATAAGCTTAAACATGCACAGCCGGGGTGGCGAAACGGCAGACGCACCAGACTCAAAATCTGGCGGTGGCAACACCGTGTGGGTTCAAATCCCACCCCCGGCACCATAGGCTAACCTGATCTATTCATAAAAATCTATTACGAGTGTGCATGTCACTTCATCTCAACGACTTTGCCGGCCAGCCGATCTTGACGTATGTTCATACGCCTTCACCCGGCTATCTGCGCAAAG
>CAYYVQ010000061.1:0-17441 GCA_964475205.1 uncultured Victivallales bacterium | reverse complement strand
CGGGCAAACCGGTTTTGGCCTGCAATGGCTGTGCTATGAAACGTTTATGCCGGAGAAGTGTGAGAAATGCGGCAAAAAAAGCTGTCGGAGCTTATATTCCGACAGCCTTAACCTGACTTATTCATGAACCTTCGGCGGACTTACAGATGGGCTAACAACTTTTCTTTCAAAGCGTCCTTATTGATTACGCCGACCATTTGTTCCTGAACGGTCCCGTTTTTGATAACAAGAAGCGTCGGAATCGATCTGACGCCATACTGTCCGGCGATTTGCTGATTCTTGTCAACGTCTGCCTTCGCGATTTTAACCTTGTCGCCTATTTCGTCGGCGAGTTCCTCGAGCACAGGGGCTATGGCCCGGCAGGGTCCGCACCACTCTGCCCAGAAATCGACGAGTACTGGTTTATCAGACTCCATTACCTCGCTTTGCCAGTTTTCTCCTTCGATATGCACAATATTTTCGCCAGCCATAGTTTTCTCCGTCTGTTTTGTGTTGTCCTATTGAATCTCGCCCGGCCAGGTAAGGTCAAGGCCAGGCAACCCATAAGAAATCCGGCTTAGCGATACATTATTCGGACCGAATGCCTGGGCGGTCATAACATAGATTGTAACCAGGGTAACCAAAAGAGCGGCAATACCGGTAAGAGCAAAAAAGACACCAGGTTCTTTTTGTCCTGCCGGAGCAACGACCTGTCCCTGGGCGGGAGCGCCCTGGGTTTCGGCAGCGCCCCGTTGAACCGGTTGAGGGGTTTTCCTGACTGTCTTCCTTTGTCCGGCCCTCTTGACCTTGATTGTCTTTCGCCTTGTTGGCGTACCATCTTCGCCTGCAGGTTCGTCCTTGATTTCGGCGGTTCTGCTTATTTCGTCTTCCTGCGACGCTCCACCCGGTTTCTTTATTGTGGGACCCGTATTGACTTTTCCGCCTGACGCACTGGGACGTTTTAATCTGATGGTTTTAGGACTTCCGGAAAGTCCGCCGGACGTTTTATCCATCCCAAGCGCGGATTCGAGTGATATGCGTGAAGTTTTTCGTTTTTCATCCTGACTGCTGCCTTCAGAGCCGGAAGTTTCTTTTCTTTCTTGAACAGGAGGTTTCTGTGCGGCCGTTTTGTTACCTGCAGGGCTTATTTTTATAGTTTTGGGCCTGCTGGCTTGTCCGCTCTGGCCTCCGCTTGCAGTCTTGGCCTGGTCCAGGGGAATCTTGGAAGTTTCTTTCTTTGCCGCCTCTCCTCCGCGTCCGGAAGGAATACCTACTTGCGTTTTTTTGCTCTCTTCCTGGGCGGCCGCGCCCTCCTGGGCTTCCTGGGCATTATCTCTCAACTGAACGGGGGTTCCAGGCTTTGCCCTGAGTCCCGGGGGCTTTATCTTAATCGTAGGGCTGTCCCCAGGCGCCGCTCCGGTAGAACCGGTAGCTTGGGCCTTATTCTGGATTTCAGCAGAAGGTTTCTTCTGTTCGTCCGCTTGCCCTTCTTCCTGTTTCGGGGTTTCCGGCTTTTTTTCCTGCTTGGACTCCGTATCCGCCTTTTGACCGGCTTCTCCTTGTTGAGCAGAAGCCGCGTCCTGTTTATCAGTCTCAGGCTTCAGGATTCCGTCTTTATTCAAATCCAGTTTAGGCGGTATCTTTGGGTCTTCTTTTTTCGGCAGAGAATCATCCTGCATTATCAATCACCTCCAAATTTAAAATATAATCTTTCACTGCCATGAAGTCAACATGGCATCCGATTTTTTTATCATTATATCCAAGGGGGTGAATTGACAAAGTAAATGAGCCCCCGGAAGTGATAATGGTGCGCAGTCAGTCAAAAAACAACAAATGAAACAGTTCATCACTTACTGGACAGAGTTGCGCTTACTGTCGCCATCACATTTGTATACTGCATCGGTTTCCGGGTGTACGGATCCACAGGAACCGAATCAAGGTAGTCCGGAACAAGCTGATCAAGCGATTCGGGCATGCTCCCCTTTTCCTGACAATAAGCCTGAGCCGCAAGATACGCGGCAGTAGTCCTGAGTTGTTTGCGGTGCTCAAGGTATTTCTCGGCGGCTCTATCCCATGCTCCACCTAAAGTTTGTGCAAGAATCAGACCCACCGGGTCGCGATAGAGAAAAATTTCCCAGCTGTCAGTCGAACGGTATTCACGCATCAAACCCTTCAATGCAGACAGATTTACAGGTTCGGAAACATGCTGACACAGATGTTTGTAGTATAGCCTTAAATTGCGTCTCGTCGTCTCGCTGTCAGAACCCAGCAGCGGCCCAAGCATTACAGCAATTCTGACGGGGAGTTCCGCGTGGCCAAAAGATGCATACATGCCGTTGGCTGGTTCCATCATATCGTCAAAAGCTTGTTCGGCAAACAGCCACTCGTGACGAAAGGCTTCAACAAAGGGTTCAGTTCTCTTGTCTACTTCCATCAAAGCCCGCGCAGAACACGTGAGAACAGGAGCGGGGATCAAATGCCGATCGGATAATAGAGTCATCCAGTAACACCCTATATCCGCATTTGCAAAGGCTATAAGATGATGGATTAAAGCGCCCCCTCTTGTCAGGATTTTTCCGGCTCTAATGCCGGTAAGAAGATCTTTATATGCCTCTTCATAATCCTCATGGAAAGACTTTCGGCATGCCGAAATCGTCAGAAGCCGCGCCAGGTCCCGTGTTCCTTGAACCAGCGGAAGCCTATGGTTGAAATTCGTAAGCGTCGGTATCTGGGGATGAGGAGCTTCTACAGCTTTGCGAACCAGGATCAGGTTCGTACGGGATGCTTCCAGGACGTCAACAAGGTTGGAAAAAGTTGTATCAGACCATTTGTTGGCGCTGAGCTGCCGCATGCAGTTATAGGACAGATCTCCGGCAGGGGGAGTAAAGTCACATGCCTGCTGGAGCAGGTCATATGCGCTGCCGGGCTCAACATCGGCATAAGGTAAAATCGGCCGTGACGGTTTAAGGCGCACCTTTCGCTCAACTGGCTCAATCCACGGGCGCTGAAGAACTACCAGCGAAAAGAGCAGACCGGTCAGACAAAACAAAACAATTACCGTTCTTTTAAAAATCTTTTTCACAATATCTACCTGCGTCTGTTCCGGCGCTCAGAAGCTTTGCGCGCTTTTTTCATGGCATCAAGAGTGGAGTGGGAGGACTCTTCCTTCTCCTGTTCACTAACGCGGCCCTGATCTTCCTGTTCCGGCAGCTCTTCCTGCGAATCCATAGATTGCGCGGATTTCGAATCGGGTTTTCGGCGTCTATGCGGCATTTGCACATGCCGCATCAATCCCGCCAGTAGTGGCATTCTGATGCGTCTGAGCTTCATGCGTCCGGTGCGCCGCTCGAAAACCTCCGCCAGGAGCACACAAACGGCGGCCAGATAAAACCAGCGCCCTACATCGGCCAACCGCTGTGTCCGCGGAAGATCATGCCATACGTCAGCCAGGTTAAGCCTTGCTCTGCCGCCGGTCACGCGCGCAAGACTCTGCATGGTATCCCGCCCGACCCCTGACTGCACCGGCTGAAACTCAGGAGAATAAGGGAGACAGACAGGCTTGAGCATAACCGGCTCCATGCCCGGGATATCAACTGTCGGCAACGCCGTTTGAGGCCCGTTAAGTCTGAACTCGCCGACCATGCGGTCGGCTGAGCCCCACTGCATTCTGACACTTTCCGAGACCGGCGGCCCGCTGTTCCTTTCACGAAGCGCCTTCAACAAAGGAGTACCAACAAAACTGTCCTTGATTCGTTCGGGATCAAGATGCAGTTCGACGCGGCACACTCCGCCTCGAAGACTTTGCACAAGCATCATTTCGCCGGGCAGATCGCGGTCATGGCCCGCAGTCCATCGAACAAGAGAGGTCAGAAAATCACCGAAACGCTTCCATTTGGCCACAGGACCGGTGAACTTACCGTCAGCCTGCCCGGTATAGCATAGCGCCCGCCCGCTACCCGCATGCCATGCGGCCACCAGAGGGGCCTTGTATTCGTCCCTGGTCACTCCTGCCAGATCCGCGTCGGGCCGAATGTAGCAAAGGTTATACCCGCCGACATCGGGCATATCGCCGAGACGAGAGCCGGTCAGGGTGGCGTACAGGGGAGTTAATATAACAGGAGTCTGTTCCTCCACCAGGCTGCTCCTTGCCACCGCAAAAGTATCCTGGGCGAAAAGTCGCGGAACCTCGTTGGGGTCCTGCGTAAAGAAACACTGCCCCTTCCCGCGCGATGCGATATCGCGCAATAAATGCGCGTCCGGGTCGCCGGGTGTCCCAAGACCTACGACACTGACAGTGATCCCTGCGTTAGAGCATTTTTCAAGAAGCGCTATGTAGTCTCCAGGCTTTTCAGAATCGGCAGCATCGGCAAACAGAATAATATGCCGCGTGCCGGCCTGACAATCCAGCAGCATCCGGGCAGACGCCTTCAACGCCTCGTAAACAAAAATTCCGCCGCCCATCGATTCAATGCTGAGCACTTCGCCCCTGTGAGCCTGCGCCTCCTGCACGGGCTTGAGCTTCACAACAGGATGAGCTGTCGAATCTACAGCTATTACACCGAAACTGTCGTTTTCGCTCAGAAGATCCAGAACCTGAACCGCGCCGGCATTTGCCAGATCCATTTTCGTGCGCCCACCCCCTGCAGACATACTCATACTGCCTGAACGATCCATCGCAACTACAATTGCCATGGAGAACTTGCGGTGCTCCTTCCGCAGTTCCATGGAAACAGGCAGAAGCGGATCCAGAGGTGATCTGAAATAGCCCCCCGGACCGTAACCCCTGCGCCCGCCGGTCATCATCAGGCCGCCGCCGGACTCGGTAATCCACGCGGCGAGGTTTTCCATCCCTTCTGTACCGATTTCATTGGCCCCGACATTCTCTATCAGCACAGCGGAGTAATCCGCCATATCTTCAAGGCGCCAGCGGCAATCCTCCGCACGTCTGGGCTCAATATTCACTCCGCCCTCCCCGAGCAGCGCCGGAAGCCCTGAGCCTTCAGGCGAAACACACAATATCGGCCGCGGTCCGTCAATGCCAACCAGCGCCTTTGCTCTGTTGTTCTCGGGGATGGAATCCTCATCGGCGGCGTTCAAAATAAGGCGATATGCTCGATTTCCCGACCTGCCCGCACGGTCGCGGAAGATGAGGCGGTTAAGTCCGGCGTTCAGACGACTCTGTCCGTGCGCAACAATTCTGCTATCCTGCATCAGACGGTATTCCGTGCGGCAGCTTACCGGCGAGTCTATCCAGGCTGTAAGCATAAAAGCCTCTCCGGGCATGACAGTATCCGGAACATCCAGCCGGCGGATAGCAACGTCCCCGACAGGCAGCCTTTCCTGCAGCCTGTAATCGATTGCAATATCCCGCGAAGCCGCGGCCGCCGCCACACCGGCAGGGTCCACACCGGTCCACCGGCCATCGGAAAAAACAACAATTCGCCCGGCCCCATCATTCGGAATAAGGCTGAGCGCACGCTGAATGGCTGCGCCCAGATCCGACTGGTGCGGCCCTACTTCGCTTACAAATCCGGCAAACTTTCCGCGTTGCGGAGGCTGCTCCACAGCGACACGCTGCCCGAAACATACTACACCAAGCAGGTCATCGTCATCCATTGCCGCCTGTATCATGTCAATAGCCTCTTTCTGACCCGGGCCGCTGTCAGGCGGCATGGAACGGCTGCGGTCGGCCACCACCACAACCATTCCCGAACGGTCAGGCAGGCGAAGCATAGGGCGGGCAAGGCCAAATATGATAAGCAGGAAGAATGCCGCCCTCAGCACATTTAACGAAGGCGAAGGATAACGCCTGCGAAACCATAGCAGCCCTACAGGGAAAAGCAGCAACAGCCATGCGGGTTGAGCCAGAATCATGGTTGACTCCCTCTCTTCTTTGTAAGAACCCATAGATGGATAATTCCGGCGCCTAGAGCCACGAGCGCAAAAAGCCATCCTGCGGAAACATAATTCTGATCCAGCACCTCGGCGGTGCGCCACGTGCCCCATTCTCCAGAGACACAATTCCCCAGGTCCGATTCGTCGGCCGAAAGAAATGCCGCACTGAACTGCGATTTTCTGTCGCCGTAGTCAACACGGTAAAGCCCGGGGCGGACGGCAGGGATAAGGCATTTGCGGTCGTTGACAGGCAGACTGAATTCGCTGCCGCCGGGCCCGGTAACAACAGCTTCCTTCACAGCGTCCGGAGCGGAAAGTTCCGCATACATGCCGCACCGGACATTTATATGGGACAGACCGGGCAGCATCGAGGCCCTCCATGAAAAAATGTTCCAGAACAAAGCGGGCCATGCAGGCGTCTCCGTAAGATTCGACAGTTCGTCGCGAAGCCGGATTGTAACAGTACGGTTCCCTTCCCGCTCCTCGCTCACAGATACCAGCGCCATGTTGCCTGCAAGTATGACCGGCTCTCCCGGCAGAGCGTTGGTATCGCCAACGCCCCATATGAGTCCCTGCAGGTCAAGTCCTTTCGCCAGCGGGTGAGTCTGGTTCACATAAAACGGACCGGTCAAAGCCGCGGATTTTGAACCTTTTCGGAATTTCACAACCCAGCAGTCCTGACGCAAAGCCGAATCACTGTCTGTGAAAAGCACGTCGCATCGTCCCCGCAGCATTCGCATGCCGGTGCTGTCCGCCGCTTTCTTTACCCGTTTAAGCAGCCGTTTGTCATCAATCGAGATCCGCGCAGCCACTTCCCGCGGCTCTTCCGGCAACAAGAAAACCGCGTTATCGATGTCAAGAGTGTCATCGGGAAGCGACAGTTCAACAGTTCCGGCCTTCGGCGGCAGATTCAGGCGGACATGCTGCGACAAGCCCGGTTGAAGGCTCAGCTTTCTGCTCCGGGGCTGTAAACCTTGTATGTCTATGGCAAGTTCGACATCCACGGCTTCAGGTCCGAAATGAATGACTTCAACCAGGCAACGGTCTCCGCGATCTTCCATGGTTCGCCCGGCGCTTACAAGCGCAGTGTTGGCATGTGCCTGCCCGCATGCGATCCAGCGAACGCCCTTCCCGGCATGGCCTTCGCCCGGAGGCTTATCGGTCACCACCATCACATCGCCATCTTCGCCGGCAAGTTCCAGCGCCAATGCTGCAGCCCTCTCAAGACCGGATGCCGGGGCCAGGCAATCCCAGTTTTTCAAAATCTGCCTCGCGGCGGCCGGGTCTGATACTGTTGTCCCGGAAGTCGAAGGCTCTGCGCCAGCCAGAATAAATCTGCATCCGGCCTTGCGCCGGGCAATCTCGTCGAGCACGATTTTCTCGCCCCTCTCACGCGGCGTTTCAAAATTATCTCCTGCGCGCATCGAGGCTGAATTATCAAGAACCACATAAAGACGCCTGCCAACGCCCGGCCGCGGCAATTGCAGATCCAGCGCGGCTGCAACCAGCAGCAGAAGAATAAGGAATTCCAGCAGTATTACCGGCGGAAACGGAAGACGCCTCAGGACAGATCCTCCTTCGCGGGGACGCGCGAGGCCCCGCCACAGAAAAAGTCCTGAGACCTTACGCGAGCGGAAACGCGAATGCAGCAGATAGATCGCAGCTAACGCCGGCAGGCTCAGCAACGCCAGGAACGCAAGAGGATGCAGGAAAAAGGGTGTCATGCCGCCACCAGAAACCGCGCCCGCTGCAGCGCTTCAGGCTGCCAGCCGTCCAGCAGATCTTCCGCGTTCAGAGTAACCATCGCAGCCCCGGCCCTGCGGCAGGCCCGGCGCCACTGCTGCTGATGCCGCGAAAGCGCCTCGCCGTATCGCCGCTGCGCAATGGGATCAAGGAAAACATCAAGCGCACCATCGCTCTCAATGTCCTCCAACCGCGCGTTTCCATGCTCCGTTATTTCGCGGTCAGGCAGAGCAAGCAACTGCACAACAAAGACCGCAGCCGCGCCGTCGCACAAAGGACGCAACAGATTCATAGGTTCATCTTCCCACATCAGATCGCTTATCAGTATGCGTATTCCATAGCGTTTCATTCGCGGCGACATACGGTAATAGGCTTCGGCCGGAGTCTGTGTTGCATCAAAGTCGATCGCTCCCCATAGTGAAGGCTCCCTGGAGCCATTGGCTACCTCCCGGAAACCCTCCCCGCCAATCCACGCCCTGTGCGAACACCTCGCATTGGACGCAGCCGATGCAAAGAGAGCGGAAAGCCCCAGCGCGGCCTCGGACTTACGGCTTTCGGGCAAAGCCATTGACCGGGACCCGTCCAGGAGAATATCCACATGCGGCGTAACCTCTTCCCGGAAAAGCTTTATTATCAGCCGATCGCTCCGCCCGAAAGCCGACCAGTCAATCCGGCGCAAATCGTCACCCGGCTGATACTCGCGGTAATCCTTGAAGTCCAGGGAACTGCCCGCTCCGTGTCCTGTCTGCACCCCGGTAGCCCCACGCATTGCTTCACGCGGAATGTCGAGAACGTAGCGCATCCCTGCCTGTTCACCGGCCCGGAGAAATTGTCTGTAAGCTTCTTGCATCACACCTGTTCTCTACTATCTGACGGCGGCCGGAAAAGTCTTATCTGCCGCCAGAACCAGCCCGCGTTTAGCAGAGTCACTGAACCGGCCCAGATAGATGCAATCACAAATAAGTTGGGGCGCAGCTCATCCTGTGCCAGGCCGATAATGTTCCCCGCGTAGAACCAGAAAGGCGGATTGTTGAAATCCCCGAAATTCTCTTCTACTGCCAGAGCGATCAACACCGGCACAATACCCACGGCGGCCATCAGCAGCAATGCCACCACCCATATCGCGGAATGTTTCAGCCAGCGCTTAAGAAACAGGCGCCAGAGAAGCAGGGCAGTTAGGGCATATGCCCAGAAATACAGGAACACCCCCGCTGACACCTGTCCCATTTTTTCCATATATTCCTGCATATGCGAACCCGGGAAATAAGCCGAACCAATTATATTTGCCGTCAGTATACTGATGGCCGTTATTACCGCCACCCAAAGAATTCCGGCGGCTGGCCCGTTATAGAAAAGAAAAGCAAAAGGACGCACCCAGAGAGAACGGGGTATTCTGTTTCTCACCCTCGCGCTCAGCGTTTCGTTTTCACTGACAGCCACAAGCAGAACTGGAGATAGAATCATTACGCTTAAAACCGACCATGGAAGAAAGAACTCATCACCCAGACGAAACGAAAGCCATATGGCAGCCGTGCCCCATAAAATCCAGGCAATGGTCACATAAAGGCGCATTGGCAGCGATCTGTTCGATGCAGCAGGGCTGATCAGAGCAACGGAAGCAAAATGCAAAAACCCGAAAATTGTCGCTATTACTCCCAGGGCAATAGTTGCCGGTCCCCAGAAATCCCAGGACCATATCTGGCTGCCGACTCCGAACGATATCATTCCGTACACTGCGCCATTGAAGCCTGTGAGCAAGAAGAACAGGCATCCCAGGAACCCCAGCCCCACAATAAGCCGGAAGGGAATACTTACAGGCAGGCACGCGAGAAAGATGGCCGCCTGTATTGACGCAAGCACCAGAACCATCCCAGCCGCAAGCGCAACAGAAACTGTCGGCAGATCGATCCCGCGCAGAACATAGGTAAAAGACATGAACGGCATTGCGGCTGCAAAAAGGAGCACAGTAATAACACCACCGGCAAACAACTTGCCTCGAACAACTGCATTTGGGCGAATAGTTGTTATGTAAAGAAGATCCATGTTGCTTCTTGAACGCTCCATCGCCAGTCTTATGCCTGTATATATGGGAACAAAAAGCAAGGTCGCGGCCGAAAGGATTGTGGTAAGCGTTCTGAACATATTGCGACCTGCTTCAAGACGCGCGGATATGCTGAACATTCCGCGAAGACTGCTGTTCCACAATACTATTCCCGCTCCGACAACTTCCACAAAAAGAAAAAGCATCAGTACGCCCGTCACAAAACGGCTTCGTACTGCCTGGCGCAGTTCTTTAACTACGATCGGATTTGGTTCCCACAAGCGCGGTATTTTCACTGCACTTCCCCCCGCGTTACACGCATAAAGATATCTTCCAGGTCATCCCGTATCTGCCCGAATTCGGCTATTGCGAAGTCCTGCTTTACCAGGGCGGACAGGATGTTGGTGCAATCTGCCTCTGTTCCCTCGACTTCCGCAAGCAGCTTGCCTGCCGCTCTCTTGACTTCATTAACCCTGGGCATCTCCAGCAAAGCCTTGAACACGCCTTCATGGTTATCCATGGGCCGGACAGTGATGGTTCGTACCGGCGTATCGGCAGAAACAATATCAGCCAGGGTCCCGGTTCTAAGCAGCCGGCCTTTCTCAATAATAACAACTCCGTTGCATACTTCGGTCAATTCGGTCAGAATATGCGAGCTGATAAGGATCGCCTTGTCCTGCTCAGCCAGCAGCGAGAGCAATTCCCGAAACTCAACTCGTGCCCTGGGATCCAACCCGGCTGCAGGTTCGTCCATCACAAGAACCGGCGGATCATGCACAAGCGCTCTACCCAGGCTTACACGCTGCTTCATTCCCCTGGACAACTGCTTGAGAAGCTTTTCGCGGAGATCTGTCAAGCGGGCGAATTCCTCGACACCCTCGACCGCAGCCCGGCGCCGGGCTCCTCGAAAACCATAGGCCCTGGCAAAGAAATCGAGGTATTCGTGCACCGTGATATCAGCGTGTGCCGGCAGAAAATCAGGCACGTAACCAATTTGACGGCGCACCTTCTCCGGGTCTTCTTTGACCGATACCCCGCCAATTAAAGCGTCGCCACCGGTAGGTTCGTCCAGCGAAGCTAATATTCGAAGGGTTGTGGTCTTACCCGCACCGTTGGGTCCTACAAATCCGAATACATGCCCCCCGTCAACAGTAAAAGATATACCGTCCACGGCCCTGGTCTTGCCGAAATAGCGCTTGAGTTCCTGAACTTCCACGCGCATCAATCTACTCCTCCGTTTCTTTCAGAAATCCCACCACCACAGCCCGGCCTTCCAGTTCCTTCCGGCCCTGCAAACCTTCTTCCATGAATGGATTTTCGGCCAGCACCGCTATGTAGGAAGAAGGCCTCAGAAATGCGGCCGGCTTGTTGGTTACCGAAGAATAAGTTCCCTTCCACAGTCCCTTGCGCCCATACATGCGACGCCAGGTCAAAGCATCGGCCGATGCGGCGCCCAGGTCCGGAGCAGGCGCCGCAACAAAACCGGCTCCAGGTTCCACTTGCTCAGCAGAGTAAATTCTGCCGTCCTTGTTGCTGATCCACATTTTCTCGATTGGAGATCCCAGACCGTTGAGCGCTGAAAGCCCTTTATCTGTTTCGTCATTCACCACTAGCCGCTCCCGCCGGGGCCCAGCCTTTCTTATCACGAAATGGGCAGGCACACGGGCGGCAACCCATCCTCTTTTCAGGTGCTGGTCCCTGCTCCAGTCTACTGAACGCACGGTGCCGCCACCGCGGTAGCGATCCCTTTCAACAAGCGGGGTCACCTCAGTAGTATGGCTGAAGTGCAGTCCTTCCGCAGGCGTTAAGGGGCAGTAGCAGGCAAACTGTCCCATTGTAGCAGCATGCTGATTACTCTGATCAAGGAGAGTCAGGCTACCTTGACGAACACGCGGTGTAATGCCTTCTTCTAATAGTGCGTAGAGATAAACGGCTGCACAGGCAAACAGAGACAGGGCAGGCACGGTCCAGAGCAGCCAGATCTTTCGTTTCCGCCATGCAAGCAGAGCGTAATTAACAGGCCCGATCACGATGGCAAATCCCAACATAATAAAGAAGTACCCTCGCACCGGCACATTAAGCTCTTCCATGACTCTGAAGTCTCTCTGTGCGCCGCCGACATCTGTCTCCATCACATTATTCCACGGCTGTAATGTTCTCATCCATTCGCGCTTTATGCGGCTTGCCTGCTTTGCGCTGATTCCCGAAGCCTTGCCTGAAGGCAAAATAATGCACACCCCGAAGCCCGGATAACAGACCTGCATCCCGGTGGCGGAAAAAACTTCGTGTTCAGCCCACTCTTTAGTCAGAGAAAATTCGCCCGGGATTACCAGCGTGCCGCCCGCTTCAACATAACGCCTCAAAGCAGTCCAGACAGCAGGCGGCAACTTGTCGTGTGCTGAGATAACCACTCCGTCATAGCAGCTATAACCAAGCCAGTTCTGCGGCCACTCGCTGGTTTCGGATTCCGCACGAACCAGAATGTGTTTGCTCTCATCCCTGTAGCTTGAACCTGAACGTCTCTTTTTCTCGATGCCAAGCTCAAGACGAAGGTCATCAATTTTAACGGTCCGGCTAACGAAAATGCGTGTCTGATTTTCGCGCCTGTAATGACGCGCATATGTCTGGCTCAGCCCGGGCATGATAACTACACCCTCTTTGCGGCCGTCGACATAGACGGCTATCTTATTGTTGCCGTTAAGAGCCATGGGCGGCTGCGGAAGCGATACAAGCGCCTCTGAACCGGCTCCTACCACTACCGTCCGGGTCAGTTGATCAATGCTTTCTCCATGCAAGAAGCTCCTTTCGGGCGCTTTCAGACGGACCCGATGCGGTCGGCTGTGAGATCTGTTGACGATGCGTACTCGATGTGCAACATAACCGTGGGTATACTGCACTGACGATTCCGCCAGGGGGGAAATCGTGATATCGCCGAAAGTCTCGCTTGCCTCTGCCTGCGGCCCGCCAGGAAACGCACAGGCTGCCAGCAGACAGAAAACGAGTATTCCAGTTTCTTTGTTCATGCCGAAGATTCTTCCAGTGAAACATTTACAGGAAGGTCAAGTTCAGTTTCGTCCAGGCTTTCGAGCAGATTCGCCACTACGGCGAGAGTATCGACACCCTCGAACCGGGCCTTGTAGTTAAGAATTATACGATGGTTCAGAACAGCGGGAGCAACTGCTTTGGCATCCTCGAAGCCTACGGTCGGACGGTTTGCCAGCAATGCATGCGCGCGAGAAGCTTCCGCTATGGCAATGGCTGCTCGCGGCGATGCGCCGTAGGACACATAGTCCCTGACCAGTTCCGTGCCTGCATCTTCTCCCGCGTGAGTCGATGCCACAAGCCGGGAAATGTAGCGGGCCACCGGCCTGGGCAGGAATATGCGGTCTACAGCGCCGAAGACAGTATTCAGCTCCTCGGCGCTCATGGTCCAGGTAGGCTCGGGCCACGCCCCATGCCGCCTGGTGGAAACAATGTTATTCAAAACGTCTGCACCCAGGGAACCCATGACAATCTTGAACATGAAACGGTCCAACTGGGCCTCCGGCAAAGGATAAGTCCCTTCAAGTTCTATCGGGTTCTGGCTGGCCAGCAGGAAAAACGGGTCCGGCAACTTGCGGGTGTTGCCCAGAAGAGTAACCGATCTCTCCTGCATGGTTTCCAGCATTGCCGACTGGGTCTTCGGGGAAGCCCTGTTGATTTCATCAGCCAGCAGAAGATTAGTAAACACAGGACCAGGCTCAAAAACCATATCGCGATGGCCGTCCTCGCGCTGCTGGAGAATGTGGTTGCCCAGGATATCGCCGGGCATAAGGTCGGGCGTAAATTGGATTCTTTTGAAATCAAGTCTCAGAATCTCGCCCAATGCCCTTACCAGCGCAGTTTTTCCAAGTCCGGGCAGTCCTTCCAGAAGGATGTGTCCCCGGCTCAGAATCCCGACAAAAACCAGGCGGTGAATGTCGTTCCTGCCCAGCAGGATACGGTCAAGTTGCTCAAGAACCCTTCCCGCGAGTTCGGCAGCAGGACATATTTCTTCCGGATCCGCCAGAGTGGACGCTGGTTGTTTTACGGCCATAATTTACTCCTTTCGTTCAAAATAGCGTTTCACCGTGCTGCGATGGCGTGGTAAAACCTTGCGCTTCACTGCCGCGCCGCCTCCTGCGCAGGTTGAGCTCAGCGCTCCTCCTGCCGAGATCCCGCCTTCGCCTGATTCCTCCGGAGAACTGGCGCTGACTCCCAGCAAACGGCTTTCTTCAAATTCAGCGAACGCCGACGGTTGAATCATTTCTTCTTTAAAAGCCAGCCCGCTTTCATCGGTTTCTTGGCGCCATGTCATAGGCGCATCGCCGCGCCCCCTGTTTATCCCGCCCTGGCCGGGCAGTCTGCAGGCGATCTGCGCTATGGCGCCCGTGCTACTGCAGTTTCCGGACAGGTAGTCGGCGAGATTCGCGTTCGCACCATCCATACACGCTTTGCACCGCTTCAACATTTCTTCATCAAGCAATTTCGCATCACGCAAGCGCTGCATTTTCCGCAATGCCTCGATCTGGCCTGCCTTTAAGGCTTTCGCCAGTTCCCGGATCTGCTCAGGGCTGAGTTCTGCGCTCCTGCAATGCTGCAAAAGCTGCGGATCAATATTCGACTCAAGCCCGGACATTTTTTCGAGCCCCTGCATGAGTTCGGCTAACGCGTCAGCTGCTGCTTCGGCTGCCTGGGGTTCAAGGTTGTGCTCACTGTTCATCACTTCGGAAAGAGATGCGGCCATGGCAAGCTTTTCAACAGCAGGCAGCAGTGATTCCGCCGCTTCCCTGGACTTGTCCTCCACCTGTTCTTCCATATGATCAAGGGCTTCCCAGCTTCGAGAGGGGTCGCGCCCGGAAGATTTGTCCCATATATTCCTGAGCTGTTCTTCAAGTTCTTCCGCAGATTGTTCGTCCAGAAGCTTTTCTTCCTCCAGCACGTCAATCCGGGCGTCAATCTCTTCAACAAGCTGGCCCAACGCCAGCCGGGGATTAGTGTCCCTGCCGGTCGAGTAATGTGGGGCCATGAGGCTTCCTGCCAGGAAAACAGCCCCCATCAATGCAGGCGCGCTTTCTCTTCGAAGCCCCCACATAAGCCTGGGCAGACGCACAGCGCCAAGCCTGCTTTGCCACCTGGTCGCTTCCGCCCCGGACATCAAAAGCCCGCCGCAGTGATTCAACGCGTCAAGCTTTGCAAGCGCAGCTTCCCGAGAAGGAATGCGGCGAAAGGCCATCATCAAGGCAGCTATTGCGGCGGGCGCCAACCCGAGCAGACCCCACATAAGGTACCCTCGGGGCACGCCCAGTGCGATCCGAAGGACCAATACACCTGCGCCAGAAACAAATAACCACACCGCGGAAAAAAACAGATAGTACCGGATAAAAAACAGCGCTGCCAGTCGCTGGCGGAAACTTGACACAGCATCTTGCATTGTAGTTTTCATGGCGCTTTCCCGGAACCGGCAAAAAATGTTCGTCTCCGGTTCCCCATATTCGGTTGCTTACGATACGTTCCGCAGAATTGTACAGAACGGGCCTGTTTTTAAAAGCTCAAAATCGCAACTGCAAAAGACAGGCAAAAAAAAGAACTGGAACGGGCCATGTTAAATGGATATATTCGTATAGCCTCAATTATAAACCCGAAGAGAAGATAACCAGCGACTACGCTGATAACACGGATTTTTGTTTTATATCCATCATTCTTATGTTTCGGTAATGGTATCCCTCTGAGGGCCTTGTCCCATGGCGCTGAGGGCGAAAGTTAAACGGCAAAAGATATGTCAGATTTCAAGAAACGCATTAATGACATAACGCAGATGCTGTCCAACCGGACAGTCTGCTTCGGACGACCCGTTACAGACCGCAATTCATGGAACCGTCTGTCAAAACATCCCGTTCTCAGGACCGCCGTGGAGAAAGCCCGGGAACTGGCGGAAAGACCGCTGCCGGAATTGACCGAGAAGCTGTATCTGGATTTCAGCCGGAACGGAAACAGAACAAAATGGGAACACATAGATCGGCAGCGGAAAAAGCGCATCACCGCTTTCACTCTCGCCGAGTGCTGTGAAAACGAGGGACGTTTCCTGAACTCCCTGGAGGAATGCATCACTTCGATAGCCTCTCAACGTCTCTGGATAATGCCGTCTCATGACAAACAACTGAAGAATTTCAACGGTGATCAGATAGATATAGATCTTGGGGCGGCAATGCTGGCATGGGAACTGTCCACCGCCGATTATCTGCTGGCCTGCAAACTGGACCCGGCTGTTCGCCGACTGATCCGGGAAAGAATAGAAGAGCGCGTTTTCGACCCTTTCCGCGCGATGGCCACGGGCAGGCGCAAGCCGAACTGGTGGTTCTACACTCATAATAACTGGAACGCGGTATGCCTGGCAGGCGTGACGGGTTCGGCGCTGGCCCTGCTGGGATCCAAAAAAAACCGCGCCTTTTTTGTGGCGGCTGCAGAAAAGTACATTCAGAACTTCCTTCAGGGATTTACCTCGGACGGCTACTGCACCGAAGGCATAGGTTACTGGAACTACGGATTCGGGTATTTTATTTTACTGTCAGAAGCGATTCTTAATGCAACCGAGGGGGAACTGAATCTCTTGCAACTCCCGGAAGCAAAAGAGCCGGCATTGTTCGGCGCTCGAATGGAAATCATAAACAGCGTATACCCTTCGTTTTCAGACTGCCCGGTCGGCAAAGAAGCAAGCCCCGAAATGCTTTACTTTATAAGCCGGTTTTACGGCCTTGGTTTGCGGCGGTGGGATAACCTGGATCCTGTCCGCGCCGACTTGCTGGTCCCGGCCATGATGTATTCGTTCCCTAATTCAGCTTCAAAATCACCGCCGGCAAGGGAAAGAAAAGCCGAAGGCCTGCGAACGTGGTTCCCGGAGGCGGGAGCGCTGATAACCAGGCCATTTGAAGTTACCGGCAAATCCATCGCGGCCGCCATAAAAGGAGGAAACAACGCCGAGCACCATAATCACAACGATATCGGGAGTTTTATAGTTGTTAAGGGAAGTGAATCTGTATTGGCCGATCCGGGGTCTGAAGTATACACCCGTCGAACTTTCAGCCCGAGACGATACGAGAGCAAGGTCCTGAATTCCTACGGACACTCGGTTCCTCTTGTCGACGGCAGGCTCCAGCAGCACGGCAGGGAAGCAAGCGGCAAAGTCCTTGCCAGTGACTTCAGCAATAACGAAGACAGGCTGGTCATGGATCTGACCCAGGCCTACCATGCGCCACACCTTAGATCACTCCGACGCACCTTCGTCTACAGGCGTAAAGAACCAGCGTCGATTACAGTTAAAGACGAAGTGGAATTCTCAGAGCCCGCGAAGTTCGGCACGGCGCTGATAACGCTGGGCGAATGGAAATATCCGTCTAACGGCATTGTTAATGTTCTCAGCAATAAAGAAGCGCTGCAAATTGAGATTGATACTGCCGACCGGGAATATGATCTAGAAGAAGAACTCATTGACGAGAACGTAAAGACAGACAGAAAACCTGTACGATTGGGCATTAATTTGAAGGAACCCGTAATGAAAGGCGCCATCACACTCCGGATCAAATCTTTGACAGTACGGGCGAAAATAAAAAAGGAATGAACTTTCTCGTGCCGCACATGGTGGGCAATGGCTGTTGGATTGCAGGTTGTCTTCATGCTTTTGCTCCTGTCAACGTGTGTGCAAATCTCAATTAGACCTCATACAAGCGTGATTTTTTTCAGAACAGGCGGATAAAAACTCGAAATG
>CAYYVQ010000060.1:0-17467 GCA_964475205.1 uncultured Victivallales bacterium | reverse complement strand
CGCGCGCCTTTCTTAACGGCGTTTTGATTGTGCGAGCGCCGTTTTCTGTTACATGGGTGTAGATTTCGGTGGTTCGGATGTCTTCGTGACCAAGCAGTTCCTGTATAGTTCTCAGATCATATCCATCTTCAAGGAGGTGAGTAGCGAACGAATGCCTCAGTGAGTGGGCATGCACAAACTTGTTTATCCCGGCTTTTCTGGTGGCGGCCTTGATGCCCTTCTGCATTACGCTTTCGTAAACGTGGTGGCGTTGTTTCGCGCCCGAGCGCGGATCAATTGAGAGTTGGCGTGATGGGAAAAGATACTGCCCGCGTATAGAGCTTCGCTCCACGCGGCTATTAGCGTATTCGTGTTGATTGTTAGAGTGCACAATTCAGGTGGAGATCCGTAAGGGATGTGCTGCAAAAAAAACTCTCATTTGTTTTTTCAGATACATGCGGCCTGCGCCGCTCTTCAAAAAACGCTCTCTGCTCTGTGCATCTGCGCAACAGGCGTAAGCTTCGTAGTAGGCCAGGATAAGCGGACGCCGGTGAGCCGTGGAACGAGCTTCTCCGTTCTGGTGTTGTCTAAACCTCAACTCCAAACTGGTTGTATATCCAATATAGATTCCGTGGTCTTTTTCAGAATATAGAACGTAAACATAGTACATTGTTGAGAATTCCCATTACCTTTATATGCACTTGCAAAAACCGTACGGTAACCGCGTGCAGAGGAACTGTTTACGCGGTGTGTGCTTGCGGCAACGTTTTCCTCGGCGGCCAGGTAACTTAGAAAGGCGGTGATTTCTTTAGCTCCTATTGTGTCAGGATGCTTGAGTTTGTGAAAATGGCAGTAGCGCCTGACCCAATCTGTGTAAGCACGTTCTGTGCGTATGGAATATTGGCGGATACGGATTTCGCGGCGAAGACTCTCGAGAAGCTTGGGCTTGTGATTCGGGTGGCTTGTTGATTGCACCGGTTACCTTCCTTGTTTTGAAGAAAACTTTAGTTTTAAACCCGGTGAAAAGCAAGAATGTTTTTTAAAGGGCGCTGTTATTTAATTCATGTTTACTCCGGCCGGATTAAGCTTAACCCGCATTTATCACACTCCTCCGGCATAAACGCTCCATAGCACAGCCATTGCAGGCCAGAACCGGTTTGCCCGATCTCGCGGTGTGTCTACACAGCGAGAGCCCGGACAAAACGGTTTCGACCCACACTGCCAATACTCTGAACCGTTTCTGCTCGAAAAAGTGTGATCAATGCGGGTTAACCACAAGATTCAACCCATATCCGGCATTCAAAATGCGGCAAGCGGCGTAAGTCCTTATGAATAAGGAGTTGGTTGATTTTATAGCTTTCACCTGTCGGGTGAAAGAAAGCTTGCCGCATTTTGAACCACAAGGGGTTGCCGATTTTGCCGCATCTGCTGCGTTACAAGGACTTTGGCATAGTTACTATAGCCAAAGCCCTCAAGCCTCCTGTCTGCGTGCGGCACGCACAGGCAGGTGCAGATACATCAAACTTGGCAACTGCCGAATTTAGGCGTAAAGATCCCGCTTGTCTTTGATAATGGAGCGCCCGGTCTGTTCCCAGGCAGCATCTTCAAAACCTGAACCATGGACCGCGTTGGTTTCCACCAGCACGGTATGCCCTCCGACAACATTCTCAGCGGCGCTGTCGGGGTAAGCCAGACGCGGTATTCTTCCTTGCGAATGTTCGGGTAAGGTCAATCGAAGGCCGGGATCAGGGAAAAGCCTATAGGAGAGCCGCGCAAAAGGTTGTAAATTTTGTTCATGGAAGGATAAGGAACCGGTTTTATAAAATAGTAAAGGATAGGATCATGAGACGGGAAATACAGAAGAAATCCAGAAAAGTCAGTCAAAATGCAGGCAAAAGGCGAGTAAAGTTGGAATTGAAGGCAGAGCCAGATAGCGAAATCTATGTGGCAGGGAGTTTTAATGGCTGGGATCCGAAAAGAAAAAAAATGAAACAAGTGGACGGCAATGGCCATTACACCGCGAGTTTGATGCTGCCTCCTGGCGAGCATGAATACAAGTTTGTTGCTAATGGAGTTTGGCAGGCGGATCCCGGCAATACTCACTGGCGTTCAAACTCAATGGGTTCGCTAAACAGCATAATACGGGTTGAGTAAGCCAAGACAGGAGCGCAGAAATGAAAATGCAGGAAGTGCGGACCAAGGCCAGAGGCCTGGGCATCAAGCCCGGAAAAATGAAGAAAACTGATCTGATCCACAAAATACAGAAGGCCGAAGGTTATGAGCCCTGCTTTGGCCGTTCCGGAGGAACATGCTCGCACGTTGATTGCAGCTTTTTCACCGACTGCATGAAGCTAGCCTGATCTATTCATAAAAATCTATTACGAGTGTGCATGTCACTTCATCTCAACGACTTTGCTTGCCAGCCGATCTTGACGTATGTTCATACGCCTTCGCCCGGCTATCTGCGCAAAGCCATTGATCTAAAGCAACCTGCGCACTCTTATTACGAAGTTGATGAATAGATAAGGCTAGTATAGGTATGATTTTTAAATGGTTTCCATGGAAATTGCTCGTCAGAAGGGCTGCCCGAAGTTACGGACTTCTGGATCCCTTCATGCTTATGGCGCGGCTCAGGCAGTTTGCCCAGCCTTCTGAAGTTGAAGCGCCCCTGGAGCTGATACGGGCATGGACGGTTTTTCAAGCGCGCGGAATAGTTAATACACGAGCAATACAGCACAACCTGGACTGGGTCTGGCCTTACTGGGTAGAAAGGCAGTTCAATCCACGGGATGAGTCATTTATTCCGAGATCTTTTTCCATGTCGCACATAAACCTTACCCACAGGAATTGGACTGCAGTTTGTCTGCCAGATACCGACCTTTACACCCTGGTTGATCCCTGCGGGATGGCTACACCGCTTCATGACGGCTGGTCGATTGAAGCATGGATAATCCATGGAGACAAAAAACTGGTTCCAAGCCGCTGTTGCCGCTCATCCCAGGAAATGGTTGCCGAAGGAAACCTCATCGTGAATACCCGCACGTCCGACAAGGGGATGAGCCTGGAGGCTTCCGCCGAAATGGCCCGCAATCAAAATGACAAACCGGAACTTCATTTAAACTGGAAAGGAGAAGCCGATCCGGGCGCGCAGATATGTATTGCGTTGCGTCCTTACAACACCGAAGGAATTCAGTTTATTGACTCTATAAAGACCCTTGCCGACCGGCCGGGATGGAAAGTAAACGGGAAAACCGACGTTTTATTGAGCCGCAACCCGGATCGATACTGCAGCAGCGATTATGATTCAGGGGATGTATTCAACCTGCTGCACATCCCGGTTAATAAGTCACGCCAGACATGTCCGGTGGGAATGGCAACTGCCGCGGCTATCTTTTCTATTGGTTCCGACGGCGTCGGCAATGTGCAGGCTCGAATCCCGCTTGAATGGCCGCAGGGCAAATCAAGAAGAAAAACGCGCATTCTTCGCGCTGAGACTACGTGGAAGAGGCTTGACGACATGTCCCCTGAAATTGACATTCCCGACAGCGAAATGAAGCGCAACTATATTTGCGCGGTAAGGACTCTTCAGTCGCTTTCATCGGGTGAGATTTGTCCGGGGTCATATACATATCGCAGGTTCTGGTTCAGGGACGCCTGTTTTATGCTCAACGCGCTGCTGGCTGTCAATCACCACGAAGCAGCCAGACGCGCCTTTGAGGGATCTTTTGCGCGAAGACAAACCACCAGGGGATTTTTTGAGTCGCAACAGGGAGAATGGGATTCCAACGGCCAGGCGCTGTGGGTCGCCGGAAGGTATGAATCTGTCAGTGGCCGGAAACTTACAGGCAAAGATCTGGACATGTTGCGCAAAGGAGCAGAGTGGATAAAGCGGAAACGAAGAGTCCGGGCGGATAAAAAGCCGGAAGGGCTTCTGCCCGCCGGATTCAGTGCAGAACATCTTGGTCCGAACAATTTTTTCTATTGGGACAATTTCTGGGGAATTGCAGGTCTGCGGGCAGCGGCAGAGATATTTGAAAACTCGGGCGAAAAGCGTTATGCCGCCGGGTTACGCGCCGAAGCTGGAAACTATTTCAGGGATATCATTAAGAGCATATCGTCTATACCGGAAGACCGTTCTCGCGGCGCAATTCCTGCGGCGCCGAATCGTAGGATGGATACAGGGGCCATCGGGTCTCTTGCGGCGGATTATCCTCTTCAACTGTTTAAGGCCGGCGACGAACGGATTATGCGAACAGTCGATTTTCTGATGGATCGGTCGATGCTGGAAGACGGTTTTTTTCACGACATGACTCATTCAGGTGTAAACCCGTATCTGACTTTACACCTGGCGCAGGTCTTACTGAGAGCCGGGGACAGGAGATATGAACCCCTGGTCAAGCGCATATCGCAGCTTGCTACGCCAACCGGGCAATGGCCCGAAGCTATTCACCCGGCAACCAGCGGGGGATGTATGGGCGACGGCCAGCACGGTTGGGCAGCGGCCGAGTGGGTCCTGATGATACGAGCTTTGTTTATCAGGGAGGAACCAGGCAAGCTTATAGTAGGGTCGGGTCTGTTTCCTGAGTGGCTGGAGTCTGAATCCCCCCTGTGTTACGGTCCAACGGCTACCCGTTTCGGCGATGTTGCCGTCGAAATCGACCCTGCCGGCCGCAAGCCGAAGGCGAGGGTGCAGGGCCGGTGGCATGACAGCCGGCCGGACGTAATAATAGACATGCCTTCGCGTAAAAGCTGGCAGCTTGATGTGCAGGATATTGCCGGAACCAGACCTTCAGGATAAACTCAATGAATATTGCAATGTTTACCAATGCGTATAAGCCGATTATCGGCGGGGTGGAACGATCAATAGAGACTTTTGCGGACGATCTTTCCGCGCTTGGTAACCGAACATATATCATTACCTTGTCTGTAGCGGGTGCAACGCAATCCGAAGACTCGATTTTCCGGCTCCCTGCAATAAAGGAGGTCGGCGGAACAGAATTTTCCGCAAAGCTGCCGGTGCCTGCAATGCTGAAGGCAAAGCTCGATTCTTTCGCCCCGGACATTGTTCACAGCCACCATCCCTTCATGCTGGGCGATACAGCTTTGCGGGTGGCGCGGCGGCGCGGTCTTCCGATTGTATTTACCCACCATACTCTCTATGAAAGATACACTTATCTTTTTGCCCGGGATTCCGAGGTTCTTTCGCGGATTGCCCGGACCATAGCAACTGAATACGCAAATCTTTGCGATACGGTCATTGCTCCCACCGGCAGCATCAGGCGTATGATTCGCGAAAGAGGAGTAGCCGTGCCTGTAAGGGTCATACCCACCGGCACTGATGTAGAGAGATACAGCAGTGGAAATGGAAAGCGGTTCAGAGATAAACATGGTATTCCGCAAGATGCGTTTCTTGTCGGCTACCTTGGCAGGGTTGTAGAGGTAAAGAACATGGATTTTACAGCTGATGCAGTTGTTGAGTTCATGAGCGGCAATAATGATACATGGTATCTTGTGGTGGGCGACGGGGAGTCTGTTCAACCGCTGGAGGAAAAGTTCCGGAATGCCGGTCTTCGTGACCGGCTGGTCATGACCGGCAGCCTGACGGGCTCCGAAGTCGCCGACGCTTACGCGGCAATGGATATTTTTCCTTTCGCGTCAGAAACAGAAACCCAGGGAATAGTTCTGATAGAAGCTTTTTCAGCCGGGGTGCCGGTAATAGCATTGGATGCGCCCGGATCCCGTGATATAGTGCAGCATGGCAGAAACGGGAGAGTGTTGCCCGCAAAGACACCGCCAGGCGAATTTGCGCGGCAGATTCAGGCAGCATACGGAGATGACTGTCTGATGCGAAAGTGGAGCGAATCTGCGAGGAAACGGGCCGCGGAATTCGATCATAAGCGATGCGCCCGAAAGTTGAGCGGGTGCTACCGGGATTTAATCCAACGACATGCTCGCCGGCCGCAAAGTGAAGAAATCCAGATCTGGCAAAAGCTGCAGAGCCGTTTCTCCACCGAATGGGATCTCTTCAAACAAAAACTCGCTGTCATTGCCGCAGGAATGACTGAGGATCAATAGCCTGTTTATCCGAAGTGGCGCTCTCCACGCTCTCGCTGCAAAATTCCTTGAGATATGCGGGTTAGAGTGGAGGTTCGCCCTCCTATCACAACTTCAGCATCAAATTGCTTGATGCGCAAATGGGAGGGCGAGGTTCCTGCCGAGACGGATGGAGGATAGCGCTGATAGCCCTGCTTATCCGGGAAGAAAGCCCGGCGCAGTTTTGAGACTGCGCCGGGGATATGCTCACAGAATGCGCTATTCTTCTGCAGATTCGAGCTTCAGCAGCACATAACGCGAACCGCGAGGCGTCTTGACCAGTAAGAGAACAGCATTTGCGTCGTCGGCTTTGGCTATCTCTTTCTTGAATTCTTTTACTGTGGTTACTTCTTTCCGGTTGACGCTTGCTATGAGTGTGCCCGGCCGGAGTCCAGCCATGGCGGCATTGCTGCCGCTTTCCACCTGTTCAACGACCACTCCGTCCTGGTCATCATAACCGAACCTCTGCGCAAGTGGCGCGGTCAGTTCGGTAACCGTAAAGCCGAGCCGGTCATAAGCATCGGATTCACCTGTTGCCGCGGTTTCTTCTCCCTGGCCAGGGAACTCGCTGGTAACTGCTGTTATTTCTTTCCTTTTACCGTCCCTGAAAATTTTCAGTTCAAGTTCAGTGCCGGGAGGATTAGAAGAAACGGTATTCCTGAATTTTCCCACATTCCTGACCTTCTTCCCGTTCAGTTCGAGGATAATGTCGCCTGACTTCAATCCCGCTTTGTCCGCGCCGGAGCCTTCTTCAACCTGGGAGACGAGAGCTCCCTGTGCTTTTTCCATGCCAAATGATTCAGCCAGGTCCGATGTAACTTCCTGGATGTATACGCCAAGGTAGCTTCTGGTTACCTTGCCTTTCTCTATCAATTGGTTCTTGACGTTTCTTGCCATATTGATGGGAACGGCAAAACCGATCCCCATGTATCCCCCTGTCCGGCTGTAGATTGCCGTATTTACGCCGATCACTTTGCCGTCAATTGTCAGCAGGGGGCCGCCCGAGTTGCCCGGGTTGATTGCTGCGTCGGTCTGGATAAAATCTTCGTAATCTGCAATTCCGATATTGCTTCGCCCTTTAGCGCTTATAATCCCGGCCGTAACCGTTTCAGCCAGGCCAAACGGATTGCCGACAGCCACTACCCATTCGCCCACCTCAATTGCCTGGGAATCTCCAAGCTCCAGGTAAGGCAGATCCTCAGCGTCGATTTTAATAACCGCCACTTCGGATTTGGAATCGGCGCCAATTTTCTCTGCGTCGAATTCACGCCCGTCGTGGAGCTTGACTTTAATTTCGTCGGCGTTGCCTACTACGTGATAGTTTGAAAGGATATAACCGTCTTCGCTTATGATAAAGCCGGTGCCTGCGCCTCGCCGCTGAAATTCGCGCTTTTCCGGTTCCTGTCCCGGCCCGAAAAACCGTCGCATAAAATCGTCGCCGAAAAGATCGAACGGGTCGTTGAAAGGCATCTGTCTGCCCCTGACTTCAACGGTTGTCTTTACCTCCAGGTATACCACTGCCGGCACCGCTTTCCTGGCTACCTGTGAAAAAGCCTGTCCTGTCTTCTCGAGCGCCTCAAGAGACGGGGAAGCATCCTGTGACTTGTTTGCTTCATTCGATTGGGCTCTGCACGCAGGGCATAAGGCCAAAGTGATTGCAAGCATTCCAGAGATTGTCAATACACGCGAAATAGTTCTTTTCATTTCTATTGTCTCCTTTCATTTTCAACATAGTTTCCGTCTTAACGTGAAGAAGAATAACAGCAACATTCTAAGATCGTAATCGGGATAACGCTAAAAGACGGCTTCGAAAATTCTTAAAATCCTCTGGATTACCTGCAGCATTTTTTAAGCCATCTTTGCCTGCCCTGGTATCGACTTGAGCAAAGAAAGTCGGGTCTTTACAGGTTCACTGGCGGGGCCATCTGTCAAGAAGACGGGAAAGAAGGAGCGGATGGCAGGAGCGTATGTTTCCAGGAAAAAGATTATTCATTGCGCCAGGCCTGCTGAATAAAACCTGTCCGCAGAATCAGACTTGGGCATTCAGTAAGACTTTTCGAGCCCGATCCTAATGTCTACACCGATATAAAGAACTACATAATGTGTAACAATGAAGATGAGTGGTATTTCGAATTAATTACAACTTTCTGTGATGGTAAAGGAACATCTTTGATGTCAGATCAGGACGAGAGAAAACCGAGAAAACCGAGAAGGCGTTTTATGGATTTGCAGCGCGAGTTGGAGGAAGCCTTTTCTTCTCTAATCGATAAACCTTGGGGGCGCGAAGGGAAAAGCGAGTGGTATGTGGCGGTTGATGTGGCGGAAACGCCGGACGCATACCTTGTAACCCTTGACTTGCCGGGGGTAAAGCTCAGTGATGTACATGTTGCAGTTCGCCGTTCACGGGTTACAGTCTCTGGCCGCCGGGAAAAGGTTCAATGGGTGGAAACAGCAACGCATATTCAAAAGGAAAGAATCGAGGGAACATTCTGTCGGCATTTCACGCTTGAACATCCAGTGGATCCGGGAGGAACCACCACTGAACTGGAAGAAGGCATTCTTAATCTGAAAATACCCAAGGAAAAACTCAATAACGAGGAGGAATCTTGATGACAGTCTCCAAGGCAAGATTGTTGAAAACAAAGGATGTGGACTGGAAAGTAGACACCGGGAATTTTGATTTTGATAATACTGACAAGCTGGATGCACTGGAAAAGGTGATTGGCCAGCCCCGGGCAATGCGGTCGCTTGACATAGGTCTGGGCATAGAGCACTCGACTTATAACATCTACGTTTCGGGACTCAATGGAACCGGAAAAAAGGAAACCATTCAGCGTGTGCTTAGAGAAAGGGTTATGGATAAAGCGCCGCCTTCGGACTGGGTATATGTTTATAACTTCGAGCGTTCCGACAATCCTATAGCCATTGACCTTGAGGCCGGAAAGGCTCTCAGCTTTCAGAAGGACATGCAGGATCTTGTTGAACAGCTCAAGTATGAGCTGCCCAAAGCTTTTCAGAATGAAGATTTCAGCAGGCAGAAGCAGCAGATAAGCCGTAAATACGAGAAGGAAAACGAGAAGTTCATGAAGGAACTTCAACAGGAGGCCAGGGACAAGGGCCTTACTATCCAACGCGCGCCCAATGGCCAGGTCATGGTGATACCGCTCAAGAAGAACGGCGAACAGATGAGCCAGGATGATATCCAGAATCTATCAGAAGACGAGCGGGAAAAGATAAATCAGAAAGAACGTGAACTGGCCCGGAAAATAGACGCATATATGTCGCGCGGAAACGAACTTCGGAAGAAGCTCGGCGGCGAGGTAAAAAAGGTAGAAAAAGACCATGCCGAAGAGATTGTTAATCCGTTAATCGAAGGGCTTCGCAAGAACTACAAGCATGAGAAGCTTGGCCAGTGGATGGATAAATTACGGGAGCATATTCTGGAAAACCTTGAGGATTTCCAGCAGCAGGATCAGGCCGGTCAGATGCAGGCCATGCAGCAGATGATGGGAGGCGGACAGGGAGAGAAGAAATTTACCGAATACAAGGTAAACGTGCTGGTAGAAAACAGTAATCTCGAACACGCTCCTGTAATTATTGAGGACTCTCCGAATTACAAGAATTTGTTCGGGACCACTGGCGGGGTGGTGGACCGCTTTGGAAGAGTAGTGGGTGATTTTACCAATATTCGAGCAGGCAGCCTGTTGAGAGCTAACGGGGGTTACCTGGTTGTCAACCTTCTTGAAGCCCTTTTTGAACCGCTGGTCTGGAAAGAATTGAAACGCACTCTCAAGAGCGGATCGGTGGAGTTTCATGCCTATGATCCACTCGGTGTGTTTACGGCATCTGCCATAAGGCCGGAATCAATACCGCTAAAGGTGAAGCTGGTTGTGCTCGGTAATCCGCTTCTTTATCACCTGCTCTACCTCTACGATGAAGATTTTCCAGAGATTTTCAAAATCAAGGCGGATTTTGCGGACGAAATGGACGTTTCGCCGGATTCCCCTAAGCAGCTTGGACAGTTTGTGCAGAAGCTGAAACAAAAGGAAGATATTCTTCCTTTTACCTCAACGGGAGTGGCCCAGCTAACTAGAACGGCAGTAAGAATCGCAAGTCACCGCAGGAAGCTGACCGCAGAATTCAGCAAGCTGGGTGATATTGTCAGGGAAGCAAGCTTCTGGGCAAAGGAGGATAACAAGTCCAAGGTGAGCGCAAAACATATACGCAGAGCTGTAGACGAAAAGGTCTACCGTTCCGACAGGATCGCGGAAAAAATCAGGGAGATGATTGAGGAAGGAACACTTATTATTAACCTGGAGGACAAGCTCATAGGACAACTCAACGGGCTTGCTATCATCAACCTCGGCGATTACTCCTTCGGCAAACCTTCGCGCGTTAGCGCCAGTGTAGGACTTGGCGCGTCGGGGGTAGTTAACATTGAAAGGGAAAGTAAATTGAGCGGCCAGACATACGACAAGGCCATGCTGATCCTGGAAGGCTATATGCGCAACAAGTATGCTCAGAAACACCCCGTATCGCTATCCGCCGGGATCGCCATGGAACAGAGTTACGGAATGATAGAAGGCGACAGCGCTTCAGTTACAGAGCTGGTGTGTTTGCTAAGCGCGGTTTCAAGAACGCCCGTACGGCAGGATATTGCAGTTACCGGCTCAGTTGACCAATGGGGAGGAGTCCAACCTGTGGGCGGTATAAACGAAAAGATTGAAGGCTTTTTTGATACATGCAGGCAGGTCGGCCTTTCCGGCAACCAGGGCGTGTGTATTCCGGAGGCAAACGCAAAAAACCTCATATTGAGGCCGGATGTCGTGGACGCTGTCAAAAAGAAAAAGTTCAGTGTCTGGACAATACAGACGGTAGACCAGGCCATTGAGCTTCTTGCCGGGATGAAACCGGGGGACGTGAATGCCGACGGCAGTTTCCACGAAAAGGTTGATAAGCGTCTAAGAGAAATGCTGAGTGCGCTCAAGAAACAAGGGGCCGTGATGTCCTCGCAGGGACCTTACGCAATTGAACAGCAGGCGCCTGGGCAGAAAGACCCGCGCCCTCCTTTGCCGGGCCGGGAAGAAGGCAGACTTGGAAAGGAGTAACTTATGTTTGGAAAAGGATTGAAGTTGTTTAAGATTTTCGGGTTCGAAGTCCGGATAGATGCCAGTTGGTTGCTGCTGGCCCTGCTGGTTGTTTTTACTTTGTCCCGTGGATATTTCCCGCGCCAGTTCGAAGATCTCAGTACAGCTCAGTATATCATCATGGGGATTGCAGGGGCGATAGGGCTCTTTTTATCCATAATTGTCCATGAAATGATGCACTCTCTAGTGGGAAGACGTTTCGGCATATCGATGCAGGGCATATCGCTTTTTATGTTTGGCGGCGTGGCGCAGATGGAAAACGAATCCAAGACACCAAGAGGCGAATTTTTTATGGCCATCGCCGGACCCTTGACCAGCTTTGTTCTGGGAGGTCTTTTCTATCTTGCATACCTGGGCTCACAGACTATTGAATTGCCGCCGACCACCTCCGGAGTGCTCGGCTATCTCGCGTTTATCAATGTAATACTGGCAATATTCAACCTTCTGCCAGCCTTTCCGCTTGACGGGGGAAGGGTACTGCGTTCCGCTCTCTGGGCCTGGAAGAAAAACCTTAAATGGGCCACGCACATTGCTTCTGAAATAGGAGCGGGCTTCGGAACGGTGCTTATTATAATGGGCATTTTTGCTGTTTTGGGCGGAACTTTTATTGGAGGGTTGTGGTGGGCTTTGATCGGAATGTTTTTGCGGGGAATCTCTCACGGTTCATATCGGCAGGTAGTTATCCGGCAAACGCTTGGCGGGGAGCCGGTGCGCAGGTTTATGCGGGAAGATCCGGTGACAGTTGCGCCCGACCTGACAGTCGATAAATTAGTGAATGACTATATCTATGAATATCATTTCAAGATGTTTCCCGTGACCAGTGAAGAAAAGGTCATAGGCTGTGTGACGACAAAGGAAATCAAGGAGATACCCAAAGAGAAATGGGCGGATACTAAGGTATCGGATATAGCCCGGGAATGCTCGGATGATAACACAATTGCTCCCGATGCGGATGCTGCCGAGGCGTTGTCGGCTATGAATAAAACAGGCAACAGCAGACTTATGGTAATTGAAGACCGGGAGCTCAAAGGAATAATAGCTCTGAAAGATATGCTCAAATTTCTCTCGCTGAAACTTGACCTGGAAGGAAACGAGTCAGAGGCACAGGATTTTAAAAGACAAATAGGGTGAACCTACAGATAGATAAGGAGACAGCATGAAAAAATACAAATATTTGATAGTAGGCGGAGGCATGGCAGCCGACGCTGCGGCAAAAGGGATTAGAGAAGTGGATGACAAGAAAGAAATCGGGGTGATAAGCGCGGACGATGAAGAGCCATACGCCCGCCCGCCGCTTTCCAAGGGACTATGGAAAGATAAATTAATGGATTCGATATGGATGGGGACAAAGTCAAAAGGAGTTGACCTGAATCTATCCCGCACTGTTGTTTCCATAGACGCAGCCGCCCGGCAGGTCAAAGACGAACAGGGCGATAAGTACGGCTATGACAAGTTGCTTCTGGCAACAGGAGGAAGTCCGCGGAAGCTGCCGTTTCACAATGCTGAGACTATTTACTACAGGACCCTGGGCGATTACAGATTGCTTCGCGATATGACTGAGAAACATCAAAAATTTTTAGTTCTAGGCGGAGGTTTTATTGGATCTGAAATTGCGGCGGCTCTGGCTATGAACAGCAAAGATGTAACCATGGTTTTTCCCGAAGCGGGAGTTTGCAGCCGCATGCTTCCCCTTGAATTGTCTGAAGCCTTGAACGAATATTACAGAGACAAGGGCGTAAGCATCATTTCTTCATGTAAACCATCAGAAATTGAAAAAGAAGATGGTTTACATGTTATCCACCTTGATAACAGCCAGACGCTCAAAACTGAAGGAGTAATAGCAGGCATAGGCATTGTCCCCAACACGGGCCTGGCGGAAAGCATGGACTTGGATGTGGATAATGGAATTGTGGTTGACGAGCAGCTGCGCACTGGTCAGGAAAACATCTTCAGCAGCGGAGATGTTGCGAATTTCTACAACCCGCTGCTCGATGCCAGGGTCAGGACCGAACACGAAGACAATGCCATGGCAATGGGGGAGGCGGCAGGAAGAAATATGGCCGGAGAGAACGAGTCCTACCACTACCTGCCTTTCTTTTATTCCGACCTTTTTGATTCGGGTTACGAAGCGGTAGGGAAAACAGATTCGTCGCTGCAAACAATTACGGACGTGAAAAAGCATGATGATAAAGGGCCCATATTCTACATGGATAAAGGCAGGGTGATGGGAGTTGTATTCTGGAACATGTTCGGCAAAGTGGAAGCGGGAAGAGAGCTGATTGCAGCGCCGGGGCCTCATTCCGAAGACGGTCTCAGGAAATGGGCGCATGAAAGGTTGAGCCAATAGCGGTGTCCCGGCGGGTTAACCTGCATTGATCACACTTTTTCGAGCAGAAACGGTTCAGAGTATTGACAGTGTGGGTCAAAACCGTTTTGTCCGGGCGACGCTGTGTAGACACACTGCGAGATCGGGCAAACCGGTTTTGGCCTGCAATGGCTGTGCTATGGAACGTTTATGCCGGAAGAGTGTGAGCAATGCGGGTTAACCCTGTTGTACCCTGCTGGTATAATTGCGGACAAAGTGCTGTACGACGTCATCGATGGTGACATCGCGGATCGAGGAATCAGCGCTGCTGCGCAGTGTTTCTTCAACCGTTATAAATCGAAGGCCGCCCCTTTGACGGAATCTCATTTCGGCGTACGGCATTATACCGTTTGGAAAGGTGCGTCCTTGAAGGCGGTAAGCAAATTCTTCATCTTTGCCTTTCAGTACCATGAGAGTAGCAGATGTGTCGGAATTGCGTATGTTGCTCAGTCTTGAGTATTTACGGAGTTCGCCGGAAATCTCGGCAAATGCAGGTAAAGCCACGTTCTCTATGAACGAGGCCATTTCCGATACATCGCGGTTTGCCGGTTCTTCTTTCTTTTCCCCGAAGAATCCACCCAGAGTATTTTTCCACTGATTGTTCATAGTGAGCCGAACAATACCATCATCTCTGATCCAACGCAACACCTGCTCGAATCAGGGCGATGTTCTTATATTTTCTTTGACTTCCGGGATCAGAACCGGAGCAACGCTGACTTCCTTAATGCCCAGGGACATTAATTTCTGAAGAGTTTCCGGTCTGCCTGCCATTTCCCCGCATACGCTGACCGATTTTGACCCTGACTCGGCAATTACCATTTTGAGCAGCCGCATGACAGCCGGGTGGTCTTCTATGACTCTTTATGCATCGCGCGGATATACAACCGCTTACGCAAGTGAGTCATAGTCTCGAAAAATCCGGGTCACCCCGGGGGCGGGGCTAATGGCTGTCAGGTGTCAGTGTCCATTATGATTCACCAACTATATTAGAACTCAACAGGTTTTGAGCGCCAGAAAGAAGAGAAGAAATGGCGAATGAGCCAACTGAGCCCCCGGCAGCTCCCGATCCGCCGCGACGTAGAGTGCGAGCAGGATATAGCTGCGGTAAACTCGGCGCGTGAATAGATCAGACTAAGGGCACATGCGACCCAAGTGAAATATGTAAAGCATGAGGGTTACATAAGAGGGTATGGTCAATATTTGCCGACCGCCAGACATACGCCGGTCGCAAAAAAGAATTCGCCCTTGGCTGCTTGTTGTGCGAGTCGTTGACCAATTTTGGTGGACAGTGTAGGGGTTTATCTGTTGTCTTTATTCTTCTCTTCTTCTCCCCAATTTTGGGGCCTATCGTAGCGTCACAGGGAGCGAAGCGTCCGGGGGACGAATTCTTGCCTTTTTCCCGGAGTTGGTCCTGTGGGACCCGTTGCCATAAAAAACGACCTCTCAGATTCCCCTGTATGGCTCGATATGATCTCGATCCGTATGTGAGCATACCCGAATGAGGAGGTCTTCAGCTTCTTTCTTGAACTCTTCATCGTATCTTCTGTTTCTCTTCATAGTAGACAATATCCTCCATATTTACCCCCGGCCTGTCCACTTTTTCCGGGCAGGCTCACTCGCGATGCGGTCTCAATGGGCGCGCATCACGAAGACCCAAACGGAAAGAACTCTGTTAAGGTGTTCCGAACCCGCTTTTCTTCCCTTTCCTGATGGTCCGAATCCGCTGAACTGTAGAAAATATTCACCATGAAGCGCATTACGGTACGTTTGGCTAAAAACTTGACGCTGGTCCGAGAAAAGATGCAGACGCTGCTGGTGGGGACGCAAATCGTGAGCACGGCCCTTGGCGCGGTTCCTGGCGGCACGGCGCCGGCGTTGGGCCAGACTTTCGGGCTGGGCGGAAAGGAGAAGGCAAAAGCGATCACAAGAGCGGAACTGATGTAGTCTGAACACGAGCTCGTAATGAGACAACAAGGAGAAAAGAGAATGAAGAGAATGAAAATATTCCTTACAATCATGGCTGGTATAATGGTGGCAAGCGGAGCCATGGCGGGCGGCAAGCCTTTGCAGGTGAGTATCACCCCGGATATCGCGCTTTATGATCGAAATGAACAAATTGAAGGATTAGTCATCGGTATTTGGAGCGAAAACCCACAGCGCGCGCTGGCGCTGGGCCTCGTGAACGGCTCCACTGGACGAAGCGCCGGCCTGAGTTGGGCGCTTGTCCTCAACTATGCCGACAACTACAAGGGGATTCAGTGGGCGCCGATCAACTACACGAAGGGCGACTTCCTCGGATGGCAGGGAGGCTTCGTGAACTATACCGACGACCGAATGAAGGGACTGCAAAGCGGCGTGGTGAACTATGCCGGACGCCTCACGGGCCTGCAACTCGGCACGGTCAACTATGCCGAGACGGCGGAAACCGGGGTTCAAATCGGACTGGTGAACCTCATTCCCCGGAACGAATGGTTCACAGGTTTGCCCAACGAGCTGGCGCCGGGCATGGTCTTCGTCAACTGGCGGTTCTGAGCGCAGCAGGGTTATACCCTATAGAATAAAGCTGACGGGCCAGAGTAACGTGAGCAGAGTTTAAAACAAACAGAGGTATGAAGAAGGTTAAAAAAATAGGCGCACTCGTATCGGTATCGGCATGCTTACTGTTCGCATTGCCGGGGCTTGTGGTTCCCGTGTGGGCACAGACCCAACAGGGCGGAACGGAAGCGCCGACAGCGGAAACCGCCGAGCCGGATGACGGGGCCGGAAAGAGTGTACTCCAAAGCGCCGGCGAGTACCTCGATTTCCACCCCCACCTGCACGCCTTGGTCGCCGACGGGCTGTTTGCGCGCTCGGGCCTGTTCTATGTCCTGCCCGATGTGGGCCTCAAGCCGCTGGAGGAGTTGTTCCGGGCGCGGGTCATCACGTTTCTCGTGGACAAGGGCCTGCTGCCGCCGGCGCGGCCCCCTCCTGAGATTGCCGGCCGGGTCATCGAGCCCTGCTACGATGATCCCTTCCCGGATTATCCCGTGACCACGTTGTCACGTGGAAGGGGACTCAAGTGGCGACACCGAGCCGGTGATGATGTACGCGCGAGCGAGCCTGCTCGCCACGGCGTAACGTAGCGAAGACGGGAGCCATCGTAACAGGTGCGGTGCGTTTCCGGACACTGCCGTATGCGTTTCATCGAGCCGTTTTGCCGTCACGAGGCTGCTTCATCCACACCTTGCTTACGTTCACAGCGTGATTTTGCCAAGAGTTGACATCTCCGGCTCGGCTTCAGCGGGCGGGTGCCCGTGCCGCCTGAAAAGTGATTTCTTGTCAATTCAATTCAAAACCAATAGCATCCCGATGCACATCCAGCTTCTCGTGATCAAAGTGTGTTTTTATGGGACACAGTGTAGTCAGCAGCATTGGATGATGTCGATTATGATCAGCAATTCTAATTATGGCCATTTTGTCACTTCTGGCGTGGGCCAGGGTTCCGCCACGATATTGCAGCCATGCGCGAGTAGGCCCGGCTTCGCCGAAGTCGAGGCCCGAACAGCGATGGGCTTCGGTGAAGCCCGCGCTACTACCCACACATCGTCATACGAATAGGTTTTGGGCAGAAGAGGCCATAATTAGAATTGCTGGATTATGATTACGAGCAAGATTACGATTATACGCACTTTGTCGACGGGACACCCAAACTCAAATCCCAACCCAATGTTTACAGGGGTTTTCAAGCATCATTTCTTCATGTAAACCATCAGAAATTGAAAAAGAAGATGGTTTACATGTTATCCACCTTGATAACAGCCAGACGCTCAAAACCGAAGAAATGTGGCAGGAGAGAACGAGTCCTACCACTACCTGCCTTTCTTTTATTCCGACCTTTTTGATT
>CAYYVQ010000059.1:0-17840 GCA_964475205.1 uncultured Victivallales bacterium | reverse complement strand
CGGAGAAGAGGTCCGCGCCTTCTCTCATCTTCCTCTCACTACCACCGTCGTGTGAATTCGCGTCCGCTTGCTGAATTACGTTATATTTCACACACAACACGCAAGCAGACACGAATTCACACGACCTCTTCTCCGTGACTCAGTGTCTCTGTGGTTACAATCTCCCCCCTCTCAACCCGCCGCAAGCTTCGCAAGCAGGCGGAAAGGCCAATGACACGGCCGTAAGGCCGTAAATGACTCAGCCACAGGCTGAAAATGACGCGAGCAAAGCGAGACAATCACACCCCAGGCGCGCCAGCGCCTCGGGGTAAATAACTCATCGCCAGGCGAAAATCCCGTTTGACAGACTACCCTTCATCGCTTAGTGTTACGTTTTTCCTAAAGGTAATACCCAAAAAGGAGGGAACAGAAAAATGAATAAAAACTACTGGCTTCTGATTGCGGCTACATTGCTTACGGGCAGCGCATGCTTAAACACTGCCATCTCGCAGGAAAAAACAAAAACTGAAACACAAAAGGACTTCGACAGAAACGAGCTTGTCGTGACGGCTACACCTGTCACACGCAAGGCAAAAGATATCACCTCGGCCATCAGCGTGATCGATTCTGCCGAAATCGAAGCTTCCAACGCCGATTATGTAATGGACGTGATAGGATCTCTTCCAAGTGTTTATATCCAGCGCGACGCAATCCTCGGACGCCAGGATATTGCGATTCGGGGCCTGGGCTCAAATCTCCGCCGACTCCAGACCCTGATCGACGGGCGCCCGGAAAAAATGTCGCTGTTCGGCTGCACGGTCGCACAGACCCTCCCCCTGGCAAACGTCGAACGGATCGAGGTTATCAGGGGACCCGAAGCTGTTCTGCACGGAACAGACGCGATGGGCGGAGTGGTAAATATCATAACGCGCCGCAAATGGGACCGGGGCTACGAATCAAACGCATTGTTGTCGTACGGAAGCCACGACACATTCCACGGCCTGCTGCGCCACTCAGGAAACACCGGGACAATGGACTACTATATCACATATGATCATAAGGAAACCGAAGGGCATCGCGACAATTCGGCCTATGATGCCGACTTCTTCTCGTTGCGAACCGGCTATCAACTCGATGACATATGGCGACTCGAACTGTCAGGGCAGTATTTCCGCGATAAAGCCGAGGATCCCGGTCCGGAAAACAATCCATACACAAATAACGATAAAAAAGAGTATATCCGCTATTCCTGGGATGCCGATCTGATAGGAAAAAAAGAAAACTCGGAATTCCTCCTCACAGTCTACAACAACGAAGGTGAACACGATTTCAACATGCCGTCCATCAGCGACTACTGGCATTCTAAAGACCGAACACTTGGCGTCCTTACCCGCTGTACGCGTGATATCTACGAGCATGACGATATTAAAGACGCCCTGACTGTCGGCTACGAGTTCAAACACCAGTGGGCAGAGCCTCAGGACGATTGGGTAGCATGGGCGCGCGCTAATATGCCGGCGCGGTTCATGGATTTCGGGCCATACGAGCGGAACAATCATGACGTATTTGCGTTCAACGAATTGGTAAAAGGACGCTGGGTTCAAACTCTGGGACTGCGCGGCCACTGGGACGATGAGGCCGAGAAGTGGGAGGCCCTTCCCCAGGCAGGGGTTCTGTGTCATGTAACCAAAGACACTACCGCCCGGGCCAAGGTCGCAAAAGGATTCCGGCAGCCGCGTTTCAGCGAACTTCATCTCTTCCCGGCGCATAACGAGGACCTGGAGCCTGAAGAAGTATGGAGCTATGAAGTCGCCCTGAACCACGCATTTACGCCGCGCTTGAGCGCGTTCGTGAATCCGTTCTACATGGACGTCCAGAACTTTGTGCAGCAGGAGGCCAACACCAGCCCGCCTCCAGAATTCCTTAATATCAACTCCGGGGAATTTACAATCCAGGGCGTGGAAGTGGGGCTGGACAGCCGTCCAATCGATGATCTCAATATGACGGTTCACTACACTTACACAGAAATTGAAGACGGACCATCCGGCAATCCGCACGCCAATCGCGAAGGCAAACCCGAACACGTCGTGAACGCCACCGCCGGATACAGACTGGACAAAACAAAGATCTCTCTTGAAGGCGAATACATCGCCGGGCTGTACGACAGCAATCTGCTGGCGGGCGGCAACATAGAAAAAGTTGACAACTTCTTCGTCTTTGACCTGAAAAGTTCATACCTGGTAAACCCGAAATTTGAAATCTTTGCCGGCATCGAGAACCTGCTCGATGAAGATTACGAGCAGATTCCCGGCTATCCAATGCCCGGCACAACTGTATTTGCCGGGATAAAGGCGCGAATGTGAAAAATTACGCTCCGGCCCGAATACTCGCATTAACACTGTGCGCCGCCATTGCAGGCTGTGCGGCGGATGAAGAGCCGCCTCCTGAAGAAAACAAGTTGCGCGTAACCTGCACAACAACTCTCATGAGTTCGGTTGTGGATGCGGTAGGCGGCGACAAGGTTGATGTAAACATCATAGTTCCCTTTGGCATGTGCCCGGGCCATTTTGATCTGACCCCGGGCGAAGCCGATAAGCTCAGGAACGCGGACATGGTTCTCTATCACGGCTTCGAACAATTCCTTGAAGGCGTGGAGACAAGTCCGGAAACCGATATGATCAAGGCGGGCGTTCACGGAAACTGGATGATTCCCGCAGTGCACATCCGGGCAATTGAGCGCATCGAATCTGTCCTGGTAGAGGCAACGCCCGGAGCAAGTGAGTTCTTTGCAAAAAAAGCGGACTCCTACAGCCGCGCAGTCACAAGAGAAGCCCAACTCTACACAAAGCTTCTCAAGCCAATACAAGGCGCACGTGTTGTCTGCGCAGAAATGAACCGCGACCTGGCAGAATGGATGGGGCTTGAAGTCGTAGCGGTATTTCCCCGCGATGAAGCCGTTTCAGTTAAAGCCCTGCACAGGATCCTGACTGAAGGCAGGAAACAGCAGGCGTCGCTGGTAATAGACAACAGGCAAAGCAGCGGGAAGATCGGCCGCACCATTGCAGACGAGCTTAACGTGCCCTTTGCAATGCTATCCAACTTTCCCGGGACTGGTTCCCCCGTCCCCGGCGCTCAGCCGTACCTTGCGGCGCTTTCAAACAACTGCTCAGCAGTCGTGAATGCGCTCAAAACAGAAGATGAGTAAACCCCATGGCCAATGTCCTTGAACTTGACAACATATGCGTTGACCGCAGGAACGACAGGGTCCTGGACGGCGTTTCGCTTGCGCTGCAAAAAGGCGAGTTCGTGGCATTAATCGGAGCAAACGGATCGGGCAAAACTACATTGCTTCGATCTATCCTGGGATTCCTTCGGCCGGCATCCGGTCAGGTGCGCCTCTTTGACACTCCAGTCGGCCGCGGCCGGATGGCACGGAAAAACATCGGATACGTTCCGCAGTCTCTGTCCATAGATTTCAAAATGCCAATGTCCGTTCACGACGTTGTGTTCATGGGACGTTACGGCCTCATCGCGCCGGGCCGTCGGCCCGGCAAAGCCGATCGCGCCGCGGTCAATAAGGCCATCGTAGATGTCGGACTGGCAGCTCTTGCCGAACGGCCTATCGGTCACCTTTCGGGAGGCGAACTTCAAAAAGTCCAGATTGCCCGCGCCCTGTGCCAGAGCCCGGAACTGCTTCTGCTCGATGAACCGACCAGCAGTCTGGACCTCGGAGCGCAACGCGAATGCCTGGACCTGGTCGGACGCCTGCACCAGGAACACAGCCTGACCACTCTGATCGTTATGCACGACCTCAAATCCCTGCCTGCAAGCTGCACACGCGCGCTGATTCTCGATAACTCGCGAATCGTGTTCGACGGGCCTTTTGCCGACGCATTTACCGAAGAAAACCTGTCACACGTCTATAAGCGCCAGGGACCGGCGATTCTCCGGGAGCTACTCGCGAATACTGCTTCCGGAAGAAGGGCGATATGATCGAGATGTGGCAACACGCCGCCTTCCGACACGCGGTCCTGGCCTGCATTCTCGGCGGCGGCGGACTCTCACTGATAGGAGTTTTTGTGACACTCATGGATATCCCGTTTCTCGGCATCAGCATGTCGCATTCCGCGTTCCTCGGAGCTATTGTAGCTCTGCTTTTCGGATTCGACCCTCTACTGGGCGCAATGATCGCATGCGCGCTTTCCGGCCTGCTGGTCGGCCCGCTCTCCGACCGGGCGGAGTCCTCGTCAAACAGCATCCTCGCGGTTATCTTCTCCGCCACAATGGGGCTTGCATTCCTGCTTCTAACACGTATCCCGGGACCGAAAAGCGAGGCGCTCAACCTGATATGGGGCAGCATCCTGACAATTTCCGCGCGCGAGATTACGGTTCTTGCCATAATCTTTACAATTGCGGTACTTCTCCTCGTACTGTTCTTCAAAGAAATCTCGGCTGTTCTGTTTAACCGTGAAGTTGCAGCAGCAGTCGGCATCCCGGAAAGAGTTTTTTATTACGGAGTCATCCTGCTCGCCGGCCTGTTTATCAGCGCCAGTCTGGATATCGTGGGCGGGCTCCTGATATTCTCGCTGCTGGTCAACCCTCCGGGCGCCGCATACCAGCTTACGTACCGGCTGAAGACAATGTTCCTGCTGTCCGCTCTCTTCGGCATGATCTCATGTTTCGCGGGGCTCTATGTCTCTTATCAGTTTGACGTTCCGACAGGGGCGGTTATAGTGCTTTGCTCTTCGACAATTTACGCACTTGGTTTTGCATTTTCACCCAAACGCCGCTCAATGCGTACGGATATGGCAGGTTAACGAAAGGATCAATCGACATGCAGCACGAAACCATGGACACACGCCGCCGCGAATTCTTTAACGAACGCGCCGAGCAATGGCTCGATATGTGGTACAAAGACGAGACATCAGGAGACTACTCTCGGTACGATAACGAATTCAAACGTCTTCTGGATCTCGCCTGCTTGAAAACCGGCGATGTCGTGCTTGACCTTGGATGCGGCAGCGGAGTGATGGCGCCTTATATCCTCAAGCGAATCGGGGCCGATGGCAAGCTGCACGAAGTCGACTATGCGGAAAAAATGATCGAAGTCAACCGTCGTCTGCACAAAGATCCCCGCGTGACATTCGAGGTGGCAAGTGTAGAAGAAATGAAGGTTCCCGACGCCGCTTTCGATGTCGCATTCTGCTTTTCATGCTTCCCGCACTTCCATAACAAAACACGGACAATTGAAGTGATCCGCAAAGCGCTCAAACCGGACGGAAAATTAATCATCGCCCATTTCGATTCCTCAGAGGATATCAACGCCCATCACAGAAAACACGAATGCGTAATGCACGATCACCTTCCCGACGAGACGGAGATGCGGAAACTGCTTGCCGACACAGCCTTCAAGGTAAACACTTTTATCGACGAACCAGGCTTCTACTACGTCGAAACCGAGAAGATATCCGACCAATGACCCGCCGCAAGGCCGTAAATTACTCAGCCGCCCCGAGCGCGCCAGCGGCTCGGGGCAGGACTACCCCTCTTTTCCCTTCACGTTCGGCCACGCTCCGGCAACCCGGCCCCTGTGTCGAGTCAGATCTTGGAAACCAACCGATTCAGGATCAGGCGTCACTGGCTTTCCGCCTGCATCTAAATACAGACACCCTATCTCATCGGGCGGCAATGAATCAATCAACCGCTTCGCTCTTTCAGAGGCGCGTATCCACTTCCGTTTCATCTTCTGAATATCCAAAGGCTTGCTCAGATTCAAACGATGAAGATCGGACTCAGTGTAAGCAACATGACGTCCCGCCTGATCCAGGAGAAAATCGGGAGTATAACCTGTATCCTTTCCGCATGCAGCCCAGGTCATTGCGCCAACACTCAACAGGTTGTCATGCAGATATAGAACATCGACAAAATCGCGTGCTTCCTGCCTGCCGGCCAAAGCCAATATCTTGTTTATAGCAGCATCGATTTCATGTAACCGATATCCATAAGTGTCGTCCCGTCGCGCGGGAAAGAAACGAAAGGCGCTGTCGTGAGCCCATTCAAGCCTTACCAGGCCATCTTCTCCAGATACCACTCCACGCGCAAAGGTCGGTTCCCGAAGTATCCATTCAAACTGGTATCCTGCTCCCGCAAACGTTTCCGCGTCGGCCTTTGAGCTTAACCCTCATATCTCACAGGATTTCGTAGTGAGAGCTTGGAAAGTGCTGCTGCGGGGGTGCTGCCGGAGCAGCCGTATAGACATACTGCAATCTGGCGTTTTGCCAATTCGTGCCCTCGCAGTGGCGCTATCCGCGCTCGCAGCAGGAATTCTGTGAGATATGCGGGTTAACGCCACGCTTTCTTCAACATCATGAAAAAGATCAACATCTTCGGAAAAACGCGGGCTGCCTTTAGATTGGTGAATCACAGTGGCGCCCGCCACATAACTCTCAGGACTTCGATTAGCCGCGATCGTCCTGAGAATCTCCTTCTGAAATTCGCTCAACGGCATAACTTAGCGGCAAGAAGAAATCCACGCCGCCCTCCATTTTTTCTAAGTCCCCGCACAATCTCCGGCACATCCGAGTAACTCACCTCCAGATCAGGAGGCATATACCAGAAACATTGGGCATAATAATCCCGGAACAGCTTGCGAGCCTCTCGGACTTTCACCATCTTCCTGGCATCTTCCGATGATAATTCCCTGCGACTCTTCTTGCCGCCTTTCATGCCCATTCGTGAAAAATATTCACGGATAACTCTGTCCCTGGCATCCATAATTCATATATCATAACCCGTTTAAGATGTTTATGGCAACTAAAATGATGTTTCACGGCAATAATGAAATCCCGGCAGTCGCAAATGACCCTCCGCAAGCTTCGCAAGCAGGCGGGCTACCCTACTGTGATATCGTCACAGAGGTAAACATTCTGCACCATATTCAGCAGCGAGACACCTTCCTGCATCGACTTCTGAAAAGCCTTCCGCCCGGTAATCATTCCCATTCCGCCGGCGCGCTTATTTATTACCGCCGACCGAACGACTTCACCAAGATCCGATTTACCTGACGACGCACCTCCAGAGTTGATTAATCCGGCCCTGCCCATGTAACAGTTGGCTACCTGGTAACGCGTCATTTCTATGGGGTGATCCGGCGCAAGCTCGGAATATACCTTGTCGCTTGTTTTCCCGAACTCCAGATCCGCAAAACCGCCGTTGCAATCGGGCTGCTTCTGCTTGATCAGATCCGCCTGCATGGTCACCCCAATATGATTGGCCTGACCGGTAAGATCGGCCGCCCGCTCATAATTCTGCTTGCTTCCCTCAAACGCCTCATTTCTCAGGTAACACCACAGCACGGTGAACAACCCGAGGCTGTGCGCATGCTCAAATGCCTCGGCAATCTCTACGATCTGGCGCCGGGATTCCTGTGAGCCGAAATAAACCGTAGCTCCGACACCTACCGCTCCCATTTCAAAAGCCTGGTCAACACCCGCAAACAGGATCTGATCGTATGAGTTCGGGTAGGACAGCAATTCGTTGTGGTTGAGCTTCACGATAAATGGAATTCTGTGCGCATATTTCCTGGCAACCGACCCGAGCGCTCCGCAGGTCGAAGCTATTGCATTGCATCCGCCCTCCAGCGCAAGCCGTACCATATTTTCAGGATCAAAGTACGCGGGGTTGGGCGCAAAAGAAGCTCCCGCCGAATGTTCCAGCCCCTGGTCCACCGGCAGGATAGAAAGATATCCCGTCCCCGCCAGACGCCCGTGGTCAAAGACGCTTTGAAGGTTCCTCAACACCGGCGCAGGTCTGTCCGAAGGCATACACACCCGTTCGGTATAATCGCCCCCGGGCAGATGCAGCTTATCAGCGCTTATGCCCTTGCACTTATAGTCAAGCAAATCGGCTTCGTCTCCGAGCAACTCTCTTACCTGGTCTATCATCAATTCCTCCATTCCGGCAATGCCCCTGTTTATTGAAAACTCTTGCTTACCCTAACCGCTTATGCCCTTGCATAAAATTATAAGACATCCTGTCAGCAGCACATATAAGCCAAAACCCTAGACCCCCTTTCGATTCTCCTGAGAATCCATACTTTTCTTTCGACACTACAACAAACAGGCATTTCGAACTGGCGGCCGAGACTTGCCCGTATAGCCAGATAGCGGGTTAACTTCGATAATACAGGGTAAGCCGCGATGTTCCCCCGCCAGGAGACGATCAAGTCGCAGGTTGCGCGGGCTTGGATACTTCCTCCACTGCTTCTGCTGCAAGCTCTTCATGGGGACACTTCACTGCAATATCGCCAAGAGACAGAAGCCCTACTACGTTGTTGTTTCCGTCTACAACAAGAAGCCGCCGCACCTGCTGCTCTTCCATAAGTTTTGCAGCCTCTTCTACTGTCTGCTCGACCGGACATGACACCACCCCGCTGGTCATGACTTCGCTGACAGGTGTGATGGACGTATCCTTGTTTTCCGCCACTGCCCTGACAACAATGTCGCGGTCTGTCAGTATGCCGGAAAGTTGGTTCCTGTCGTCCGTCACTGGCACAGCGCCGACATTGATGTTCTTCATTTTTTGTGCCGCCCTGTTAAGCATGTCCTTTTCAGTGACGTATTCCACGGTCCTTGTCATTATTTCAGTTACTTTCATGTCTATCTCCTTTTTTGTTTCTTCACAGCTACACACATACGCTCACCAAACCAACCATCCGGCCACGACGCGCCCGGATGGCGCAAATCCTCCCGCCGGCGGCGGCCCTGGGGGGAAGCCGCCGCACAGCAGGAAGATCAATGCTCTGAACATCTGTCAGCTCTACTCAGAGCTTACTTCTATCTTTTTTCGCTTTTCTTTCTCTTCTTCCGCTTTGGGCATGATCACATTCAACACGCCGTTCTTGAACTTCGCTTCAGCTTTGTCCATGTCGACCGCAGAGGGAAGCGGAACTTCGCGGACAAAGCTTCCATACGAAGACTCTCGCCAGTAACGTCCGCCTTCTTCATCCTCTTCTTCGGTCTTCTTTTCGCCGCTGATTGTAACCATGTCCTCGTCGAGTTCCACATTGACGTCTTTCTCGCTCATGCCCGGAAGTTCAGCGGAGACCTTCACCTGGCCGTCAGTCTCACTGACATCCACACTGGGCACGAATTCACGCGTCAACGCCGCCCTGGCTTCCGGCAAAACAGGCGCCTCCATCCCGTAGAAGAAATCGTCGAACAGACGATTCATCTCGTCCCTGAATGTAAGCGGCGCCCGCTCTCCTCTTCTCAATGCCGGTCGCGTTTCTCTTCCTCTTTTTGTGAGTAATGCCATATTACTACCTCCTTCTTTGTATCTATTTACTCCCCCAGACGTTCATTAAGCCGCAAGTTTCAGCTCGTTCCTGACTCCTATTACGCCCGCTGTCAGCGACGCGTCTTCCTCCGCTGCTTTGCGCGCGGCAAGCCCGGGCACAGCGCCCACAAGACTCACTACACCGTTGTTAACCGAGACCGTCACATTTTCCGCATCCACAAGCACGTCTCTGTCCAGCGCCGCAACAATATCCTGCGCAATAGCTTCGTCATCCATGCGCATGGAAGGAACCACGGCTATCTTGTTTTCTATGGCCACGATTCCGCGAATGCCCGAAATCCTGTTTTCTACAAACCGCTTCTTCCAGTGTCCGTCCACGTTACCTTTGAGAGTCACTATGCCACCGACTACGGTGACGATGATCTCCGTTTCATCCACTGCAGGCTCCCAGGTAAGGATGTTGTTTACCCTCTGCTGAATTTCGTCGTCGCTCGGCAACGCAGGAGGAGATACGTAACTTACGGTCAAATCCTCCACCACATCGATTACGCCCACTATGTTCCACGCCGCCGAACGAGCGGCAATCAGATCCCCGTATGTCGGGACTTCGCCGGACAGCGTCACCGAACCGTTCTCCACGGTAACGTTCACCTTCGATGCATCAATCCGGTCGTTCCAGTACAACTCATCCACAATATCCTTCTTGATAATTTCATCACTGCGCATCACTTATACCTCCTCTAATTTATTGGTTAAATTTTCCAACTGCCGCACCTGCACGCAGCCGGACGCTTGCTTTATTGCAAACGTCGCACACAAGCAAAACAGTTACCCCGGAATTCGCCAATCGGGGATGCCCCCCATCTTCGCCGTACAAAAACCTTATCAGCCATCAGGCATTGCGAGACGGCAAGTAAGGGAGCCTCAGGATGTACAGGCAGGGGCAGTGGAAAATATATTGGTAAGCGAGCTTCAGAAAAAGGAAACGGAGGAACAGGAATGCAGAACGGGTCAATAATTGTTGCGGTAATAACGACTTCAATTGCTCTGGGTTTCTCTCAGGATGCAACGGGAGAGGAACAGTATAAAAAAGAGCGAAACAAAATGGTCAAACAGCAAATCGTAAATCGGGGCATCACGGATACAAACGTGGTGGAGGCGATGCGCTCTGTACCCAGGCATAAGATGATACCACCGAAATACAGGCGCGACCCCTATGGGGACCACCCGGTGCCAATAGGCTACGGCCAGACAATATCCCAGCCCTATATCGTTGCCTATATGACCCGGCAGCTCAAGGTGGAGCCGGGCGAGAAGGTGCTGGAGATAGGCACAGGTTCCGGATACCAGGCGGCAGTACTGGCCGAGATAACAACCAACGTCTACACCATAGAGATAGTCGCCGAGCTTGCCAAATGGGCAAAGAAAGCCTTGCCCGAAGCTGGCTACGACAACGTCACCGTCCGCCATGGCGACGGCTATCACGGTTGGGCGGAAAAAGGACCGTGGGACGCGATAGTGGTAACCGCAGCTGCCGACCATGTACCCCCGCCCCTTGTGCAGCAGCTTGCAGAAGGAGGAAAAATGTGTATTCCGGTCGGATCAAGGTTCAGCACCCAGTACCTGCTGCTGGTCCAAAAGGATGAAGAAGGCGAGGTCACTACCCGCAACCTGATGCCGGTCCGGTTCGTCCCCCTCACGAGAGCCGAAGAGAAATGAGCAATCCCGGATTAACCAGTAGACCGCTTCGGATACACCGGGCAGCCCCCCTTTTACTGGTGGGTATTGTCTCGGCGGCGGTGCTGGCTTATGAACTTCTTCTGACCAGGATTCTTGCAGTCCATTACTGGTCTTACTTTGCGTCAATGATCGTGAGCCTTGCTATGCTGGGCTTTGCCGCAAGCGGCACCGCTCTTTTTCTGGCACGCAAAACCAGGGGAGGGCCTGCAGTATTCCTGCCCTGGGCGGTCATCCTTTTCATCTTATCGCTCTCCGTGTGCCCGTGGCTGTCAGAGCTGATCGAATGTATTCCCCTGATGGTCCTGTGGGACATGAGTCAGCTCGGCGCATTCGTGGGCAATTATCTGGTCCTTTCTCTCCCCTTCCTTTTCGGCGGGTACATAATAGGATTCTTTTTCCTTTCGGAAAAAATCCCCGCGGGGCGGGTCTACTTCGCCAATATGCTTGGTTCCGGTGCGGGCGTTCTAACGGCCCTTATCTTTCTGTGCGAACTAAGGCCGGCCTACGCCTTGAGTATTGCCGGGATCCCCGTCGTTGCCTCGGCCTGGCTTGTGCTGAGAGCCCGGCTGCATCGCGCGTTTCTTTTCATAGCGCTGGTTCTGCTCCCGGTGCCTTCCCTCTATACCCCCGATATCCCACTGATTTCTCAGTATAAAGGGATGAAGCAACTGCTGCTCATGCCCGATGCGGAAATGGAACACAGTTCATGGAACAGCTTCGGTTACGTATCTGTCCTGGACAGCCAGACCATCCGCTATGCGCCGGGACTGAGCCTTACATATCCGGGAACCATACCGGAACAGAAGGCCATTTTCATAAACGGAGGAGACCGCCAGGTTGTATGCCAAGGCGCCAGGCCCGCAGAGCTTAAGGAATTTTTCTCTTCGATGCTTAGCGGAGCTTCCTACCTGTTTCATGACCAGCCACGGGTACTGATTGCCGGGTCCGGCGGCGGAATGCAAGCGCTTGGCGCTCTTGCTCACGGCGCAAGCACCGTGGAGGCCGTGGAAAACAATGCTGCGATTGTCCGGCTAATGACCCAAGAACTGGCCGAGTTCTCCGGGGGGTTGTACATGCGTAGCGACGTACGACTTATCCGCCGGAGCGCCAGGCCCTACATTAACGCAACCAAAAGAACCTACGATATAGCAGTGCTGCCTGCCAAAAGGCCTTTGTTCGAATCGGCGGCCGGCACTTCGGCCCAGGACCCGGACTATCTGCTTACACAGCAGGCATTGGCCGATTTCTTTTCAACTCTGTCACCAAACGGGCTGATGGCGGTGGAAACATGGCTTAATCTGCCGCCCCGACATAGTATAAAAATGTTCGCAACCGCCGCCGCGATGCTGCAGGACATGGGCAAAGACCCGGGACAACACCTGGTTTCGATCCGATCGTTAAGAACAAACTTGCTTCTTATTTTCAGAGAACCGGTAACGGACAGGCAGATTGAAAAAATAAGCTCATTCTGCAGCGACAGGTCGTTCGATCAGGTCTACCGCCCGGGAATTACTTCTGAAACAATCAACAAGTTCAACCGGGTTGAGCGCGCTCCCTACCACTCACTGAGCCGGCAGATCCTCGATAAACCGCAGGCGGCTTACCGGGACCATATTTTCAGGATAAGGCCAGCCTCGGACAACCGACCCTATTTTTCCCATCTCTTCAAATGGGAAGCTTTGCCGCGACTTATGGAAGGCGCCGGCAGGAACGTTCCTGTTCATATCGGCTGGGGCTACATGTTTGTGCTTATAACTCTCGCCCAGGCCATCCCGCTTGGAGCCCTGCTTATTCTTGCACCCCTCTCGATAGCCGGAAGACTCAAACGAACCGGATATCCCCACGGGCTGCGCATCTGCGTCTACTTCGCTGCGCTGGGCGCTGCGTTTATGTTTATAGAACTGACGGCTATCCAGCAGTTTGTACGGTTCCTGCCCCATCCGGTTTATGCCTTCGGGACGACTATAGGTCTTGTACTTTTGTTTTCCGGGATAGGAGCCTTCTTCTCCTCGTATCGCATTGTTACAAACCGGCGGGTCTTCACCTGGCTCGTCCTCACCGCCCTTGCTCACGTAGCTCTGTGGCAGCTTTCGATCCATCTTCGGAGTAGCACGGTCTTCCTTGCGGACGTGATAACGCTGGCCCTTCTATCGTTCTTCATGGGGATGCCGTTCCCACGGGGGATCAGCAGGCTCCGCTCCTCCGCGCAAGAATGGATACCCTGGGCATGGGGGATAAACGGCTTTGTATCGGTTTTGGCCGCCCTCGCATCCGGGCTCGCAGCGCTGTCGTGGGGGCTGACGGCAGCGGCGCTAACAGGTGTGGGTTTCTACCTGGTTGCGGCAGTGACATTCCCGCCGGATCATTAGCCAGGAAGAGGCATTGTTCTCAGTGTTAAACTTGCCCGCCACAGCCGCCTTCTGCTTTTCCTCAGGTCTTTCGAACTGTCGCTTAGGTTTTGCCCTTATAGTCAGACAGCGCCGTTAGCTTCGACAATGATGATGATCTATGGTTGTATCGAAGTAGGCCCGCCTTCACCGAAGGCGAGGCCCAAACGGCGCTGGCCTTCGGTGAAGCCCGCGCTACTGCAGAAAATCAGACAATATAGAACGCTGTCACCTTTGACAGCACGGTTGAAACAGAATGGAGACGCAAAATGAAAGAAGCAATGTTCTACGAACCTGTTGCGGACAAAAAAATAAGGTGCAGCCTGTGCCACCAGGCCTGCGTGATAAACCCGGATAAATACGGCCTTTGCGGCGTCAGGCAGCACCGGGATGGAAAACTTTACACTCATGTTTACGGTAAGGCCATAGCCCAGGCCATCGATCCCATAGAAAAAAAACCGCTCTATCATTTTCTTCCGGGTTCATACGCTTTTTCTATCGGCACCCGCGGCTGCAACTTCCGCTGTCTGCATTGCCAGAACGCTGACATATCGCAGATACAAACGCCAACAGGCATAAACCGGGACCCCACCGCGTTGCCCGGGGATATTGTCAGCAAGGCATCGGCATCGGATTGTGCGAGCATAGCTTATACCTACAATGAACCGACCATCTTCTACGAGTACGCTTATGATACCGCTGTGCTTGGGGAGACAAAAGGCCTCAAGAACGTCTTTGTAACAAACGGGTATATCGGAGAGGAGGCCTTGAAAAAAATAGCGCCGAAGCTTCATGCAGCCAATATAGATCTGAAATTCTACAGCGATGATCTCTACGGTCAGATCTGCGGCGCAAAACTTCAGCCGGTACTGGACAATATCCGACTGTATCACGATCTGGGTATCTGGACAGAAGTCACGACCCTGGTTATTCCCGGCTACAACGATGACGACAAGCAGCTTGCTGAGATTGCCGGATTCATTGCCGATATCGACAAAAACATTCCCTGGCATGTCACCGGTTTCTACCCCACTTATAAACTTACCGACACGGTCCCAACAACACACGCGATGTTACAGAAAGCCCTCAACATCGGACAACAGGCCGGTCTTAATTATGTTTATATGGGCAATGTAGGCGGAAGCTCCGACACCAACTGCCCGTCCTGCGGCAATCTCCTTATAGAACGCCGCATGGGCCGCGTTGCCGCCAACAACCTGAAAACCGGTTCCTGTCCCGAATGCGGAACAAAAATCGCCGGCATATGGGAATAGGATCTTCCGGCTAAGCCGCCATAAGCGACATTAAAAGTTACTTCGACCGCAAAATCGGATCAATTGTGTCAAGAACCCAATCCGGCGCCGAAGATCCGCCAAAGTCAGTCGGGGCCTTGCCTCCGGCAAAGTGTGAGTCGCTCCCTCCGCTCACAACGCATCGCAGCTCCCTGGCCAGGTCAACGAGTTTACTGAAGTGCTCTTCCATCATGGCGCTGGGATGATAGAGCTCGAAACCATCCAACCCTTCCTCCAGCATGGCTTCAATAAGCGCCTTCTGGGCCTCAAAATCACCGCGCAGATAACCTGCCGGATGAGCCAGAAGAATAATGCCGCCTGCATTGTGAACCGCATCCCGAACTTCAACCATGCCCGCCCAGCCCCATGGATCCTTCACATCACGCTCCGCCTCACGCACTGCCTCGGAGACTTTCCCGGAAGCAGTCTTAATATCCGGAAGACCGACCAGTTCCATAAGCGCTCCGCGGGCAAACCATTTATTCATAACCGGAGCAGGATGCGTTCTATATCTGACCGGCAACCGCTTCTCAAGATCTTCCCGGCAAATGCCATAGCGCTGCTCAAGAACAGGCATGATCCTGTCGAAATTTAAGGCATAGCGGGAAAACTGACGTTTGCACAGCTCGCGCAATAACACATTGCCGGGATCAAAACCAAGAGCCACGAAATGGTATTCAACGCCATCGCGCATCGCGTCAAATTCGCATCCGTTAATAAAACGCATGCCAAGTTGTTCGGTCCTGAGGCGGCAGCGTTTCAACCCATCGATAGTATTGTGGTCAGTCAATGCCAATACATCTATGCCCCGCTCTGATTCTTTCTCGGCAAGCTCTTCAGGCGTAACCCAGCCATCTACAGAAAAAAGCGAATGACAATGAAGGTCTGCGAACATGTCCTCATAATACCTTTTCGCGCAAAAAAGGCAACACCAGGCAGCCAGTTGTTATTTCCGGCAATATCTCATTGGCGCGCAGCCGCGACTCATGACGCGTTTTCCCGAAGATCACTCAGCAGGAAAAACACAAACAGCGCCACCAGAATAACCGCGCCGGCAACCCCGAAGGCGGATCCGTGTTCAAGCTCCCCTTCCGTTACAGGGATGTGCCCGCCGATAAGCCGGTTATAGATAACCCCGAGAACCAAGCTGAATACTGCAATCACCAGCACATACACAAGCGCAACTTTTTTACCGAACTCCCGCATTACAGCTCCCAGGGTTGCAAGGTTAGTAGCCGGACCTGCCATCAGGAACACAAGCGCGGCTCCCGTAGGCATTCCTGCAAGAACAAGGGAAGCTGCAATAGGGACTGATGCGGTGGCGCACACGTAGAAGGGCAGAGATATAACAAGCATCATCAGCATTCCGGTCAGACCGGATGTCAGGGGATTATCCGCCAGCGTTCCGGGCTCAACAATCGTGCTGATAGCGGCAGAAATCAACACACCGACAACAACCCACTTCCATATACTGCGAAGCAGATCGTTCAATCCGAAATCAACCATTTTCTTCAGCCTGCCCCATGCCGACAACCCGGCCGACGATTGTACCTCGGACGCGGAATCACCTTTAAAATGCTCCTCGTCACGCGTGATGGCATTCACAATTACCCCGCCGGTTATACCGGTAATGAACGCGCTTATAACCTTGAATATCGCAAAGGGTAATCCGAGAAAAACAGAACTTACTACAACCGAATCCACGCCTGTCTGCGGCGTACTGATAAGGAATCCGACCGCGGCGCCCTTGGAGGCTCCATCCCTTTTGAGTCCTATCGCCGTGGGAATTACACCGCAGGAGCAAAGCGGCATGGGAACACCGAACATAACTGCTTTTACAACGTTAGAGAAACTGCCCTTGCCTAGATGACGTCTGACAAAATCCCGCGGCATGAATGCATGGAGGATCCCCCCCACCAAAGTCCCGAACAGAAGCCAGGGCGCAAGTTCGGTAAAAACGCCCCATACATTCCATAAGTAACCCGATATGTCTATCATTTATCATTCATCCGTTAACCAGATCTATTTCATGAAAATCTATTGCGCGGATGTTAATCGGTTATCTCTTCTTGAATGAATCAGCCATGCTTCTTCTCCTGTAGGCATCAGGCACAGTGAAACGGCTTCCGGGAATATCTTTTTCCCTGATCCCGGTGCACAGCGCCTCGGACACCAGCTTTCCGTCCGTGTAATGCAGGGAATGAATGGGCAAGCCCTTTATTTGCTCGTAACCGAACCCCTGTGCCGGGCTTACGTCCATGGGCATGTTTTTGAGCATCTCGTTCACAAACGCGGCCATATCTTCAAAGACCTTGAAATCTTTTTTGTTCAACGGGGTCTCGGCCAGGTCGGTCACCCAGAGCTCGGCTTTCTTCCTGCCGTCCTGCTTGATTTCGTACTCCACGCAGTTATACCCGCTTATCTTTTTCTTTCTGCCGGTCCTGGCAACAACAGGCTTCACATCCTTCTTCTCAGGCATCCTGTCAGCCATCATCTGTTCCATCATCTTGCGTTGTTGAGGCGGCATTTGAGCGAGTTGCTGCTCCATCTTCTTCATAGCCTCCGACATCTTTCCCCCCACAGCGGCAAGATCTTTCCTGGTCATTTCAATGTAGGATTTCTTTTTCGGCTCAACATGCCATAGCGCCTGTCGGTCTCCCCTGAAAATCGTGTATGTTTCCTCGCCTTCGCGATCCATGCGCAAAAGACCGCCAGACACCTTCAAGGTCTGCCTGTTCGGGGAATCAGTATTTTTCTGCTCGACCTGGTACCTGATTTCCACCCCTCCCATTGCTGTGCCCAGGAGTACACATTGAATCAGAAGAAAGGTTCTCAGTAGTTTCATGTCACATTCCTTTCATGTTTATCCGACTTTTTTCTGCTCGAGCGTAGCGCCGGAAACACTCCACCCGTTGCATAAGGCCGCATCTATATTAACGGAAGCAGATTGATTCGTCAACTTACGGTTCGGACCATAAAGGGTTTGAGGGTCAATACGTCCAGGGGGACTCTTTCGCGCGTGTTCAACATGCTCAAAAAAGAGGGAGAAAGAGTCGAGACCGTTCTGGATATACCCTGCAGGAAAGAGGGGTCACGTCTCGACAATCGACAATTCGTCAAGCAACCTTTTCGTCATTTTCGCCAG
>CAYYVQ010000058.1:0-18673 GCA_964475205.1 uncultured Victivallales bacterium | reverse complement strand
CCTCTTCTCTATGTTCTCTGCGCTCTCTGTGGTTACAATCTTCTTCCCCCCAAAACCCTTGCTGCCCTTTAGCGTCTTTTAGCGCTTTTCGTAGTTTATATCTTCTCTTCTTATTCTCTTCCCCTTCATCATTGGACATTCCGTGTTCATTAATGGATATTCCCTCCCTCCCAAATGACACGGCCGCCAGGCCGTAAATGACCCGCCGCAGGCTGCGCCTACCTCTTTCGCATATTAAAACAAAACATCCTTGTGGAATCGCGAACCAGCATAAGCTCCCCGGCAACCGCTATAGGCGCCCAGGCATTTCTCCCTTCAAAAAGTCGAAAAGAGTCAAGCTCTCTGTAAGCATCCGGCGAGGCTTTAATTATAGTCATTCTACCGGAATCATCCATAATATAAAATTTTCCGTCGGCAAGTATAAACGGACCCAGCCCGAATCTCTTTGCCTTGCCGCTGTTCCACACAGGTTTCCTGCATTCATTAATATTGTAACATACGAATTGCTCTTTTAGAATCCCTCCGTCGCGAGGAAGAACTCCAAAGATATGGCCTTGAAAAACAATCGGAGTGTGCTGTTCTGAAGCAAGGCCCTGCCCGGGGCCGTATTCGTCGAGAATATCCACTGAGTATTCTCCGTCGCTGCTGCTAACCTGAATCGTCATCGCCCCGGCCCCGTAGCCCGCCGTCAGAAATATCCGCCCGTCGTCCAGAATCACAGGCGAGGGCGCAACAACTGAATAGTCCCACTCGGTCGACGACCATGCAATGCTGCCACTATCAGCCGCAACGCCCGCTATTCCGCCCACCGCTGAATAGACGTACATTTTTTCGCCGTCCAGCTCCATTGGCATAACCGAAGCATGAGACATCTGGAAACCGTCCGGATTCGGAGTTTCCCACTTGACCGCGCCGGTATAAATATCAATACCGGCCATCAACACATCGGGCCCGGCCGGAGCCAGCACAACAGTCCCATCGTCCACCAGCGGACACTGGGCGGTATACCAGAAAGGAGTTTCAACGCCGTATTCCTCCTGCATGTCGAGGGTCCATTTCAACTCGCCGGTAACAGCATCCACGCACATCACATGGCACTTGGGTCCTATGGTAACCGCCAGTCCGTCAGCTACCGAAGGTACGGTCCTGGACATCCCGTGGTTTCTCTTTAAAGTCACCTGGTACCAGCGTCTCCATATCTCCTGTCCGTCTGCAAGGGAAAAGCACCTGAGCGCATCAGCACGCGCTTCTTCATCATAGTCCAGGACATACACCCGCCCATCCCACACAGCAGCCCCGGCATGGCCTTCGCCAAGTTCCACCGACCACAGAGGCTCCAGCCCGTTCTCCGGCAGCCGATCCAGCAAAGTTTCCCCTGCAGCAACAGTATTATCCCGCGCCGGTCCTCGAAAGCCGGTCCACCGACCCGCCAATTCGGCAGCGCTTCCGCCGTATTCGGCAAAATGCTCGCCGATGTTGACTTCTTCAGCCTCTTCGGCTTTCATGCGGGCGGCTCCGTCCATTCCGGGCACACGCATGACCATGTATCGAACGGGATCAAGGGTCAGATACCATGTAACTGCCGCGATGGCCGCTGCTCCTGCGGCAGCAATAATAATATTGCCCAGGACTTTCTCGGATGTAATTTCAATGTTCATGGCCGCTCATTGCGTCAACCCGCAATACAGGCGCAAAAGGTTAATACAAATTTCAATATGCGAGATCCGGGCATCGCGCCGCAAGCCACCCATTCGCAGCACTTTCCACGCTCTCACTACGAAGTCCTGTGAGATATGCAGGGCTAGCGCAGAATGGCGCTTAGTTAAGCCCTTTTCAAAGCGTATAGTTTCACCGCGCGTCCTGTGTGTGAGTGTGTGAGATCGTCAAATTCAATCCCAAACAGCGTTATCTAAGCGCCATTCCGGGCTAGCGCACAGATTTCCCAAAAGAGGTAATCCGCTCACCTGACGGCAGGAATAATTCCTGGCCGAGAGATGCAATGCCGTTTTTGGAAGCCCGAAATCGCGAACGAACAATACAATCAGAATTAGCGCGGTGCACAACCGTAACATTGTCATCAGCGTCCACCTTTATCCTCGGTTTGCTCACCCTTAGAATCGGCCCCATATCCAGCGCTCCATAATTGACACTGTTCTTCTTGTCATGAACGTATAAGAAGGCATGGTCTTTCTTGTGCCTCGGCCAGTAACGCACCGAATACGTAAGATGTATTCTCGGGTCGTCCGACAAAGAACGGCTGGTTTCCGCCAGAGAGATCCCTCCTACAACCCGCAACACCCTGGTTGCAGACCTGTATATCGTGCCGTCCCATTCCACCTGGGCGACAACAAGATATTGTCCTTCCTGCGAAAGGTTGTACCAGCGTGTCAGATCACGGGTTGCCGTTTTCTTGCCGTCAGGCATGATTACAACCTTCTCAAAAAAAGGGTCCTTGCTCCTGGCTTTAATTTCCTCTCCATTGCGTTCAACTGTAAAAGAAAATCTCGGGCCGATACTTGTCCCGTCCCTGTACATAACGAAAGGTTCGCCGGTTTTATTCACCAGAGTAACTTCGGCGTTAAAATCCTCAAACCGGATTATTGAGTTGTGCTCAACATCAAGTTTGACCTCCAGGTCTGCGCGGGTAAATACCCCGCATATTACCGAAAACACCGCAACTGCGCTCATTATTTTTGCTATTCTACTCATCTTCACTTAAAACCCGCTCTATTCTGTCCAGAAAGATATGTATAAGAACCTGGTGCGATTCCTGGATCCTCTCGGTCTCCCCGGCAGACGTTATAATTTCAAAATCACCGCGTCCGGCCAGAGACCCCCCGTCCCTGCCGAGCAGACATAACACGCTGAGCCCCTTTGCGCGCGCAGCGTCAACAGCCCTTACGACGTTCGGCGAATTCCCGCTGGTGCTGATAGCAACCAGGAGATCGCCCTTCCTGCCCAGCGCCTCCACCTGGCGGCTGAAAACTTCCTCGTAACTGAAATCATTTGCTATACAGGTAAGCGCCGTGCAATCCGAACACAGGCACACTGCGGGAAGCGCCTTACGTACACTGCGGAATTTGCCTACAAGCTCTTCGGAAAGATGCATCGCCTCGGCGGCGCTGCCCCCATTGCCCGCGGTCAAGATCTTGTTCCCTGCACACAACACCGACGCCAAAGCTGTTGCCGCCTCGTCAATTTGCTCTGCCTTATCGCAAAGCCCCGCAATTACCGCTGCGCTGTCCTCAAGCTGAGCGCGTACCAAATCCACTTTTTTCAAACCCGGCGAATTGTCAGTATTCAACATGCGCTCCTTCACTTCAGTTGCATGAATACTACCATTCAACCGGGCTTATGTCCATAAGGTAAAAGATATTATTGTCCAGTTCTCGGTCGGCAAAGATCGCTTATGGCTGTCAGGTCAGCGCGATATCCACGGCCTGCACTATTTCGACGCCCTCGTTTTCCAGGGTCCGCCTGTTTTGTTTGTCTTTTTCAGGCTGAACAGCGCGTGTCAGATCCCATACAAAAAACGTCCGGAAACCTGCCTCAACCGCATCCTGCGCGCTCCAGAAAACGCATACATCCCTCGCAAGACCGCAAAGCACAACCGTGTCAATGCCGCGCTCCCGCAAGTATCCCGCCAGACCCGTCCTGGGACGCTCGCCGGCGGCATCCCAGTTGTTACGGAATGTGCTGTAAGAGTCCGCCTGCGGATCCATGCCCTTGCGGATAATAGCGGCAGCCTGGCCCCACGGCAGATCGCGAACGAGTTCGGCTCCGCGAGTGTTCTGCACACAATGATCAGGCCAGGCGGTCTCTTTGTGTCCGTGTATCTCCACAGTATCAAAAGGTTCGACACCCTCATGCCGGCTCGCAAACGAAATATGCCCCTCCGGATGCCAATCCTGGGTCCCGACCACGATCCGGTATCCTCCCGAGTTCATAAGCTTCGTTACCCCGCCCAGTATCTCGTCTCCGCTCTCTACTCCAAGCGCGCCGCCTGGCAGAAAATCATATTGTATATCTGTAACCACTAAAGCCGTGTTTTCCCTGTCTATCTTCCCGTTGCTTAAACTCATAATTCTCCTTTGTCAGCTTGCCTCCACCTGTTCCGCCGAAAAGCGGTTTTATATTGCGGATGATACTGTTTATTCCAGGGGCCGGAACATCGGCAAATACCCTGAAAAAAGCGGTAGATATCCTGAAGCCCGAAGACGTGACTTCATCGGCGACCCACGCGCATGCCGGTTGATCAGTTTTTTCGCAGTCCGATGCCTTCCTTTTCCTGATAGCTGAATGCCCGCCCGGCGAATATACTCTTACCTGACAAAAAATGGCACGGCTACGGCCGCAGCGCGAATTTGCCCGAGATCAAACACAGGAAAAGGAAAAAGCATGAAAACACTGAAACGAAAAGTCGTTATCGTCGGAGCAGGCGCTGTCGGATCCTCTTTCGCGTACGCGCTTGCACGAGAAGGCGCGGCCGAAGAAATTGTGCTTTCAGACATCAACCGGCAACTGGCGGAAGGGGAAGTCCTGGACCTGGCGCACGGACTTCCCTTCCTCCCGCCGGTCACATTCAAGACCGGCTCCAGCGAAGACTATGCCGATGCACAGGTCATCGTGATTACCGCCGGAGCCAAGCAGAAACCAGGCCAGTCGCGGCTGGACCTGATGCAGGAGAACGCAAAGATTATAGAACGGATCATGGCCGACATCACGTCACGGAATTCGCCTGCCATAGTTATCGTAGTTGCCAATCCGGTCGACATTCTTGCGCGCGTGGCGCTCCAGGCAAGCGGCTGGCCGCGCGAACGCATCATGGGCTCTGGCACGGTTCTGGACACTGCACGTTTCCGATACATGCTTAGCGACCATTGCGGGGTCGATCCGCGCAATGTCCACGGTTATATTCTTGGCGAGCACGGCGACAGTGAAATCGCGCCATGGTCGCTCACGCACATTGCGGGAATGCCCATGGACGAGTATTGCGCCATTTGCCGCAAATGCGAGGATTGGCACAAGACCCGTCGCGACCTGGTGGAGCGCGTCAGGCAGTCAGCGTACCACATCATCGATTACAAGGGAGCGACCAACTATGCCATAGGTCTGGCCCTGGTGCGAATCGCAGGGGCCATACTCCGCAACGAGCATAGCGTCCTTACAGTATCGGTACTGCTCGACGGAGAATACGGTCTGCATAATGTGTGCCTGGGCGTGCCATGCATTATCTCAGCTCAAGGCGTCGAACGGGTAATTCACGGCAAAATCACAGACGACGAACAAAAGGGGCTGGAACATTCCGCCAAAGTGCTTAGCGACGCCTGGAAACAATTGCGGGGAAAATCCGAATAGCCCGCCTACATCGAAAAAGAATCCTGCAAGACCCGCCTGGGATTCATCAAGAGCCGCGCGTAATGCGCCCTGGTATAGGCGCCGGGGTCGTTGCTGTGCCGCTTGCTCATCCGGCCCTTGAAATCCGCGGGGGAACCGTAACCGTTCTTTTCCATCCAATCGCTCAGTTCAGAGATCATGGTTTCAACATGTCCGTGGCCGTTGACAAAAAGAGCGCTTACAACCTGGACCGCTGAAGCGCCGGCAAGAATCATCTTTGCCGCGGTTCCGCCCGAAAAAATACCGTTGCTGCAGCAAATGTCAGCCTTGACATTGCCTTCCATGAGCCCCGCGTAACGCATCGGAAGACGATAGTCGGTTTCATGGCTGAAGTTGAACGGCGCAATGTGCTCCATCTTATCAATGTCAAGATCGGGTTCGAAAATGCGGTTGAACAAGACCAGTCCGTCGGCGCCGGCTTTGTCCAGGCGCTGTATGATATTCAGAGGGTTGGCGTAAAAATAGCTCAACTTCAGACTTAACGGTATCGACAAGGCTTTCTTCAGCTCGCCTGCAAGCTCAACCTGTTCCCGCTCTATGGCGGCCCCGTCTTTGCCTGGATCTCCGGGCACGGAAAAAAGATTGCACTCGATTGCGTCCACACCGGCCTGCTCGATTTTAACGGCATAATCCAGCCATGTCTCCCGGCGCACGGCGTTCAGGCTGCCGATTAAGGGTATGTCGACTTTCTCCCTGGCGCGGCTGAGCCATTGCAGATATTCTTCCGGACCGGCAAAAGCCGGGTGCGGATGAACGGTGATCATCTCCGGGTGCCGGTAGTTGTTCTTGTCGAGATCCTTTTCGTACTTGAAGCGTTCGAGTTCAATTTCTTCCTCGAAAAGAGACTTAACAACAACTGCCGCAACCCCTGATTCTTCAAGCTGTTTGATGGAATCGGTTTCTGCCGTAAGCCCTGATGCCCCGGCAATTACGGGGTTCTTCAATTCAAGGCCCATGTAACTTGTCTTCAGATCGGTCATTTTCGCGCTCCTCCTTTTTTTGATGCGCAGCTCAGACTAAACTTCCGGCGCCTCCGGAAAATCCCGTTCCGTTTGAAGGTAATCCTTCAGAATGCCATCCCATTGAATATTGGCCAACGGCCCTGAAAAGCGCCGCTTACAACTCTTCTAATGTTTGCAAGAGTCATTGTTGGCCATCTTCTTCTTGCCCTTCTTTGGCTTACAGCGGGAGCAGACAAGGGGCATACCCACCTCGACTTCTTCTGGCGTCAAAGTTTTACCGCAAATTTTGCACTCTGCAGCCACGCGTTTCATTTTCGTTCCTCCTTGTTATATTCACAGACTTGAAAACTGCTTTCCGTTGACATCTCATCCGATATTACAGCATCAGAATGCGGCGCGGAATCAGGATTCGCCTTACTTACATCATCGAAAAAACTGAGGAGTGCTACGCAGAACCGGCGAAACATATTAAAAATTATCTCGCTACCAATCCACATGGTAACGGGGAACGTACCACGGGAAAACTGTGTCACGTAGAAACTGACGGCCCTCTCTATTTACCCGCATATCTCACATGATTTTGTAAATGCCTGTCCGCCATTCGGCGAAATAGCGTGGAAAGCGATGTTATTTTTTTACATGTAAGGAATTGCGACGCTGATGATCGGGCTTTTTCCGATACAAATGCTGTCTGAATAATACCAACCTGTAACTTGAAAAGACAAAAAACTACAGACAACCCCTGCCCCCGAAATCAGCGCGGCATGTAACTGAGAATAACAACAAGCACACTGAAAACCGGAAGGAGGAAACCTCGATGTTGGACATCACTAATGAAGCAGTCGCAGGCTGGGCCTTTGTGGCCGGAGCTATCATGATCTGGGCGGGCAGAATACCGCGACCGGCCAGGATAGGCGCGTTTTTTAAAACAGATGATTTCGGGAAAGTGCGCGATAAGTTCAGTCTCTGGATATGGCTGTACCGGTTGCAGATGTTTGGATATATTGTCGCCGTCATGGCATTTGTAGCCCTTGGCGCGCTGTTCGCCGGAACCGCGGCAAGCGTCATAACCTGGCCCGGTGTCGCAGTAGCGGCGGCAGGCTTGCTGGTCACAACGCTGGCAAACGCATTCTATTACCACTTTGGAGCCTGGGGCGCCATGGAAACGGCCGGCAAGTCAGATAGAGATCTGAATGCCTACGTTGACTCGCTGAGGGTTATAACACACTACATGACCTGCTGGACACGGTTCGGGAGGGTATTCTTCGGTCTCGGCATCACCGTGCTGGCAATCGGACTGCTCATTGCAAACAGTCTGCCGTTATGGCTTCCCCTATCTCTTGGAATCCTGGGGCTGGCGCCCATGCTGCTGACAATGGCCTTCCCGGACAACCTTGAGTATTTTGAGCCGCTGTTTCACTTGCACATTGCCTGGTTCCTGGCGGCGGGAATCACCCTGATCACAATTTAAACCTGCATCCACAACAGTGGTAAAAAGGAGATAGCAGATGAACAGAAATGTTGTTCTCGCAGGCGGAGGGCACGCACATCTTTTTGTAGTCTCACAGGCCGAGGAATTTCGGTCTGCGGGCGTAAACCTGACCCTGATCGACCCGGGCATGCTCTGGTATTCGGGCATGGCCACCGGTATGCTTGGAGGGATATATACCCCCGAACAGGACCAGGTGAATCTTCAGGCGTTCTGCAAGAGGAACCAGGTCGAGTTCCACAAAGACAAAGCCGTTGCGCTGGATCGCAAAGAAAAAACGATCCGGACCGGATCGGACAAAACGATTCAATACGATCTGCTTTCGCTGGACGTGGGCAGCACAGTTGATATGAGACGCGTGAACGATCCGGACTCGGCGGCATGGACGGTCAAGCCCATTCCCGGGCTTCTCGATCTGCAGGCGGCTCTTAAGAATTACTCCACCGAAGAACGCCCCTGCTCGGTCGGAGTGATAGGAGGCGGACCGACCGGAGCGGAAATTGCGGCAAATGTCCAGGCGTTCTGCAACAGGATCGGGTGCAGGTCTTCAATAACCCTAATGCACGGCGGCGAACGTCTGCTTTCCAGCTTCCCTGAAAAAGCAGCTTCAACACTGGCGCAAATTCTGGCTGAACGCGAAATTGACGTGCAGCTTGGAACGGAAATCAACCAACTGCAAAGCCGGGGCGGCAAGACTGTTGCAGGCGCAAAAGACGGCCGTGAGCTCGAGTTCGACGAAGTTATCATTGCCACCGGCCTCGTTCCTTCTGACTCAGTGAGAGCGCTCGGGCTTGGCGACAATGGACTGGCTGTCAACAACCGGCTCATGTCACTGGAAGACGAATCGATTTTCGGCGCAGGCGACTGCATATCGTTTACGGAAAGAGCATTGCCGAAAGTAGGCGTGTTTGGTGTGCGCGAAGCGCCGATACTTAAAAACAATCTGCTCTCAAGCCTGACCGGCAAGAACTTCGAGGCCTATGAACCCCAGGAAAAATTCCTGATCATCCTTAACCTCGGCGACGGGACGGGACTGGCCATAAGAGGCAATTGGCTCTGGCGCGGACGCCTGGCTTTTCTTGCAAAAAACTTTATCGACACCCGTTTCATGAAAAAATACAAGCAAGCGAAATGACCGGATCTATTGATCAACTCGTCTGCACAAAACACATGGAATATGAAAAGTTCAGACTCGAATCATAATCGTAATCGTAAACATAATCGAAGGCGGCCTGCGGCCACAATCAAAACGCCCGCATATTGAAGAACATAAGCGGGTTAAGGAAAATCGATAGAAGATTTATTCCATTCCCCTATGTTTTTTTTCGGGTCAACACCCGCACCATAACACTAACCCGCACATATCGCAGAATTCCTGCTGCGAGATGTGCGGGCTAAACAGAAAACATCCGACCCTCTGCGGCGGATAACTGAGAAAGGATATTTGTCATGGATTATCGGACTTTGGGACGGGCAGGCGTGAAAGTGTCGCCTCTGTGCCTGGGCGCAATGAACTTCGGGCAACCCACCGAAGAAAAAGAGTCGCTGCGTATCATAGATATGGCGCTGGACGCCGGAATCAACTTTATCGATACGGCAAATGTATACAATAAAGGCGTGTCGGAACAGATTGTGGGCAAGGCTATAAAAAATAAACGCGACAAAGTCGTTCTGGCAACCAAGGTGCACGGACCGATGGGCAGCGGCCCGAATGACCGCGGAAATTCAAGATACCACATTATCCGCCAGGTGGAGGAAAGCCTGAAAAGATTGCAGACCGACTGTATTGATCTTTACCAGCTCCATCGCCCGGATCCCGATACGCCTATGGACGAACAGTTGTCCGCGCTGACCAGCCTCGTGCGCCAGGGTAAAGTGCTTTATATAGGGACATCTACCTTCCCCTCCTGCGTCCTGTGCGAATCCTTGTGGCTCAGCGAAAAATACAATTTCGAAAGATTCATCTGCGAACAGCCACCCTACAGTATCTTCTGCAGACGCATTGAAAACGACATCCTGCCTTTCTGCCGCAAACACGATTTTGCAGTTATTCCGTGGAGCCCGCTGGCCGGCGGCTGGCTTACAGGCAAGTACCGCAAAGGCCGGCCTTTGCCGGAATCGAGCAGAGGCAAACGACGCGGCTGGGATCTGGAAAGCGCAAATGCTCAGGCCCGTCTGAAAGCGATTGAAAAACTGATGGACGTTGTCCAGGACGGACATCCTCCGGGCGCCACCTTAAGCCAGTTCGCCCTCGCCTGGCTCCTGTACCAGCCGGGGATAACCGCGCCCATCATCGGGCCTCGAACAGCCGATCACCTGGCTGACAATCTGGGAGCGTTGGAACTTACATTGTCCGGCGAGGCTTTACAAAGAGTAGACGATGCAGTCCAGCCGGGCATCGACCTTATGGGCTACGGCTGATAATTGCATGGCTATGGCCCGCAGGCCGGAAAGCAACGGCACCGGGAACGACAAAACATTGCGCAGGGGATTTAACAGTGTGAGATCGGGCGGAAGCAGATGCGGCCGGAACGCTTTTGACGGACAAGGAGCATATGATGGCGGAAAATGAAAAAAGCCGGATCGATATCGAACGTCGCGAATGGATCGAATCGCTCGATTACGTGCTGGAACAAGGCGATCATGACCGCGTACGCAGATTGGTTCGCGACCTGCGGGAACGAGCGCTCGAGGCCGGCGTAGAACTGCCGCGCCATGCCAACACGCCTTATATCAACACTATCCCTGCATCCAAACAGCCCCCTTATCCCGGCAACCGCGAAATCGAACGGCGCATCAAGAGCATCGTTCGTTGGAACGCTATGGCCATGGTGGTTCGGGCAAACCGGGCCGAAGCAGGCATTGGCGGGCACATCTCGACGTATGCATCCCAGGCTACACTCTACGAGGTGGGCTTTAACCATTTTTTCAGGGCAGCCGACGGCAAATCAAACGGCGACCATGTCTATTTTCAGGGCCACGCATCGCCGGGCAACTACGCCCGGGCGTTCCTCGAAGGTCGAATCTCAGTGGAGGAACTCAAGAACTTCCGGCACGAATGCCACAAGGGACCGGGTTTGCCTTCCTATCCCCATCCATGGCTGAAACCCGGGTTCTGGCAGTTTCCTACAGTGTCCATGGGACTGGGGCCGATTCAGGCCATCTACCACGCCCGCTTCGATCATTATCTGACCGATCGCGGACTCAAAGACACATCCGATCACAAGGTCTGGTGCTTCGTCGGCGATGGGGAGACCGACGAACCGGAAACCCTCGGGGCTATCAAGCTGGCCGGAGGCGAGAAGCTTGACAACCTGATCTTTGTAGTAAACTGCAACCTGCAACGGCTGGACGGACCGGTCCGCGGCAACGGTAACATTATCCAGGAACTGGAAACCATGTTCAGCGGCGCGGGATGGAACGTAATCAAAGTGATCTGGGGCTCGGATATGGAGCCCCTGCTGCAAAAGGACAAGGACGGCATACTGGTCAAAACCCTTGGCGAGCTGGTAGACGGCGAATATCAGAACTTTTCCGTTAAAGGCGGAGCATATGTCCGGGAACATCTGTTCGGACGCGACCCGCGCCTGATAAAAATGGTCGAACATATGTCAGACGAGCAGCTTGGACGGATTCGGCTGGGAGGCCACGACCCGGAAAAGGTTTACGCTGCCTACCGGTCGGCAATGGAAAACGAGGGGGCGCCAACAGTCATCCTCGCGCGCACTATCAAGGGCTACGGCCTGGGCGAAGCAGGCGAAGGCCGCAATATCACCCACCAGCAGAAGAAGCTCAACGAACAGGAGCTGCGTGAGTTCCGATCCCGGTTCGCAGTGCCGTTGTCGGACGAGGAAATCGCCGACATCCCGTTCTACAAGCCGGACGACGATACCCCGGAGATGAAATACCTGCACGAAAGACGCAAGTCACTGGGCGGATACCTCCCCGCACGGCACGATAATACTGAACCCCTGGATGAAGCCGACGACGCCATATTTAAAGAATTCCGCGAAGGCAGCTCCGACAAGGAAGTGGCGACCACCATGGCGTTCGGACGCATGCTCTCTCATATGCTCAAAGACGAAAAGCTCGGTCCGCGGATCGTTCCAATCATCCCCGACGAAGCGCGCACCTTCGGCATGGACGCCCTGTTCCGCCAGGTGGGCATCTATTCGCACGTGGGACAGGTCTATGAACCCGTGGACCGGGCCAACCTGCTTTATTATCGCGAGGCCAAAGACGGCCAGATCCTGGAAGAAGGAATTACAGAGGCCGGTTCTATTTCTTCGTTCATAGCAGCCGGAACCGCCTACGCTAACCACAATATGAACATGATACCGTTCTTTATGTTCTATTCCATGTTCGGCTTCCAACGCATCGGCGACCTGATATGGGCCGCAGGCGATATCCGGGCCAGGGGTTTCCTGGTCGGCGGCACCTCCGGCCGCACAACCCTGGCTGGCGAGGGATTGCAACATTGCGACGGCAACAGCCACATCCTGGCCTATCCGCATCCCGGTATACGGGCCTATGACCCCGCATATGCCTACGAAATCGCAGTGATTGTTAAAGACGGTATCCGCCGCATGTTCCACGAACAGAAAGATGAGATGGTCTATTTCACAATCATGAACGAGCAATACAGGCAGCCTCCCATGCCCGAAAATGCGCAGGAGGGTATCCTCAAAGGGCTCTACCGGCTTAAAAACCCGCTACAGGACGGCGCCGAGGCGCAGGTGCATCTCTTCGGAAGCGGGGCAATCCTGAACGAGGCCGTCAATGCACAATCACTGCTGGCAGAGGAATTTGATATCGCCGCCGACGTGTGGAGCGTAACCAGCTACAAATCGCTCTATCACGACGCCCTCACAGTGGAACGATGGAACCGGATGCACCCGGACAAAAAACCGAAATCATCCTATATCGCCGACGCTCTGAAAAAGACAAAAGGGCCTTTCGTGGCAGCCACCGATTACCTCAGAGTTCTTCCGGAATCAATCGCCAACTGGCTGCCGAACCGCCTTGTTGCTCTTGGCGCCGACGGCTTCGGACGCAGCGATGGCCGGGCGCACCTGCGAGCTTTTTTTGAAGTAGACGCTAAACATATTGCGCTGGCCGCGCTGCAGGCGCTGACCCTGGAAGGCAAGTGCGAAGACAAGACTTTCAAACAATCAATCAAGAAACTTGGTATCGAGCCGGATAAGACCGACCCGATGAACTCCTGAGAAATGCCGCGCAACTGCGCAGTGGAAAGGATAAGAACAGATGTCTAAAGAATTTAAAGTGCCTGAACTGGGCGAGAACGTCGAGTCTGCCTCAGTGGCCGGGGTCCTGGTGTCGGAAGGCGATCATGTAGAGAAGGAACAGCCGGTAGTTGAATTGGAAACGGATAAGGCGGCAGCCGAAGTGCCTTGCGACAGCTCCGGCGTAGTTGAGAAGGTTCACGTCAAGGAAGACGACGAGGTCAAAGTGGGCCAGGTGTTGCTGACCCTGAAGGAAGAAGGCGGGGAAAACAACAAGAACAGTCAAACTCAAGCAAAAGCCGATGCCGGAGAAAAGGACAAATCCGAACAGGACTCAGGGCAGGATTCCGGAAAAGAACAGACGGCCAAACCAGCGAAAAAAGAATCTGAAGATAAGAAAGAAAAAAAAGACGAAGAAAACAAAGGGGCGCCGGAATCCGGCGAAAAAACCAGGCCGCAACAGTACGGGACAACACCGGTAGCAGCAGCGCCTTCAGTGCGCCGGTTAGCGCGCGAGATCGGCGTTGATATCAATTCAGTAAACGGCAGCGGCCCGAATGGACGAATCTCCGCAGAAGACGTCAAAAACCATGCGCGGTCACGAAGACAAGACGAAAGCAGCAGCTCAGCCCCGGCAAAACTGCCGGACTTTTCGCAGTGGGGCGGGATTGAACGTAAACCCATGAGCAAGGTGCGCAGGCTTACAGCAGAAAACATGTCCCGCGCCTGGTCGCTTGCGCCACAGGCAACACAGTTCGGAAAGGCCGATGTTACGGAAGTGGAAAAAATGCGTCAGCAGTTCAAAAAAGACGCAGAAGATGCCGGCGGCCACCTGAGTCTTACCGTAATACTTGTTAAAGCAGTTGTCAGCGCCCTGAAAAAATTTCCGCGGTTTAACGCCAGCGTAGACGGTACGCGCAACGAGATCATTTATAAGCAATACTACAATATCGGAATTGCAATGGATACAGAGCGTGGTCTCCTGGCCCCGGTCATTCGAGACGCAGACTGTAAAAACATGATTGATATTGCTGTTGCCATAAAGGATCTCACCGACAGGGCCCGCAAGGGCAAACTCAAGGCAGACGAGATGCAGGGCGGCTGCATGACCATTACCAACGCGGGGGCGCTGGGCGGCGACATCTTCACTCCTATCGTAAACTGGCCGGAAGTCGCAATCCTGGGCGTAGCCCGGACGCATATCGAACCGGAGTTCCAGGACGGCCGGTTCCGGCCGCGCACGGTGCTGCCCCTCGCGATGTCATTTGACCACCGGGTCATCGACGGCGCCGACGGCGTCAGGTTCATGCAGTGGCTGGTAAGTGCGATCGAAGACCCGGTCAAAATGGCATGGGAAGGATAAAACACAAAAGATTCGCATTCCGCCTGAAAAACAGGAAGGAAATAAAAAAGGAGAAAATAATGAAAAGAGTACAGGATAAGACGGCAATTGTAACCGGCGGCGCGTTGGGTATCGGAAAAGCAGCATGCAGCCTGCTGGCTCGAGAGGGGGCAAGCGTAGTGATAGCGGATATCGATGACGAGAATGGAAACGCCCTGGCCAACAGCTTGAGATCGGAAGGGTTTTCAGCAGTTTTCAAGCATCTTGATGTTTCCAGCGAACAGGAGATGAAAGACGTTGTGGAAGAAGTCTGGCAGGAACTCGGGCGCATAGATATCCTGGTGAACAACGCCGGGATCGCCGGAGCAAACAAACCGACTCACGAATTGACCTTAGAGGAATGGCAGAAAGTAATGGACGTAAACATCAAAGGGGTCTTCCTGGGAACGAAATACACCGTGCCCCACATGCTGGAAAGCGGAGGAGGCAGCATCATTAACCTGTCATCCATATACGGACTTGTCGGGGCTGCTGACATTCCCCCATACCACGCATCCAAAGGGGCAGTCCGGCTGATGACCAAAACCGACGCGCTGCTCTACGCTGAAAAAGGAATACGGGTGAATTCCGTCCATCCGGCCTACATCTGGACACCGCTTGTGGAAAAACTTGCGAAAGACTCCGGACAGGATCCCGAAGCTTTCAGGAAGCAACTTGACTCCAAGCACCCCGTCGGCCACGTAGGAGAGCCCGACGATATTGCCTACGGCATATTATACCTGGCGTCGGACGAATCCAAATTCATGACAGGCAGCGAACTGGTTATCGACGGCGGATACACTGCCAGATAGGCAGAGATGGCATTTAAAAAAAAGCAAACTGGAAAGGAGGATGGTTCCATGCATGTTGCCGCATTAAAAGCATTGGCGTCTATCTGCGCAGGACTGGCAGCCTGGAACGCGGCAATGGCCAATGAGGAGAACATGATACAATTACCAGAGCCACGGAAAGAAGGAAAAGTCAGTGTCGAAGAAGCAATCGCGAACCGAAGAAGCAGACGGCAGTATAAGACAGAGGCTTTGACACAGCAGCACATCGCGCAACTCCTCTGGTCCGCCCAGGGGATTACAGGCGATAAGGGCAAAAAAAGGAGCGCCCCCTCCGCGGGAGCAACCTACCCCATGTATCTGTATCTGGCCGTAGGCGATAACGGGACAGAGGGCCTATCCGCTGGCGTGTACCGGTATTTCCCTGCGGAACATTCCCTCAAGCAGATCGAAAACAAGGATATTCACGATGACCTTTCACAAGCGGCCTTGGGCCAGAAGTTCATTGCCTCAGCTCCCATCAACCTTGTTCTAATTGCGGACTACAAAAAAACCACCGGCCGTTATGGTTCCAGAGGACGGCGCTACGTTCACATGGAAGCGGGGCATATCAGCCAGAATGTCTACCTTCAAGCTGAAGCGCTCGGTCTTTCAACCACGGCTGTCGGAGCGTTTGACAAAGACAAAGTTTCGCGGCTCCTTGGAATAAACGCCGCCCTGGAAGTCCTTTATATCATGCCGGCAGGAAAATGACGCAGAGAAGATACCCCAGGCACGGAACCGGACGATCCGGTAAAGCAAACTGCCGTTAATTCAGAGTCATAAACAACAGACGCAGCATAGCCCGGCGCTCATAAGACACTGAGGCATTTGGCATTCCGTTCTCAGGCCATCCCCCATTGCGAATCCAGATCCTTGTTGCAACAATATATGTGAATGATGGTAAAGACTGAAACAAGGAGGTTGTTATGGCTCGAATCAAATTTATAACGCTCGAAAACTTGCTGGAAATGAAAACCAACAACGATGATTTTGAACTTGTGGATGCCCTGCCCGAAGAAGCGTTCAAAGAAGGCCGCATTCCAGGCGCGGTGAATATTCCCTCAGACAACATCTCCGCACAGGCGGAAGAGAAACTGAACAAGAACAACCCCATCGTAACATACTGCGCCAACTACGCCTGCCAGGCCAGCACGGTAGCTGCAAAGAAACTGCTCGAACTCGGATTCGAGAACGTGCTTGACTTCAAGGCTGGGAAAAAGGCCTGGGAAGACGCCGGGTTCGACCTCGAACAATAACCTTCCCCCGTTTCCTGTTGCCAGGCAGACCCTTTTGCCTTAACCTGTATATTTCACGAGTTTATGGCGCTCAAGACTCAAGGCGCAGCAAGGCAATATAAATGTCAACGACTCATGTTATGTTGAAAAACCCGACTCCCGGGCCAAAAGAGACCGGCAGACTTGTGCTGGTAACAGGCTCTTGCGGACGGATTGGATACAGTTTCTGCCAACATGCGGCGGAATTCTATCGCCTGAGAATTACGGATATCTCAGGAAGGCCAATTGAAAAACTTTCCGGATTGGGCGAAACGGTGACGGGCAACCTGGCGGACATGCAGTTTGCAGACGAGGTCTGCCGCGACGTTGATACCGTGATCCATCTTGCCGCCAATCCCGCCACGAGAGCAAATTGGGAAGAACTGCACGATAGCAATTTCGTGGCCGCGCATAATATCTTCGAAGCTGCTGCACAGGCCGGATGCAGAAGGCTGATTTTCCCTTCCTCCATCAATGCAGTGTCGGCATACCCGCGCGGTTACCAGATTCGCCCCGAGGATCCGCCGAACCCGGCCAACCTGTACGGGGCATCCAAGGCTTTCGGTGAAGCAATGGCAAGGCTCTTTGCCTCCAGAAGAGCCCTCTCGTGCATAGCCCTGAGAATAGGCGCAGTATCCACACGGGAGGAAGGCGAAAGGATGAATAAGCTGTGGATGATGAATATGTTTATTTCATATAGAGACCTTAATCAACTTATCTGCCGCTGTATTGACAACCGGGATCTTCAATTCGCCCTCCTGCATGCGCTCTCCGATAATCCATTTAATCGCATGAATATAAATTCAGCCCGTGAACTTGTCGGTTTCGCCCCGCAGGACAGCATCGCCCGTATCAACCAGCGCTGGAAAGCTCTCATGGATACCAACTAACCTGATCTGTTCACAGGCTAACGAAAGGAATAACAATGAAACTGGAAAACAAAAACATCGCCATACTTGTAGATGATTTGTACGAAGACCTGGAACTGTGGTATCCGCTGCTCCGGCTCCGGGAAGAGGGAGCTGATGTAACTGTAGTGGGGCCTGAACGAAATACCGAGTACAAGGCCAAGCACGGGTACCCGGTAATTTCCGACGCGGAAGCCGCTGACATTAAGGCCAAAGATCTGCACGCAGTAATAATACCCGGAGGCTATGCGCCCGACCGGATAAGACGCTACGAGAAAATGGTCAAACTCGTATCACAAGTCAATGAACACGGCGGCATAATAGCCTTCATCTGCCACGGCGGTTGGGTGCCTATATCCGCGGACGCGGTCAGGGGCAAAAAGGCCACATCTTTCTTCGCTATTAAAGACGACATGACCAACGCCGGAGCCGAGTGGGTGGATCAATCCGTAGTGAGAGACAAGAACCTCATCAGCTCAAGAAAACCAGAGGATCTCCCGGATTTCTGCCGAACACTAATCCAGGCACTGACAGAGTAAAAGCGCCACAAGCCCGTTCGAGTCATCGGCAGCTCCGTAGCCTGCAGCCCCTCTTCTCCCCTGTACAGCAGGTTATCCCGTAACCTGCTGATCTTCGTTCAACACAAACTCAACCCGCATTGATCACACTTTTTCGAGCAGAAATGGTTCAGAGTATTGGTAGTGTGGGTCGAAAGCGGTTTGTCCGGGCGAAGCTGTGTATACACACCGCGAGATCGGACAAACCGGTTTTGGCCTGCAATGGCTGTGCTATGAAACGTTTATGCCGGAAGAGTGTGAGAAATGCGGGTTAACCAGCTACCCGGTCTCCCACGCTCCTCCAGGCAGCAGGTTGACACAACCTGCTGTACTCTTCCAAACCACATCCAAAGGCACAGCAAGTTACCTCTCACGCCAAAGCAGCCGTATAGACATACTGCAATGGAATTCTGTGAGGAATGCGGGGTAGGAGCCATGCCCCGAATGGCACTAACTTAAGGCCTTCGCGCATCGAAATTAAACACCCAATATCCAACAAGGAATTTCCAATGTCCAAGGCAAGAGCGAGAGACAACATGACAGTAATTGTGCGTATTGAGGCTATGCATGATGCCTTTCATTTGTTCAGTTGGATATTCCTTGTTGGCTGTTGGATATTGAGAATGCACTTG
>CAYYVQ010000057.1:0-19590 GCA_964475205.1 uncultured Victivallales bacterium | reverse complement strand
CCACGACGGGGACTTTCACCCCGCAAGATACGTGCGCCCACGTGGCGCACCAACGACCTTTTCACCATCAGCGAACTGGCCCACCACGGTCCCGAAGATTTTTTCATCTCGACTTTTCTACTGACAGGATCGCTCATCTTCATGTTTGTCATGAACTGGCAAATGGCTGTGATCGTCTTGATCCCCCTCCCGTTGATTGTAATCTGGGGCGGTATATTCCGACTCAGGCTGCGAAGCAGATTCAGGGAAGTGCGCAAACGTATTGCGGATATCAACAGCAATGTAGAAAACGCTATCCAGGGCATACGCGAGGTTAAGTCCTACGCAAAGGAAGACTACACAATCAGCATGTTTGATTGCGTTAACAACGATTTCAAAGACGCCAAGTCGAATATGTACGGAACAATGGCCGGATTCCATTCAGGAATGATGTTTCTTCTGGAGTTCTACTCTGTAATAATCATAGGCGGCGGCATGCTTCTAGTGCATGCAGGAACTCTCGGACTGGTGGAATTGATAGGCTTTCTCATGTACCGCCGCTATATGTTCCAGCCCATCCGGCGGCTGACCGGCTTTATGGAGCAGTACCAGCAGGGCTTTGCGGCTTTTGAGCGTTTTGCGGAAATAATGGACGAGGAGCCGGACATCGAGGACCGCCCGCATCCGGTCACGCTGAAATCTGTCAAAGGCGACATCCGCTTTGATCACGTCTTCTTCCGCTACAGCGGGAACGATGAAACATGGACACTGGAAGACATGGATATTCATATCCGCCCCGGGCAGACAGTTGCCCTGGTCGGCGAATCCGGGGCGGGCAAATCCACGCTCGCGGCTCTGATTCCGCGTTTCTACGAACCACAGCAAGGGCACATTTATCTCGACGGGGTCGATGTAATGGACCTTGGAAAGCGGGACTTGAGACGCCACGTGGGAATCGTTCAACAGAACGTTTTCCTTTTCGATTCCAGCATCCGTGAAAATATCATGTTCGGACGTCCAGATGCTTCTGAAGACGAAATCCGGCAGGCGGCTCAAAACGCTCATGTCCACGACCTGATAATGTCCCTTCCCGATGGATTCGACACACTGGTGGGAGAGCGGGGAGTAAAACTTTCCGGCGGCCAGAAACAACGCATATCAATCGCGCGCCTGTTCCTTAAAGATCCGGCCGTACTCATCTTTGACGAAGCAACTTCTTCGCTGGACGCAGAATCTGAAGAACTCATCCAGGAATCCATGGCAACTCTGTGCAAAGGCCGTTCCACACTGGTTATCGCACACCGCCTGACTACAGTTCGCAATGCCGACTACACCTACGTTTTGAAACAAGGTCGCATCGTTGAAAAAGGCTCCCACGATAGCTTGATTGCCCGCAGCGGATATTATTACAGCCTTTACAACCGGAATATACTTTAGCCTGGATTATTCACCAACATTCCCGTCAAAGGCAATAACCATTGACTGATCAACGGTTTGCGTATTAAACCACGGATGACACTGATTACACGGATTAGTTTATCAGTTAACGATACGTTTCCATTGCAGTTTAGCATGTTTGAAATTCAGCAATAGGCCAAGCCTGAGCCCGGTATGGCTCAGGTATCCAGTCACCTGCGCCTGCTTAAAATCGGCGCACGCATCGAGACGGGGAAAACATTCATCCGCTTTCACTTCCCGGCCAGCTATCCGATGCAGGCACTCCTTTTCAGGGTGTCCGCCATTCTTGACGCCGTGAACACATCATAAACCCCTTCGGAGGCGGTCCCCCGCGCCCTGAAAATACGGGAGGCACGGCTCCGCTCTGCCAAAAAACGGCGAATGTCTCAACTCAACAAATCCTATCCGTGAAATCAGTGTCATCCGTGGTTGAATTCCCATGCCTTCGAAGCTAATATTACTCGCAAGTAACTCTTGATGAATAGATCAGGCTAGTATTAGTCTCGTAGTGGCCTGTATGGCGCGCTCAAAAAAAAAATGAATAACGACAAACCAAAAATCAGCGTAAGACGAGTCGGCGGATACCTGCATAGAGTTGTTCCAATTGTCGACAGCGCCGGCAAGGTCCTGAACTATGCGCTCAGTCCGCTGATGGTTGAATTCCGGCCCCGCGACCTCATGCAGGTTATCGTCGGAGCATCAATCCTGGCCGTGCCCGTGGCGTTCACAGAGGAAACATGGAATCTTGGCGCTACCCTCCCACTGAACAATGTTGTAGGACTAAGCGCGCTATCCCTCCTTTTTATTGCCCTTTTTGTCTACTTTAATTTTTACCGTTTCGCTTTCCGAGGTCAGGCTGTCGAATATTGCAAGCGTGTCATCTCAATCTACATATTTTCATTGCTTGTTGTCGGACTCATCCTGACCCTCATCCGGAAATGCCCCTGGGGCGCTGACAATGTGCTCGCTCTTAAACGCATTCTCATCGTTGCTTTCCCTGCCTCCATGAGCGCAGCCGTCAGCGACACGATGAAATAATGGATCCTGGGCGCTCTTAACCTGATCTATTCATCAACTTCGTAATGAGAGTGTGCAGGTTGCTTTAGCCCGCATATCTCACACTTTTTCGAACAGAAACTGTTCAGAGCGCACAAAGATAGCTTGCCATATGTCCTTGCTTGCATTACGATCCGGCCTGACTTTGGAATCATACTTCGGAGATAACGTAAAGGTCGACCCGGCGCAATCTGTTTCGAAAGAAACGTAAGGAGATGTCTGAAAAAAAAAACGGCATATCACACTCTGTTTCGGGGCGCTTCACATATTTTTAGATAATGACTTGCTTGAGCCTGATCTATTCATCAACTTCGTCATGAGAGTGCGCAGGTTGGTTTAGATCAATGACGTTGCGCAGATAGACGGGTGAAGGCGCATAGACATGCGTCAAGATCGGCTGGCCGGCAAAGTCGTTGAGATGAAGTGACATGAACACTCGTAATAGATTTTTATGAATAGATCAGGTTAACATGTTATGAAAAAACATAACCAATTGAACAAAGGCCTGGAGCTGGCGCATGTGTTCACTATTGCCTCGGGGGCAATGATCGGTTCGGGACTTTTTATTCTTCCGGGCATGGCCTTTGCGCTGGCCGGGCCTGGAGTGATATGGTCTTACGTGCTTGCAGGTTTGCTCGCTACAACCGGGGCTCTCAGCATGGCCGAACTGGTTACCGCCATGCCGCGGGCAGGCAGCGATTACTTTTATGTAATGCGAGGTTTCGGAGCTGGCGTCGGATCTATTGCCGGGGTGTTAAGCTGGCTGGCGCTTACCCTTAAAAGCGCATTTGCCGTTTTCGGCATGGCCACCTTTATCACACTGGTAGTGAATATCAACGGCGTGTTGAGCGGCGCAGTTCTGACTGTTGTCTTTGTGGCTCTGAATATTCTGGGAGTAAAGGAAGCGGCAAGAGCCCAGATAACAATGGTATTTACCCTTTTTGCCCTGGTGATTCTTTATATCCTGGTAGGCTTGCCCCAAACCCGGTCGGAGTTGTTGATCCCTTTTGCGCCATACGGGGCGGGCGCAATATTCTCTGCGGCTGGTTTTGTTTTCGTTTCTTACGGCGGCCTGTTGAAAGTGGCAAGTGTCGCCGAAGAAGTGCGCAACCCGGGCCGCGTTATGCCGCTGGGCCTGACCCTTGCGCTGGTCTTCGTCACCCTGCTGTACGCGCTGGCTGTCACCGTGACAAGCGGCGTATTGGAAAAAGAAGTCCTGAGTAACTCTTTGACTCCGCTATCCGACGGCGGACAGGCAATTATGGGCAGATTCGGTTTTATCGTAATGAGTATCGGGGCGATTCTTGCATTTGTTTCGACAGCAAATGCGGGCATAATGGCAGCTTCGCGTTATCTGCTTGCCCTCAGCCGCGACAATATGCTGCCAGGAAGCCTGTCCAAAATAAACTCCCGGTTTCACACTCCGCATGTTGCTATCATCTTTACAGGGTCAGCCGTGCTGCTGAGCCTGCTCCTGCCTCTTAAAACACTGGTCGAAGCAGCGTCCTGTGTGCTTATTCTTACCTACATGCTCTCATGCCTGGCGGTTATCGTCCTGCGCGAAAGCGGGTTGGGCAACTATCGCCCCCTCTTCCGGTCCCCGCTCTATCCATGGCTCCAGATCGCAGGCCTACTTGGGCTGGGGCTGGTATTATTCGAACTCGGAATTGAGGCCTATGCAATAATTGCCGTGCTTATTCTTGTTGCATTCGGGGTCTTCTGGTTCTACGGCCGGAACCAGGCCCAACAGGAAAGCGCTTTGCTCCACTTGATTGAACGCCTGACCGACCGCAGGCTGGTGACCGGAACGCTTGAAGCCGAACTTAAACAGATTATAAAGGAGCGCGACGAAATAACCTGGGACCGTTTTGACCGGCTGATCCAGAATGCGGTGGTGATTAATGAGCAAGCGCCCATGGAACGGGACGATTTTTTTGAGCGCGCAGCCGGAGAACTTGCGCCCCGACTCCAGCTTGAACCCGCAAATCTGGCTGATGTTTTAAAACGGCGTGAAGATGACAACAGTACTCTTCTGACCTCCAATGTTGCCGTTCCTCATGTGGTAGTCCAGGGCACGGGCCATTTTGATATACTGATCGCCCGCATTAAGGGCGGCGTCAGGTTTTCCGAAGAGGCGGAGAATGTAAACACAATTTTTGTCCTGGTGGCGTCACGAGATGAACGCAATTTTCACCTACGGGCGCTTGCTGCCATCGCACAGATAGTCCAGGATCCCGCATTTGAAGAAAGATGGTGGGATGCGAAAAACGAGCAGGCTCTGCAGGATGTTATCCTGCTGACCAAACGCAAACGCTCTGGCCTGGCTGAAGAGTAGTAGTAGTCGCAGCTTTCCCATCCTCTCTGGAACGCCACTAACAGAAAAAACAAACATGCCATAATCCCGGCAAAATGATCAGTCTGGAATATAGTATGGATGATGAAGAGCTTCAGAAATACTTCTCATTATCGAATGAAGCTTATTCCGAACGTCTCCGCGTTTCATGTTTTCAACCAGATTCGTGTCATAGCGGCCGGTGCGAAAATCCTTTTCGCGCAGAATCCGCTCAAGAAAAGGCGTTGTTGTCTTAATAGTCCGGGCGCTGAATTCCGACAGGGCACGCTGCATTCGGGAAACCGCCCCATCGCGTGTTTTATGATACACAATCAATTTGGCTAGCAACGAATCATAGTGGTGCGGCACCGTGTAACCGTCGTAAATATGCGTATCCAGCCTTACTCCGGGACCACCTGGGAGGATCAGTCCGGAGATGGTCTCCGGCGACGGCGCAAAATCCTGCTCCGGATCCTCTGCATTGATCCGGCATTCAATAGCATGGCCGTTTATGCAAATATCCTCCTGCTCAAATCCAAGGGTTTCACCGAAAGCAACACGGATTTGCTCTTTGACCAGGTCCACACCGGTTACCCATTCAGTGACAGGATGTTCTACCTGGATGCGGGTGTTCATCTCGATGAAATGGAACTTTCCATCGCGGTCCAGAAGAAACTCAACTGTTCCCGCTCCGGAATAACCCACGGCTTTTGCCGCGGCAATCGCCGCCTGTCCCATATCTTCGCGGAGTTGTTGATTCAAAGCAGGAGACGGAGATTCTTCAACTAATTTCTGGTAGCGGCGCTGAACAGAACATTCGCGTTCGCCCAGGTGAACAACATTGCCGTGGTTATCTGCCAGCACCTGGATCTCAATATGGCGCGCGTTTGGAATCACTTTTTCCACGTAAATGTCGCCTGAACCAAAAGCCGCTTCTGCCTCGCTTCGCGAAAAATCAATAGCCGGCACAAGTTCTTTGCGCGAATGAACAATGCGCATACCCTTGCCACCGCCGCCGGCAGCCGGCTTGATGAGCAGCGGATACCCGATTTCGCCGGCCAGAGATAATGCCCTTGCCCTGTCTCTCACGGGTTTATGTGTGCCGGGAGGCAGGGGCACACCCGCATGCTCCATGGTTTCGCGGGCAACTGCTTTATCGCCCATTTTCCTGATAGTCGCCGGAAGCGGCCCGATGAATGTGATCCCGTTGTCGGCGCAACTTGTGGCAAAGTCAGCATTTTCCGAAAGAAACCCGTAACCGGGGTGAACCGCCTGTGCTCCGGTCTTGCGCGCTGCCCGCAAAACCTTATCCGCACGCAAATACGATTCCAGGGCACGAGCCGGGCCGATGCATACGGCTTCATCGGCCAGCCTGACATGCAGGCTTTCCCGATCCGCCTCGGAATAAACCGCGACCGATGCTACGCCCATCTCTTTGCACGCTCGTATAATACGCACGGCAATTTCACCGCGATTGGCTACCAGAATTTTTCTGAACATTGACAACTCCTTTTAACCGGTCAGTCCATATATCAGGCCTGGACGGAGACAAGTCGCTCGAGCGCAAAGCAACAGAAGCCAGCCTCTCCATCAAACAACCCTGTCTGGATCGTGCCGCACATTAAGAAACTTTGGGAACCAGTGCAAGCCGACAATCAGAATCATGTCTTTTTTGCAAAAGTTGCTTTTTAAATTGACCTTCTCTCATAAAGATCAGTAATTTTATCCAACTATGAATGACAGGACTGACCTCATTTCGCAATGCGCAATGGAAAAAAAAAGAATTCGCATTATACTGGGGGTAATAGGATCAGACTGCCACGCAGTGGGAAACATAATCCTCGAAAGAAAGCTTACCGAAGCCGGTTTTGACGTCATAAACCTGGGCGTAATGATCACCCATGAAGAATTCGTGGAAGCTGCCATTGAACACAACGCGGATGCTGTTATGGTATCCTCTCTGTACGGACACGCCAAGCTGGATTGCGACGGGCTGGCGGAAAAATTCCGTGAAAAAGGCCTGGACAGGGTGGTTCTTTATGTTGGCGGCAACCTTGGGGTTGGCTCCGAAGATTTTTCCGATGTTCAAAAAACGTTTCTTGCGATGGGTTTTGATCGGGCCTTTCCTGCTGACTGTGATCTGAAAAACGTTTTTGCGACACTGTTGGAAGACATTGGAAGGAAACAAGCATGCCGGACAGCAGAATAGATCTTGGCGCATTTTATGAAGCTCGTGAAAAAGTTCTGGCCTCCTGGCCCACCGGCGCAGATGTGGATCTTGAGGAAGCATACCGGTATCATCGCTCATTGCCGGCGGATAAATCGTTTGCAGCGGCCCTGGATGATGCCTCTGAGAATCGAAGAGTCCTGCTTCAACCCAGGGCCGGAGTGGCTCTTGTTGAGAAGCAGATAGAACTTCTTCAGGAGCTTCAGGATAGATGTGACCTGCTTCCTGCAACCATAGACTCCTACACCCGTCAGAACCGGTATGAAAACGCAGAACGCGGGATGCTCAGGTCGCAGGAAACCGGAAAATCCGAGCTAAACGGTTTTCCGGCGGTGAATTATGGCATTAAGAGCTGTCGGCTTCTGACCGAAAGTGTACGGAAACCTATTGAAGTCAGGCATGGCACACCTGACGCCCGGCTTCTGGCTGAGATCTCTCTTGCGTCCGGTTTTACCTCATTTGAAGGCGGGGGCATTTCATATAATATTCCTTATACAAAGAGGATACCGCTTGAGGAGTCCATCTGTAACTGGAGTTATGTTGATCGTCTTGTCGGTTTGTATGAAGAGCAGGGCATACGGATAAACCGTGAACCTTTCGGGCCGCTCACGGGAACGCTTGTTCCGCCGTTCATGAGCCACGCTGTTGCTGTTCTGGAAGGTTTGCTGGCTTTGAGCCAGGGTGTCAAATCCATATCGCTGGGGTATGGACAGAGCGGCTGCCTGGTGCAGGATCTGGCGGCGATGCTTTCGCTGCGAGAGATTGCCCACAAGTATTTCCGATCTTCAGGCTTTGAGGATTATCAACTTACGGATGTTTTTCATCAGTGGATGGGCGGATTTCCCGAGGACAGGGCCAAGGCATTAGGAGTGATAAGCTGGGGTTCTGTTGTGCCTGCGTTAACCAAAACAACCAAGGTAATCGTCAAGACGCCTGCCGAAGCCCTGGGCGTGCCTCTTGCCGAGGATAACCTCCAGGGACTGAAAACAACTCGTCAGATTGTTGACATGCTTACCGAGCAGGCTGTTCCCTTGACTCTTGAGCTGGAAGAGGAAAAGGATTTGATAGAAAGAGAAACCGAGAGTGTTCTTTCCAGGGTCTTAAGCATGGGGTACGGTTCTATAGCTGCAGGCGTTGTAGCGGCTTTCAAGGAAGGCGTATTAGATGTTCCTTTTTCTCCCTCTATCTGCAACAGGGGCCGTTTGATACCTGTTCGTGACGATGACGGAGCTATTCGCGTGCTTGAATGGGGCAATGTTCCTGTAGACAAAGAATGTCGAGACCTCCATGCCGAGAAAATATCAAAGCGTGCGGCGCACGAAGACAGAAAGCCATCCTTTGACATGGTAACGGACGATATATATGCCATAAGCAAGGGGCGACTGGTCGGGAGACCTAAATGAATATAGCTGATGTTCTGTTTTGTGCGGGAAGCGCAGGTTTTTTCTTTGACGATCAGCGCGCAATCAAGAAAGGCGCTTCTTCCGACGGGTTTACATATGAAGGCGAACCTGTAACTCCTGGTTTCAAGACCATCCGCCAGGCCGGCGAATGTATTTCCATCATGATCATTCTTGATAACGGAGCCATTGCCCTGGGCGACGCGGCGGCTGTGCAATACTCCGGCGCGGGCGGTCGTGATCCCCTTTTTCTGGCAGAACATTATTTGCCTTTTCTGAATGAAGAGATCCGGCCTTTGTTGACAGGCTATGATGTCGGGTGTTTCAGGGAAGCAGATGCGATGCTCGCGGGCGTAAGGAAGGATGGGAAGAAGCTTCATACTGCGCTCAGGTATGGACTGAGCCAGGCCCTGCTGGATGCTGTCGCCAAAGCCTCAGGCAGGCTGCGGGTCGAGGTTATATGCGAGGAATACGATCTGCCGGTCATATGTGAACCTGTGCCGGTATTCGGACAGACTGGCGATCATCGTTATGACAGCGCTGATCGGATGATTCTCAAGCATGTAGATGTTCTTCCACACGCTTTGATTAACAACGTGGAAGACAAGCTTGGAAGGGACGGTAACAAGCTTGTTGAGTATGTTGAATGGCTGGCCGCGCGAATCAGAAAGCTGCGTCTTGATGAGGATTATTCTCCTGACATACACATAGATGTGTATGGAAACCTTGGGACCATATTTGATAACGACGTTGCCAGAATGAGCGAATACCTTGCAGGTTTGAATGATGTGGCCGGAGAATTTCCCCTTTATATTGAAGGACCGGTGGATATGGAGGAAAAAGCGGCTCAGATTGACAGTCTCTCGATGCTTCGTGATTCACTGCAACGCTCTGGTATAGATGTCAAGATCGTGGCAGACGAATGGTGCAATACACTTGAAGACATCAGGGATTTCACCGACGCAGCGTGTTGCGATATGATACAAGTGAAAACACCTGACCTGGGAGGCATGAATAACGTGGTTGAGGCCGTGTTGTACTGCCGGAAGAAAAAAATGGAATCTTACCAGGGCGGAACCTGCAATGAAACTGACATGTCTGCGCGCTGTTGTGTTCATGCGGCGTTGGCGGCGCGGCCAGACAGAATGCTCGCGAAACCTGGAATGGGATTTGATGAAGGTTACATGATAGTCCGAAACGAGATGGAACGGACCCTGGCCCTTTTGAGTCGCAAGAAGTGAAATGAAAGAAAACAGTAAATTCAAAGTTCTGGCGCCAACGGCAATACTTGGCTATGGCTTTCCTGACGATGCTTTCAGGGCTGGAATGGATATGAAACCTGATATTGTTGCCGTTGACGGCGGCTCAGTAGATCCCGGTCCTTACTATCTGGGTTCGGGCAAATCGTTTACAGATCGGGCATCTGTGAAACGGGATCTCAGGCGAATTATCACCAGCGCGGTTCCGTTGCGGATTCCGGTTGTTGTCGGGACGGCGGGGGGCAGTGGAGCAAAGAGTCACCTGGAATGGTGCAGGCATATAGTACAAGAGATAGCCAGGGAAAGCGGAATCTCTTTCAAACTGGGTATTATCTATGCTGATATAGAAGCAGGAGTAATTTCTCAAGCGCTTGCTCATGGGAACATGATTCCTGTCGGCGGCGCGCCGCCGCTTACCATGGAAGCTGTTGATAGATCGACTAACATAGTGGCTCAAATGGGAATGGAGCCTATAATGAAGGCGCACGCGGAAAACTGTGACGTTATCCTTGCGGGACGCGCTTATGATCCGGCGCCCTTTGCTGCGCTTGCGGTTTCTAAAGGGTATCCGGCTGGTCCTGCGCTTCACATGGGGAAGATTCTTGAATGTGCCGCAATTGCTGCAGATCCTGGCTCCGGCACAGATCCAGCGCTTGGCATACTCGACATAGAGGGATTTACTCTTGTGCCGTTGAGTCGGGACAGGAAATTTACACCTGAATCTGTTGCCGCCCATTCGCTTTATGAGAAATCCGACCCTTATAATCTGCCCGGCCCCGGCGGCTCATTACTGTTGGATCGGGCTGAGTTTTCTGATGCCGGGTCTGGAACGGTTCGTGTTACAGGCAGTCGTTTTCATGAAGCCGGGAGCTACACGATCAAGGTGGAAGGCTCCGCCATAACAGGTTATCGCACAGCCTGTATGGCCGGGGCAAGGGATCCTGTAATGATAGACTCGATAGAGGATGTGCTTGATGTTGTGAAGAAACATACCATGTCTGTTGCGGAAGCCGAGTCCATGGAAGGAGTCGTTCATTTTCATGTTTACGGCAAAGACGGTGTTATGGGAAACCTGGAGCCGGTAAGAAAGACATCTTCGCATGAACTTGGAATAGTTATTGAGGCTTTGGGCAGTGACCAGGACACGGCCGATACGCTTTGCGGCATTGCGCGTTCCAAGCTTCTGCACTATGGGTATCCCGGGCGGATATCAACTGCCGGCAACCTTGCTTTTCCTTTTTCGCCGTCTGATATTTCCATAGGCGCCGCCTATGAGTTTTCCATTTACCATATCATGGCAATCACCGATCAGAGTCTTTTCCGGCTGGAGACAATGAAGATATGAGAACCTTAAGGTCCATTGCAAAAGTCATAAGATCGAAGAATGCGAGTCCTTTCGAGTTGACGCTGGACATACTTTTCAATGACAGGAAGGATTATGAGCTGGCAAAGTCAAAACGCGCTATTGCCGTGGAAGCGATAGCAACTGCTTACCGTGTGCATCAGGAACGGATTAAATCCATTATATACTTTGACCCCGGTAAAGCTGTTAAAGTAAGCATGAGTAGAACAGTGCCCGCCGGGACGGAGGGCGACACTGACGTTTACGGCGCCCAGCAGCATGCGCCTCTCCTGGACATGGAGGTAGACCTGTGACTAGAATCTACGCTGCCAGGGATCATCTTCTGTCTGCCAATTACTTTGCGCCGCGCGGCAAGGGTCGGCTTTATGAGCTGGGCAAAGTTATGGCTGAACGCTACCTGTATCCATCTGATCTGTTAATAGGGGTTATCGGAGGCGAGGGTTCCGGCAAATCCACGCTTATCAGAGGCTTGTTTCCCGGACTGGAGCTCACCAATGACGACGAAGGAATAAACATCAGCTCCGCCCCGATATACGAATCTGCTGATGATGGCTTTTTTACCGCGCACACTTTCCATATAGACGCCAGATACGAAAGAGCCTTTCGGCAAACTTATGAGATAGTCGCAGCCATAAAGGCGGCTGTCCGCAATGAAAAAAGAGTGGTCGTTGAACATTTTGATCTTGTTTATGAACAGCTCGGGCATAATGCCCAGGTCCTGATTTCAGTCGGCGAGGAAGTCCGGCTTCATCGCCCTACGGTTTTCGGGCCATCTCCCCTTACGCTGAAGCAGGAGGCGGAAGAAGGCGGGCGTTACAGGATTATGGCTCATACTGCAGAAGACATAACCACCATGATCTTGATCAGCGATTACGGCTATGATCCGCCGGACATACACTCCGAAGTCAGGCACGGCTTTGTTATAGGCTTTCCGAAAAAGCTGGATGTCGACATTGCGCAACTTGAAGAGAAGGTTCGCACTTTTATAGAAGAGGAACATCCGGTGAAGCCTGCTGAAACAAAGCATATCATGATAGGGGATACCAAGCTTCCATGTACCGGTCGCAGAATTCACGTAAAAAACACCAGAGACATTGAAAATTTCAGGCTACTCAGGCAACTTCGTTATGATCCGGTTTCGAATGAACATCTGCTCGTAGGGCTGGTGGGCAAGGAACCGGTAGCCGACCCCAACGCTCTTTCTCCCGTTACAGGGGAAGATGAAGATGAATAGCATATTCAGCGACTTTTCTTATGAAAACAATATCGTTTGATTCAATTGTTGAGACAACCGCGCGGCTTTGCGAGGAAGCTGCGTGCAATCTGCCCGGGGACGTGTGCAGCGCAATGCAGGCAGCGGTTGAAAACGAGGAATCGGCGCTTGGCAGATCGATACTTCAGCAATGCCTTCAAAACGCTGATATAGCCAGGGAAGATGAGGTTCCGATTTGTCAGGATACTGGAAGCGCTGTTTATCTTATGGAAGTTGGAAGCCATGTTCTTATAGACCGGGGAACGTTTGAGGAAGCTGTCAACAAAGGTACTGCGAAGGGTTATGATAAAGGGTTTCTTCGTAAATCCATTGTTGATGATCCTGTTTTTGAGCGCGCAAACACCCGGAACAACACTCCCGCCATAATCCATACCGAGATAGTTCCCGGAGACCACGTGCGTATAACGCTTCTGCTCAAAGGCGCGGGAAGCGAGAATATGAGTGCGGTAAGAATGCTGAAACCTTCTGACGGAGCCGACGGGATCAAAGACTTTGTTGTTTCCACCGTAGTTGAAGCCGGTGGAAATCCCTGTCCTCCGCTGATAGTGGGAATAGGTATTGGCGGTAATCTTGAATATTGCGGAATACTGGCGAAGAAAGCTCTTGCCCGCGAGACCGGCAAGCATAATCCTGATTCCCGGTATGCCGCAATGGAACAGGACTTATTAAAACAGATAAACGACAGCGGGGTCGGCCCTCAGGGCCTGGGCGGCAGCATTACCGCGCTGGCGGTTCATATTGAATATGCGCCGTGTCATATGGCCTCTTTGCCGGTGGCTGTTAACATTAACTGTCATGCGGCAAGACATATATCGGCAACTTTACAGGCGACATGAAAAGAATCCAGGCAGAACTTGATGACACCACGGTAGAATCGCTTAATGCAGGGGACCAGGTTCTGATAACAGGAGTCTTGTACACAGCACGCGATGCCGCGCACAAACGTTTTGTTGACGCTCTCGAAAAAGGAGAAGACCTGCCTGTTGATCTGCGTGGCAGGATAATTTATTATACCGGCCCTACCCCGGCTAAACCCGGACATCCCACCGGAAGCGCAGGCCCCACCACCAGCGGGCGCATGGACGCCTATACACCTGCGCTCATTCAGCGCTGCGGGCTCAAGGGTATGATCGGGAAAGGCAAACGCAGCGCGCGCGTAGTGGAATGTATTAAACAGAATAATTGCGTCTATTTTGCGGCCATCGGCGGCGCAGGAGCGCTCATCGCCCGATCCATAAAAGCAATCGAAGCAGTCTGCTACCAGGATTTAGGACCGGAAGCCGTTCATCGGATCCAGGTCGTAGACTTCCCCGCCATCGTAGCAACCGATAGCAGCGGAACCAGCGCATACCCCGCTAACCCGCAGATCTAACGCTATTCCTACCGCCCAGGGAACATAGCATTGAAGAAATGTACATGAAACCCCGTTTGAATCTCTCAAGAGAAAAAGACTCGTTAGGAGCATGCACGTTGTCTTCGGTTGACCCGAATCCCACAAGAAGAGGCTCTGCTCCCGACACTTCCGCCAGCCTCGCCACTATAGGGATAGATGCCCCATCCCATTGCAGGACAACATCTTTATCACTCAATTCCGAGAGTACAGACCTGGCGCACTCAATAAACCTGGAATCCGGATCCACCCTCAAGGCGCCCCCTGCCTCGAGATGTTCGGGAATCTCAAGTGTCATGCCGCCAGGAGTATTCCACCTGAGATGGTCGGCTATCATCCGATAGCATTTTTCCGTATCCTGCCCTGGAACCAGCCTTGCGCTGATCCTTGCATTTGCGTGATCCGGGATCACCGTCTTTATGCCGGGGCCGTTGTAACCGCCGGAAATACCGTTTACATCAATGCTGGGCCTGAAATAAATGCGTTCGGCCGGAGTATAACTTTTTTCGCCCGCCAGTGGCCGTATGCCCGTCTGGGAAAAATATCGCTCTTCATCGAAATCGGCGTTTGCAAGCTCCTTTTCTTTTTCAGAAGGTTCATTGACATCGTCGTAGAAGCCGTCGATCGCAATTCGTCCGTTATCATCATGCAGCTTCGCAAGCAACCTGCATATTTCCGTTGCCGGATTCAAAGCAGCGCCGCCGTGAGAGCCGGAGTGCAGATCATGATCCGGGCCGTTAAGCTTCAATGACATATGGATTATTCCACGCAGCCCCATTATTATTGTCGGCGCGCCGGAACTTGCTGTTCCGGTATCGGCCACGAGAAGCACGTCGGCCTTCAGTTCTTCTTTGAGCCGAGGCAATACATCCATAATGCCCTTACTGCCGAACTCTTCGTCTCCCTCAATCAGGACTTTTATCGTTGGCCTGCACTGACCGAGCCTGATCAGCTCCTCCAAAGCCTTGAGCGAATAAAAAATCTGTCCCTTATTGTCCTGGGCCCCGCGCGCATACATCCTGTTGTTTCGGATATTGGGGTCGAAAGGAGGAGTCACCCATGCATCCAGCGGATCCACCGGCTGCACGTCGTAGTGCCCGTAATAAAGGACCGTAGGAGCCGAAGAATCCCCGGCATACTCAGCAAAAACCAGGGGATGGGACGAGGTCTCGACAATTCGCGAGGAAAAGCCAATCGACTCCAGGTGCGAATTCAGCCAACTTGCGCAGCGTTCGCAATTGTCCGCATGCTCCGGCTCCATGCTGATGCTCGGGAATTTGAGAAATTCTTTCCATTCGGAAAGATATCTTTCAAGATTTTTGTCAAAGGCAGTTTCAATTTCTCTGTCCATTGTTTTGCTCCTGTCTTCGCTAAGCGTTCTTTCAAGTTTTCTACTTTATTTGTTGGGTTATAAAATACTTGTTCACACAAAAACTCACACACTCACATACCCACGCACCACACACTCTGCTACTCACCTGCCCACACACAGCTTTCATTACTCTTCATTATACTTTTGAAACTACCTCGCCAAGACGTCCTTAGGCAGCAACCAAATGCATCTGTCATCGGGTCAGCCAGCCATAGCCCCGGCATATGCGGATCATCTAATTAATCGATCCGGTAAACAAGAGTATTGCGACATTTGACGCAACCTTGCCAGCATAAAGATTGATCATTTAAAGACGTATGACCTGCTGCAGGCATATTTGTTTGTACGCATAATGCGTACCATTTTCTGATTGTCTTGACTCATGATCCAGTATAGATTCACAGCATGAAAACTATAAAAATAGGTATAGCCCCGGATTCCTTCAAAGGCACACTAACTGCCCTTGAAGCGGCCGGGCAGATTGAAAAAGGCTTGCGGCGGGGGCTTTCAAATATTTCCGTTCGCAAAATCCCTATGGCTGACGGGGGAGAAGGCACTGTGCGGGCAATAGTGGAGTCAACCGGCGGCAGGTTCTGTTCCCGGAAAGTACAGGATCCGCTTGGCAGGCAAATCAAGGCCTTCTATGGTCTTTCAGGGGACGGCGCAACTGCTGTTATCGAAATGGCAGCGGCCTCTGGGCTGGCCTTGCTCAAACCCGGCGAAAGAAACCCGGCCGTTACTTCGACTTTCGGAACCGGAGAACTCATAAAAGACGCACTTAAACACAAGCCGAGGAAAATTCTTGTCGGAATAGGCGGAAGCGCCACAAATGACGGCGGGACAGGGATGGCCATGGCGCTGGGAGTAAAATTCATGGACGCATCGGGGAAGCCTGTTGCCCAAGGCGGAGAGGCACTGAAAAACCTGGCTCATATCGACATGTCAGGACTGGATAAACGGATAAACAACGTTTCAATCGAAGTGGCTTGCGATGTGGACAATCCTCTGACCGGCCGCCACGGAGCCGCACAGGTTTACAGCCCCCAGAAAGGCGCTACTCCGTCAATGGTAAAGCAACTTGACGCAGCCCTTAAGCATCTTGCCGAGGTCATATCCCGCGACATCGGCTTGAATATTCTTAAGGTCCCCGGTTCCGGCGCGGCAGGCGGGCTGGGCGCCGGCCTTATGGCTTTCCTTGGGGCGGAACTCAGACCGGGAATCGATATTGTTATAGACAGTGTAAAACTCAGGCGCAGATTGAAAGGGTGCGATCTGGTTATCACCGGCGAAGGCATGATGGACGATCAGACAGTATACGGGAAAACACCCGCAGGGGTGGCTAAAGTTGCCGGCGAACTGAAAATACCGGTTATTGCCATATGCGGTTCGCTCGGAAAAAATGTAAACAAGGTCCGTTCTGTCGGCATACAGACTTATTTTTCTTCAACGAACAAGTGCATGAGCGAGGATGAAATACCCACGAATGGACCGGCTATGCTGGCAGATACGGCCGAGCAGGTAGGCCGGGTTCTGGCTCTGAATTTCAAAGGAAGAACCAGGCTTAAGACAAAAAAATGATCAGCGAGAGGATAGACAATGTTTGAAAGAGAAGAGAATCCACAGGGAATTGAATGGGCGGATATAGTTGTCGGACTTGCATCTTACAACGAAGCCGACAGCATTGCATATCCAACACAGCAGGCGGGCCGGGGTCTGAAAAAATTCTATCCTGACAGGAAAACGGCAATCATAAACTGCGATAATCATTCTCCGGATAACACCGAGGCCGCTTTTATGGAAGCGGATACTGATGTGCCCAGGATTTATATAACCACCCCTCCTGATATGCCCGGCAAAGGATATAATTTTGAGAACATGTTCCGCAAATTCCTGGAGCTCAAAGGCGAGGTCCTTGTCTGCCTGGATGCGGACCTGTTAAGTATCACACCCGAATGGGTCAAGCATTTTGCCGACCCTATCATTGACGGATACGACTTTGTCAACCCGATCTACTCAAGGCATAAATACGACGGGACCATAACCAACAATATATGCTTCCCCCTGGTCTACGGTCTTTTCTGTAGAAATATCCGGCAACCGATTGGAGGCGATTTCGCGCTTTCTGCGAACCTGATTAGACACCTAATTCAGCAACCGTGGCACCGGACCACCGAAGAGTACGGAATTGATATCTTCATGACCATGAACGCCATCCTGGGAGGATTCAAAACCTGCAATGCCGGGCTTGGCGCAAAGATTCACAAGCCCAGCGCTCCAAAGCTCGGCCCGATGTTTATCCAGGTCGTCAGCACTGCTTTCCTCATGGTCATCCGAGGCCTTGAGCATTGGAAGGATCTCAGCGAAATAGAAGAACCTAAAATGTACGGGCTCAAGGAACTGGCGAAACCCCAGGATCTGAATATTGACAGGCTTGCCATAGAAAAGAAAGCGGTCAAGGGGTTCGCGGAACATAAGAAAATATTAGAAAAAAATCTATCTCCTGATCTTTATAAAGAACTCGAACAGATGTTCGAGAATGGAAACATTGACATTATGCCCGAGCAGTGGGTGCGGGTTGTCTACGACATGATCGGGGCATACAATGTTTCCGAAGACAGAAAACAGCTTGTGGAATCGCTCAAAGGGCTCTATTTCGGTCGGGCGCTGTCTTTCATGAACAAAACATGGGAATGGAGCACTGAGGAGGCCGAGCAGGAAATTATCAGCCAGGCCAAAGTTTTCTATAATAACCGCGGTTATCTGATAAGCAAACTGCAGAGCTGATCCGGACTGATTAAAACACGCCACCGGACACCCGACATTGCAAACGTGCGGTGATTCCAGGGATAACATGGCAAAGCCAATATGAAGAAGGATATTTACGATCAACAGGAAGGGCACGATTAAGTGAACAAGAAAAAACTGGCAATAGTACATTATTCCTGTCCGCCAATAATCGGCGGGGTGGAATTCATTATCGAAGCACACGCCCGCTTGTTCGTGGATGAAGGTTACGATGTCAAAGTGATAGTGGGCAAAGGCGGTGATATCTGTCCCGGAGCAGAAACCGTCAAAATTCCGGAAATCGGCTCGAGCGGCGGGCCTTTCGGCGATGAGCTGCTTATGCTTTCAGACGGCCGGCTGCCGCCCGCCTTTGATGTCGCGGTTAAGCAGACGCAGGAGCGACTCATGGAGGCGCTCAGTGATGTTGATGTTTGTATGATGCATAATGTGCTTACCATGCATTTCAACCTGATCCTTGCCGCTGCTCTGGCCAACATAATGAAAGAATGCGGCGACAGAATTCATTTCATAAGCTGGGGCCACGATTCCACCTTCCGGGATCCGAATTACGCGAAGCACCAAAGGCAGGATTATCCGTGGAGCCTTCTTTCCAGGGAACTGGAGGGCTGCAGGTATTGTGTTATATCCGAACAGCGGCAGAGCGAACTATCCAGGCTTTTCAAACTACCTCCTTCACGGTTGCCTGTTATAACCGATGGTGTGGACCTCCCGCGGTTCTACAATCTTACGCCTGTAATTAAAGGGCTTTTCCTTGAAGAAGAGCTTTACCGCAAAGATCTTGTCGCTCTAACCCCGACAAGAATCGTGCGGCGCAAGAGCCTGGAGGCCGGCATTGAAATCGTTGCGGAGCTGAAGAAGGCAGGCAGATCCATCAGGTGGCTGATTACAGGCGCTCCCGACCCGCATAATGCCGACGCAATAGAATACTTTGACAAACTTACCAGTCTCAGAAAGAATCTTGGCGTTGAGGAAGAAGTGGTTTTTCTTTGCGAGCGGATCAAGGACCGGATCAGCAACAAAGATCTTCGCGGCCTGTTTTCCATATCCGACATGCTCATTTTCCCAAGCAAAAGGGAAGGTTTCGGGATCCCGGCGCTGGAAGGCGGACTAGCCGGGCTGTTTCTTGTTCTCAGCGATATTCCGGCTCTGCGCGAGATTGCCGGAGATAACGCAGTATACATAAAAGACGGAGCAGAACCTTCAGATGTTGCAGGTGATATTCTATCCGGCCTTGAAATCTGTCCGCACATTGCCTTCAAAAGGAAACTGACAGAGAAATACGCGTGGCACGCTGTTTTCGACAATCGTATCCGGGCTGCCATAGAAGAACCGGATAAATTCTGGGGCGGGAACTGAAAAATGCGGGTTGTTTCCGGTGGCCAGACAGGAGTGGACCGTGCTGCTCTGGACGCTGCTATCTCAAAAGGTATTCCTCATGGTGGATGGTGCCCGAAAGGCAGGATCTCCGAGGACGGAGTCATCCCGGACGAATATTCATTGGAACAAACCCCTTCAACAAATTACACCCAGCGCACTATGTGGAACGTTCGCGATTCGGACATCACACTGGTTCTGACAGAAGGACGGTCTTCCGGCGGAACTGCCTATACAATCGAATGCGCAAAAAATCTTATGCGACCGTATCTCATTGTTGATGCCTCCATGGAAGTGAACCT